>VFYV01000001.1 GCA_016871395.1 Actinomycetota bacterium
CAGGACGGCGACACGACGTCGCTCGACAGGACGGCGACACGACGTCGCTCGACAGGACGGCGACACGACGTCGCTCGACAGGACGGCGACACGACGTCGCTCGACAGGACGGCGACACGACGTCGCTTAACAGGGGCGGCGAATCGGGCGACCGTTCACGATCTCTCCTTTGACGGCGTTGCGAACAAGGTTCACGATTCGATGAAACCACCCTGAGTGATCCCTTTCGCTGGGTCATTCGGACCATTACGACCCCAAGGTCACTTTGAGTGGTGGAAAAAACACGCAGAGTCCATCCGTAGGCCCCCGATGCCGGTCTCCTAGGGTGACGGTCATGTTGGTCCCCGGAGATCGAGCCCCGGCCCTCGATCTGTCCGATCAGAACGGGAGCGAGGTGTCGCTGTCGGCGTGGGCAGGCCACCGCGTCTTCGTGTACTTCTACCCCAAGGCCGACACGCCGGGGTGCACACAGCAGGCATGTTTGTTGCGTGATCTGGCGACCAAAATCGGTGAGACGGTGATCATCGGGGTGAGTCCGGACGGAGTCGAGAAGCAGAAAAGGTTCGCCGACAAACACAACGTGAAGTTCGCGTTGCTGAGCGACACCGAACACGTGGTGAGCGAGAGGTACGGCGTGTGGCAAAAGAAGAGTCTCTACGGTCGAACGTACATGGGGATCGTGCGTTCGGCGTTCTTGATCGGGCCGACGGGGCGTATCGAGCAGGCGTGGTACAAGATCAGTCCGAAAGACACCCCGGCCCGTCTGTTGAAGGCCCTCGAATCGTGACGTTCCCGCGACCCGAGGATCTGCTGGCGCACCGACCACCGTTCCTGTTCGTGGACGAGATTCTCCACCTCGAGCCAGGTGTCTCGGCGCGAGGTGTCTGGCGATTGACCGGTGAGGAGTGGTTTTTCGCGGGTCACTTTCCGGGTCGTCCCACCTTGCCCGGCGTGTTGATGTGCGAGTCCATCGCGCAGGTGGGAGCCATCGCCGTGCTGGCCGACGAATCGGCGAACGGACGACTGCCGCTTTTCGGCGGTCTCGACGGTGCGCGTTTCAGACGTCAGGTCGTGCCCGGAGACGTGTTGACCGTCGAGGTCGAACTGGGTCGCCGTTCGGCCCGTGCCGGTAAAGGGACCGGGCGAGCTCTTCTGGGCGAGGACGTGGCGTGCGAATGCGACCTGATGTTCGTATTGGTCGACGCCTGAGAGTCAGACCGGACCAATGATCAGGCTGCCGTTGTGGCCGCCGAATCCGAAGTTGTTCGACATGGCCGGCGCCGGCGCCCAAGGTCGGGCCGCTCCGATGACCACGTCGATGTCCATGTCGTCGTCGATGTGCACGGTGCCCGCGGTGGGGGGAATGGATCGATGCCGAATCGACAGCAGCACGGAGGCAGCTTCCAGTGCACCGGCGGCTCCGAGCGCGTGGCCCGTGACTCCCTTGATGCTGGTGACCGCTGGGCGACTCTCGGCGAACACCGCTCGCACTGCCATGGCCTCGGCCTCGTCGTTGCGGGGTGTGGACGTGCCATGGGCGTTGACGTAGGTGACGTCGGCGGGAGAAAGGCCGGCATCGTCGAGAGCCATGCGCATGCAGGCGATGGCTCCTGACCCGTCAGGTGAGGGTGCGGTGATGTGATGGGCGTCGGCGTTGCTGGCCGAGCCGAGGATCTCACCCAGAATCGGCACGCCCCGCGCCATCGCGTGCTCCCATTCCTCGAGAACGAAGATTCCGGCGCCCTCGCCCATGACGAAACCATCGCGCTCCTTGTCGAAGGGACGACTACAGCCGACCGAGGACAAGGCGGTCATGTTGCTGAATCCGGCCAAGGAGGACGGGGTCGCGGCGGCCTCACTACCCCCACTGATGATGGCGTCACAGCGGCCCATGGCGATCAGGCGGGACGCGTACCCCAGTGCGTGCGTGGCCGCGGCGCAGGCGGTGCAGATGGTCTCATTGGGGCCCCGAAGTCCGTATCTCATCGAGATGGCGGCTCCCGATGCGTTGGCCATCATCATGGGCACGAGGAACGGCGACACCCGTCGCTCGCCCTTCTCCAAGCGGATCTGCACTTGTTCCTCGAGCGTCTCGAGGCCCCCGATGCCGGTACCGAGTATCACTCCGAATCGGGCCGGATCGACGCCGACATCGCCAGCCTGGGCCAAGGCTTCGGTGGCGGCAGCCACGGCGAATTGCTCGACCCGATCGGCCCGACGAGCAACTTTGGGGTTCTCGAAAAACGGGCTCGGGTCCCAATCGTCGATCGTGACCCAGCGCCGTCCGGTCACGCCGGGACCGTGAAGACCGGACCAGAAGGCGTCTTTACCGACGCCGCATGAGGAGACGACGCCAAGCCCGGTGACGGCGACACGGCGTCCGAGCATCAGCCGAGCTTTCCGACGATGAGATCGAAGGCTTGACCAACGGTCTTGATGCCCTCGACCTCCTTCTCGGGCACCTGCACGTCGAACTCCTCTTCGAGGGCCATCACCAACTCCACCAGGTCGAGACTGTCGGCCTCCAAATCGTCACCGAACGACGCGGTGGGGATCACCTTGTCGGCGTCGACACTCAACACGTCGACGGCACACTTCACGAAGCGAGCGAAAAGTTCCTGATTCATGGCTGATCCTCCAGACCGCGCCACGCGGCGCAGACCAACTGTAAGCGGTGAGGGGACGGTCGACGAAGTTTCTCGACCGCGAGGTCAGTGTCCCATACCCAGGCCGCCATCGACCGGAAGCACCGCCCCGGTGATGTAGCCCGCCTCCGGTGACGCCAAAAATGCGATGGCCGCGGCGATCTCGTCACCGGAAGCGATTCGCGCCATGGGCACTGCCGCGGACAATTCGGCCAGCCGCTCGGGACCGAGTGCAGCGGTCATTTCGGTCTCCACTGGTCCGGGGGCGACGACGTTCACCGTGATCGCACGGCTGGCGAACTCGCGGGCCAACGATCGGGCCAGACCGACGAGGCCCGCCTTCGATGCCGCGTAGTTGGCCTGACCGGCCGATCCCATCAAACCAACCACCGATCCCACGAAGATGATGCGTCCGTTTCGCGCGCGGATCATCCCTCTCGACGCCCGTTTGGCCACGCGAAAAGCCGCCGTGAGGTTGGCCTCGAGCACGTCGGAGAAAGACTCCTCGGACATCTTCAACAACAAGCCGTCGCGCGTGACACCGGCGTTCGAGATCACAACCTCGACGGGACCCAGGGATTCCTCCACGGTGGCGAACGCCGCATCGACCGACTCGCTCGACCGGACGTCGCACGGAACCGCCAGCAAACCTTCTGGCGGAGGTGACGTGTTGTAGGTGACGGCGACCCGATCGCCGGCCTGGGCGAAACGGCGGGCGGTGGCCAGTCCGATGCCCGTGGATCCTCCCGTGATCAAAACCACGCGACTCATGTGCTTCCTCCCCAGCGCAGAACGGCGCTACCCGCGGTCATTCCGGCGCCGAAGCCGACCAGCAACACCAGATCTCCCGCGTGTACACGACCCGCGTCCAGGGCGTCGACGAGAGCGAGAGGAATGGAGGCCGAGGATGTGTTGCCCGTGTAGCGCAGCACCGTCGCGGCCCGTTCCATGGGAATTCCGAGGCGCTCGCACGCCGCCTCGATGATGCGAATGTTCGCCTGATGAGGGACGACCAAAGAGATGTTCTCGGCGGAAACACCGGCGGCAGTCAGGGACTTCTGTGCCGAATCGACCATGATGCGAACAGCACGGCGAAAGACCTCCTTGCCTTCCATGTGGATGTGACCGCCGATGTCGGAATACAGGAGCTCCTCGGCTGAGCCGTCGGAATCGATATCCCACGCCAGAAGTTGCCCGGGACCATCGCAGGCCTCGAGAACCACCGCACCGGAGCCGTCGGCGAAGAGCACGGCGGTGTTTCGATCGGTCCAGTCGGTGATCCGCGACAAGGTGTCGGTGCCGATGACGAGCACCTTGCGAGCCCCGATGGCTATCAGGCCGTGGGCCACCGTGAGTGCGTAGACGAAGCCCGAGCAGGCGGCGTTGACGTCGAAGGCTCCGCACGTCAATGCGAGGGCGTTCTGCACGCGGGCCGACGTGGCCGGAACGGTGCGGTCGGGGGTGGTGGTCGAGAGCACGAGGGCGTCGATTTCGCTCGGATCGACTCCCGACTTGGCCAAGGCTCGACGCGCGCTCTCGATGCTGAGTTCGGCGGTAGATCCACCAACGCGCCGCTCAGCGATTCCACTGCGCTCTTTGATCCATTCGTCGGAGGTGTCGAGCGTGCGAGCGAGATCGGCGTTCGTCACCACCTTGGAGGGTAGGGCACTGCCCCAACCGGTGATGGTGGCTCCACGGGCTCCCGGTGAGGTGGCGGGCACGTCAGTGTGTCCTCAGCCAAGCGATGGGCTGACGCGGGGAGACGCGTTCTCCGTCCACGGCGATGAAAGCTTGAAGGACGCCGGCGAAAGCCGAACGAACCGCCGCGTTGCCCACCGAGCCGATCACCGTTCCGATCTCGGTGCGGTCACCGGGAACCAGATCGACGCGCGCAGTGAAGACGCCCGCGGCAGGGCTCACGACCAGGCGCTCGACGGCGAAGAGATGCTCGCCCTCCAAGACCGCCGCAGTGGTGGGTGACGACGCGTTGACCCATTCGATGAACTTGTCGAGATCGTCCGGGGTGGCGATGGATATGGTGCGAGCACCCCCGATGGTGCGTTTGGCCATGCCGGTGAGAACTCCGCCGGGACCGAGTTCGGCGAAGCTGGTCACGCCCAACTCCGACAAGGTCACCAAACATTGACGCCAGCGAACGGGACTGCACAATTGGGCCGACAGCAGACTCGCCCACTCGTCGCCGTGATCGTGGGCGACGGCGTCGACGTTCGAGATCACCGGGACGTCGGTGTCGCGCGGTCTGGCGGCCGCGATGGCCTGTCGCAATCGATCGCGGGCGGGGGTCATGAACGGCGTGTGGAACGCCCCGGACACCGGGAGTGACATCGCCTTTTTCGCCCCCAACTCCTTGGCGATCGCGGCGGCCTTGGCGACTCCGTCGGGTGACCCGGCGATGACGATCTGGCCGGGGGCGTTGAAGTTGGCGACCCACACGTCGGCGTCGGCGCGACGGCACGCAACTTCGACGAGTTCGTCGTCGAGTCCGAGGATGGCCGACATGGTTCCCGGGTTTGTCTGGCCCGCCTCGTGCATCGCATCGGCGCGCTCACAAACGAGACGCACACCATCGTCGAAGCCGAGTGCTCCGGTGGCCGTGAGGGCCGTGTACTCGCCCAGACTGTGGCCCGCGCAGAAACTCGGTTCGACACCGAGTCGCTCGACGGCATCGAGAACCATGAGACTGGACACGAAAGTGGTCAATTGCGCGTTGCGGGTGTCCTTCAACTCGTTGGCGTCGGCGTCGAGGAGCAAACGGGCCACGTCCCGGCCGGCCACCTCGCTGGCCTCGGCGACCAACTCCCACGATTCATGGTCGACCCATGGTCGACCCATGCCGGGGCGCTGGGATCCCTGGCCGGGAAAGGTGAACGCGAGCACGCCGAAGAATGTAGACCCTCCTCGACCGCCGACGGTGCGTCGGCTGACGGGCCTCGGTGTCGTTCGGGTGGAGCGATGGGGCAGTCGGGTAGCGTGTCGCTCAGGCCCCGGTAGCCCAACGGCAGAGGCAGCGGCTTCAAACTCCGTACGGTGTGGGTTCGAATCCCACCCGGGGCACTCCTCGATGCCGTTTCGTCGGGTCGGGCCAAGGTTGCAGACGTCGAGATGATCGTCCACTCGTTCCCTACAATGGGGTGATGGGTCGTCGCCTCGTCGAGCGTCGTCTTCGTGACATCGGAGGCAGGCTTCGCTCCTTGCGCGCGTCATTGGCCATCGCCGACGAGCAGGTGGCCCACCTCAGCGAGGAAGCCGACGACATGGGATTGCGGGCGCTGGTCTCTGAGACCCCGGGGGCCGATCTCGAGTATCGCGAGGCTCGGCGCCATGCCGACGCGATGCAACGCCATCGGGATTCGGTTCGCGAGGCGATTGCCGAACTCGAGGCGCGCCAGGACCAACTACTCGAGCAACTGCGGCTCTGAGAGGGTCGAGCCTCGCAGTCGAGTGAGGCGTTTACCTTCGTCGGAAGCGAGGTTTGGTGGTTGAATGATGCGGTGAGCGTTCGCGTCGTCATCGCCGAAGACGAGGCCATCATCCGCCTCGACTTGAAAGAAACCCTCGAGGAGGAGGGCTATTCGGTGATCGGGGAGACCGGACGCGGCGATCAGGCCCTCGACCTCGTGCGCGATCTGCGTCCCGATCTGGCGATTCTCGACGTCAAAATGCCGGGCATGGATGGTCTCGAAGTGGCCAAAGTGATCGGAGACGAACGTATCTGCGGTGTCCTCGTTCTGACCGCCTTCAGTCAGCGCGAGATCATCGAGCAGGCCCGAGATGCCGGTGCGCTCGCGTACTTGGTGAAGCCATTCCAAAAGAGTGACCTGATTCCGGCCATCGAGGTGGCCATCGGCCGGTTCCGCGAATTGCAAGCCCTCTCCGGTCACGTCGACGCTCTCGGGGAGCAGTTGGAGGCCCGCAAGTTGATCGACCGGGCCAAGGGCCGGCTCATCGACGAGTTCGCAATGAAAGAGCAGGACGCGTTCTCGTTCATCCAGCGCACCGCCATGAAGGAGCGTTCCAAGATGCGCGAGGTTGCCGAGCGGATCTTGTCCGGGGAACTCCGCCCCACGTGATCCCCGGGGGCGAACACCCCGAGCGTCACGCCGTCGTGCGATGATCGCAACATGACCGAAGAAGATCGGACCTTGCTCGTCCTCGACGGGAACTCGCTCACCTACCGTGCTTTTTTCGGTATCCCGTCGGACATGGTCACCGCATCAGGACAAGTGACCAACGCGGTGTTCGGTTTCACGTCGATGTTGCTGACCGTGCTGAAGGATCGCCGTCCCGACGGCGTGGTCGTGGCATTCGATCGGCCCGAGCCCACATTCCGACACCGGGCCGAACCGTCGTACAAGGCGCAGCGCGAGGAGACCCCCGACACCCTTCGTCAACAGTTGGGCATCGTCAAAGAGGTTCTCTCGGTGTTGGGGATCACGTCCATCGAGTGCAGCGGGTTCGAGGCCGACGACATCATCGCCACGGTGGCCGACCAAGCGGTGGAGGGTGGCTTTCGGGTCATCATCGTCACGGGTGATCGGGACAGTTATCAGTTGATCCGCGATCCCGGGGTGCGGGTTCTGTACAACAAGCGGGGCGTCACCGATTACGCCCTGTACGACGAGGCAGGCATCCTCGAAAAGACCGGCGTGCGCCCCGACCAGTATCCGGCGTATGCGGCACTTCGCGGAGACCCGAGCGACAACCTGCCTGGAGTTCCCGGTGTGGGCGAGAAGACCGCGGCCAAGTTGATCGCACGATACGAGAGTCTCGATGGCGTCTTCGCCAACGTCGGCGAGCAAACGCCCAAACTTCAGGCGGCGTTGCGTGAGAACGAGACGCGGGTGCGCAAGAACCTGGATCTCATGGTTTTGCGTCGCGATGCCCCCATCGACGTCGATCTCGCCCGGGTCGACGTCTCGCCCGACATGGCGCGGGTGGACGAACTGTTCCGGGCCCTCGAGTTCCGTACGATGAGCCAGCGCCTACAGGAGGTTCTCGCCCTCCTCGGAAAGGATGGGTCGACCCCCTTCGATCCTCTTCCCGCGGATTCCACGCCGTCGAGTACTCGACGACAGGTTCTGACGGCTCGGGTGGTGGGTCTCTCGATCGGCGAACGACTCCGACGTTTACGCGCCGCATCGGAGGTGGCGATCGCTGGTCGATGGAGCGGTCCGCCGGGGCGATCGGAGCTGATCGGTTTGGCGGTGACCCTCGATGTCGACCAGGGAGAGGTCGCGTGGCTGGACGTGAGCGATCTCGAGGATCGTGGCGTCCGAGAGTGGTTGTCATCGGCGATTTTCGTGGGGCACGATGCCAAGAACCTCATGCGATCTCTGCTCGAACGGGGCATCGACATGAAGAACCTCCGACTCGACTCCACGATCGCCGCGTATCTGATCGACCCGGCCAAGAGCGATTACACGGTCCCCGATCTGCTGTCGCGGTACACGAATTTCGATTTCGGTCCCGACGCGACCGACCGGGGAGAGCTCGATCTCGACGGAACCGCACTGACCGATGCGGCGCAGACGGGCCGGAACGCGTTGGCGATCGCACACTTGGTCGAGCCTTTACGACGCTCGTTGGAGTCCCAATCGCTCACCTCTCTGCACGAGGACATCGAGAACCCCCTGGTGCGGGTTTTGGCTCGCATGGAACACGTCGGTATCGCCGTCGACCGGACGGCTCTTTCGGTCATCGCCGAGCGCCTGTCGCTCGAAACCCGGGAGTTGGGCGAAACCCTGCAACGCATTGCCGGTAGTGCCTTCAACCCGAACTCGCCGTCCCAACTCGGGCGCATCCTTTTCGACGAGAAGGGACTGACGCCACCGAAGAAGACCAAGACCGGGTACTCCACCGATGCGGCCACGCTCGAGAAGCTGCGCGACGACTGGCCCGAATTCATCGACCCTCTCCTGCGATTCCGAGAGGTCGACAAATTGCGTGGCACGTACGGGGAAGGGCTCCTGGTCGAGGTGGCCCCCGACGGTCGCATACACGCATCGTTCAACCAGACCGTCGCGCGCACCGGGCGACTGTCGAGCGATCGTCCCAATCTGCACAACATCCCGGTGCGCACCGATGAAGGACGGGTGTTTCGCACTGCGTTCGTCCCGAATCCCGACCGGCGCCTCCTGGTCGCGGACTACAACCAGATCGAATTGCGGTGCATCGCGCATTTGGCCGACGACCCCGGATTGATCTCGGCGTTTCGTGAAGGGCGCGACGTTCACAATGCCACCGCGGCGCGGGTGTTCGGGGTGGACATGGACGATGTCACGCACGAACAACGCTCGCGAGCCAAGATGGTCTCGTACGGGCTCGCGTACGGCATGGAGGCCTACGGTCTCGGTCAACGCCTGGGCATTGCGACCGGAGAAGCGGCCGGCATTCTCGAGGCATATTTCGCCGCCTTTCCGAACGTTCAGGCGTACATGGATCGAACGGTTGCCGAGGCCAAGAAGCGGGGCTACACGCTCACCATGTTCGGACGACGTCGTCGAATTCCCGAGCTCGAGAGTTCCAACTTCCGAGTCCGACAAATGGGTGAACGACAGGCGATGAATGCGGGTATTCAGGGTTTGGCCGCCGACATCTTCAAGATCGCTCTCATCGGGATCGATCGGACCCTCGAGCGGGAGGACCTGGCCTCACGTTTGGTCCTGCAGGTTCACGACGAGGTCATCGTCGAGGCCCCCGAGGCCGAAGTCGACCGCGTTCAAGAGTTGGTACTCGACATCATGCAGAACGCGGTCGAATTGAAGGTTCCTCTGGCGGTCAACTCGGCCTGGGGTCGGTCCTGGGCCGACGCAAAGGGATGAGTCCGGTCCCGTCACCCGAGAGTGGTGACGCTCATTGGTTCGAGGCTTTGGCGCGTCACATGGGTGCGGCCTATCTGCGCTATTCGTTCACCATGGGCACCACGCAGGAGTGCGATCACGTGGTGGAGGCGCTCGGGCTCGTCCCCGGTATGCGTGTGCTCGATGTCGGATGTGGCCCCGGTCGTCACTCACGCGAACTCGCGCGTCGCGGGATCCACTGTCATGGAATCGACATCAGCGAGGACTTCATCGAGGTGGCCCGAACCGACGCGCCCGAGGGTGCGCTGTTCGAACGTCGGGACGCCCGAGACCTGGCCTCGGCCACGCATCTGCACGGTTCCTTCGATGCGGCGATCTGCTTGTGTCAAGGTGCCTTCGGCATGCACGTCGACGATCGGCAGGATCACGACGTGATCGCCGGAATCGCGGCCTGTTTGCGGTCGCAGGGCCGTCTGGCCCTGACCGCTTTCAATGCGTTTTTCGTGGTGAAACACCACCAGGAGGCCATTTTCGATCCGGCCACGGGAGTGTCAGTGGAGAACACCGTCGTACGAAACACCGCGGGGGAAGGCAAGGACGTTCGACTCTGGACGGGCTGCTACACCCCCCGCGAACTGCGCCTGCTGCTGGCCGCCGAGGGCTTGGTGGTGGACCGAATCTCCTCGGTCGAACCGGGCGCCTACGGAGACGGCGAACCCTCGCTCGACAGCCCGGAGTACTTGGTCGTCGCGAGGCGGGTCTGAGCGGGCCCCGGCCCCGGGGGAATTGCTGGCGGGGGCTGGTAACTTTGTCAGGCTCATCGGGTTCGTCCGCAGAGCGTCTCATCCACCTTCGAAAGCGATCAGTCCCTTGTCCGACACCTTGACCCCCGCCTCGTCCGAATTCGCTCCCATGGGAACGGTCGACGAAGACGGTAACTACACCCCCCGCAAGATCACCGAGAACGACCTGGCGGGCACGTTCGCCGATGCCATCGAAGGCACGATGACCAAACTCGCTGACGGTGAAGTCGTGCGCGGCACCGTGGTCAAGATCGACAAGGACGAGGTTCTCGTCGACATCGGATACAAGAGCGAGGGCGTCATCCCCAGTCGCGAGTTGAGCATCCGAAACGATGTCGACCCGGGCGAGATCGTCGGATTGGGCGAAGAGGTCGAGGTACTGGTCCTCACGATGGAGGATAAGGAGGGTCGTCTGATCCTCTCCAAGAAGCGTGCGCAGTACGAACGCGCGTGGGGCAACATCGAGAAGAAGAAGGAAGCCAACGAGATGGTCGAAGGTCTGGTGATCGAGGTCGTCAAAGGCGGACTCATCGTCGACATCGGCTTGCGCGGATTCCTTCCGGCCTCCTTGGTCGAATTGCGTCGCGTGCGCGACCTGCAGCCCTACGTGGGCAAGGTGTTACAGGCCAAGATCATCGAGCTCGACAAGAATCGCAACAACGTCGTGCTTTCGCGTCGGGCGTTCCTCGAGGAGACCCAGAAGGAGGCCCGCGACGGTTTCCTCACCAATCTCAAGGTGGGCGACGTTCGCGAGGGGGTCGTGTCCAGCGTGGTGGCTTTCGGTGCCTTCGTGGATCTCGGGGGCATGGATGGACTGATTCACGTGAGCGAGTTGTCGTGGAATCACGTGGACAACCCGAGTTCGGAGGTCAAGGTCGGCGATCGCGTGACGGTCAAGGTGCTCGACATCGACTACGAACGCGAGCGAATCAGCCTGTCGCGGAAGCAGACTCAAAAGGACCCGTGGGAAGTGTTCGCCACCGGCCACGAGGTGGGTCAGTTGGTCTACGGGCGCGTCACCAAGCTGGTGCCTTTCGGTGGGTTCGTTCAGGTCGGCGAGGGCATCGAGGGACTGGTGCACATCAGCGAGATGAGCACGCAACACGTCGAGACGCCCGAGCAGGTGGTGGCGCCCGGCGAGGAACTGTGGGTCAAGATCATCGATCTGGACCGCGCTCGCCGACGAATCAGCTTGTCGATCAAGCAGGCCGCCGAGGGTGGCGAGTTGGCCGAGGAGTACCGCAAACACTTCGAGGTGGACGAGCACGGCAACTGGACCGCGGGTTCCGATGACGCGTCGCGTGAAGCCACCTGGGCCGAGTATTACGGTGAGGGCGACGAGACCGGCGCCCCAGCCGCTCCGGAAGCCTGAGCCGGACTCACCTGATCAATCGGCGTCGTCGATGCGCACGACGCCCATGCGAATCGCCTTGATGACGGCTTCAGTTCGATCGCGTGCGTCCAGTTTGGCGTAGATGGACGCGAGATGATTCTTCACCGTCTTCTGGCTGATGAACAGTCGCCCGGCAACCTCAGGGGTCGAGCACCCCTCGGCCACCACTCGTAGCACCTCCAACTCGCGGTCAGAGAGTTCGTGATCGGGCGTGACCTCCAGAGCCTTCAACATCGCCTCGGCCACCGGTGCCGACAACGTGACGTCGCCCCCGAGAATCTGGCGCATCAATGTGACGACCTCGTCGATGGACGATGACTTGTCGACATAGCCGACCGCTCCGGCATTGATCGCCTCCCGAATGGTGCGACTGTCGGTGTGCATCGACAAAACCAGGACGCGTCGACGAGCATCGGCGCGCATGATCGATCGAGTGGCCGATACTCCGTCGCCACCAGGCATCGAGACGTCCATCAGAATCAGATCGGGTCGGTGCTGGAGTGCCAAAGCGACGGCCGATGGGCCGTCACCGGCTTCGGCGACGATCTCGAATCCGGCGGCCTCGAGATTTCGTCGGAGTGCCTCGCGAAGCAACTGATGGTCGTCGACCAGGAGGATGCGTTCGCTCATGGCGCGCTCCGAGTCTCGACGGGCAAGGCGATGGTGATCACCGTGCCGGGCACACCCGGCGTGATCTCGAGGGCGGCGCCGATCCACGCGGCACGCTCGCGCATTCCGAACAAACCATGACCAACGCTCGTGGGATCGAATCCACGACCGTCGTCGGTCACTCGGATGATGACGGTGTTCTCCGTCTCGCGGACCTCGACGAGAATGTTGCGGGCTCCGGAGTGTCGCTCGGCATTCAGAAGAGCCTCGCGAACCATCAGATGAAGTTCGATGGCCGAGCCGTCGGTCCGGAGAGCTTCGAGGGTTCCCGACGACGTGAGGTCGTGCTCGAGGGTGACCGTGATGCCCGAGCGGCCCATCAGGCGTTCGACGAGGGCCACGATCGACGCACGATCGATGGAGCGGCCGTCGTCGTCCGTGCGCAGGTCGTCCAACAACTCGCGTATCTCGGTGACGGTCTCACCCAGATGTGCACGCACGCGGGCGATGGCGACACGATCCTGCTCACCGAGCCCGCGGGCGATGTCATCCAATTCGAAACCGATGGCCGCGAGCGAGCCGGACACCCGATCGTGCAACTCACGGGCCACCCGGGACCGCTCGTCGTGGGCCGCGCGGTCGGCGAGGCGGGAGAAGATTCGAGCGTTGTCGAGAGCCAGTGCTAGGGCGTCGGCCACCCCGACGATCGCCTCGGTCTCGGCAACCAAGGGTTGGTGACCGGTCGACCACTCGCCGGCGAGGAGACCCAGGACGTCGCCGCGCGCGCGAAGAACGTGGTACACCCCGTGATCGGCGTCGGACCACAGTTGATCGCCGGTCAAGGTGAGGGGGCGATCACTTGCGACACAACGCAACACGGGGGAGTCGACCGGTACGAAGGCGCCGTCCACCACGGAATCGGGACCGGCCGCGATACTCCACCGATCGTTGGCGCGGTCGTACAAGGCCACGATGATCGTGTCGGCCTTGACGACTCGTCGCGCCTGCTCGACACCGCGTTGGATCACTTCATCGACGTCGAGACTGGAGGACAAGGTGACTGCCATCTTCTGCAGAGCGAGCAAAAGTTCGTTGGCTCGGGCCAGTTGGTCGATCTGAGCCATCGGGTCGTCGGTGCGAACGGCTCGGCGCCGCTCCACGAGGGGCCACGACATCTCGCCGGTCGAATCTTGGACCGGGATGGGGCGCAAAGCGGGGTGGTTCGGGGACCGGCGGCGACGACGATCGGGCACAGGGGCAGAGTACCGGTCGCACCTCGGCCTAGCGTGTCGCCATGATCTTGGTGGGCCTCACCGGCGGTATCGGCTCGGGTAAGTCCACGGTGTCGGCGAGACTCGCCGCGCGTGGTGCCGTCGTCCTCGATGCTGACGCCATCACGCGCGACGTTCAGTTGCCGGGCTCACCGGTGTTGGTCCAACTGGCCGAACGATTCGGCCCCGGGGTGCTGGCGACTGATGGCTCACTCGAGCGCCAGGCCTTGGCCACTATCGTCTTCGCGGATCCCGAGGCTTTGAAAGCGTTGAATGCGATCGTCCACCCGGCCGTCGGGCGTGAAATGAATCGACGCTTGATCGAGCAACGTGCGACGACCAATGTCGTGATTCTCGACATTCCGCTACTCACCGAAAACCCGCGTGAGGGTTTGCAAGGACGAATCGTGGTCGACGTGCCGGTGGAGACGCAGGTCGAGCGTCTGGTGAAGTATCGGGGGTTCGATGAGGCCGACGCTCGCGCCCGCATCGGGCGCCAAGCCTCGCGCGACGAGCGTTTGGCCACGGCCGACTTCGTGGTCGACAACAACGGTGCGCCCGAGGACCTCGAACCGCAGATCGACCGTCTGTGGGAATGGCTGACGTCCCTGCCCCAACTCCCGGAGGACTACGAGCCCGTCGCGCCGAAACCGCAGACCTGAAATCGAAGAACACATGTTCGTGGTGAGGCTCCTCAGGGTCTAGAATTCGTCGGTGGTCGAAGGCGGCGAATCCCGGGACGGAATCCCGTTTCGCGTCGTGGCCGATTATTCACCTGCCGGCGACCAACCCAAGGCGATCGGGGAGTTGGCCGAGGGGATCGAGTCCGGACTCCGCTATCAGACCCTCCTCGGCATCACCGGATCCGGCAAGAGTGCCACCATCGCCTGGACGATCGAGCGGACACAACGACCAACTCTGATCCTGGCCCCCAACAAGAGTTTGGCGGCGCAGTTGGCTCAGGAGATGAAGGAGTTCTTCCCCGACAACCGGGTCGAGTACTTCGTCAGTTACTACGACTACTACCAGCCCGAGGCCTACATCGCCTCCAGCGACACCTTCATCGAGAAGGACTCGTCCATCAATGACGACATCGACCGTCTGCGCCACTCGGCGACGGCAGCCCTCCTGACGCGTCGGGACACCATCGTCGTCGCGTCCGTGTCGTGCATCTACGGCATGGGCGATCCCGACGAGTATCGGGGTCAGCTGTTGGAACTCCACGTCGGCGTGGATTACGACATGCGCAGCGTGTTGCGTCGTTTGGTGGACCTGCAGTACGACCGCAACGACATGAGTCTCGGTCGGGGAAACTTTCGTGTTCGTGGTGACACGATCGAGATCCATCCGGCGTACGAGGAATCGGTTCTCCGAGTGGAACTGTTCGGCGACACGGTCGACCGTTTGACGATGATCGATCCCCTGACCGGTGAGACTTTGCGGGACTTACCGGCCACCATCGTCTTTCCGGCCACTCACTACGTCACCGGCGAGGAGAGAATGCGTCGGGCGATGGTCGGTATCGAGGCCGAACTCCAGGAGCGACTCGCTCTCTTCAAGGCTGAAGGAAAGTTGCTCGAGGCCCAGCGTCTGCAGATGCGCACCCAGCACGATCTCGAGATGATGCAGGAAGTCGGGTACTGCAACGGTATCGAGAACTATTCGATGCACATCGACGGTCGCTCTCCGGGCGAACCACCTTTCACTCTCTTGGACTACTTTCCCAAGGACTATTTGTTGGTCATCGACGAGAGTCACGTGGCGGTGCCCCAGTTGCACGGACAATTCGCCGGAGATCGCAGTCGCAAGGACATCCTGGTGGAACACGGCTTCCGACTTCCGAGCGCTCGCGACAATCGTCCGTTGCGCTTCGAAGAGGTCATCGAAAGAGTCAATCAGTGTGTTTTCTTGTCGGCGACACCCAGTCCCTACGAATTGAGGGAATCTCAGCGTGTGGTGGAGCAGATCGTGCGGCCGACGGGTCTGGTCGACCCGGAAGTCGTCATCAAGCCCACGAAAGGTCAAATCGACGATCTCATGGAACAGGTGACGAATCGGGTGACCATGGGAGATCGCATCTTGGTCACCACCCTGACCAAGAAGATGGCCGAGGATCTCACCGAGTACTTGCTCGAGCAGGGCATGCGGGTTCGGTACCTGCACAGCAACATCGACACGATTCAGCGCATCGAGATCATTCGTTCGCTCCGGCTCGGGGAGTTCGACGTTTTGGTGGGGATCAACCTGCTTCGCGAGGGACTCGACCTGCCCGAGGTCAGCTTGGTGGCGATCCTCGACGCCGACAAGGAGGGTTTCCTACGAAGTGAGACGTCCCTGATCCAGATGATCGGACGCGCGGCCCGAAACGTCGACGGACAGGTCATCATGTACGCCGATCAGGTGACGCCTTCCATGCAGCGAGCAATCAGCGAGACCAATCGGCGTCGTGGGCTGCAGTTGGCGTACAACACCGAACACGGCATCAATCCCCAGACGATTCGCAAGGCGGTCGGCGACATCTTGTCGATGCTTCGCCCCGATGGCGACAACACCGCCCCGGTGCCCGGAAAGGACCGCCGGCGACAGAGGGAACGTGACAGAGTTCAACGCGAATTACGCACGTTGCCGCAGCAAGAGTTGGCGCGATTGGTTCAGACGCTCGAGGAGGAGATGCACGAGGCGGCCGCCGAACTCAAGTTCGAGTACGCGGCCCGGCTACGTGACGAAATCAACGACTTACGCCGAGAGATGCGTGATGCCGGTTGAGAGTGACGAAGACCCTCTGAGTAGCCTCGAGTGATGTCCGATCGTCTGACTGTTCGTGGTGCCCGTGAGCACAATCTGAAGAACATCAACGTGGATCTTCCTCGGGACAAGATGATCGTCTTCACCGGTCTCTCGGGAAGCGGAAAATCGTCCCTCGCCTTCGACACCATTTATGCCGAAGGACAGCGCCGCTACGTGGAGTCGCTGAGTGCCTATGCACGTCAATTCCTGGGTCAGATGGACAAGCCGGACGTCGACGTGATCGAGGGCCTCTCACCGGCCATTTCGATCGACCAGAAGTCCGGCAGTCGCAACCCTCGCTCGACGGTGGGGACCATCACCGAGGTGTACGACTATTTGCGCCTGCTCTATGCGCGAATCGGGCAGCAACATTGCCCCGCCGATGGCACGCGATTGGCCCGCCAGACGCCGCAGCAGATCGTCGATCGGGTGCTCGGGTTGGCCGAGGGAACCCGGTTCCAGGTACTGGCCCCGGTGGTTCGGGCTCGCAAAGGCGAATACGAGACCCTGCTCAACGACCTGGCCGGTCAGGGCTTCGTACGCGCCCGTGTCGACGGTGAGGTGGTCGACATCGTCGAATTCCTGAAGCGTGACACGAAATTGGCGCGTTACGAGCAACACTCGATCGACGTGGTCGTGGATCGTTTGGTACGCAAAGACGGCATCGACCGGCGCCTGACCGACAGCCTCGAGACGGCCCTGCGTCTGGCCGAGGGGGTGGCCACCGTCGAGATCGTCGGCGACAAGGGGGCCGAGACCGAGAGTTTGACCTTCAGCCAGCACCTGGCGTGTCCGGTGTGCGGGCTCTCCTTCGAGGAACCAGCGCCGCGCAACTTCTCCTTCAATTCACCGTTCGGCGCCTGCGAGACGTGCGACGGGTTGGGGACCACGTTCGAGGTGGATCCCGAGTTGGTCATCCCCGATCCGGATCTCGCGCTCAGCCAAGGGGCCATCGCGCCGTGGCGAAGCGCCACCACCGGTTTCTTCCAACGCATCCTGGAGTCCGTCGCGACGGATCATGGAATCGACATGAACAAGCCGTGGGGAAAACTCCCGGCCAAATCGCAGAAGATCGTGCTGAACGGTTTGCCGGGCAACATCACCGTGAAATTCAAGAACCGCTACGGGCGGGCACGACAGTTCAACACCACGTTCGAAGGAGTGATCCCCTGGATCAAACGTCGTCACGAGGGCGCCGAAAGCGACTGGAGCCGCGAGCAATACGAGGGCTACATGCGACTCGTACCATGTCTCGCCTGTGGGGGGATGCGTTTGAAGCCCAGCACCCTGGCGGTGACGATCGATGACAAGAACATCTCTGAAGTGTGCGAGATGTCGATCGCCGAGTCGGCGGCCTTCCTCGTCGGTCTCCAGCTGTCGGATCGCGATCGCTTGATCGCCGAGCGGGTGGTGAAGGAGATCAACGCACGCCTCGGTTTTCTGCTGGACGTGGGCCTCGACTATCTGACCCTGGCGCGATCGGCCGGCACGTTGGCCGGTGGTGAGGCGCAACGAATTCGGTTGGCCAGCCAGATCGGGTCGGGCTTGGTGGGCACGCTGTACGTGCTCGATGAACCGTCGATCGGCTTGCACCAGCGCGACAATCGCCGACTGATCGACACCCTTATTCGATTACGTGATCTGGGGAACACGGTCTTGATCGTCGAGCACGACGAGGAGACCATCAAGGAAAGTGACTGGATCGTCGACATCGGTCCGGGGGCGGGCGAACACGGTGGTGAGGTCGTGTACAGCGGGCCCGTGAAGGGCATCGGGAAGGTGAAGGAGTCGGTCACGGGTCAATACCTCTCGGGTAAGAAATCGATCTCGGTTCCCGAAAAACGCCGTTCTCCGGGCAAGGAGTGGCTGGAGATCGTGGGAGCGCGGGAACACAACCTGAGGGACGTGACGGCACGCATCCCTTTGGGCTGCTTCGTGGCGGTGACCGGAGTATCGGGAAGCGGCAAAAGCACCCTGGTTCGCGACATCCTGCTTCCGGTTCTGATGCAACAGATCTACAACTCCAAGGATCCTGCCGGTCGGCACAAGCGAGTCAACGGCACCCAGTTCCTCGACAAGGTCATCGACATGGATCAGTCGCCGATCGGTCGGACCCCTCGTTCGAACCCGGCGACGTACACCGGTGTGTTCGACAACATTCGCAAGTTGTTCGCCACCACCGCTGAGGCCAAGGTTCGTGGATACATGCCCGGACGCTTCTCTTTCAACGTCCAGGGGGGCCGATGCGAGGCGTGTTCGGGTGACGGCACCATCAAGATCGAGATGCACTTTCTCCCCGATGTGTACGTCCCCTGCGAGGTGTGCAAGGGCGCCCGTTACAACCGCGACACCCTCGACATTCAATTCAAGGGCAAGAACATCTCCGAGGTCCTCGACATGCCGATTTCCGAGGCGGTGGATTTCTTCGCCAACCAGCCGGCCATCGCTCGTCACATGCAGACGTTGGTCGACGTCGGCCTCGGCTACGTGCGCCTCGGACAGCCGGCGCCCACGCTGTCCGGAGGAGAGGCGCAACGAGTGAAATTGGCGACCGAGTTGGCCAAGCGCAGTACCGGACACACGATTTATCTGTTGGATGAACCGACCACGGGTCTGCACTTCGAGGACGTGGGGCGTTTGCTCACGGTGCTCTCGCGACTGGTCGATCAAGGCAACACCGTGCTCGTCATCGAGCACAACCTCGATGTGATCAAGACCGCCGACTGGCTGCTCGATCTCGGGCCCGAGGGCGGTAGCGGGGGCGGCTCCATCATCGCCGAGGGGCCACCCGAGGAGGTCGCGCGCTCGACGTTCAGCCACACGGGTCGATTCCTGGCCCCGCTTTTGTCCAAGGGCTGAACGTCGTGGTGGCGCGTCCCGACCCCGGATCGATCCCCGAGCAACCGGGTTCGTACCAATTCAAGGACGAGTTGGGGCGAGTGATCTACGTCGGAAAGGCATCGAATCTTCGTCAACGACTGAGCAACTATTTCCAGGATCCGGCGCACTTGCATCCGAGGACCGCTCAGATGGTGGCGACGGCGACCGCCGTGGAGTGGGTGTCGGTTCGCAACGAGGTCGAGGCCCTGATCCTCGAGTATTCGCTCATCAAACAACACCGGCCGCGGTTCAACGTTCGTCTGCGTGACGACAAGAGTTACCCGTTCCTCGCTGTGACGATGGACGAGCAATGGCCCCGAGCAGTCGTCATGAGGGGGGCGAAGAAGCGGGGCATTCGTTATTTCGGACCGTACCCACACGCCTACGCGATCCGCGAGACCCTCGACCTTCTCCTGCGCACGTTTCCGGTACGAACGTGCAGCGCCGGGAAATTCGGTCAGCACCAGCGACTTGGTCGCCCGTGCCTGCTGTTCCACATCGAGAAATGCAGCGGTCCGTGCGTCGCAGAGGTGGACGCCGATCGCTACGCGTCGATGGTCGAAGAGTTGTGTGCCTTCCTGGACGGCGACACCGATGAGATCGTCCGGCGTCTGCAGACGGACATGGACGCGGCGTCCAAGGCCCTGGAGTTCGAGCGAGCGGCCCGGTTGCGGGATCGGTTGTCCGCGGTGGCCAAAGCGATCGAGAAGCAGCAGATCGTCGGGGAGCGGTCCGAGGACATCGACGTGATCGGCGTCGCGCAAGACGAGTTGGAGGCCGCGGTTCAGGTCTTCTTCGTGCGCAAGGGGCGAGTGGTCGGCCGCAAGGGCTTCATCATGGACAAGGTCGAGCAACTCGGAAACGAGGGGTTGATGGACCGCATTGTGGAGGGTCTGTACGGCGAGGATCCTCCGCTGGGTGTTCCGAAGATGATCCTGGTCGCGGTTCGGCCAGCGTCGGCGGTAACGCTGGAGGATTGGCTGTCGACCGAACGTGGCAGTCGTGTCGAGATACGGGTGCCCGCCCGCGGCGACAAGCGGGACCTGTTGGAAATGGTCGACCGGAACGCCCGAGAGGATTTTCACCGGCATCGTCTGAGGAGATCGAGCGATCACAACAGCCGAAGTCGCGCCCTGAGCGAGTTGCAGGATTTGTTGGGTCTGCCCGAGGCGCCTCTGCGCATCGAATGCTACGACATGGCCCATTTGCAAGGAACTGATTACGTCGGGTCGATGGTGGTACTGGAGGACGGGCTTCCCGCCAAACGCGAGTATCGGCGATTCCGCGTGAAAGAGGTGCCGGGAAACGATGACTTCGCGGCGATGGAAGAGGTGCTCACCCGTCGATTGAAGGCGTATCTGGACGAGCGGGACGAGGCACTGGTCGTCGAGTCCGACGAGGCTCGTCGACGGCCGCGCAAGTTCGCGTATCCGCCGCAGTTGCTCTTGGTCGACGGCGGCAAAGGCCAATTGGCGGTGGCGGAGCGTGTGGTTCGGTCCCTCGGTCTCGAGTCAGAGATCCCGGTTGCCTCGTTGGCGAAACGATTCGAGGAGGTGTTCGTCCCCGGTCGACCGGAGCCCGTGGACGTGCCCCGGGGAAGCGAAGCTTTGTTCATGCTGCAACGCATCCGGGACGAGGCGCACCGATTCGCGAACACCTTCCATCGTGAAGTGCGGGCGAAACGTATGGTCGCCAGCGCTCTCGACGGCATCGACGGTCTGGGTGAGGCTCGCAAGCAGAAGTTGATCAAGACGTTCGGTGGGGTCAACGCGGTGAAAAGGGCCTCGCTGGAGGAACTCTCGGCGCTTTCGTGGTTGCCCGAGGCCGTCGCCCGCGCGATACACGCGAAATTCAACCCTGGTTCGTGACGTCGGACCAGGGGACCGGAATCACGCGAACCGAGGTAGCACATTCTCGGCGAAACGCTGGTACATCTCGCGGCGAGCTTCGGGTGTCGACCCGAGCGTGAAATCGGGAATGATCACCTCGTCGAATCCGGCGTCGATGTAGCCCTCGATTCGCTCGCCGATCCGGTCGAGGCTGCCGATGACCGCCCGATCGACGGGCGCGGTGCGGGCCAACCGCTCGGCCTTGCCCGGATCATCGACGACGAAGAACATTGCCTGTACCGAACAACGAATCGTTCGGGGATCACGACCGATCCTCTCGCAGGCGTGGTGCAGAACCGCGATGCGCTCGGACGCCGTCTCCGGTGTCCCCCAGGTGTTCCATTCGTGAGCGTGGCGAGCGGTGATGGCGGTCATGCGCGGGCCGCCCGTTCCGACCAGGATCGGAAGTGGGGTTTGAACGGGTTTGGGTTCGCACGGGGCATCGTCGAGGTGAAAATGACGACCGTGCACCGTCGTGCGCTGCGTGTTCAGAAGACGTGCGATGATGCCGATGGCCTCCTCGAATCGGTCGACACGCTCGGCGGGTTCGAGCATGTCGACCCCGTACGCTCGGTGCTCGTTCACCTGCCAACCGGCGCCGATGCCGAGGATCAGTCGGCCCGCCGAGATCTGATCGATCGACGCCGCACTGTTGGCGAGGATCGCCGGATGACGAAAAGTCGTCGGTGAGACGAGCGAGCCGATGCGGAGTCGCGTCGTGATGGCGGCGATGGCCGCGATCATGGACCAACACTCGTTCACCTGGCCTGCGACGGTGGTGCCGTCCTCGGTGTTGGGCATGAAGTGATCGGCGTACCAGATGCCGTGCCACGGGCCGGCGTCGGCTTCCGTGGCCAGGGTGCGCACCTCCGACCAGTCCCGTTGGGGTGACGGCCACACCGAGAATCGTATGTTGCGCACGCGGGAAGGTTAGCGAGCACCTAGCCTCACCTCGTGTCCGATGGCTCAGGCGCTCCCGAGGATCTCTGGGAGGCCAATGCGAAGTGGTGGATCGATTCTTTCACCGATGGAGTCGACGCGGAGTACGAAGAGCAGATCCTGCCCCTCGCAGCCGAGGAGATGGCCGGTGCGACCCGGCTGTTGGACATCGGGTGCGGCGAAGGACAAGTGGCGCGTCTGGCCAAGCGGATCGGTACCGAGTTGGTCGTTGGCATCGATCCGACGTGGAATCAGATCCAAATCGCGTCGAGTCGCGCGGGAGGGATCCACGTGGCCCGAGCCGGAGCCGACGGCTTACCCTTCGGCGACGAGACATTCGATGTGGTGGTCGCATGTCTGGTCTTCGAGCACATCAGGGAGGTCGACCGGGCCATCACCGAGGTGGCTCGGGTGCTGCGTCGAGGCGGAAGGTTCTGTCTCTTCCTCAATCATCCCTTGCTCCAGACGCCCGGTAGTGGCTGGATCGACGATCGAGTTCTCGAACCACCGGAGCAGTACTGGAGGATCGGCCCCTACCTCGTGGAGGAGGAGTCGATCGAGGAGGTGGAAAAAGACATTTTCATTCCGTTCATCCACCGGCCCCTCAGCCGCTACCTGAACGCTCTGATCGCCAACGGACTGCTCTTGCATCGCATCAGCGAGCCGGCACCCCCGGCCGGTTTTTTGGCTCGAGCCGCCGAGTACGAGGCGGCGTCCACGATCCCGCGCTTGTTGTATCTACGTACGGTGAGGGTCTGAGAGGTCGCCGAATTGACGAAGGTCGGAGTGCAGTTCCAGACCCATGATGTGGAGCCGGCGCGCTTCGTGTCGGTCGCCCGCGAGGCGGCCGAGCTCGGAGTCGATGGAGTCTTTCTGTGGGATCACATGATCCCGTTCGTCGGTTCGCCCGACGATTCGGCCTGGGAGACGTGGAGCCTTTTGGGAGCCATGGCTGGCGCTACACCGGCACTCGGCGTGGACCTGGGTGTCTTGGTGTCGCCACTCTCGTTTCGACATCCCCAGATTCTGGCTCGTAGCGCCGCCACGGTGGCGCGCCTCGCGGATCGTCGATTCGTGTTGGGAGTTGGGGCGGGTGGCTTCGTCCACGACGATCGCCTTTTCGACGATCAGCGATCGCTGGCCCAACGCATGTCCGAGTTCGGTCGTCGTCTGGCGACGCTTCGCGAGGTCGTCGACGATCAGAACCGTCGTCATGGCGTCGACATCAGGATTTGGGTCGGGGGAGATGGGCCGAACGTCACGATTCCCTTGGCGGCGCGTTGGGCCGATGGTTGGAGTGGTTTTGCTCCCTACGAACGTTGGCGGACCCGAAAGGAACTGTTGGAGGCCCACGAGACACGGCCCGCCTTGGAGATCAGTGTTCTGTTGACCCCGCGCGACGCGTCGTCCGACGACGAGATCTGGCGGGCGTCGGGAGCCGACTGGCTGATCCGGAGTCTTCGTCCCGACGGGCTGGGCGGTTTCGATCTCGATCCCATACGGCATCTCGTCGCTGCTGCTCGCTAGTTTCTGCTCATGGCCGACGTTCTCGTGATCACCGGGCTTTCGGGGGCCGGACGTTCGGCCACCGCCGCCGTTTTGGAGGATCTCGGCTGGTACGTGGTCGACAACCTGCCGACTTCTCTCGTGGACACCATCGTCGAGTTGGCCAGTGCTCCTGGATCGGGCATCGAGCGTCTCGCCCTCGTCGCGGGTCGTCAACATCTCGAACTGATGCCCAAGGTCGCCCGTATGCGCGTCGAGGGGCATCGGGTCCGCGTGGTGTACCTGGACGCATCCACCCGCGAGTTGGTGAAACGTTACGAGGCGTCGCGTCGCCGTCATCCTTTGTCGAGCGAGGCCGACGGTCTCGTGGAGTCGATCGAGATGGAGCGGGACCTGTTGGAGCCTATGAAGGTCGATTGCGACCTCGTGATCGACACGACCGAGTTGAACACGAATCAGCTCAAAACGAAGTTGCTCGGTCTGTTCGATGACGTGCGCGAACACCTCCAGATCACCGTCGAGTCCTTCGGCTTCAAGCACGGACTTCCGCTCGACGCCGACATCGTTCTCGACGCCCGCTTCCTGCCCAATCCTCATTGGGACGAGAAGTTGCGTCCGCAGTCGGGCCTCGACGGGTCGGTGCGGGACTTCGTTCTCGGACAAGCCGAGGCCGAGGTCTTCGTGACCAAACTCGTGGATCTGCTGGGGACGATCGTCCCGTTGTACGCGGCCGAGGGTAAGAGCTATCTGACGATCGCCGTCGGGTGTACCGGCGGACGACATCGATCAGTGGTCATCGCCAACGAGGTCGCCGAGCGGATGAGAACCTCGGGCCAGCCGGTTCGTGTGGGGCATCGGGACATCGATCGCTGAGTCACGGTCATGTTGCCGAGGGCATCACGACCTGCGAGAAACGGTTCGGTGGGTCTTTTGCGACTAGTTTTGAGAGGCGTCGCCTGCCGATGGCGACCATGGAAAGGATGATCATGAGCCCCTCTCGGACCGTTCGCGTCGGAATCAACGGCTTCGGACGAATCGGGCGAAACTTCTTTCGAGCGGTTCGCCAGCGTGCAGCGAAGATCGAGATCGTGGCGGTCAACGACCTCGGCTCTCTCGACACGATGGTGCATCTGCTGAAGTACGACTCGGTCTTGGGGAAGATGGCCGGCACCGTGAAGGCCGTCAAGAACGGCATCAGTGTCGACGGCCAGGTTCTTCGCGTGTTGAGCGAACGGGATCCCAAGGCGCTCCCATGGGGAGAGCTCGGTGTCGACGTGGTGATCGAGAGCACCGGCATCTTCACCAAGCGCGATACAGCCGCCTATCACCTCGAGGGTGGTGCTCCCCTGGTGATCGTGTCGGCACCGTGCGACAACGCCGACGCCACCTTCGTGTACGGGGTCAACCACAAGGATTTCGATTTCAAGAATCACAAGGTGATCTCCAATGCCAGCTGCACCACCAATTGCTTCGTTCCGTTGGTGAAGGTTCTCGACGACGAATTCGGCGTCGAGCAAGGCTTGATGCAGACCGTTCACGCGTACACCGGCGATCAGATGCTCGTGGACGGTCCGCACAAAGATCTACGGCGGGCCCGAGGTGCGGCCATCAACATCGTCCCCACCAGCACCGGAGCAGCCCGGGCGACGAGCCTCGTTCTGGCCAGCATGAGGGGCAAACTTGACGGAACCTCGTTGCGGGTTCCGATCCCGACGGGCTCCATCGTCGACTTCACGGCGAATCTCGAGAAATCGGCCTCCGTCGAGCAGATCAATGCCGCGTTCAAGAAGGCGGCCTCGGGACCGTTGAAGGGGATCTTGGCCTACACCGAGGACCCCATCGTTTCGAGTGACATCGTCGGTGACCCGCACAGCAGTGTTTTCGACGCGGGTCTGACCGCGAGCATGGGCAAGATGGTCAAGGTGCTGGCGTGGTACGACAACGAGTGGGGTTACAGCAACCGGCTCGTGGACACCACGTTGTACGCCGGATCCAAGGTTCCCGCCAAGCGTCGCTGAACCGATGATCGATGGTATTCCCACGCTCGAGGATTTGGGCGACGTCGCCGGCAAGCGGGTGCTTGTTCGTACGGACTTCAACGTTCCGATGGAGACGACCGCGGACGGCGGTCGACGTATCACCGACGACTTCCGGGTTCGTGCGGCGTTGCCGACGATCGAGTGGTTGACAGAACGTGGGGCGACTGTCGTGTGCGCCAGCCACTTGGGCCGTCCCAAGGGCAAGCCGGAAGAGAAGTACTCCTTGGCTCCGGTTCGCGATCTGTTGGAGACCCTCGCCCCCGGCGTGGAACTGTTGGAGAACCTGCGTTTCGATGCCGGCGAGGAGGGCAACGACCCTGACTTCGTCGCCCGTCTCGTGGAGGGGGTCGACATCTACGTCGACGATGCGTTCGGGGCGGCCCATCGGGCTCATGCCTCGATCGTGGGTCCGCCTCGAACCCTTCCCTCCGCCATGGGGCGGCTCCTCGAGCGCGAGGTGGACGTGTTGTCCAATCTGCGCAAGAACCCGCGACATCCTTTCGTCGCGGTGTTGGGTGGATCCAAGATCTCCGACAAGTTGGGGGTAGTCGAGGCCCTGCTCGAGTCGGTTGATGCGCTCGTGATCGGTGGGGCCATGTGTTTCACGTTCCTGGCGGCGCAAGGCCACCCCATCGGCGATTCCCTGTTTGAATCCGATCAGGTGGACACGTGCAAGCGTTTGCTACAGCGGGGCAAGGACATCCACCTTCCCGAGGACATCGTCGGTCTGGACGCCGATGGCAACTACTCGACCTATGGACGACGTCTGCCTCCGGGCGCCAAGGGCTTCGACATCGGCCCCGGGTCGGCGGCGGCGTTCAGCGACATCATCATGGAGGCCCGCACCGTCTTCTGGAACGGCCCGATGGGCATGTTCGAGGACGAACGTTTCGCCAAGGGCACCCGAACGGTGGCCCAGGCCATGGCCGACACCAAAGCCTTCACGGTCGTCGGTGGCGGCGACTCGGCCGCCGCGTTGGCGCAGTTCGGGCTCGAGGACGAGGTCGACCACGTGTCCACCGGTGGTGGTGCGTCGTTGGAGTTGTTGGAGCTCGGGGACCTTCCGGGCCTGAAAGCGTTGAGAGAGGCCCCCAATGCCCGTGTCTAGTCGTCGCCCCCTGATCAGTGGCAACTGGAAGATGAACCTCAATCACTATGACGCCATCCAGTTGGTTCAGAAGTTGGGTTATCTCGTCACCAAGGACGATGTCGAACGGGTCGACGTTTCCCTGCATCCGCCGTTCACCGACATCCGAACCGTGCAGACCACCATCGAGAGTGATCGGCTTCCGTTCTTCCTCGGGGCACAGAACTGTCACTCCGACGATTCAGGTGCGTTCACCGGGGAGGTGTCACCGGCGTTCCTGGCCAAGTTGAACGTCCGGTACGTGATCTGCGGTCACAGCGAACGACGACAGATCTTCGGCGAGACCGACGCCTTCGTGGCGGCCAAGGTGGCCACGGTCGTCAAACACAAGATGACACCCATCGTGTGCGTGGGGGAGACTCGCGAACAACGCGAGAGCGGACAGGCTCTCGAGATCGTGCGCGCGCAGCTGCTCGCTTCGCTGGAGGGCCGTCTCGACACCCAGTTCGGGGACATCGTGGTGGCCTACGAACCCATCTGGGCCATCGGCACGGGTCTCACCGCCACGGCCGCCGACGCCCAGGAGGTGTGCGCTCACATTCGTCGGACCGTCACCGAAGCCTGGGGTGGGGACGCGGCCAACGCCGTGCGGGTGCAATATGGCGGATCGGTGAAGGCCGGCAACGTGGCCGAATTGATGGCCCAGCCCGACATCGACGGTGCCCTGGTCGGGGGTGCGAGCCTCGACGCCGACGAGTTCGCGCGGATCGTGCAGTATCCCACGGTGTGACGTTCGTCGGGCCTCGCGACGTCCGACATATGCTCTAGCCGATGTCCGATTCGGCCAACGCTCCGGAACCCCCCGTCCCGTCTGTCGGTGCCCTTTCTTCGGAGGGCTTGTCCCCGTTCCGAATGGGCCTGGCCCGGGTGAAGCAGAACCGTGCGGCCAAGGCGGCCTTCTGGGTCGTCTCGTTCTACGTCTTCGTGGCGGTCTTCGCTCCGGTGCTGGTGCGAATCCTCAACATCGATCCCTATGCCCTCGATCGCGAGGCCATCAACGACTTCGGATTACCGGCTGGCCAATTGGGCGGTATCTCGTGGGATCACCCGTTCGGCGTCGAGCCGGGAACCGGTCGTGACATCCTCGGACGCCTCATGTACGGAGCGCGCATCTCGTTGCTCGTGGGCGCGATCGGCACACTGCTCACCACCGTGGTGGGAGTGACCCTGGGCATCGTGGCCGGCCTGCGGCGGGGATTCGTCGACGCATTGATCGGACGTCTCGGAGACGTGACCCTGGCCTTCCCGTCGTTGTTGTTGATCATCGCGCTGGCCAACCCGATGACCCAACGGCTCGAGTCGTGGGGGGTGCCGGCCGGTAACACCGCGAGGATCACGTACATCATGGCGGTGCTCACCTTGTTCGGATGGGTGTACATGGCGCGTCTCGTGCGGGGACAGGTCCTGTCGCTGCGGGAACGCGAGTTCGTGGAGGCCGCTCGTTCGTTCGGTGCCGGCACCGGCCATCTGGTCTTCAAGCAGTTGCTCCCCAACCTGTGGCCGCAGATCATCGTCTTCGTGTCGTTGAGCCTGCCCGGATACGTGGCCCTCGAGGCCACCCTGTCGTTTCTCGGGGTCGGCCTGCTGGCCCCGGCCGCGTCGTGGGGGATCATGCTCGGGGACTCGGTTCGTTATTACCGAGCCGCCCCGACCTACCTCTTCATCCCCGGGGTGACCCTGATGGTCCTGGTTCTGGCGTTCAACCTGCTCGGGGACGGTCTGCGCGATGCCTTCGACCCCCGAAGCGACCGTCAACAGCTCTGACGAGGGTTCCTGATCGGGGCGATACAACATCGTTGTAGCGTACGAGGCGTCAACGTCCGACATTCGTTGGCGAAAGGGTAGGGACAATGAAAGTGCGAAGCAAAGTTCTCGCCATCGTGGCCCTGGTGGGTCTCGTGGCGGGCGCCTGCGGCGGCTCCGGTGACGGAGTACAAAGCGGCGAGGAGTCCGGTGGTCTGTCGGCCACCTTGGACGGAGTCAAGGACGGTGGCACCTTGTACGTGCTCACGAGCGCGGAGGGTGCGTCTACCCTGGACCCGCAGCGCGTGTACACCGGCGCCGAGCTGGGCGCGTGGGGTTCCACGTTCGCCCGCACGTTGACCTCGTACAAGCCGGTGGCCGGCAAGGACGGCACCTCACTGGTGGCCGACATGGCCACCGACCTCGGCACCGCATCCGATGATCTCACCACCTGGTCGTTCACCCTTCGTGACGGCATCACGTGGGAAGACGGATCGGAAGTGACCTGCGCCGACGTCGCGTACGGTGTGTCGCGCACCTTCGGGTCCGAAGTCACCGCGTTCGACGGCCCGCAGTACGCCGTCAGCTACCTCGACATTCCCGCGGGCGACTACGACACCGATAGTGCCTACCCGGGCCCGTGGTTGGCCACCGAGGAAGAGCAGGCTCTCTTCGACGAGGCCGTTAGCTGCGATGGCAAGACGATCACCTTCAATCTGAAGGTTCCGGTCGCCGACTTCAACTTCACCGTCAGTTTGTTGGCGTTCGCCCCGGTTCCCGAGGCCCAGGACACCGCCGATCAGTACGGTCTCAAGCCGTTCTCGAACGGTCCCTTCAAGGTGGAGACCTACGAGGAGGGCAAGGAGTTGGTACTCGTGCGCAACGAGAACTGGAACGCCGAGTCCGACGAGGTGCGTGCGCCCAAGGTCGACAAGATCGTCTGGCAGTTCGGTCTCGATGAGACCGTCATCGACGAGCGCATGCTCGCCGATTCGGGTGATGACAAGAACGCCATCGTGTACGGCGGCATCCTGCCCGTGAACCTCCAGACCGTGTTCGGCGACGAGTCGCTGAAGGACCGTCGCACCGACGGTTTCGACGGATTCGTGACCTACACGATGCTCAACATCAAGACCGTCTCGTGCCTCGAGGTGCGTCAGGCGATCTGGTTGGCCCTCGACCGCGAGGCTCTGCGCACCGCGGCGGGCGGACCCTTCACCGGTGAGTTCGCCCAGAGCTTTGTCGCACCGTTGTTGACGACCGACTATGCACCGGCGAAGTTGCTCGACGGGACGAAAGGCGATGGCACCCCGAACACGAAGGCCGCCATCGCCAAGATGAACGAAGCGAAGGAGAAGTGCCCCGAGGTGTACGCCAAGGCCACCGAGGACGGCCTGCGCTTCGACCATCCCGACACGGACACCTGGAAGAAGTACATGGCGATCTGGATCGACACGCTTGGTGCCGCCGGCATCAAGATCAACGACAATCCGATAGAGCAATCCAAGTACTACGCCACCATCAACGGTGATCAGGGTGACCTGATGTCCGCCGGATGGGCCGCGGACTGGGCCAATGCCTCGACCGTATTGCCCGAACTGTTCGGAAAGGGGGGCGGGTTCAACTACCACAACAACGAGGAGGATCCGGCCTTCGCCGAGTTCCAGACCAAGGCGGAAGAAGCCAAGATGGAGACCGACCGTGCGGCGCAAGCCAAGCTGTGGAAGGAACTGAACCAGTACGTGATCGATCAGGTGTGGTCGATCCCCGGATCGGCGTCCAAGGCGCAGAACATCGTGGGCTCGAACGTGCGTGGTGCCTACCAGTGGCTCCCGTTCGGTTGGTACAACCTCGGTGACCTCGGCCTGGCCGGCTGACATCGGGAAATGACTCGCCAGGTGGGTGGTCGCGCGGTGCGACCACCCACCAGCGCGTCGCGGGCGTCATGAGATGATCTTTTTCGTTCTTCGTCGTTCCTTCTTCGCGATCGTTCTGTTGCTGATCGTCAGCGCCTTCACTTTCGTCATCTTCTCCGCGCTCCCGTCGGACCCGGCGGCTCTCACCTGCGGCAAGAACTGCCGTCCCGAGGTGATCGAGTCCAACCGCGAGCGTCTTGGCTACGACAGGCCGTTGGTCGAGCAGTACGGCGCGTACATGAAGGGCATCTTCGCCGGCCGTACGTACGGCGAGGAGGGCTCCTCGATTCACTGCTCGGCGCCGTCTCTCGGATATTCCTACGACCGTCACGAGTGCGTCACCACGCTGATCGCATCCACCCTGCCCGTGACGGCGTCCATCGCCCTGGGGGCCTTCGTCCTGTGGATGGTCATCGGGGTCGGTTTGGGCACCCTCGCCGCGCTCAAACGGGGCCGATGGCAGGACCGGGTGGCCACCGCGTTCAGCGTGATCGGTGTGAGCCTCCCGACGTTCTTCCTTGGTTTGATCTTCATCATGGTCTTCGTGATCTGGACGGGCTTACTCCCGTTCCCGCGCTACACCGGTCTCACCGAAAACCCCGTCGAATGGTTCATGTCCTTGCTGTTGCCGTGGTTCGTGCTGGCGATCATCTCGGCGGCGACGTACGTGCGCATGACCCGTAACGGGATACTCGAGGTGATGAACGAGGAGTTCGTGCGACTCGGTATCGCCAAGGGTCTACCGCGACGACGTTTGATCGTCACCTACGTTCTGCGCGCGGCGCTCGTGCCCATCGTGACCATCGCCGGTCTCGACTTCGCCTTCCTGCTGGGTGGTGCGCTCGTGACCGAGAGCATCTTCAACCTGCCGGGTCTCGGCAAGCTGACCTTGGCCGCCGTGATCAACTCCGATCTACCGATCCTGGTGGCGACCACCATGGTGTCGGCCGTCTTCATCGTGGTGGCCAACACCGTCGTGGACATCCTGTACGGCTATCTCGACCCTCGAGTGAGGGTGAAGTGACGCTGTTGTCCGTGCGCGACCTGCGCGTCACCTTCGGCACCGCGGACGGCGACGTCCATGCGGTGAAGGGGGTGTCCTTCGACGTGTCCCCGGGCGAGACCGTGGCCATCGTCGGCGAGAGCGGTTCGGGCAAGTCGGTCACGGCCAACTCGCTCCTGCGGCTGAACTTCGGTGCCGACGTGCGCACCAGTGGGCAGGTGCTGCTGGAGGGTCGCGACATCCTCGCCATGAGCGACGAAGAAGTGCGTCATGTGCGCGGGCGCGAGGTGGCGATGATCTTCCAGGATCCACTCACCGCCTTGAACCCCTTCTACTCCGTGGGTCGACAGATCGGTGAGGCGTACGCGGTTCATCACCCGGAAGCGTCCAAGAAGGAACTTCGCGAGATCGCTCTGGACTCCCTCCACAAGGTGGGAATCCCGGAGCCCGGCAAGCGCATCGATCAACATCCCCACGAGTTCTCCGGAGGCATGCGGCAGAGAATCGTGATCGCCATCGCCTTGGTCAACAGCCCAAAGATCCTCATCGCCGACGAGCCGACCACCGCCCTCGACGTCACCGTGCAGGCGCAGATCCTCGAACTGATCGCGGCGATGCAGGCGGAGCACGGTTCGGCGGTGATCCTGATCACCCACGACCTGGGCGTGGTTGCCGAGATCACCGAGCGGGTGATGGTGATGTACGCGGGTCGGGTGGTGGAGTCGGCCGCGGTGGCCGACGCATTCGTCACGCCGACCCACCCGTACACGCGTGGACTGCTGAAGTCGGTCAAGAGCCTCGACTCCGTTCGTCATGAGCGCCTGGAATCGATCCCGGGAATTCCCCCGTCCCTGATCAATCTTCCGTCGGGCTGTCCGTTCCACCCTCGATGCGCGCACGCGGACTCGTTGGCCGGGCGTTGCTCAACCGAGGTTCCAGAGCTACGTCGGGTCGGACCGGGTTCGTCGGCGTGTCATCTCCCCGACGAGCGCCTCCTGAATTTGCTCGGAGGTGCCCATGAGCGGTGAGGTCGTTCTCGAGGCCCGGTCGTTGGTGAAATGGTTCCCGACCGGATCGTCGAAGTTGTTGAATCGCCCCACCGACATGTTGCAGGCCGTCGACGGTGTCTCATTCAGCCTGGACCGGGGGACGACACTGGCCGTGGTGGGTGAGTCCGGCTGCGGTAAGTCCACCCTCGGTCGCCTTCTGGCCCGTCTCATCGAGCCGACGTCGGGATCGGTGATCCTCGACGGAACCGACGTCACCGCCGCGTCCTCCAAGGAGTTGTTGGCGTTGCGTCGCGACATCCAGGTGGTGTTTCAGGACCCCTACGCGTGCCTCAACCCGCGACACAGCATCGGCCAGAGCATCGGAACTCCCATTCGTATCCAGAAGACCCTGTCCCGGGCGGGGGAGAAGGAACGGGTGCGCGAGCTGATGGGTCTCGTGGGATTGAACCCCGAGCACTACAACCGGTTCCCGCACGAGTTCTCCGGCGGTCAACGACAGCGCGCCGGAATCGCGCGAGCGTTGGCGCTCAGCCCCAAGGTGATCGTCGCCGACGAGCCGGTGTCGGCCCTCGACGTGTCGATCCAGGCCCAGATCCTCAACCTGATGGAGGATCTGCAGCGACAGCTGGGGCTCTCGTACGTGTTCATCGCGCACGATCTGTCGGTGGTGCGTCACATCGCCGATCGGGTGGCCGTGATGTACCTCGGCAAGATCGTGGAAATCGGGGATCCGGAGTCGGTGTACGACACGACCGCCCATCCGTACAGCCGTGCGTTGTTGTCGGCGGTGCCCGTGGCCGATCCCCGAAACGCCAGCCGACGTACCCGCATCGTGCTCACCGGGGACGTTCCGAGCCCGGTCGATCCGCCGTCCGGGTGCCGCTTTCGCACCCGTTGCCCCAAGGCCGAGGCCCGTTGTGCGACCGAGGAACCCCTGTTGGTGGACGCGCCGGGGCGTCGGGCCGGCGAGCACCTGGTGGCCTGCCATTTCCCCGACTGACCCCGTTAGCCTCGAGAGTCGTGCGGGACCTGCTGATGTACTTCATGGTGGTGGTCAACGTCGTATCGACCATCGGGATGGTCGCCGGCATCTTGATGCACAGCGGTAAAGGTGGAGGACTTTCCGACATGTTCGGAGGGGGTAGCAGTGCCGGTATCGGTTCGGCGGCGGCCGAGCGCAACCTGAACCGCATCACATTCGTGGTCACGCTCGTGTGGGTGGTGTCGATTCTGAGTCTTGGCTTCTTGCTGGTTCGGTGATCGGGTCGACCGCCGGTATCTTTGCAGTCCCACGTCGAAGTGGCGGAACAGGCAGACGCGCTAGCTTGAGGGGCTAGTGATCGTAAGATCGTGAGGGTTCAAGTCCCTCCTTCGACACCACCACCGCATCGGCGCAAAAACGGTCCGTTTTTGTCGAGTCACTTGGTCGCTACGCCGCGATACAGGAAGCCCATCACCTTGGGTCCGGCCATGTAGTCGGCGGAGTACGTGTCGATGGTCAGACCACTGGCGCGCACGAGGGCGGGGATGTCACGATCGAGATGACAGCCTCCGAACAGGCGGCCATGAAGGCCGTTGAGCCGACGTTGACGCCGGGCCACGACGGGATCGGGGGAGCGACCATGATCGACGAAGTGGAGTCGCCCACCCCACCGCAACACGCGACGGATCTCGCTGAGGGCCCGTTCGACGTCGGGGATCGTGCACAGGGTCATGGTGGACACCACGTGGTCGACGGATTCGTCGGCCAGTTCCAACCGTGCTCCGTCCAGCCCGACGTACTCGACCGACATTCCTCTCGCCCGAAGGCGTCGATCGGCGATACCCCGCACACTGGTCGCGGGATCCACGGCGTAGAGATGTCGGACCGTGTTCGGTAGGAACGCAACGTTGGCTCCGGCACCGAATCCGACCTCGAGAACTCGTCCGTCGATTTCGGCCACTTGCGTGCGTCGGATCTCGCGGAAATCTGCGGTGTCGAGGACACGGTCGATCAATCGAGGGAGAACCCAGTCGGTGTAGACGCCCATGGTCAGTCGTATTCGAGCGCGCTCATCAGGTTCTCGAACAAGTCGTCGTAGGTGTCGAGCGCCGGGAACTGAGGGAATTCGGCGATCACGTTGTCCGGTGCGAGAAACAGAAAGCCGGCATGTGCGGCACCGAGCATCGCGGTGTCGTTGTACGAGTCGCCGGCGGCCACCACCCGCAGGTTGAGCGATCGGAACGCCTCGACCGCTCGCTGTTTTTGGTTGGCCTGGCGCAACTCGAAGTCCACGATGCGATCGTTGGAGACGATCAGACGATGGCACAAGATGGTCGGGAAATTCAACTTGCGCATGAGCGGGCGGGCGAACTGTTCGAAGGTGTCGGACAGAAAGATCAACTGAGCTCGTGATCGCAGGGCCGCGACGAAGTCGACCGCCCCGGGGAGCGGATCGAGACCGGCGATGACATCTTCGATGAGGGACATGGTGAGCCCCTCGCGGTCGAGGATGTCGATGCGGTAGCGCATCAACTTGTCGTAGTCAGGCTCGTCTCGCGTGGTCCGACGCAGTTCTGGAAGCCCCGTGCGTTCGGCGACTGCGATCCAGATTTCGGGCACGACGACCCCCTCGAGGTCGAGACAAACGAGGCTCTGGCTGGGTCGCTGGGCGATGCTCACCCGGACATTCTGGCATTCGGCGCCGGAGCGTCAGTGAACCTCGGCGCGCAGACGGTCCTGAAACCAGGCCACCGCGATCTCGTGTTTCGGACTCAGCGGACCTCCACGATAGGTGCCCGAATCGAGCCCTCGTTGCACTTGCTCGCACATGGCCTGGTCCTCGTCGAGAACGACGTTGGACATCGAAACCATGGCCTCGATGTCGGCTTGGGTCGCCGACTCCGAGTAGTAGTCGTAGACGACGTGGGTGCGATCTCTCCCCACCGGAATGATCCGCTCGACGTTCATGCCATCGGCATAGATGTTGAGGGCCAGATTCGGATAGCGGAAGAGCCAGGCACCTCCCGACGGTGACCCTTCGGTGGTGTCACAGGTGTGATGGCAATAGCCGGGCTCGGGCACCGAGACCCGGTAGGTGCGCATGTCGAGGGCCCGGGTGAGGGAGGGGTGGATCAGTTGCACGTGGTAGCCCTCGAGATAGTTGTCCACGTACGTCTTCCAGTTGCACTCCAGAGTCCGCACCATGCGGCGCACGAAGCGGAAGCGGTCGACGGGGAAGCGACCCACGATCTCGGTAAGGCCGCCAAGATCACTGAACAGGTCGGTCTCACCCCGACGAATACGCACAAAAACCATTCCACACCAGGTTGCGACATCGACGGGGGTGAGGATCCGTTGTTCGGGACACAGCTCCGTGGACTCTCCGAAATCCCGGGCCGACACCAGATCGCCTCTCCAATTGAAGGCCCACCCATGGTATCGACACACCAAATTGCCGGTGACACCCGAACCGGGCCACAGGATCGGCCCGGCGCGATGCGGACACACGTTGAGGAAACCCACCAAGTCACCACCCGGTCGGCGCGCGACCAGCACCGGAAAATCGGCGATATCCGCGGCGACGTAGGAGCCATCGGACGCGACTTCGGTCTCGGAGCAGAACATCAGCCATTGATCGGACCACACGGAGACCCGTTCACGTTGGTACCAGTCGGCGTCACGGTACAGGCGGGGGTCGAGGGCGATCGCCACGTCAGAGACCCAGGTCCTTGGCGATGATGCTCTTCATGACCTCGGTCGTTCCCCCGTAGATGGTGGTGATCCGAGCGTCAGCGTAGGCGCGCGCGATGGGATACTCCCGCATGTATCCGTACCCTCCGAACAACTGCAGACATTTGTCGGCAACCCGCTTCAACAGTTCGGTGCACCAGTACTTGGCCGCCGCGGCTTCGGCCGCCGAGAGTCGCGAGGCGTTGAGGGCGAGGATGCAAGCGTCGACGTAGGCCTGAGCGACCTCGACCGCGGTTCTCTGCTCGGCCAGAACGAATTTGGTGTTCTGGAACGCTCCGATGGTGGTGCCGAACGCCTTGCGCTCCTTCACGTACTCGAGGGTCCAACCCACACACGCGCGTGCCGAGGCCAAGCTTGCCACGGCAATCGACAGTCGTTCTTGGGCCAAGTTGGAGGTCAGATAGTGGAAGGCGCGGCCCTCGTCGCCGAGAAGATTCGCGACGGGCACCTCGACGTCGTTGAAGAACAATTCGGACGTGTCGGCACTCGTTTGACCGATCTTGTCGAGATTTCGTCCCCGCTCGAAGCCCGGCATCCCTCGCTCGACCACCAGCAGGGACATGCCGGTGTGACGCTGTGTGGGGTCGGTCTTGGCCGCCACGATGACGAGGTCGCTGTTGATTCCGTTGGTGATGAAGGTCTTGGATCCGTTGAGGATGTACCGGTCGCCGTCCCGGCGCGCGGTGGTGGTGATACTGGCCAGGTCGCTTCCGGTGCCCGGCTCGGTCATGGCGATGGCGGTGATGAGTTCCCCCGACGCGATACCGGGTAGCCAACGAGTCTTCTGCTCGGCGTTGCAGATGTCGGTGAAGTACGGGGTGGTGATGTCGTTGTGCAAGGTGATGCCGTTTCCGGCACCGCCGATTCCGGCCAAGGCCAACTCTTCGCCGATGACGGCGTTGAATCGAAAGTCGCTACTTCCACCGCCGCCGTACTGCTCCGGCACGGCCATTCCGAGAAATCCACTGGCTCCAGCTTTGGTGTAGAGGTCGCGGGGGGCGATTCCCTCCTCCTCCCACCGGAGGTAATCGGGGGCTATCTCTTTCGAAACGAAGGATCGAAAGCTCTCGGCGAACGCCAGATGATCGTCGTCGTACAGGGAGCGCTCCATGCCCCCATTCTGCCGTCAGACCCAGCCTCCGGCATAGGCGACGAACTGCCCGGTCGTGAAACGACTCGTTCCATCGAGGAAGGCCATGCAGAAGGACGAGAATTCGTCCATTGTTCCCAATCGGCGCATCGGTACTTGCGACTCGATCTTGGCCCGTACCCCCGGATCGGTGGCTCCCGATGCTTTCAGGAAGGCCGGAAAGTCCATGAAGTTCGTGCCCACCGCGTTGACCTGGACACCGGTGCGGGCCACCTCGTCGGCCACGTTCTTGACCAACATCGTGGCGGCGGCGCGGACCGAGGAATAGAGCGGGGCGCCCGGCGTGGGACGGGCACCCGAGGCGCTGGTGATCACCAGGATCTGGCCCGACTCCCGGGCCGTCATCACCGGCACGACCGATCGCAAGAAGTTGTACGGAGCCTCGACGCACCCAGCGAAAACCTGACGCAGCTGTTCGAGGCTCGAATGAACGAATCGACCGGTGACGATCTGTCCCGAAAACATGACAGCGGAGTCGAGACGACCGAACGCATCGATCGCTGCTCCCACCAGAGCGTCGGCGTCGGCAACGGAGTTCAGGTCGCTGTGTCCGGCGCAGGAGACGACCCGCGAACCCATCGACTCGAGCCGGGCGACGAGTTCGGTGTCGGGTTCACCCACAACGAGGTCGAAACCTCGCTCGGCGAAGCGTTCGGCCAAGTTCGGCCCCACGTAGTAGCGCGTGTCGCAGACGAGAGCGACGGGCCGAGCGGTCACCTGGCTGACAGTAGGTAGTGACAGCACTATTGTCAACAACGCGGTCGAGGGGCGATGGGGGAATCGATGGTCGAGAAGTTTCAAGGTCGTATAGGTCGAACCTATGCCGAATCGGAACCGTGGTGGCCGTCTCATCCCCATCCAGGCGAGGCGGCACCCAACATCATCATCATCTTGTTCGATGACATGGGGTTCTCACATCTCGGATGCTTCGGATCGACGCTGTCGACCCCGAGTATCGACTCCTTGGCGGCCGAGGGTCTTCGGTTCACGAACTTCCACGTGACACCTCTGTGCTCGCCGACCCGGGCGGCATTGTTGACGGGTCGCAACCACCATGCCGTCGGGATGCGGTCCGTCTCGAACTTCAACAGCGGGTTTCCCCACATGCGCGGACACATCGCCAACGACGCGACCACGATCGCCGAGATCCTTCGAGGGGCCGGTTACGCCACCTTCGCGTTGGGGAAATGGCATCTTTGTCCGATGGCCGATGCCTCCGCGGCGGGACCATTCGATCAATGGCCGTTACAGCGTGGTTTCGATCGTTTTTACGGATTCCTCGACGGAGAGACCGATCAGTTTCACCCCGAGTTGGTGTATGACAACCATTGGATCGATCCTCCGGCTGGACCGGACGAGGGATACCACCTGTCCGAAGACCTCGTCGACAAGGGCATCGAGTTCATGCACGACTCGGTGAGCCTTCGTCCGGATCGACCGTTCTTCATGTACCTAGCCTTCGGAGCCACGCACGCGCCCCATCAGGCGCCGGAGCGATACCTCCGCAAACACCGCGGAGCCTTCGACGAGGGTTGGGACGTTTTTCGCGATCGGTGGTTCGCACGTCAGAAGGAACTCGGCGTCATTCCCGTCGACACCGTTCTCGCACCGCGCAATCCCGGCGTGGAGGCCTGGAATGACCTGTCCGAGAATCAAAGACGTTTGGCGTGTCGCCTGCAAGAGGCCTACGCGGCGTTTCTGGAGCACACCGACGATCAGATCGGGCGTTTGATGGAGTCGTTGAAGAATCTGGGTGTCGACGACAACACCGTGATCTTCCTGATGTCCGACAACGGCGCCTCACAGGAGGGCGGTCCGTTCGGGGTCCTGCACGAGATGAAGTTCTTCAACATGATCCTCGAGACTCCCGACGAGGCGATCGCCCGCATCGACGAGATCGGAGGGCCCCACTCGCACAGCAACTACCCGTGGGGCTGGTCGCAAGCGGGGAACACCCCCTTCAAGTGGTACAAGCAGAACACACACGAGGGCGGTGTTCACGTCCCGTGCATCGTGCGTTGGCCCAAGGGCATTCCGACCGGCGGAGAACTCCGCGATCAATTCCATCACGTCAACGACATCGTGCCGACGATCCTCGAAATCACCGGTGTCCCGGCTCCACCGACGTATCACGGGCTTGAAGTCATGCCGATCAGTGGAGTCTCCATGAAGTACGCGATGGACGACCGGTCAGCATCGACGCGCAAGAAGATCCAGTACTACGAAATGGGCGGACATCGGGGGATTCACGTGGACGGCTGGAAAGCCGTGACCCGACACGAGCCCGGGAAGTCGTTCGATGATGACGTGTGGGAGTTGTACCACGTCGACGTGGATCGATCGGAGACCAATGACCTGGCGTCGCATGAGCCGGAACGTCTCGGCGAATTGATCGCGTTGTGGTGGGAGGAAGCCGAGCGCGAGGGCGTTCTGCCCCTCGACGATCGTGGTCTCGAGTTGTTCGGAGCCCGATTCGCGGATCGCTCGGTGCACCCCACCTCGCGGACCTACGTGTACCGTCCGCCGATGGCGCCCATGCCGGCTCAGGCGGCGGCGTCGCTGGGCGGACGGAGTTGGGATTTGGATGCGTTCGTGCGCGTCGCGCACGGTCAAGGTGGTGTGATCTACGCCTCGGGAACGGAGAACTCCGGATTCAGTTTCTACGTGGACGCCGGTCGCCTCGTCTTCGACTACAACATTTTCGGAGAGCATCACGTTTTGACGTCGTCGCGGGTTCTCCCCACCGTTGATTCCGTGGTGTCGGTGCGGTTCCGGCGGACCGGCAAGACCGCCGAGGTTCTCCTGCTGATCGACGGCTCCGATGGGGGATCGATGCACCTTCCCTTCGTGATGCGTACGATGTCGAGCGTTGGACCGAGCGTGGCCTACGACCACGGTTCCCCGGTGGCGGCGGGCTACGCGCACCGTCGCGACGGGTACCCTTTCGAAGGGGTTCTCGATCGGGTCGAGATTCGATTGGTGGCCCCGAACACCCCGACCGACACCTCCGAGGCCGAGAGACGTCAGACGATGGGGCGCCAGTAGCCCGGGTCCTGGGAGGCATCGAGGATGATGCGCAGGAGCGTCGTGACCGATCGGGCGGTGATCTCGGCCCGATGCTCGGATCGCAGGCTGAGAGTGGTGCCCTCTGCAAGGTCGCGGCGCGTGCCGTCGACGTTCACTACAGCCGAACCGGAGACGACGAAGAGCAAGCGGGGATGGTTGGCGCCGACCGACTCGAGGGTCAAAGTGGAGTCGGGTTCGATTCTCACGAGGTCCACATCGGCCAACCCCGCGGTGGCTCCCCGAATGCCGGTCTCGGAGCGTTCGACCCCGAGACTCAGGCTGGTCCACGAGCGATTCGATGCGTCGTGACGCACGAAAGCCTGGCCGTGCCAACGTCGATCGGGATTCACCCCGTTGGGCAACTTCAACGTGCGTTCGACGGTGGTCATGTGCTCGGCGGGGTAGCCGATCTCGACCACTTCCATGCCGTCAGAGTTCTCCAACACGCGATGGCGAATCCCCGGTGGCTGGGTGACACAGTCGCCGGCCTGTAGGACGAAGGGGTCTCCTTGGTCCTCGTAGACGACTTTCACCCACCCGCGACGGCAAAAGATCAGTTGAAAGAGAACATCATGATGGTGGACGTAGTCCGGAACCGGGCCCGCTGCACGGACACGAATGTGGGAGGCGATCACGGCGCCGCCGAGACGCGAGGGCACCAGGTCCCGGTATTCCATATCCGCCCGCCCGAGGTGCCAGGCGCCGACGGCGTCACCGTCCCCCACAGTGGTTTCCTCACGAATCATGGGGACGACGAGGCAGGGAGGCGCTGTCATCCTGATCACGATTCCGTCGGGTCCCTCGACGTCACCGTCATCGGGCCGGGAATCGTCGGAGGGGTGGCGTTCGATGACGAGACGAGCCCCGGTCGGCGTTCCGATGTGGAGGTCGACGAGGGTGCCGTCCCTCTCCAGACGGGCCTCCCGGGGGGAATCGGCCGGTTGGATTCGTCGCAACTCGAAGCCACCGACGGTTCGGAGGAATTCGACCGCATCGGCGATCGACGTCACCGGGATCGACACCGACGTCGATGAAGCGTTCGGTGCGGGCACGGTCGTACTGTAGTGAGCGTGTGCTCCGGGGCCCTTGTCGAGTTCTGCTGATGACGGTCGGCGTCTACTCGGGTCGGGGTTTCCCCATTCATTATGAGGTCGTCGGTGAGGGACCGCGACTCTTGTTTCTCAACGGATCGGGTTCCAGCATCGAGGCAGCTCGACCGCTGATCGACGCATTGGCCCGCTTCAACACCGTTCTCGTGCATGATCAACGCGGTCTCGGACTCACCGCCGTCCCCGACGGACCGTACGAGATGTCCGACTACGCCCACGATGCGCTCGGCCTCCTCGAGCACGCCGGTTGGGTCAGGACCGCCATTCTCGGCATCAGCTTCGGAGGCATGGTGGCCTTGGAGTTCGCCGTGACCAATCCGAAACTGGTCGAGCGTCTCTGTCTGTTGTGCACCAGTGCCGGGGGCGCCGGCGGTTCGTCGTATCCACTCCATCAACTGGCAGCGGCTTCCGACGAAGAGCGTGCTCGTCGTTACCCGACGCTCGTCGACACGCGTTTCGACGAGCCGTGGTTGAACACACATCCCGAGGATCGAGCCTTGCTCACGCCGCGCCCGGCTCCCACGGGGCGAGCCGCCCTCGGCCACCTCTGGCAGATGGACGCGCGGAGCCGCCACGACGTCTGGGATCGGTTGGACCGAATCGACGCGCCGACCTTCGTGGGTAGCGGGATGTTCGATGGAATCGCACCACCGGCGAATGGTCGGGCGATTGCCGAGAGGATTTCCGGATCGGAACACGAGACGTACCACGGAGGGCACATGTTTCTCTTTCAGGATCGCCGGGCCCTGGCCGACGTTCGTGCCTTCCTGTCCAGACCGCAGGAGGAGTCAGAATGATCATGCGATTCGACGAAAAGGTCGTCATCGTCACCGGTGCCGGACGCAATCTGGGGCGCGAGTACGCCCTCGAGTTCGCCGCTCGGGGTGCGAGCGTGGTGGTGAACGATCTGGGGGTCGGAATATCCGATACCGACGGATCGGCCGACGCTCCGGCGACGAATCCGGCTGACGACGTCGTGGACAAGATCCGGTCCATCGGCGCGAATGCGGTGGCCAATCATGACGACATCGCCTCTCCGGCGGGCGGGCGGGCGATCGTGAACGCCGCCCTCGACGCGTTCGGGCGAGTGGATGTGGTGGTGAACAATGCGGGTCAAGTTCGGATGGCACCGTTCGAGGATTTCCCGGAGGAGAGCATCGATACGTTGATCGACACCCAGTTACGGGGCACATTGAACGTCAGTCGTCCGGCGTGGAAGTGGATGAAGGACAATGGTGGGGGTCGAATCGTCAACGTCTCGTCAGGCGCGGCTTTCGGCGGGGTGCCCAACGGGAGTGTCTACGCGATGGCGAAGATGGGCGTGATCGGGCTGACACGGGGTATGGCCAGTGAGGGCGCGCCCCACGGGATTCACGTGAATGTCGTCGTCCCGTACGCCAAGACTCGACCGGGGACTGCCTTTGGTCCGATCCCGTGGTCGGAGAAGTTGGGGCAATGGCTCGATCCACGATTGGTGGCTCCGCTGGTGGTATTTCTGAGCCATCATGACTGTGAAATGAACGGTGAGACGATCAGCGTGGGAGCCGGATGGGCCGGGGGTGTGCACATGGAGTTGAGTGACGGCTTCTCGGATCGCGACGCGACGGTCGAGGATCTGGCAGCCAACGTCGACCGGCTGATGTCGCTCGAACGAAGTCCGTTGACGGCCACATCCTCGAAGGCGGTCCGCTTGCTCATGGCGGGGTTTCGCCCATGACCGCGCCGCGTCTCCAGCTGAACGAACTCGGGTTCTACACCCTGCCCGGTGCCCCGAGGTCGCCTCGTGATTTGATTCGGGAGGTGGGTGACGCCGAGGAACTGGGTTTGGGGGCGTGTTTCATCTCGGAGCGTTTCAACATCAAGGAGGCCGTCACCCTCTCCGGAGCCGTCGGAGCGGTCAGCACGAATCTGGGTATTGCGACGGCGGCGACCAATCACAACACGCGGCACCCGTTGGTGACCGCTTCGTACGCGACAACCATGCATCGCTTGACCGGCGGTCGATTCACCTTGGGGATCGGCCGCGGTGTCGGTCCGCTGTATCGCGCCTATGGATTGCCCATGGTCACCACGGCACAGATGGAGGACTTCGCCGGGATCATGCGACGACTGTTCCGCGGCGAGGTGATCATCGGTCACGACGGACCCATCGGCAAGTACCCGGTGCTCGCACTGGATCCGACTTTCGAGGAGAACATCCCTCTGGGAATCACCGCATTCGGCCCTCGCACCCTCGAGTTGGCGGGACGGGCTTTCGACTGCGTCATCTTGCACACCTTCTTCACCGACGAGACGACCCGGCGATGCGTCGGGGCCGTGAAGCAGGCGGCCGAGCAGGCTGGTCGGGATCCCGACTCGGTTCGGGTCTGGTCATGCTTCGCCACCATCGGCGATCACCTCACGGAGGATGTTCGCTTGAAAAAGACGGTCGGGCGCCTCGCCACGTATCTGCAGGGCTACGGCGACCTGATGGTGGAGACGAACCGCTGGGATCCCGAGGTATTGCGCCGCTTTCGTGACGACGACTTCGTCAAGGGATTTCGTGGCGCGCTCGACAACACGGCCACCACCGCCGAGTTGGAACACGTGTCGACTCTGATACCGGCGCAGTGGTTGGCCCCAGCGGCCACCGGCTCACCCGAACGTTGTGTTTCGGCGATCCGAGGACAATTCGACCTCGGTGTGGACGGCGTGATCCTGCACGGAGCCAGTCCGTGCGACCTGGCGCCCATCGTGGAGGAGTATCGCCGATCCCGTCCGTCCGGTGTCTTCGATCATCGGCGTGCCAACCCCGGTCTGTGAGACAGAGCGACTGCTACTGTCTCACGGGAGGCGGAAATGGGCGATTCACTCGAGATCATCGACTGGGCGACGGATTATGACATCTTCAATCCCGAGTACGTGAACGATCCTTTCCGGATCTGGGACACCCTCCGAGAGACCTGCCCGATCGCTCACAGCGATCGCTGGGGTGGGTCGTGGCTCCCCACGCGCTACGAGGATGTGACCGCGATCGCGCGTGACATCGAGACGTTTCCGTCGGGTGGAGGCATCGCGGTGATTCCGCCGTTCACCGGCTCACCGGGATCGAATCCGCCGATGCCCCTTCCTTATGGTGTGCCACCCATCTCGTCCGATCCACCGCTGCACACCTGGACGCGGCGGCTGATCCTGCCGTGGATGTCGCCGCAGAAATCGTTGTCCTACGAGCCGATGACGCAGGCGCTGTGCAACCGCCTCATCGACGGTTTCATCGACCAGGGACGGGCCGATCTGGCGGCTGACTACGCGCAACAGATTCCGGTTCGAGTCATCGCCCACATCCTCGGTGTTCCCGCCGAGATGAGTGACACCTTCACCGGCTGGGTGCGCGACGTCCTCGAGTTCGCCTTCGATGCCCAACGACGCCAACGGGGAACCCAGGGGGTCATCGAGTTCTTCATCAGCGCTCTCGCCGAGCGTCGCGAGAATCCCGGCGACGATCTGATCTCCGAACTGCTCCACACCGAGATCGACGGTCAGCCGATCGAAGAGCCGATCATCATCGGTATGTGCTCGCTGATGCTCATCGCCGGAGTCGACACCACGTGGTCGGCGATCGGCTCGTCCATTTGGCACCTCGCTACCCACCCGCAGGATCGTCGACGTCTCGTGTCCGAGCCCGAATTGATGTCGACCGCGATCGAGGAGTTCCTGCGGGCCTATTCTCCGGTCACCATGGCCCGACGACTGATGGAAGATGTCGAGTACCGGGGCTGTCCGATGAAGGCGGGTGAGCGGGTCCTCATGAACTTTCCCGGAGCCAATCGCGACCCGGCGGTGTTCGAGAATCCCGACGCGGTCGTCTTGGACCGTTCGATCAATCGCCACGTGGCCTTCGGAGCGGGGATACACCGCTGTGCCGGCTCTAATCTCGCCCGCATGGAGCTTCGCGTCGCGATCGAATCTTGGTTGGCGCGTATTCCCGAGTTCGACTTGGTGGATCCGGAGGCCGTCACGTGGGCCGGCGGACAGGTTCGGGGACCACGCAGCGCAATGGTCGCTTTTTGACCATGTCGGCTCGTGCGCTGCCGGCGCCGATGCTCGGCACCGTTCTGACGGTCGCCGACGTCGGGACCGTCGTCGGTGCTGGTCGGCCGGTGGTGGTGCTGGAGTCGATGAAGATGCAACACGACGTGATCTGCGGGTGCGCGGTGACGGTCGTCGAGGTTTTGGTCGCCCCCGGCGACACGGTGAAAGAGGGTCAATCACTGGTCATGATCGAGGAAGTGGCCCAATCCGAGACCGCACCCGATGTCGCGCCGGAGACTTCGCAACGCCTCGATCTGGAGGAGGTCGTCGCGCGTCGTCGCCTCGGCTCGGATCAGGCTCGCGCCGAGACAACCACTCGACGACATGCAGGTGGTCGTCGCACCGCCCGGGAGAACGTCGCTGATCTGATCGATCCCGGATCGTTGGTGGAATACGGTCCACTCGTTCTGGCGGCCCAACGGCGTCGTCGTTCGCTCGATGACCTCATCGCGCGCACCCAGTCCGACGGCCTCGTGGCTGGTCTCGCCTCGGTCAACGGCGACACGTTCGACGGACGGGCCTCTCGGGTCGCGGTGATGTCCTACGACTACGCCGTCATGGCGGGCACACAAGGACAACAGAACCATCGCAAGAAGGACCGAATGTTCGACGTGGTCGAGCGATTGGGTGTGCCGCTGATCTTTTTCGCCGAGGGGGGTGGCGGTCGTCCCGGCGACACCGATGGTCTCGGGGTGTCGGGTCTCGATTGTTGGGCGTTCCACGATTTCGCCCGGCTCTCGGGAAGGGTTCCCCTGATCGGAATCACCGGCGGTTACTGCTTTGCCGGAAACGCCGCGATTCTCGGCTGTTGTGACGTCGTCATCGCGTGCGAGGGCTCCAACATCGGTATGGGCGGTCCGGCGATGATCGAGGGTGGGGGTCTGGGGGTACACCGCCCCGAGGAGATCGGACCGCTCGCGGTTCAAACGGCCAACGGCGTGGTCGATCTGGTGGCCCGCGATGATGCGGACGCTGTTCGCTTGGCGAAGAAGTACCTCTCCTACTTCCAGGGTCGCATCACGCACGTCGACTTCGACGATCAAAGTCTCCTTCGCCACCTCGTGCCCGAAAATCGGGTGAAGTCCTACGACGTTCGTGTCGTGATCGAGGGTCTTTTCGACCGTGACAGTGTGCTCGAACTCCGGTCCGCGTTCGGGATCGGCATGGTCACCGCCTTGGCCCGTGTCGACGGGCGTCCGGTGGGTGTCATCGCGAACAATCCACGACATCTCGGTGGGGCGATCGACAGTGATGGTGCCGACAAGGCGGCCCGCTTCTTGCAATTGTGCGACGCCCACGGACTGCCGGTGATCACCCTGGTGGATACCCCCGGCATGATGGTGGGCCCGGACGTCGAAGCCACGGCCCTGGTTCGTCATTGCAGCCGTCTCTTCGTCATCGGTGTGAACATCGAGGTGCCGATGATCACGGTCGTGCTTCGGAAAAGTTACGGACTGGGGGCGCAGGCGATGATGGGTGGATCGACCAAAGCCCCGCTGGCCTGTGTGGCGTGGCCCACCGGCGAGTTCGGAGGGATGGGTCTGGAAGGCGCCGTGAGGCTGGGGTACCGTCGCGAATTGGAGGCGATCGACGACCCGGTCGAGCGGGAAGCGACCTACCAAGCCATGGTTGCCCGCATGTACGACCACGGTAAAGCACTGTCGGTTGCGGGACATTTCGAGATCGACGATGTCATCGATCCCGCCGAAACTCGCGCGTGGCTGCGAGCCATCTTGGACTCGGCGCCGACATCCGATCGCACGACGCGCCGACGAATCGTCGACACGTGGTGATCAAACCGGACGCGGGGTGTTCAACCCGGTGACGTTGTCGAGCAGGATGCGCCGTTGGTCCTCGTCGGAGAAGGCCTTCAACTCGGGCAGGTAGTTCAGCGGATCGGGCATACCCTCGATGTGGGGCCAGTCCGATCCGAACAACACTCGGTCGGTGCCCATGATTCGGGCCACCTCGTGAACGTCGTCCTCCCAGAAGGGGTTGATCCACCAGTTGTTGCGCAGGGTCTCCACGGGATCCTCGGCGAAGTATCCGGGCATCTTCTTGGCCGTCGAGGTCAGTTTGTCGCAGGCATCACCGAGGAAGCTCGAACCGTTCTCGACCGACGCCATGCGGACGTTGGGGAAACGGTCGAAGAGCCTCTCGAAGATCGATGTGATGATGAAATCCTGGGCGGCACGTTCGATGGCGAAACTCTTGATGGATGGCTTCCAGCCACCTCCCGAGAATTGGGCGGAGAACGCGTCGTTGGCATAGCCGTTCGAGCTGTACCCGCTGTCTCCGGCGTGGATGACCGTGGTGATGCCCGCTTCGTTCACGCGGGCCCAGAACGGGTCGTACATGACGTCGAACGGGGAGCGTTGTCCGTTCTCGGTGGTGGGAGCCGCCGGTCGCAACACGATGACACGGGCGCCCCGTCCGATCGCCCACTCCACCTCCTGGCAGGCCCATTCGACGGAGGCCAGGGAGATGTAGGGCCCGGCGAAGATCCGACCGGCGTGGTCGAAACCCCAATCCTCTTGAAGCCAACGGTTGAAAGCGGTGAACATGATGCCCACCCCAACAGGGTCGTGTTTCAGCAACTCCTCGTACAGCATGCCCAGGGTGGGGAAGAGCCAGATCTTGGACACGCCCTGGCGATCCATCGTGGTGAGTCGAGCTTCACGGTCCCGGTACTCGGGGCGAATGGCTTCGCGCACCGAGAGGAACTCCAGCGGATGCTTCTTGTCGGGATTACCGCGGAAGTAGTCGTGCATGGCTCCGGCCGGGGCGATGGGGTCGAACGTGGGGTTGGTCACGACACGACTGACCCGGCCACCGACCACTTGGTACTTGCGACCGTCGATCTCGGCCCACTGGACGCACCGCGGACCGTCCTTGGGGGACAGGTGACGGGTGAATGCGTCGAGGGCTTCGTAATAGTGATTGTCGCAATCGAACGGCACATAACCGAGTTCGGAGACCATGGCCGCATCGTACGGTCCGGCGGGTGTCGGGTGGCAACACGACGAGCGACGAACGGGTCGTTCGTGACTCCCGTCTCGGCCGACAGGGCCCGGGATCGGGACCCGTGAACGACGACCGCGCGTCGCGATCACGTGATCGTCCCCCGTCGACAACCTCGATCGGCACCCGGTGAGCGCCCTCGAGTCATCGCTGGTCGACGCCCCGGGTTTCAACCGATGCGCGATTCGCACCCGGGGGCCTGATCGGGCAGGGCACCATCGCCCACCCGACGTTGGATCACGGTGACCTCGTTGGTGGTCGTCGGCCAGCCCATCGGTTCGTGGAAGGCGCGAGAGGTTCTCCACGACGGGATGCGGGGCAACCGCGCCCGGGCCATGATGTCGGTGCCCGCAACTCGTTTTCGGCTCAGTCCCTCTTCGGGTTCGTCGTCGCTCAGAGACAGATGTCGTAAGGACGCACGGGCACCCGAGGTAATTCGCGTCCGACCGCGTTGCGAATGGCGTTGGCGATGGCCGGTGTGACCGAGATGCACGGGGGCTCACCGACGCCCTTGGCGCCCAGGGGCGACTTCGGTTCGTGCTCCTCGATCAAGACCATGTCGACCGTCGGGGCATCGAGGAACGTGGGTAGTAAGTAGTCGGTGAAACTCGGATTTTTCACTTTTCCGTCGGTGACGATGATCTCTTCCATGACGGCCAAACCGAGACCCTGAGCGATTCCGCCTTCCACCTGCCCCTGCACCGAGAGGGGATTGAGCACGCGACCGACGTCTTGGGCGGTGGCGATCTGCACGACCTTGACCAGACCAAGGTCCGGATCGACGTCGACCACCGCACGGTGGGCGACGAAGGCGAAGGCGACGTGACAATTTCCGTGCCCGTCCTCGTCGAGGTCCTCGGTTGCCGGGTGGCGGTATTCGACCGTGTGGTCGATGTCGTACTTTCCGACGACCTCGGTGACCGGAATGGTGGTTCCGGTCAGGGAATCCACGATGTTCGTACCCTCGATCTGTAGTTCGCCACGCACGAGCCCGCGATCGTTGGCCACCCGATCGAGAAGCTCGTCACGCACGGCACGGCACGCCGCGTCGACGGCACCGCCGCTCATCCATGTTTGGCGACTGGCCGACGTCGACCCTGCCGAGCCCACTTGGGTGTCGATCGGATCCAAAAAGACGTCGTCCACGCCGAGAACCGTGCGGGCGATCTGTTGCGCCAGCATCACGAAACCTTGCCCCACCTCGGCGGTGGCGAACTTCACGTGGACGGCCCCGTCGGCGATCCGGCATCGCGCGGTCGAGTAATCGTCGAATCCCTCCGAGTACATCAGATTCTTGATGCTCACACCCCAGCCGACGCCACGTCGGATGTTGGACGCGCGGGCGGTGAGACCCGTACCACCGGGGACCGCCAACTCGTGGGCGTCGTCGCGCAATGGCTCCGGGAGGGGAATTCGATCGGTCTCGGTGATGCAGCGAGTCACCGGTGCCACGCTGTCGACGATCTGGCCGGTGATCAAACGGTCGCCGGTCTCCATGGCGTTGCGCAGTCGTATCTCGACCGGTGACATACCGGTCGCGGCGGCCAACTTGTCCATTTGACTCTCGTGAGCGAAACAGGCCTGCACGACACCGAATCCGCGCATCGCGCCACACGGGGGATTGTTGGTGCGCAAGGCCCACCCGTCGATGGTGGCATTGTCACATTTGTACGGACCCTGAGCGTGAGTGACGGCGTTGATCAACACCGCGGGAGAGGTACTGCAATACGCTCCGCCGTCGAAGACCATCCGAGATTCGATCCGCAGTATGCGTCCGGTCGCATCGGCGTGATGTCGCATCCAGATCGTGGCCGGATGGCGGTGTACATGTCCGTAGAAACTCTCCTCACGGCTGTACGCGATACGCACGGGACGCCCGGTGCGCAAGGCCAACAGGCAGGTGTGCACCTGAAGACTGATGTCCTCGCGGGCACCGAAGGCGCCACCGACTCCGCCCAAAACGAGACGTACCTTGTCCGACGGCATGTCGAGGCAGGCCGCGATCTGCTTGCGGTCCTCGTGGAGCCACTGCGTCGCGACGTACAACTCGACTCCATCGCCGTCACTGTCGGGCACCGCCAACGCCGCCTCGAGGCCGAGGAACGCCTGATCCTGCATTCCGATCTCGTACGTGCCCTCGACCTGGATCTCCCCGATGACGCTTTGGTCACCGGTGAGAATCCGCTGATGGCGGAACACGTTTCCCTGCGGATGGATGGGCGGAGCAGTGCCATCGATGCAGCGCTCGGCATCGATGACCGGATCGAGCACCTCGTAGGTCACCCGTATCGCGGCCAACGCTCGGCGACAGGTCTCGGGATGATCGGCGGCCACGGCCAGTATCGGCTCTCCGAGATAGCGAACGGTGTCACCCACTCGTGCGAAGACCGGTTGGTCCTGCATGATCAGGCCGTAGTTGGGTTCGCCGGGAATGTCCTCGGCGGTCACGATGCATTCGACGCCCGGGATGCTCCAGGCCGCGGTCACGTCGATGCTCACGAGACGTGCGTGCGGGTGCGGACTGCGCAGGGTGGCACCCCACAGCATGTTCTCGGCCCACATGTCGCTCGAGAAAGCGAAACCTCCCTGCACTTTGGCGACGCCATCGGGACGATTCGCATTCGCGCCCAGGGCGCCGAATCGGGTCTCGACCCCGGCGGTCAGCGTCATGCGACGCCACCCGGTGCACGGTCGCGAACGACGACCTTGACGGCCTCCAAGATCCGGCCGTAACCCGTGCAACGGCAGATGTTGCCGGACAGGGCCTCCTTGATCTCCTCGTCGTCGGGATGCGGGTTCCGATCGAGAAGGTGGTGCACGGCCACGATGAAACCTGGTGTGCAGAACCCGCACTGGACGCCACCGGCGTCGAGGAATGCTTGCTGAACGTCAGAGAGCCGACCGTCCTCACCGAGGCTCTCGACCGTCAAGATCCGGGATTCGGTTGCTGAAGCGGCCATCACCAGACACGAACACACCGCACGATCATCCATGATGACCGTGCAACTCCCGCACTCGCCCTGTTCACAGGCCCCCTTGGCGCCGGGCAGGCCCAGCCGCTCGCGCAGGACGTACAAAAGGCTTTCGCCGACCCACGCATCGTTCACCTCGCGGTCAGAACCGTTGACGTTGAGTCGGTACGACTCGTTCAAAGAATCGGAGGAGACGGTCACGCGGCCGACCTTTCGAGTAGCCGACGGGCGAGCACGGACACCGCGTGTCGCCGATAGTCCGCAGTCGATCGGTGGTCGGAGATCGGGCTCGTCTCGCTGGCCGCCCGTCGACCGAATTCCTCGGTGGTTTCGCGGGAGACCCGGAACGAGCCGCGCAGGTCGACCCGAGTGGACAACCACGCTTCGGTTTGTGTGGCGCGAATGATCGTCGGAGCAACCGCGCCGAGGGCCAAGGCGACGTGCCCTCGATCGGCATCGTGGACGAGACACGCCGAAGCCGTGGAGATCACCATGGCGTTGCGGGTGCCGACCTTGGCGTATCCCTGCCATCCGTTGATGACGGGCACGGTGACGGAATGAACGAATTCCCCGGGTCGCAGCGCGTTTCTCTTGACGCCGGTCATGAAGTCGCTCAGATGGACGTCTCGAGAGTGATCACGGTGTCGGACATGGATGACCCCGTCGAGCGCACCGAGCACCGGGAGGATGTCGCCGGCGGGGGAGCAGGTGCCCAGGTTCCCCCCGATGGTCCCCGTGGCTCGAATCTGGGGTGAGCCGACCGTTCGGGCGGCTTGGGCGAGTGCGGGTACCAGTTCGGCGAGTTCGCCCGTCTCCATGTCGGCGTAGGGCACGGCCGCACCGATGGTCACCGTGCCGAGGCGGGTGTGGTGTTCCCAGTGTCGCAATTCCTCGAGAGCCCCGATGGGAACGACCGTGCCGGGGCGCCGACCGTGCAGGTTGATCTCCACCATCATGTCGGTTCCCCCCGCCAACACCGACACCTCGGGGGTATCAGCGAGCAACTCGAGCAGGTGGTCGACGGAGCGCGGTCGCACAACGGGCACAGGAGGAGGTTACAAATTGTCAAGCGTTATCGATCCGTCTCCGGGGTGGGAAAGGGACGTAGCGTCGTGAACTATGTCCCGATTCGGTCGCCCCCGTCAGGTCCCGCGCGACTTCTCCTTGGCCCTCCACGCCTTCACGGCGTCGGGGGTCTTGGTGGGCATGGCGGCGTTGGTGGCGGTCCTCGACGGCTCGGCGCGCCTGGCGATCATCTGGTTGCTGGTGGCCCAGGTAATCGATGGCATCGACGGTCCGTTGGCTCGACGCTTGCTCCCCGAAGAGGCGTCCACCCGTTTCGACGGATGCGTGCTCGATCTGGTGATCGATTTCGTGACCTGCGTGCTGGTGCCGGCCGCCTTCCTGTGGCAGTTCGGCGTGGTGCCCAACGATCGCTACGGGATGTTGGTCGTGGCGATGATGCTGCTCAGCTCGTCGCTTTGGTTCAGTCGGACCGACCAACTGAGTGACGACGGTTGGTTCCGTGGCTTCCCGTCGGCGTGGAACATGGTGATCCCCACTCTGTGGCTCCTCGGTGGGTCGCAATGGTCCAGCAGTGTGGTGATCGTGGTGTTGTCGCTGCTCACCCTCACCAACATCGAGTTCGCGCACCCGGTCCGCGCGGCGACCGGGCGCCTATGGAACCTGGCGTCGATGACGGTTTGGATCTGGTCGGTGGTGGCCGGAGTCGCCACGAGCCCCGACCTGCCCGTCGGTGTCCGATGGGCGGTCCTCGTCGGACCGATGATGGTGGCGATCTCGGCGGTGTGGCACGCGGTCACCTCGGCGACCGATGAGGCCTACGCCGAGCATTGACCGTGCCCGTCGGGCCCCGACTCGGGTAGGTCAGGCGTTCGCATCCCAGCCGGCGAAGGCGTCGATCATCGACGTGACATCTCCGAGCGGGTAGAGGATCGGGCACGTGCAACCGTGGTCGATGTAATGCTTCACCTTGGCACGGGCCTCGGCGGGCGTGCCACTGGCCGTGAGCATGTTGACGATCTCGTCGGGCACCAGTTTGCTCGCCGCCTCCACCTGCTCGTGAGTGGCCGGCCACGTGAGAACGTTGCCGACGTCATCGAGCAACGACTGGGGAACGCCGGACGCTTTCATGATGTGAGGTTGCTGCCCCAGATACTGCGTCACCATGAGCCGGGCCATGTCGAGAGCGGTCTGGTGGTCCTCGTGAACGCTGCAGACCACCAACTGAGGACGATCGATGTCGTCCAATGAGCGACCCGCTTTGCGCGCACCTTTTTCGAGTGCCTCCAAGGCTTGGTCGTTGTATCCCGGTGACACCAAGTAGTTGAGGACCGCTCCATCGGCGATCTCACCGGTCAACTCCATCATCTGCATCCCGGTCGCGCCGATGTAGATCGGCACATCCTTCGGAGCCCGCTCCTGGTACACGTAATCCAACTCGACTCCGTCGAGGTGCACGTATTCGCCGTCGAAAGTAACGGTCTCGTTGTTGAGAAGACCACGTACGACGGTCACGATCTCGCGCATCACCCGGAGCGGTCGACTGCGGTCGATACCGACCTTTCGAGCCAACGGATCCCACCAGGCACCGATCCCCAAGATGACGCGACCCGGGGCCAGATCGTCGAGGGTCGAGAAGGTGGCGGCCAACCGAGCGGGATTACGACTCCAGCAGTCGACGACTCCACTACCGATCTTGATGTGGTCGGTGACGCTGGCGAAAGCGGCCATGGGTACGGTCGCCTCGCGGACCAAACGACTCTCGGCCTGCCATACGGCGGCGAAACCCTTGCTCTCGGCGTACCGAGCAAACTCCATCCCTTCGCGTATTCGGTGAGCATCCTGTAGGTAGATGGCAACGGGTTGGTTCATGGTCGTGCTGTTCCTCTCTAAAGCTTGGCGAACAATCGCCGGGCAGCCTCGGCGGCCTTGGCGCGGACCTCGTCGATGTCGACTCTCGTGGGCCGTCCGTCGACGAGCAATCGTTCACCATCGGCAGAGGTCACGTTGATCGCGCGGATACCGGGAGTGAAGGCGACGTGCCACGGGCTGTCCACGTGGTCGTAGTTCCACTCGACGACATCGCCACGGCACTCGGGGAAGAAGGAGAAGCCGTTTTCCAACCAGGACCAGACAGTCTCGGGACTTTGCGAGACGTCATGGGCCCGCAGAGCCACGTAGGCGAGGCGCATCTCCTCCAACATGTCGGCACCGATTCCGTCGGTGCCGAGCACGATGTCGTTGGCCCGTTCGCCCGGCACGGCGTAGCCGACCCCGTTGTTCATGTTCGACCGCGGGTTGTGGGCGATCGTCCCTCTCAGCGGTCGATCGACGTCGACGCAGTGAACCAGTAACCAATCGTCCGTGGCGAGCCCTTCGAGACGTCGAGCCGCGTCACGATCGTCGGGACCCTCGCCGACGTGGATGTGCACTCCCGTGCCGAGCTCGTCAGCCAGATCGCTCGCCGAGCGAAGAAGTTCGTCCGAGCAGGTGAACGCGGCGTGGACGCCCACCATCCCTCGACCTCCGGCGCGCAGGAAGCGCTCATTCTCTCGCAGTCCGCGCTGGCCGGCTTCACGGCCGTGGCGGTCGGTGACCCCGTAACAACAATTGACCCGCACTCCGACGCTGGTACACGCGGCCGAGATGATGTCGAGTGATCCGTCGATGAGGGATGGACTCTCGTGGTGGTCGATGATGCCGGTGGTCCCCGAGGCCAGAGCCTCCACGGCTCCGAGCAGGGCGGACCAATGCAGGGTGTCGGCATCGAGAGCCACGTCGAGGCGCCACCAGATTTGTTCGAGGATGTCGAGGAAGGTTCGTGGCTGTCTCGCCGGAGCGGGCATCCCGCGGGCCAAGGTCGAGTAGAGGTGGTGATGCGCACACACCAGACCCGGGGTCGTGGTGGTCACTCGTCATCTCCGTCCGGGCGCCGCATCGGAAGCCGATGTCGCCAGAAACCGTCGAACTGGCGCAGAGCCTCGGCGACTGCTCCGGCGGTGGGCACGAGTCCGATCTCTCCGACGCCCTTGATTCCGTACGGTGAATTCGGTTCGGGGGACTCGACGAGGATGACCTTGATCGGAGGCACGTCCTTGGCTCGCAGAATGCCGAGCGAGCGCAGCGTCGTGGCGGTGGGAAAGCCGGTCTCGGGATCGGAGGGGAAGTCCTCGGTCAGGGCGTAGCCCAGCCCCATGTGCACACTGCCCTCGATCTGCCCCTCGCACAGGGACGGATTGACGGCGCGCCCGACGTCATGTGCCGCCACCACCTCCACGATGGCTCCACTCTCGCGGTCGATCGACACCAATTGCGCCGCGTAGCCGAAGGTGGAGTGAATGGTCGGGTTCTCGACCTCGCCCAGCTTCTGGGTCCAGTCGATTCGATACTCGCCGTGGTAATCGATGCCGACACGACAACCGTCGGCGCGGGCCGCCTCGCACGCGGCTTTCACCGCGCCGGCCCCCATCAATGTTCCACGTGAGCCGGTCGTTTGCCCGAACCCGAGTTCTCGGGTGGTGTCGACGATCACCCGAACGTCCTCGGGGTCGATTCCGAGTTCCTCGACGGCGACCTGCAGCGCGACCGTGTCGATGCCTTGGCCCATCTCGGTCCAACCATGTCGCACTTCGATGATGCCGTCGGCGCGGAAATGGATCACCGCGCCGCTGACCTCCTTGAAGCCATTGCCGAGTCCGCTGTTCTTCAGACCCAGTCCCAACCCGACGGCGAGTCCCGCCTCTCGCGCCGCGTCGTAGTGCGGTTTGATCTCGTCGAGGCATCTCTCCGCTCCGAGACATCCGTCGTTCATGATCTGACCCGGCCCCCAAACCTGCCCGGGTCGGATGACGTTCCGCTTGCGGATGGTCCAACCGTCGATACCCACCCGATCGGCAAGGCGGTCGAGCACACCCTCCATCGCGAATTGCGCCTGATTCGCCCCGAAGCCGCGAAACGCTCCACACACCGGATTGTTCGTGCGCGCCGCAATGGCCTCGACATCGATGTTGGCCACTCGGTACGGGCCACTGGCATGCCCGGCCATTCGCTCCAGAACCTTCATGCCGACACTGGCGTAGGCGCCACTGTCACCTACCGCGCGCACCCGAAGGGCGGTGAGGTGCCCCTCGGCGTCACACCCGGCGGTGTACTCCATACGGATGGGGTGTCGCTTGGCGTGCACGAGGAAGGATTCCTCGCGCGACAACGTGCACTTCACCGGTCGATCGAGCAACCAGGCCGCCAAAGCGGTGTGGGCTTGGTTGCTCATGTCCTCCTTACCACCGAACGCGCCACCGTTGGTGACCAACTCGACCGTGACCCGCGAGTTGTCGATGCCGAGGACGCGCGCGATGTCGTTGCGGTCGTCCCACACACCTTGACCGCCCGAATACACGTGCAGTGAACGCGCGTCGCCGGATCCATCGGGCACGGCGACGGTGCTCTCGGGTTCGAGGAAGGCGTGTTCGATCCGCTGGGTTTCGAAAGTTTCGCCAACCACGTGGGCGCTGGCGGCCAGGGCGGCATCGACGTCGCCACGGGCGTAGCGACTGACGCTGAGCACGTTGTCCTCGGTGCCCCACACGGCGATTTCGGTGGACTCGATGGCGGCTCTGGCGTCGGTGATCGGGCGCTGTGGGAGGTAGTCGACCAGAACGAGTTCGGCGGCGGCCCGAGCCTCCCGTCGACTGTCGGCCACCACGACCGCGAGCACGTCGCCGGCATAACTCGTACGTCCCCCCACCGGGATCATGACCGGCCAATCCTTGTGGATGAGTCCGACCTTCAACTCGGCCGGAACATCGGCAGCGGTGAGGACCGCCACCACGCCGGGGGACGACCGAGCCGCGGCGGTGTCGATGGCGACGATGTCGGCGCGGGTGTGAGCCGTGAGATGGAGGGCGGCGTGGAGCATCCCGGGGATACGAATGTCGTCGATGTACCCGCGATCGCCGAGCGCCAGATCCCGGGCCTCGTATTTCATCCCCGACGAACCGATACCCGTCGGTTGCTCGGCCACCATCGGTCGATTCAGCGCGACGGATTCGATGGCGTCGAGAACCTTGACGTATCCGGTGCAGCGGCAGAGATTGGCGCCGAGATGCCTGGCCATGTCGCTCTTGGTGAGTCGATCACCCTTCTTGTCGACCTGGCCCTTGGCCCGCATGATGATGCCCGGGATGCAGAATCCACATTGCAGTCCGCCACACGCGGCGAAGGCCTCGGCGTAACGATCGCGCTCGGCATCGTCGACCCCCTCGAGTGTGACGATCGACTTACCCGCGACCTTCTCCAGCGACTGTTGACAGCTGACGACCGGTTTCCCGTCGATCATGACGGTGCAACAACCGCACTGTCCCGACGGAGAGCAGCCGTCCTTCGGCGAGGTGATGTCGAGTTCTTCACGCAGGGCGGCCAGGAGGTGCGGGTGATCGCCTCTCACCTCGACATCGCGACCGTTGACTCGCAGTGACACGCGTCGAATCGACTCGATGGTCATGAATCACTCTCCGCCGTGATGATCGCGCCCCGCTGTGACGTGATGCGGGTGTAGACCTCGGGTCGCCGGTACTTCTCGAAATCGAACAAAGTGTCCTTGTAGCGCTTGCACCAGTCGAGGTCGCACGATGCCACGATCAACTCGTCCCCGTTGGTCAGGGCCTGGGCCACGATCTGACCGCTTGGGGCGATGATGCAGGATTCAGCGAGGGAGTCGACACCCTCCTCGACTCCGCCCTTGGCCACGCCCACCACCCACGTTCCGTTCTGGTACGCGCCGGCTTGCATGACGAGGGCGTTGTGGAACCCTTGCAGAGTGTCCTGGCTGGGATCGGGAGCGTAGTGGATCGGCGTGTTGTAACCGCACAGGATCATCTCCACGCCCTGAAGGCCCATCTCGCGGTAGGACTCGGGCCAGCGACGGTCGTTGCAGGTCATCATTCCAACGAGTCCGCCGAAGGCCCGCCACACTCCGAAGCCTTCGGGACCGGGTTCGAAGTAGTAACGCTCGGCGTGTTGGAAAGGCCGGTTCGGTTCGTGTCCGGCATGTCCCGGAATGTGTACCTTGCGGTACTTGGCGACGATCGCGCCTTTGCGATCCACCAGGATCTGAGTGTTGTAACGGTGGCGGACTCCGTCCGCCTCGATCGGGGTCAGCTCGGCGTAGCCCAGAGAAAAACCGATGCCGAGGCGCTTGGCCTCGTCGAAGAGGGGTTGGGTGTGTGGTCCGGGCATCGATGTCTCGTACCAGTGGTCGGCTTCGGAGATGTCCTCGAGAAACCAGCGGGGGAAGAAGGTGGTGAGCGCCAATTCGGGAAAAACCACGAGGTCGCAGCCCCGCTTCGACGCCTCTCCCAGCAGACAGACCAGACGAGAAACCACCGAGGCACGATCGTCGGTCCGTTGCACCGGCCCCAGTTGTGCGGCTCCCACGACGATCGTGCGCGCGGTCGGATTGGTGGTCATGGCCGTACCCCGCTCGGTTCTCGTTGGGCCAACTCCCACATGGAGTCGAGAAGAACGTTGGCTCCGGCCACGAGATCGACATCATCGGTGTGCTCGGCGGCGTTGTGGCTGATGCCGAGATGCGAGGGGACGAAGATCATCGCGCTCGGGCACACGCGAGCCAGCATCTGGGCGTCGTGTCCGGCTCCCGACGGCATCCGTTTCACGCTGTGTCCGTGATCGCCGGCGATCGTCGCCACCAGATCCACGACCTCGGGGTCGAAGACCACCGGTTCGAAGCGCGCCAGGCGTCGACTCTGGATCGTCACGGCCTCGCGCAGCGCAATGTCGTCGAGGAACTCCGAGATCCTCCGCTCGGCGCCGAGGAGGAGTTCCTCGTCGGTGTTTCGGACGTCGAGGGTGATTTTGGCGACCGCGGGCACGACGTTGACCAAGTTCGGGGAGAGGTCGATCTTGCCGACCGTGCACACCTGGTTGCCCCCCATCTCCGCCGCCAGTTCGCGCAAGAAGACCACGATCGACCCGGCCACGAAGGCCGGATCACGGCGCAGGTGCATCGGAGTCGTGCCGGCATGATTGCTCTGCCCGGTGATGGTGACCTCTTGCCAGGAAATACCCTGCACCCCATCGACCGCGCCGATGGTGACGCCCTCGGCCTCCAGCAACGGTCCCTGCTCGATGTGTAACTCGATGAACGCGTGTGGCACCGGACCGGGCACCGGCGCCGAACCGTTGTACCCGATCCGAGACAACTCGTCGCCGAGACGAGCCCCATCGATGGCCAGCGTGTCGAGGGCGGCTTCGATGCTCACACCGCCGACGTAGGCCAACGAACCCAGCATGTCGGGTTGGAAGCGAGCCCCCTCCTCGTTCGTGAAGACCGCGACGCTGAGCGGGCGCGAGGGAGTCAAACCGGCGGTCATCAACGTTTCGATGACCTCGAGTCCGGCGAGCACGCCGTAGTTACCGTCGTATCGACCGCCTGTTCTCACGGTGTCGATGTGGCTTCCGGTCATGACCGGCGTGCCGGGAGCGCATTCCCAGGTTCCAAAGATGTTCCCGATGGCGTCGACCTGGACCCGCAGGCCCAAATCGACCATCCACGACCGCACCACGTCGCGTCCGGCCCGGTCCTCGTCGGTGAGGGCCAGACGACACGAGCCACCCCCGGGGATCGGTGAGACCTCGCCCAGGTCATCGAGTCGGGCTCGAAGGCGAGCCGGATCGATACGTACCCCTCGGGCCGTCGGCCTCATGTTCTCGTTGACCTGCGGTGACACGGGGGAAGTTTACATTTTGTCAAAGCCAGATGGGACATGGCCGACTCCCTTATCCTCGCGCCATGGGCGGTCGGCGAGGTCTTCGGTGACCGTCGCTGAGACCACGGCGCTCATTTTGTCGGTGTTCGTCGCCTCCACCACCCAAGTCACCGTCGGATTCGGGTTCGCCTTACTCGGCGTGCCCCTCATGGCCTTGACCTTGCCCACGCGGGAGGCCGTGGTGGTATCCACGGTCCTCGGTCTGGTCACCAGCTCGTTCCAAGCGTGGCATGGCCGCCGCGATGTCGAGCGAGCATTGGTCGTACGGATGGTCGGTTCGGCCGCGGTCGGGCTACCTCTCGGTTGGTTCTTGTTCACCCGTGTCGACGAGGACGTTTTACGGATCCTGTTGGGGGTCAGCGTGATGGTGGCGGTCCTGTTGTTGGCCTCCAAGCGCGTGGCGACCGGCTCGCGACGTCTCGACGTCGTGTGCGGAGTTCTGAGTGGGGCTCTGGCCTCGTCGCTGTCCACCAACGGGCCGCCACTGGTGTTCGCGTTGCAGGCCCGCGGTCTGCCCATGAGCGTGTTTCGTCCCACGATCAACACGGTCTTCACGGTGTCGGGAATCGTCGCCTTGTCGGGCTTCGTCATCAGCGACGACGTGACCGGTGACGCGTTGATCCACTCGTTGACGGCGATTCCGGTGCTCGTGATCGGAGCGCGTAGTGGTTTCATCCTGCGGGGGCGGGTCTCTGAGACCGGCGCCCGACAGTTGGCGCTGTTCTTGTTGGCTCTCGCCGGCTTGGCGGCGATCCTGAGCGCCGTGTGGTGAGGGCCCCCGAAGCACTGGAGTTCGACGTCGTCAGCCGCCGAAGATGGTCAACCACTGCTCTTTCGTCACTGGCTTGAGAACGAAATTGTGCCGGCGCACCGATTCCAACTCCTCGTGGGACTCGTTCGAATAACGATGACCGGGAAAGATCACCGTGGAGTCCGGAAAACTGTCGAGTCGACGCAGGCTCTCGAACATGTCCTCGGGATTGCTGCCCGGCAAGTCGGTTCGGCCGCAACCGTCGAGAAACAAGGTGTCCCCGGACACCAAGCATCCGCCGACATGGAAACACTGGGAGCCCGGAGTGTGGCCCGGGGTGTGTATCAGGTCGATGGTCACGTCGCCAACGGTCACGGTGTCTTGCGATGAGTGCGCCACCAGATTCGCCTCGCTGACACCGGTGGTTCGGGTCACCCACGGCATTTCGTGTTCATTCACATGAATCGGCACATCCACCTTCTCGAGCAATCGGGCGATCCCCTCTATCCGGTAGTTCATCATGGAACCACCGATGTGATCGGGGTGGTAGTGCGACGCCAGCGCGCCGACCAGTTTCATGCCATCGGCTTCGATCAGGTCGACCAACTCGTCGACCCCGTATGCCGGGTCGACCACCACGCACTCCGATGTCGAGCGATCTCCGATCAGGTACACGAAGTTCACCATCTGACGCGCCAAGGGATCCCCAACGGCGAAGTCGCGGCCCGAGAGCAGTTGTCGGAAGTAGAGGCGATCGTCCATATCGAACACAGTAGACCCGAGTGCCGGGTCGAACGACGAGCCACGAAGGATCGCGTCTAATCTAACCACATGACGAAGGAGAGTGAGTCGGTGGGCGCGACTCCAACGGGTGTGTTGACGGCGCTGGAGGCCGGGATGGTGATCCCGTTCGGTGGACGACACTGGGTTCGCGTGGACGAGGGTTTGGCGCGAGCGTTCCGACCGGGCGACCGTCTGTTGGTGCTTCAAACCGATGGGACACTGATTCACGTGACGGCGGCGGTGGCCGCGTGCGTGGAGGAGTCCGTCACTCGGGCGCGAGAAGCGTTCGGAGCCATGCGGCACATCGACCAAAGCAAGGTGACCGATTTTTATCGTCTTTTTGCCGAGCGACTTCGCGATGAGTCGGTCTTCGCCCGGATCGCCCGCGCCAACGAGGCCGACGTTTCTGAGGCTCGCAGCAAGGGGCGAGCGGTCGGTCGATTGATGATCGATGAGAAGATGCGCCAGAGCATGATCGAGGGCCTGGAACTCTGGCGGCACACGGACAGTGTCGTCGGCGCGAGCCTCGAGCACGTCGATCACAGTGGATGGTACGTCGACGTCGTTCGGGCACCTTTGGGTGTCGTCGCCTTCGTTTTCGAGGGTCGCCCCAATGTTTTTGCCGATGCCACCGGAGTCCTGCGTGGAGGTAACTCGACCGTCATGCGGATCGGTAGTGATGCCCTCGGAACGGCTCGAGCGATCATGGAGCTCGCCGTTCGGCCCTCCTTGGCCGACGCGGGACTTCCCTCGGGAGCGGTGGAGTTGATCGACGAAGCCGATCGTTCCGGCGGACACGCCTTGTTCAGTGACTCGCGGGTCTCGTTGGCCGTGGCTCGGGGGAGTGGTCCGGCGGTTGCGCAACTGGGTGCCGTGGCTCGTCAGTCGGGGGTTCCGGTCAGCCTCCACGGGACGGGCGGGGCGTGGATGATCGTGTGTGCTGACGCTCCCGATGGTCGCGTTCGAGATTGCGTGTCCGCATCGCTCGACAAGAAGGTCTGCAACACGGTGAATGTCATCGTTCTGGTCGGCCACGAAGATCGCATCCTGCGGGAGGTTCTGGGGGGAGTCATCGAGGCGGCACGAGGGCGTGACGCACCGGCTACGGTCCACCTTCTCGGCGATTCGGCACGGTCCAAGATCTCTTTGGTGCCGGGCGAAGTCGACGTGAGGCCAGGCGAAATCGTCGAATCATCGACCGAGTGGGAATGGGATGATTCGCCCGAGGTGTCGATCGTGATGGTCGACGAGGTCGACGAGGCGATCGATCTCTTCAACGACTACAGCCCGCGTTTCATCGTGAGTGCCCTCACGGGCAGCGAGGCCAAAAGGCGAGCAATCGTGGATCGCTGTGACGCCCCTTTCGTCGGGGACGGGTTCACGCGCTGGGTCGATGGACAGTACGCTCTGCGTCGCCCGGAACTCGGATTGTCGAATTGGCAAGAGGGTCGCTTGTTCGCGCGGGGCGGAATCCTCTCCGGTGACGCGGTGTACAGCGTGCGCTATCACGCGTCGACACCCGACGCGACACAGCGCCGCTGAGGCGCCGTTCAGTGACCCAGCACCAAGTCCAACAGGCGTTCGATGGACCGCGCCCGACGTCCGGTTCGTCGCTCCCGAGAGTCGGCCAGAGCGGCGAGTTTCGCCATGCCGTTCACGGCGAACCATCGGATGGGCTCGGGCTCCCAGCGGCGACCTTGGTGCCCGACCCATGGCAATCGGGTCAGATCCGACACCCGCCCGGTGATGAGATCGGCCAAGGTTCGTCCGGCCAGGTTCGAGGTCGTGACTCCGTCGCCGACGTAACCTCCGGCGCTCGCCATTCCGGTGCGGGGGTCGAACGTGACCGCGCAACGCCAGTCCCGATGCGCCGCGAGGGGTCCGCCCCAATGGTGTGTGACTGCCACCTCGTCGAGAGCGGGGAACATCGCGCGTAGAGCGGTCGTGAGGTGACGCACCATGCCCTGGTTGGTGTCGAAAGCCGGATCGATGCGCGATCCGAAGTGATACGGAGCCCCGCGTCCCCCAAAAGCAATTCGATCATCGGCGGTGCGCTGTCCGTAGACGATCATTTGACGCCCATCGTTGAACGTCGGTCGACTCGGTGAGATGAGGGGGTCCAAGAGCCGTTTTTCGATGGGCTCGGTGGCGATCATCAGCGAGTACAGCGGTAGCACACGTCGGCGATGCTCGTGCAGGCGAACGGTGAAGGCCTCGGTGGCGCGCACGCTCACTGGCGCACTCATCGGACCTCGATCGGTCACGATCCTTCCGGGCTCGATGGAGATGGCCGTCAGTCCCTCCAGAATTCGCACCCCTCGGGTCCGAAGATCGCCCGCGAGAGCCCGCACCATGGACCCAGGATGGATTGCGGCGCAGTGCGGCGTGAAAACCGAACCGAAGGTGTCGGTCACGTCGATCAAGGCCGCCGTCTGCCTCTTGTCGAGAACCCGGAGATCGTCTTCGGCGACGCCCAGGGTGCGGGCCTCGATCACCGCCTCGTTGAGGCGATCCCATTGAGGACGGGTTCGGGCCACCTGTACGTGACCACCCTTGGCGGTTTCGCGGTCCAAGCCGAGTCGCCGGGCCTGCGCGCACACCTCATCGACCGAGGCGGTCATCGAGCGGTCGAACGACAGAGCAACCTCACGTCCGTGTTCCCGGGCCAAGGTGGCCAGTGACATCGGAAGAGCGGCGGAACTCCAACCGCCGTTACGACCGCTCGCACCGAAACCGACCCGCTCGCTCTCGATCACGACGATTCGCGCCGCCGGATCGAGTTCGATCAAGTAGTGGGCGGTCCACAATCCGGTGAAGCCACCACCGATGATCACCACGTCAGCATCGACATCGTTCGGATCGAACGATGTCGTCGATGGATCGGGCGCGGTTGTCGAAAAGGTCGACGATCCGGTTTCGTCCCAAAGACAGGCTCTACGGACCGTGCCGGTCATGCCCCGAGAATAGCGTTGTCGATCAAGCGGATCCCATCGATTGTGGCCGCCACGAGAATGATGTCTCCGACGCGAACGATGTCCTGAGGGACCAAAGTCTCGGGATCCGCGATGGTCACGTAGTCGACGACGAGACCAGCGTCCTCGATCGACGAGATGGCGTCGGACAAGAGCTCACCCGCCTCGGTTTCGCCTGCCGCGTAACGCGACTCCGCCAACTCGATCGCCTTCGAGATGATGACGGCTCGCGAGCGGGCCTCGGCGCTCAACAGTGCGTTTCGACTGGACAGAGCCAGTCCATTTCCCTCACGCACCGTGGGCACGACCACGAGTTCGACATCGAGTTCGAGATCGCGCACCAGTCTCCTGACCACCAAGGTTTGCTGGTAATCCTTTTGTCCGAAATAGACCCGATCAGGACACACGACGTTCAGCAACTTGGTGACCACCGTGGCGACGCCGTCGTAGTGGCCAGCCCGTGAGCGCCCTTCGAGCACTTGCCCGATTCGTCCGACATCGACACGACAGTCGAATCCGTTCGGATACATCGTCGACGTGGTGGGTCGGTACACGATGTCGACCTCGGTCGATTCGCACATCTCGAGGTCGGCCGCCAGCGTCGCTGGGTATCGCATGAGATCCTCGGAATTTTCGAACTGCAAGGGATTGACGAAAATGCTCACCACCACGACGTCACACTCCTGGCGCGCGCGCTCGATGAGTGCTCGGTGCCCGAGGTGGAGAGCCCCCATGGTCGGTACGAATCCGATGAGCCGGGCTTCCCTGCGGGGTCCTCGGAGAGCCGACGACACCTCTGCGGGATTGTGAACCGAGATCACGCTCAGTTGAAGGAGTGCTCGGCGTCCGGCCAGGAACCGGAGCCGACCTCATCGACGTATTGCCTCACCGCCGAGATGGCGCTGCTTCGAAGGTCGGCGTAGTGCTTGACGAATTTCAACTTGGAATCCGACAGACCCAACACGTCGTGCAAGACCAGCACCTGGCCGTTGCAACCGTTGCCCGCCCCGATACCAATGGTGGGGATACCGACTTTCATGGTGATCTCGGTGGCTAAGGCCATCGGGACACCCTCGATCACGATGGCGCAGGCCCCGGCCTGCTCGACGGCGTGCGCGTCCTCGAGCAGGCGGTTCCTGCTGCCGGCCTCGAAACCGTCCACACGCCCCTGGACCTTGTGTCCACCCATGCGGTGAAAGCTCTGCGGGGTCAGTCCGATGTGGCCCATGACCGGGATGTCGACGCGCGTGATGGCCGCGATGGCATCGGCCACGTGGACACCACCCTCCAGCTTGACACAACCCGCTCCCGCTTTGGTCAAGGCGATGCTCGACTCCACCGCCTGCTGAATGCTGGCTTGGTACGAGCCGAACGGGAGATCGCCGACCACGAGGGCCTTCGTCTGGGCCCGAGCGACATTTCGTGTGTGGTAGATCATTTCGCTCAAGTCGACCGGAATGGTGTTGGCGTGCCCCTGAACGACCATTCCGACCGAGTCTCCGACCAAGATCACGTCGACACCGGCTTCGTCGACCAGACGCGCGAACACGGCGTCGTAGGCGGTGATCATCGAAATGCGACGACCGGCTTCGCGCCACCGACCGAGGTCGGGAACCGTGACCCTCTTGCGTTCGTTCATGGGAAGTCCGGACCTCTCAACGCCACGTCGGTGGCTCGACCTTTGCTGCCAGCGACCGAAAACTAGCGACGCATCTCCCTGCCGACACCGTCCGACGTCGCCGGACCTGTGATTTCCGACCGGTTTTCGGTCCCCGCGGCCCCGGCCGGTCGCCCCGCGGACAGTTCTGGGCCCGTGACTAATCTCTCGGCGTGTCTCGACCGGCCATGCGACCCCCTCCTCTCGACCGCGGACGTCGCTTCCTGGTGCGGTGGCTCTCCCGGATCGTGCATCCCCTGGCCGACGTGATCATCCAGGCGGGGGCCATCGGCCCCGGGACCGTGCGGGGCCGCCGTTTCGGTCGTTTCGGCGAGAACAGCGTCATCTGCTTTCCCCCCAACACCATCTACAACGAGCGATACATACACATCGGCTCGGGCACCATGATCGGTCCTCAGTGCACCCTCTCGGCGGGCATGATGCCCGGTCAAGTGTGCATCACGGATCCGGTGGTGAGCATCGGGGATCGCTGTCTCATCGGCAAGGGAAGCGCCATCGTCGGACATTTCTCCATCTCCATCGGTGACGACGTGTGGACCGGCCACAACGTCTACATCACCGATCAGAATCACGGATACGAGGACGTCTCACGTCCGATCGGAGCCCAGTCGATGCCCGAAAAGCCGGTCACCATCGGCGATGGGTCGTGGATCGGCTACGGCTCGGTCATCCTTCCGGGCGCGACCATCGGGGACCATGTCGTCATTGGAGCCAACAGCGTCGTTACGGGTGACGTCCCGTCCTACAGCGTCGCTGTCGGATCGCCCGCCAAGGTCATCCGACGGTACGAGGACGGCCACTGGATCGGTAACGACTGATCCGCTCAGACCGCCAGATCCATGGGGGCGCGACACGACGTCATCTCGTTGCCGACGGCGAAGTCGTTGAGCAGATTGCTGACGGGGGAGCCGTTCTCCGCCGACTCGGCGAATGGCCCATTCGAGCCCGATCGGAGTTCGACGGTGTACAAACGCCGATCGTCGATGAGCTTTCTGAAGAGGGTCTCCCATGTCCCGACGCGCCGCGCGTCCTCGGCGTCGATCGGTCTTTGCGTGAGAATCTCGTCCACCATTCGCTCGACGATTGCAGTGGCCTCGTCGATGATGTCGGCGCGACGGGCCAGCGCGTCCGAGCCGGCATCTTCGATTCGCGTCAAATCCATCAAGTCGTCGCGTTTCAAGTTCGCTTCACGACAAATCGCCTCGGCTCGTTCGGACCACGTCCGATCCGTGATGCGGACCACCGATTCCTTGGTGGGTGGGAAGAAAAGGGCCCACACCCAGAACACGGCCAGACCAAGACAGATCAGGCCGAGCACGGCTTTCACCCATCGTCGACCGGGCATCAGGACGCCGCGGGTCGGTAGGACGAGACGAGTTGAAGCACCGCACCGCCGACACCGACGGCGAGCGTGATCACGGCACCGTTCCATCCGGAGGCGACAAGATCGACGGAATTGTCCAACGACCAGTCGCCCGGACCCATGATGCCGACCGCTGCGGCCCCGATGGCAATGGTCGCGCAGTACTCCCAGCCTTGGTTGGGGAGGAACACGAAGAAGCCAACCTTGGCGTGGGCGACGACGATCGCCACCACCATGATGCCGATCACCCCGGCCGCCGCCAAAGGTGTCACCAGTCCGGCGGCCAGCAGTATTCCGGCTCCGATCTCGGTGGCGGCGGCGATGCGAGCCTGCCACGCCGGCCACTTCATGCCGATGCTCCCGAACCAGCCGGCGGTGCCCTTCAGACCGCCGCCACCGAAAACCTTGTTGTAGCCGTGAAACGCGAGGAAAAGCCCGAGGCACAGACGAAGGAGCAAAAGTCCGAGGTTGAGTTGATCAGGACCGGAGAAATTCATGACCTGACCCTACCAAGGGGGTCGCTTCGGACGACCGTGCGGGAATCCGATGACGAGTACGGTCGGTGCATGATGCGGTTGTGGCGGGGTTGATCCGATGGAATTGATCTTGGTACGACACGGCGAACCGGAATGGGTTCGTGACGGTTTGAACATGGACAATCCACCCCTGACCAAACGGGGTCGGCGTCAGGCGCGGGCCGTTGCGGACGCGTTGTCCGCCGAGGCGTTCGACGAGATCTGGACGTCCCCGCTCGTGCGCGCGCAGCAAACAGCCATCCCCCTGTTGGCGGATCGGGGAATCAATGACCCCGTATCGGTCACACAGGATTGGCTCGAGGAGATTCGCAATCCCGCCTGGCACGGCACACCGAGGGAGGTTGCCGACGGCGCTTACGCCGAGGAACGTTCGCGGGCATCTCATGATCGATGGCTCGGGTTGACCGGTGGCGAATCGGTGAGGGGGTTCGTGGAACGGATCCGTGCGGGGGCGGGAACGTTCATGGCCGAACGCGGGGTGGAACCGCTGTCGCTCTCGCTACCGGTCTGGCGATTCGAGGGGGAGCACCGTCGGATTCTCCTGGTGGCGCACGCCGGGACCAATAGTGTCCTGATCTGTCACCTACTCGGATTGCAGCCGACTCCGTGGGAGTGGGAGCGCTTCGTGATCGGGCATGCGTCGATCACGCGGTTGGTCTCCCATGAAATGGGTGACGGCCACACCTTCGGCCTCACGCGATTGAGTGACATGGAGCATTTGGATCATGACCACCGCACCTACTGACAGAGCCGAACCGATCGACCCCGACAAACTGAGGATGTTCACGTTTCTCGTCTTCTCCAAACTCGAGGGCGCGGTGACTGCGGGAATGATTCACCTGGGTGATCGACTCGGGCTGTACGCCGAACTGGGCGCGATCGGGGGTTTCCTCACGAGCGATGAGTTGGCCGCTCGGCTCGGATTGCATCCGAGGTGGGTGCAGGAGTGGATCCACAACCAGGCAGCGGCACGAATCGTCGACGTGCGCCACGACGCCGACGCCGACCGGTACACCCTCGGCCCCGAAGCGAAGGTGGTTCTCGCCGACGAGAACCACCCGGCGTTCGCGATGGGCATGTTCCACCGATTGCCTCAGACGATGAACTCTTTGCACGTGCTGCCCGAGTCCTTCCGCACGGGCTTGGGTCACGACTACGACAGTCACGGACCCGATGGAGCGGTCGGAATCGAGCGAAGCTTCGAACCGTGGAGCCGCCATCACCTGCTCGCGACGGTGTTGCCCGCCATCGACGGACTACCCGAACGTCTGGCCGAGGGGGCGCGAGTGGCCGACATCGGATGCGGGGCGGGAGGAGCCGCGATTCGGATGGCTTCGGCGTTCCCGAAGTCGCAGGTGGTCGGCTACGACATCTCCCGGTTCGCGCTCGAGAGAGCCGCGGATCGCAAGTCGCGAGACTCGGTGCCCAATGTCGAGTTTCGCGACCCCCGCCGCGACCCGCTGCCGGAGGATGCTTCTTTGGACCTCGTCACCGCGTTCGACTGCATCCACGACATGACTCACCCGCAAGAGGTGATGGGTTCCATTCGACGAAGTTTGAAAGATGACGGAACGTGGTTGTTGGTGGACATCAAAGCGCTCGACACGTTCGAGGAGACGATTCGAAAGAATCCCATGGCGTCGCTGATGTACGGCATCAGCGTGATGTCATGCATGTCGTCGGCCATGTCGGTTTCGGGTGGAGCGGGCCTCGGGACCTTGGGTTTACCCGAGAGCAAAGCCCGTCGAATGGCCGCTGAGGCCGGTTTCACACGTTTTCGCCGACTCGAGATCGAGCATTCGTTGAATGCGTTCTATGAGATCAGGCCCTAAAGTCCGGACAGTCGAAGGGGGACAACATGCCAGGTAAGGCGGTGACGTTGACGACGGTGAAAGAGTTCGCCTCGACGTTGAGCGTATGGGCCCACCTGGCCACCGTGGGTTCGGACGGCGAGCCGGACGTGGTGCCGGTGCACCCTTGTTGGGAGGACGACGCGCTGTGGGTGATGGTCGGAATCGACTCGGTGAAGACTCGCAACGTCTCGGTCAACAACCGTGTCGCGATGCATTGGCAGGTCACCGAGAACGGCGACGGTGTCGAGGTGTGGGGACGCGCGACGGTTCTGGCCGATCTCGAGACGAAGCGCCGGCTGTGGGATGGGGTTTTCGATTACGACCTGAACGCCTTCGCTCCCGGCGGTCCCGACAACAGTCCTGACACGGCGTTCATGCGGATCGACGTGGACCGGGCGGTGATCCTTCGCATGTACGGCGCGGCCGGTATCGAAAGGTGGACCCGGTCATGATCTCCCTGGACGATGTTCGCTCTGACAGTGTCCGTTACGGACCGTTGGCCTACGTCGCCACGGCGAGTCGCAGGGGTGAGCCCCACGTGGCACCGGTGGCGGTGGCCTGGTTCGGCGATTCGGTGTTGACCTTCGTGCGAACGGACAGCCGAAAGGTGGCCAATCTGCGCAGTAACCCGCGAGCATCGGTCCACTTCGCCGTCGGTCCGGCCACCAATTGGGACTCGTGCATCGTGTGGGGAAGCGTGTCCATCATCGAAGACGACGCCTCACGAGGGAGCCTGTGGGACAAGATGGGTTACGACCTTTCCCCGTTCGAACCCGGTGGGCCGACCGCGTCGACCCATGTCTTTCTTCGAATAGAGCCGGATCGGGCATTGATCTTGAGAAATTACGGGATGGCCGGCCGCGAGCAGTGGCGCCGATGAAACGGCTGTCTCGTTTGAGTCGCTCGGTGGCCGGACGTCGTGTGGTGATCACCGGCGCCGGAAGCGGGATGGGTCGAGCCACAGCGCACCTTTTCGCCGATGAGGGTGCGACGGTGTGCATCCTCGACAGTAGCGAATCTGTTTTCATCACCCGGGACGAGATCGCCGCGGCGCACGGGGCGGGCGCCGTCGTCGCCGGGGTGGTGGACGTGACGGACACTCCACGTCTGCGTTCGGCCATCGAGAGCTTCGGATCGATGACCGGTGTCGTGGATGTCCTGGTCAACAACGCCGGGATTTCACGACCGTCCCCGCTCGGTTTCGATGACGACTCGTTCGACGAAGCCTGGAATCGAACACTGGCGATCAACTTGAGCGCCTATGCGAGGGCAATTCGTTGGACGCTCCCTTTTCTGCGGGCGTCCGACGCCGGGCGTGTCGTCAACATCGCATCCACCGAGGCGATCGTGGCCACTGCGGGGATCTCGGCCTACTCGGCCTCCAAAGCCGGTGTCACCGGTCTGACCCGTAGTCTTGCGGTCGAACTGGGTCCGACCGGTATCACGGTCAACTGCATCTGTCCCGGGCCGATCAACACCGGCATGACGGCGGGGATCCCCGACGAGTCGAAAGACAAGTACGCGCGTCGGCGGGTGGCACTGCGTCGTTACGCCGACCCGGAAGAGGTGGCGCACATGACCCTCAATCTGTGTCTTCCCGCGATGTCGTTCGTCACCGGGGCCAGCATCCCCGTCGACGGCGGCGTCACCGTCAGGCACACCTGAGAGCGAGTCACCTCAGCGAGCCGGGTCGAGGAGGTGCTCGAAGCCGCTGGGGGCATGGGGACCGATCACGAGTTGTTCGAGAATCCCGATGCCCTCGACACCATCGCAGGTAGCGCGACAGATGGCTTGAATGTGCAAGTGCCGCGGATCGCAGGGCGTATCGACGGGTAGCGCCCACCGTTCGCCGCCAACAGCCGACTCGCCTTTCCAGAAACCATGTCCCCATTCGGGGTGGCCGTAGCCCAGTCCGATCATCTGGAACTCGTACAACGGTTGGAGGTCGATGTTTCTGGTGGTCGAGCCCTTGCCCGCCAGTTCGATCGAGAACGTCTGCGCCCACCGAGTTCCTGGTCGCCACGCGACCGAGTAGGAGACCTTCGGGTACTCGACAGCGGGCGTCATGCCGTCGGTCAGGTGGAATCCGGTCTGGTGCCAACGTCCGCCGTCGGCGTATTCGTTCACGTCGAAGTGAGTGGCGAAGTCGGGGAAATTCAGCGGTGCCCACAACCAGTAGAATTGACGCTCGCCGACGGGTGCACCCGTGTCGCAGGGCGGTCCGACAGGTCGGGTACCCCACGAACGGTCGCGTGATCCGGGGGTGGTGTCCGTGTGCAGATCGCGCCGAACTCCGTCCACCTCGATCCAGCCACTCCAATGCCCGAACTGCGTCAGACGCGTGTAATCGAAGACACTTCGTTGACCGGCTTTGACGAGGAAATGCGGCTCCTGAATCGGTGCACTGCGGGCCACGAATTCCAACTCCGCCCGCAGGCCGTTTTCGGCGGACTCCACTGTCAACCGATGCCTCTTCAACGGCTCCAGGATCTCGAGCCGTATGGGTCCGACCGAGTTCGCGTCGGCTCGATCCAGGGGGGCGCGAGCGGATGCGTGTACCGAAATCTGTTCCGCCGCGTTCACGACGACGGAGAACGATGCATCGACCACGTGGCGGTTGGGATACAAACCCATCGCCACACCGAAGTACAGCGAGGCGTCGGCGGTGTAGCCGTTGAAGAAGTACCGGTCGTAGTGATTTATGTCGTTGGACGCGGTCTCGTTGATCGGTACGGTTCCCGAGTGGATCGGATAGTCGTCGAAAGAAGACAGCATGGTGTGACCGTAGTCCGCCGAAGTCGGTCGCCCCAAAGGTGTCGCCTAGCCTGAGGTCATGGTTCGGCCTTTGTCCCCGTCTCGCTACGCCTGGATCACGCGCGCGGCTCTGACGTCCTTGGTCATCATCGTCATAACCGGAGCCGCCGTTCGGCTGACGGGAAGTGGTCTCGGTTGCTCGGACTGGCCCCGCTGCAGCGAGGAGCGACTCATCGACGTGTCCTCGTTCCACGGGGCGGTCGAACAACTCAACCGTTTGTTCACCGGGATCGTCGCGGTCCTGGTGGTGTCGGCGGTTCTAGCCGCACGATTCCTCCGCGATCGACGTCGCGACCTCGAACGGTTGGCCGGGCTTCTCGTCGTCGGCGTGATCGGTCAGGTCCTGCTCGGTGGCATCGTCGTTCTGACCGATCTCAACCCGGTGGCCAATCAGGGACACTTCTTGCTGTCGATGTTCTTGGTCGGAGCCGGCTTGATTCTCGTGAAGCGGGCCGGGGGTGACGTCGTTCGTCTCGCCCTCCCGACCAGTGAAACCCGTTTGGTGCGTCTCGTCGCCGTTCTGGCGTCGTTCGCGATCGTCACGGGAACCGTGGTCACCGGCGCGGGACCACATGCGGGCGACGAGAAGGCCCCGCGGTTGGACGTTGCCATCACGGCTGCGGCGCGTTTGCACGGCATCAGTGTGATCGCCACCCTGCTGGCCATCGTGTTGCTGCTGATCAGGATTCGCCGCCGATCCTTCGGGCCGTTGCACACCGCGATCGAGGTCGTTCTGGTACTGGGCGTGTTGCAGGCCACCGTGGGCTATGTCCAGTACTTCAACGACATACCCGCTGCCTTGGTGGCGATTCACATCGCGCTCGCCACCGCTTTTTTCATGGCAGTGATCAACCTTTGGTATTCGGTCGGCCCGCTCCCACGTCAGGCGGACGTTGCCAGGCGGGTGATCGTCTCGCGGTAGACGCGGACGGTTTCCTCGATGATGTCGGCCACGGGACGGACGGCATCGATACGGCCCATGACCTGTCCGGTCAAGGCAATCGACGCCTCCATGTCACCACCGAAGTACAACTCCTGCACCCGGCTCATTTCCGACAATGACACACTCTCCAACCTTTCGAGTTGGCTCGTGCGCTCGGTCCGTAACGCGCGCAGACCGGGACGGGAGAGGCGATTCAGGAAAACGGTGTCGGTTTCCGCGCCAGCAACGATCCGGTTCTTCCAGTTGGCGTGCACCGGAGACTCGGCGGCCGAGACCATGCGCGTGCCCATTTGAACTCCCTCGGCTCCGAGAGCGAAGGCGGCGGCCATGGTGACACCGTCACAGATTCCCCCGGCGGCGATGACCGGTACGTCGACTTTCGAACACACCAGAGGTAACAACACCATGGTCGAGACGTCGCGGGGATTTTTGAATCCACCGCCCTCACCACCTTCCACGACCAATCCGTCGACACCGGCATCCACGGCTTTGAGGGCCGCCGACAACGTCGGCACGACGTGAAAGACCGTCAAGCCCGCGGCCTTGAGGGTGGCCGTGTACTGACGCGGATCTCCGGCCGACGTCGTGACGAAACGAATTCCCTGGTCGACTACGAAATCGACGATGGATGGGTCGCGCACGAACATCTGCGCCACGTTCACCCCGAACGGCTTGTCGGTGAGTTCGCGCATGCGAACGATTTCCCGGCGCACCGCATCCAATTCTCCGGAGGAGGTTTCGATGATGCCAAGTGCCCCGGCTCGACTCACCGCTGAAGCGAGTTGCGAGCGAGCGATCCAGCCCATGGGCGCCTGCACGATGGGGTAGTCGACACCGAGGAGTTCCGTCACTCGGTTTCGAATGGGTCGCGGGACGGTCATAGTTCGACCGTAGATCGTGTCGCCGGCGGGCCCGTCATCGGTGACACCGCGACGATGAGGGCCACCCGGTACGACAAGTCACGGCGCGTCCGTCCTCCTGGGATCGTGGGCGGCCTTCCTCGTCAGTCGACGCGCGGCGGGGTGCGGCCAATCTCGGGTCGGCACGGTCGGTGAGGCCCATGGAGGTGCGGCCCGAGAGGCGCGATGGCCGTGACGGGTTTCCGAGTGACCTCGTAACAGGGTCACTGCTGCCCGCACCGCCACGATCGACCGGCAGGGAGCTCGTGGATTCTCGGAACTGTCGTCGCTCGTTGGTCAACGACTAGATTCGGCTCCGTGCCGGGGCGGTATCCCGGTGAGCGAGGCGGGGGAGCAGACTGGTGCCATCGGAGAGACGCAGAGCCCGCCGAGTGTTGTCTCTGGTGTTCTTGTCGGCGTTCGGTCTGGTCTTCGCGTTCATGTCCAGTCCCGCTCACGGGGCGGACTTCGCCCTTCGGATCCAGGTGAAAGAGCAGTTCCGAGACGCCAACGGCAAAGCCGACAATCAGCCGGTGGCCGGGGTATCGATCTCGGTCACCGATGCCACCGGAGTCGAGATCGGGGCCGCAGAAACCGACGAGACCGGCGTGGTCGTCATTCCCGTCCCCGAAAAAGCCGACTACACCATCACGCTGGACGAGTCGACCCTACCCGAGGGCGCAGCTCTCGATCCGGGGTCTCCCGCGGTCCAAACGGTCACCGAAGACAGCTTCGTCACCGACACCAGGATCGTCGTTTTCTTCACCGGTCAGTCCCAGAGCGAGTCGCAAACCTTCTTCGAACGGTTGTCACAACGAATCCTCGACGGGGTACGCCTCGGACTCGTCTTGGCGATGTGTGCAGTCGGATTGTCACTGATTTTCGGTACGACCGGCCTTACGAACTTCGCTCATGGCGAGGTGGTCACCTTCGGAGGCTTGGTCGTCTTCGTGTTCAACATGGCGGGACTCAGTTTCCTCGGGTTTCTGAGCTTCCTACCGGGAGTCTCCGAGCAAGGTACGTTTCATATTCTATGGGCCGCACCCATCGGCGTGGCCTTCGGCGGACTTTTCGGTTGGGCGCTTAACGCCGCGATTTTCTCGAGATTGCGTCGTCGAGGCGTCGGCCTCGTTACTCAAATGGTGTTGACGGTCGGTCTCTCGATCCTGTTGCGAAACTTCTTCCTGTCGCGTTTCGGTGGTCGCACGCGCCCGTATCGAGAGTTCACGCTGCAGCGCTCATGGGAAATCGGACCGGCCAGTATCACCCCGCGTGATGCAGTGGTGTCACTCCTCTCCCTCGTGATTCTGGTGTCGGTGGCCGTCGTGTTGCGCTACACGCGGTTGGGAAAGGCCACCCGCGCAGTGTCCGACAACCCCGATCTGGCTTCGGCCACCGGTATCGACTCTGAGCGCGTGATCAGGCTGGTATGGATCATCGGCGGTGCGCTCGCCGCGATCGGAGGGGTCTTCCGAGGATTGGACGAGCAGGTCAGTTTCGACATGGGAGGTCGCTTGCTCTTCTTGATGTTCGCGGGTATCACGCTCGGCGGACTGGGCTCGGCTTTCGGTGCTCTCACGGGTGGATTCGTGGTGGGCATCATGGTGGAGGTTGCTAGTTTGGCGGTGCCGACCGAATTGAAGGCCACCCCGGCGCTGTTGGTCTTGATCCTCGTTCTTCTCTTCCGACCGCAAGGAATCCTCGGCAAGGCGCAAAGGGTGGGCTAGATGGATTGGACACTCATCATCGAGAACAGCCTGAAGGGACTGGTCGGAATCAACGCGGTGTATTTCGCCGTGGCCGCCATCGGTATGAACGTTCAGTACGGCTACACCGGGCTTTTGAATTTCGGTCAGGCCGGTTTCATGGCCTGCGGGGCGTACGGATTGGGGATGACGGCGCACTACTTCCACATTCCGATGTGGTGGGGCATACCACTGGGGGTTTTGTTCTCCGTTCTTCTCGGTCTCCTGATGGGAATTCCCACTCTTCGGTTACGGGCCGACTATCTCGCGATCGTCACCATCGCCGCGGCCGAGATCATCCGCTTGGTCGTCCGCTCCGTGAGATTCAAGGCGTATTTCGGCGGTAGTGATGGGATCAACAATTTCTCGGAGACTTTTCGAAAGGTCGGGACCGATCTCGGAATCCGACAGTCTGCCGAATACGGCTTTTGGCCCTTCAGGTTCACCGGACGGGAACTCTGGACCCTCACGATCGGCTGGTGTGTCGTGGCCCTGTTCGGCTTCATCGTGTACCAACTCATGAAGAGCCCCTGGGGTCGCGTGTTGAAAGCCATCCGCGAGGACGAGGATGCCGTACGCAGCCTCGGAAAGAACGTGTATTCCTACAAGATGCAGTCCCTGATCCTTGGCGGCGTGATCGGCACTTTCTCTGGGATGATCTTCGCCCTCGACCGTGGCAGTGTTCAGCCCGACAATTACAGCCGTGACGTGACGTTCTACATCTTGACCGCCCTCGTTCTTGGTGGTGTGGCCAAGGTGTCGGGTTCGATCATCGGCCCCATGCTGTTCTGGGGACTCTTCACCTTCGTCGACAACTTCATGCGACAAATCGCCGAGAATCCGATCAGGATCGGAAACTTCATGATTTTGCAATCCACTCAGATCGGGCAGTTGAACTACATGTTGATCGGCCTCGCCCTGATCCTGCTGATGGTCTTCCGACCCCAGGGTTTGGTGGGCAATCGCAAGGAGATGGCCTTCGATGGGCGCTGAGCGTGTCTGCAGCGAGAGCGCCAAACGAGCGCGGGCCGCTCTCGAGACGTGTGATCGCGTGCCGGGGTCGACGAAGCCGGATCCGATCCTCGTTGCCGAAGCCGTGCGACGAGAATTCGGCGGACTCGTGGCGGTGGACGTGGCACATCTCGAAGTTCAGCGAGGCTCGATCACGGCGCTGATCGGTCCCAACGGAGCCGGCAAGACGACCCTTTTCAACCTCGTAACCTCGTTCGACACTCCGAACACCGGAACCTGGGTCTTCGATGGGCGTTCGATGGAAAAGGTGCCATCCCACCGCACGGCCGCAATGGGAATGGTGCGAACCTTTCAGTTGACCAAGAGCCTCACCAAGTTGTCGGTCATCGAAAACATGCGCCTCGGCGCGACCGGACAAGTGGGTGAGAAGTGGTGGAACGGTTTGTTCGGCGCGCGCTGGCGCTCACAGGAGGCCGACATCACCGAACGAGCCGAGGCGCTTCTCGCGCGCTTCAATCTGTCCCACATGCGTGATGAGTACGCGGGTGCGCTTTCGGGCGGACAACGCAAACTACTGGAGATGGCCCGCGCACTCATGATCGAACCGACGTTGGTCATGCTGGATGAGCCCATGGCCGGCGTGAATCCGGCCCTCAAGCAAAACCTGAATGACCACATTCGCGATCTCCGCGACCAGGGTATGACCGTGTTGTTCGTCGAGCACGACATGGACATGGTCCACGACATCAGCGACTGGGTGATCGTGATGGCCGAAGGGCGAATCATCGCCGAGGGCACGCCTGACGACATCTCGCGCAATCCGGCCGTGATCGACGCCTACCTCGGGGCCCATCAGGGGCGATCCTTGCTGGAGGAGGAAGCATGAGCGATGTCGTTCTCGATGCTCGCGAACTCGTCGCTGGCTACGTCCCCGAGGTGAACATCCTGAACGGGTGCGACCTCGAGGTTCGAGTGGGGGAGTTCGTGGGCATCATCGGCCCGAACGGTGCCGGAAAATCCACCCTCTTGAAGGCCGTTCTCGGCCTGTGCAAAATCCGATCGGGTTCGGTCAGTCTCAACGGAGAGGACATCACCGGACGTCGAGCCCACGACTTGGTGCCGCAGGGTGTCGGATACGTGCCGCAATCCAAGAACGTCTTCCCCAGCCTCACGGTTCGCGAGAACCTGGAGATGGGCTGCTTCTTGAAGCCGTCGCTGTTCAAGGACCGTTTCGAATTCGTGTCGTCGATATTCCCGAAGCTCGCCGACCGAGTCGGTCAGCGTGCGTCGGCACTTTCGGGGGGCGAGCGCCAAATGGTGGCGATGGGCCGAGCACTCATGCTCGAACCCAAGATCTTGCTGCTCGACGAACCTTCGGCCGGATTGTCGCCGGTTCTTCAAGACGAGGTCTTCCTGCAGTGTCGAGCGATCAACAAGAGCGGGGTCGCGATTCTCATGGTCGAGCAGAATGCTCGACGGTGCCTGCAGGTGGTGAATCGCGGGTACGTGCTGGATCAGGGTCGCAATGCTTACACCGGAACCGGACGCGAACTACTCGGCGATCCCAACGTGATCGAGTTGTACCTCGGAACGCTGGTCAAGGCGACCGGCGGCTGAGACGCCGCAGGTCGTCTCTGAGGGTCGGGTCGGGGCTCGTCGCGGACCAAGGGAAAGGCCCCCGGTTTCCCGGGGGCCCTTCCAGTTCCGAAGAACTACGGGATCACTTGCCGGCGTCGAAATTCTCGCCGAGCGCGTTACCGATGAAGCCGTCCACACCGTAGACGGCCTTGTTCTTGGGCCCGATCCCGTTCTCGACCATGGTCCGCAAGATGCGGCTGGCCTCGTCGAACGAGATCATGATGATGGCGTCCGGATCGGCGGCGACGATCTCTGCGATTTCGGCGTCGAACGATGTCGCCGCCGGGTCGTAGATCTTCTTGCCGAGCACCTCGACGCCCGAGGCGCCGAGAACCTCTTCGGCGACATCGGCCAGGCTCGTTCCGTAGGCGTCGTCGAGAGCGATGATGTACGCCGAGGCGTTTCCATCTTCGGCGACGATACCTGCGAGCACCGCACCCTGGAGGCTGTCCGGGGGAGCGTTACGGAAATAGAGACCGTTGTCGGCGTAGTCGGACAACTTCAACGAGGTGTTGGCCGGGCTGAACTGGATGATGCCAGCCTGGGTGATCTTGTCGATGACGGTGAGCGACACCGACGAAGAGGCCGCGCCGATGATGGCGTCTACCTCTTCGCTGATGAGGCGGTCGACGGTCACGCTGGCCGTGTCGGTACTGGTGTCACCCGAGTCTCCCGGTGAGTACTCGACCGGGTTGCCCAGCGCGCCGCCACCATCATTGATGATGCTGACGGCGTACTCCACTCCGGCGATCATTGGTGCGCCAAGGAAGGCGAGCGAGCCGGTCTCGGGGAGGAGTCCACCAAGCTTCAAGACACCGTCACCCTCACGCTCCACACCAGCGCTGTCGAGCGGCAAAACGGCCGACTCGGGCGCAGCGGCGGGGATGTAGGTGGTCAGATCATCGTCGATACGGTTATCCGCGCCGAAATTCAAAACGCCGTAGGAGGCCTCGAGGGGCTCACCATTGCCGTTCAGGGTGTTCGGACCCGAGATACCTTCGTAGTCGACGTCCGTGCCGGCCCTGATGAGTTCGACGCAGGTCGTCCAATCGGAGCACTTTTCTCCGTCCTTGGACACAGCGACAATCTTGTCGGCCAGAGCCGAACCGTCGGTCCCGGCCGCCTCGGCGGCGAGAGCGATCAGCATCACGGAGTCGTACGACTCCGCGGCGTAACTCCAGTCATCGAGCGCTTCGTTGCCCTCGGAGACCCAAAAGTCGCTGACGGCCTGCTTCCACTCGTCGGCGAGTTCGACGAGAGGAGTGGTGCCCTTGAGGCCCTCGAGTTCGCCACCGGAGGCCGGAGCCTCGGTTGACGGAGCCTCAGTGCTGGGAGCCTCAGTGGATGGTGCTTCAGTCGCCGGCGTCTCCTCGTCGTCGCCACCGCAGGCCACAGCGCCCACGAGTGCCAAACCGACGAGCAGAGCGCCAAAGCGGCGTGCGCTGGTCTTCTGCATTGTTTCTCCCCCTATGGAGATACGGGGCGTGAGCCCCATCTGATTGGAGCCATCATGTTACCGCTCACGCGACCCGGTGAAACCTCGGTGCTGGGGGTATTTGCCCAAAGCAGTACGGTTTCCACATGAGCGAAGTCCTGTACGGGGTGGCCGATCACGTTGCCACCATCACCCTGAACGCCCCCGAGCGGATGAACACAATTTCTGGCGCCATGCTGGAAGAACTCTCCGAGCACCTACTCCGTGCGGACCGGGCGCGCGATGTGCGCTGCATCGTGCTCACCGGTGCCGGACGAGCTTTTTGCGCCGGTCTCGATCTGGCGGCCCAGATGGGCCAGAAGGAATCGCTCGGGGTTCTCGACGCTGGTGGAGACCTCGGAGGCGAACTCGACATACGCACGGCACCCCCCGTGGTTCTGCACAACCTCGACACGCCGACGATCGCTTGCATCAATGGCGGGGCGGCTGGGTACGGTCTCGATCTCGCTTTTGGTTGCGACATCCGACTGGCATCGTCGGCCGCCAAACTGGCACCGGGGTTCGCCAAACGGGGAATCCTCCCCGAAAGCGGGGGAACCTGGTTGTTGCCGCGCATCGTCGGGTACGCCAAAGCGGCCGAGATCTGCTTCACCGGTCGCACCCTGACCGCCTCGGAGTCCCTCGATCTCGGTTTGGTCAACCATGTCATCGATCCGGACCAACTCGTCGAACGAACCTACGCCATGGCCGCCGAGATCGCCGCGAACGCTCCTCTTGCGGTTCGCGCCATCAAGAGGATGATGCGCGCCGCGGAGACCGAGACCTTCGAGCAGAACATCCACCACGTGTTCTTGCAGTTGTTGCCGTTGTTCCGTACCAAGGACTTCAAAGAGGGCGTGGCATCCTTCATGGAGAAGCGTCCCGCCAACTTCACTGGTCGCTGATTGCCCCATCGATGGATCCGGTGAATGAAGACCCCCCGCTCGACCTACTCGCGGGTTTGGCGAGCACTCGCACCATTCGCCGCTACACGCCCGAACGCATTCCGTCAGAGGATTTGAACACGATCTTGTGGCATGCCACGCGGGCGCCGAGTGGTTCGAACCGCCAACCTGTTCGGTTCTTGACCCTCGTCGAGGGGCCCCGAGCAACGCGAGCCAAGGCGCTTCTCGGCGACTCGTTCCGGCTTGGTTGGAGGTCCAAGGAGCGTCAGGACGGATACGACAGCGGATCGGGTCTCGATCCGGACTCTCCCAAAGCTCGTCAGGCTCGGGCCATGCAGGACTACGTCGACAACTTCGAGTCCATCCCGGTCGTGGTGTTGGTTTGCCTCGTTCGGTACCGCGATCCGAATCCTTACGAGGGGGCTTCGGTGTATCCCGCGTGTCAGAACCTCCTGTTGGCGGCGCGAGCTCTGGGTTACGGAGGGGCTCTCACCATGTGGCATCAAGCCGTCGAACCCGAGCTTCGTCGCCTGCTCGAAATCCCCGACGAGGTTGCGCTGTCGGCTTGCATCACTCTTGGCAAACCACGTGGTTCGCATGGTCCGGTTCGACGGAAGCCTCTCGATGACGTCGTCTTCGAGGACGGGTGGGGCACGAGGGCCTCGTGGGCCCGGGACCCCGACGGCACGCGTCATTCGGGAGGTCCGCGATGACGACGTCGGACAGTCACCTCCTGCTCGGTCTCTCGCCGCCGGCGACTCGGATTCAGATCATGGAGGCTCGTCGACGTTTGTCCCTTCTTCATCATCCCGATCGTGGAGGAGATGCCGCGCTCATGGCCCGGATCAATCAGGCCGCCGATGACCTGCTGACGAGTCTCGCGCAGGACGGTGCCGCGACGGCTGCCCCGACGGTTCCGAACTCGGGACGGGTCCCCCGCACGGTCGTGGTCGATCACCCGTCTTTCGTCATCGACGTGTTGCCGGTGGAGGCCCACGAGGCTTTGTCGTTGGCCGTGCTGTCGATCGGGGAGATCATGGAAGATGAGCCTCCCTACGTTGTCGAGTTCGTGCTCACGGACGTCGATGGATCAGGTGATCGCGTCTGGTGTCGCGCGGAGATCGTGCCCGATGCTGGCTCCAGCACGGTGTCGTTGACCTCGGATCTTTCACACCCTGACCAGATCGAGCGCATTCGCGATTTGATCGTGCGTGAAATCAACTCTCTCGACGCGCGGAGTTAACGACCCGCGGCGGCCTTCGACAGACGATCGCGAATCGCCAGTCCGATACCTCGAGGCTCGGGGAGTTCGATCAGGAGGCTGTCGATGCCGTCGTCGTCGGCTCGTCGCAATTCGGCGTACATTTCGCGGGCGAACGTGCTCGGATTCACCCTCGCGTCCAAGGTTCGGGTGGATCCTGACATCGGCTCGGTGGGTCGAGCGCCCGACTCGACGAGGACCAATCGGCACTTCGGTGCGTAGTGGCTGCTCAACATTCCCGGTGCTCGACTCGGTCCCGATGATGCAGCAACCGATCGGATGACCGTTTCGATGTCCTCGACCGTGACGGCTCCCGGTCTCAGAATCTGAGGGGGATCGACCGTGCAATCGACGATGGTCGACTCCACACCGATGCGACACGGACCACCGTCGAGAACGTAATCGACCCCGTTTCCGAGGTCGGCACGAACGTGTTGGGCGGTGGTCGGGCTGACCAGGCCGAATTTGTTGGCCGAGGGCGCCGCCAGTCCGTCACCGACCACACGGAGCAACTGCAAAGTCAGGGCATGATCCGGTACCCGAAGGGCCACGCTCGAGAGCCCTCCGGTCACGAAATCAGGAACGAAATCGGCTCGTTCGACGATCAAGGTCAACGGCCCGGGCCAGAACCGTTGGGCCAGAGCGTCGGTCTCCGGCGACCAATGCTGCGCCCATTCTCCCGCTCCATCGGCGTCGGCAAAGTGAACGATGAGGGGATGGGACGCGGGGCGGCCTTTGAGGTCGTAGACCCGTCGGACCGCGATGGCATCGCGGGCCGTCGCAGCCAGTCCGTACACCGTCTCGGTGGGAATCGCCACGACACCTCCGCCGAGCAAGAGACGCGCCGCGCGGTCGACATCGACACCCGATGTGCTCACGAGGGGAGTGCTCCGAGGAATTCCAAGGCCGCGTCGAAGAAGCCGAAGTCACCGGTGGTGGCGAAATGATCGACACCACGCAAGGTCACGAGTCGAGAGTCGGCGATTCTCGAACTGAGGGGTTCACCCGGCCCGGCGAAATCACGGTCACCGATCACCACGAGTGTGGGGCAGGAGATTCGGGCGAGTTCGTCGTCGCCGAACGGTGATCGCTCGCGTTTCATGATGGCCGTCAAGGCCACCTTGTCGTTGCCCGGTTGATCGGCGTACTGAACGAACAAACGGGACAGATTGTCCTCGTCCGAGGGTGCACCTTCGAGCGCCGCGACGAGCCGTTGGTGGGATTCGGGGTCGTTGGGCTCGACGGCGTTACGACCGATGCCAGCGAGGACGAGTCGGGACAAACGTCCCGGATGATCGATCGACAATCTCAAAAGGGTCAGTGCACCCAACGAGAAGCCGACCGCGTCGACCGGATCGTCAGGAAGTCGCTCCAGGATCCGCGTGGTCAGGTCGGCGTACGCCGCCGGTTGGTGGGGTTTCGGAGCGGTTCCATGTCCGAGCAAATCGATCCCGATGACGGTGCGCCCGGCATCTTGCAGGAGATCGACGAACCCCGATGAGCGCCACGTGGTCTCGAAGGAACCACCCCATCCATGTACCAAAACGACGGGATGTCCCACGGCGTCCAAGATAGCCCCTAGCCTGAAGCGGTCGTCCCGCCCGTTTCGGGTCCGTCCAGTGGAGAAGTCGGACACAACATGAGATTCCTGAACGAGACCCCGCCCGCTCACGATCTGACCTATAGCGACGTCTTCATGGTTCCGAGCCTGTCGAATGTCGGCTCTCGACTCGACGTGGACCTTTCCACGACCGATGGTGTCGGTACGACCATCCCCGTCGTCGTCTCCAACATGACCGCTGTGGCGGGACGACGGATGGCCGAAACCGTCGGTCGTCGTGGGGGTCTGGTCGTTCTTCCGCAGGACATCCCCCTCGACGTCGTCGCCAACGTGGTCGGTTTCGTCAAGCGATGCCACCCGATCTACGAGACGCCGATCACCTTGGCTCCGACCGACACCGTCGGTGAGGCTCTCGGCTTGATTCACAAGCGGGCTCACGGTGTCGTCATCATCGTGGACGCTGAACGACGGCCTCGGGGCATCTTCACCGAGGCCGATGCCGCGGGATACGACCGGTTCACTCAACTTCACAACGTGATGTCAACCGAACTCCTGTCGGTCGCCGATGGCACGTCGATGGAATCGGTGTTCCATCAACTCTCGGGACAGCGACTCACTGCCGCACCCGTGATCGACGCCGACGGGCGTCTTCTGGGCTGCGTGACCCGCAAGGGGGCCCTGCGGTCCACCCTGTACCGACCGTCGTTCAACGCCAAGGGCGAATTTCTCACGGCCGTGGCGATCGGGGTGAATGGTGACCCGGCGTGCAAGGCCCGAGACCTGGCCGCCCTCGGAGTCGACGTGCTGGTGGTTGACACCGCCCATGGGCATCAAACCCGCATGATCCACGCCGTCGCGGCCGTTCGTCGGGCCGCGCCCAACGCGGTGGTGGTGGCGGGGAACGTGGTGACCGCCGCCGGCACCCGTGACCTCATCTCGGCGGGAGCCGACATCGTGAAGGTCGGGGTGGGCCCGGGCGCGATGTGCACCACCCGCATGATGACCGGTGTCGGTCGGCCGCAGTTCTCCGCGGTCCTCGAATGTTCCGCGGAAGCCCGCGCCGCCGGGAAATCCGTGTGGGCCGACGGTGGTGTGCGTTATCCACGCGACGTGGCGTTGGCATTGGCGGCGGGCGCCGGGAGTGTCATGTTCGGCTCGTGGCTCGCGGGTACGTACGAATCGGCGGCCGACACCCTCCGGGATCCGGACGGTCGGCTCTACAAGGAGAACTTTGGCATGGCGTCGAATCGGGCGGTTCGGAACCGCACGCGCTCCGAGGCCATGTTCGATCGTGCTCGCAAGGAGCTCTTCGAGGAGGGCATCTCGACTTCGCGGATGTATCTGGATCCCGAGCGACCCGGCGTCGAGGACATCATCGACCAGATCGTGGCCGGAGTTCGGAGTTCGTTCACCTATGCGGGCGCGGCGACGATGAGTGAGTTCCGTGAGCGGGCGGTGGTCGGTGTCCAAGGTTCGACGGGCTACGACGAAGGACGCCCCCTCGGTACCAGTTGGTGACATGAGTTCCACACCCCTCATCGTCGCTATCGACGGTCCCGCCGGTGCGGGAAAGTCGACCGTGTCGCGCTCTCTGGCCTCACGATTGGGGTTGGAATACCTGGATACCGGGGCCATGTACCGTGCGGTGACCCATGCTGCGATCTCTCGGGGTGTCGCGCTCGAGGACACCGAGGCGGTGGCGGCCCTGGCGGGGACGATTCGCCTTCGAGTGGCCCACGGGCGGACCTCGGTCGACGGTGTCGACATCTCGGAGTCGATTCGCGGAGATGCGGTCACGGCGGCGGTCAGCACGGTGGCGGCGAACTCCGCCGTGCGACAGGTCATGCGCGACCTACAACGAGCATGGGGGCTCGCGCGAGCCGGAGGGGTCATCGAGGGACGCGACATCGGCTCCGTCGTTTTTCCCGATGCCTTGTTGAAGGTGTACCTGACCGCGTCACCGCGGGTTCGGGCCGAGCGTCGGGTCGCCGAGGTCGGAGGAGATGTCGACGAAATGGAGAAGGCCATCATTCAGAGGGATCTCAAGGACAGTTCTCGCTCCGACAGTCCGTTGTCCGCTTCGTCCGATTCGATCGTGGTCGACACCGCGGGACGATCCGTCGAAGCTGTCGTGGAGGAGATCGTCACGATGATCGCGCAGCGTCGGACGGCGATTGGATCGTGAGCGAGGTCGAGTCGTATCTGGCGGGAAACGGTCGGGGAAGTCGGCTCTTCTACTCGTTCATTCGTTCTTTGGTCACGCTCATTCTGCGTACGTATTGTCGAATGCGAATCCACGGTCGACGGAACATCCCCACCACTGGTGCTTATGTGCTGGCGCCGGTGCACCGTAGTTACATCGACACTCCGATCGCGTCGGCCTGCACCCGTCGCCGTTTGCGATTCATGGGTAAGGACTCGCTGTGGAGAAACGGCACCGTCGGATGGATCCTGTCGGCTCTGGGTGCGTTTCCGGTGACTCGCGGCTCGGCCGACCGACAAGCCGTCACGCGGGGAATCCAGGTTCTCCGAGCGGGTGAGCCGTTGGTGTTGTTTCCGGAGGGGGAGCGCAAGAGCGGCCCGCTCGTCGAGCCTCTCATGGATGGCGCGGCGTACATCGCCTGCAAGGCCGGTGTGCCGATCGTCCCGGTGGGTATCGGAGGCAGTGATCGGGCGATGGGCAAGGGGGCCAAGTTCCTCTACCCCCACAAGGTCGTGGTGGTCATCGGGCAGCCGATAGCGGCTCCCGCGTCGGTCGACGGGCGCATGCCCCGAGCAGCGGTGAAGGAGATATCGACCCTTCTGCACCAGCGTCTTCAAGAACTTCTCGACGAGTCGCGCCGATTGGCGAGAGGCTGAAGCCGAATCTCCGACGGGGGGTCACAGACGACCGAGAGCCGTCAACGCCCGCACCAAAAAATCGGGATCGAGTGCACCGCACAGCTCTCGCGCCGAATGCATCGACAGTTGAGCGACACCGACGTCGACGGTCGGTATTCCGAGCCTGGTCGAGGTGATCGGACCGATGGTCGATCCGCAGGGCATGGTGTTCTTGCTGACGAACCATTGGTACGGGACCTCGGCCATCGTGCAGGCCCGTTCGAACAGTGCGGCCGTCTCGGCCGTGGTTGCGTAGCGCTGATTGGCATTCGACTTGATGACCGGCCCTCCGTTGGCGATCGGGCGATGCCCGGGCTCGTGTCGTTCGGGGTAGTTCGGGTGAACGCTGTGTGCATTGTCGGCCGAGACGCAGAGCGATCTCGCGCAACGGTCTCGCAAAGAGCCGTCCGTGGCGCCGTGCAGGGCGTGCAAGAGTCGATCGAGTTGGGGGCCGGCGGCGCCATGAGTCGACTCGCTGCCGACCTCTTCATGGTCGAAGAGCGCGATGACGAAGGTGTTCTCCGCGGTGCCAGAATCAGCGACGTCGCAAATGGCCCGAACCGCGGCCCAGCAGGAGACCTGATTGTCGAGACGTCCCGACGCGAGCAGGGTTCCGTTGGCCAACAGTCGCGCCGGTGTCGTGTCGTACATGACCAGGTCGTGCGTGGAGACCGAGGTCGGACTGACCCCCGCTTTGTCGGCCAGGAATCGCAAGAACTCCCCGGGTGACGGTGCTCCGAGGCCCCAGACGGGGGCGAGATGTATCTGACGATCCAAGATGAGACCCCGCTCGTTCACCTCACGGTCGAGGTGCACGGCCAATTGGGGAATTCGAGCCACCGGATCCGCCGTGTCGACGAGCACCGAGCGCCCATCGTTCAGGACCAGTCGACCCGCGACCGCCAAATCGCGATCGAGCCACGAATTATTGAGAATTCCGCCGTATACCTCGACGGCGATCTGCTTCCAGCCGTGCGAACCGGTATCGGGGTGGGGCTTGATCCGTAGCGTCGGGCTGTCGGTGTGGGCTCCGACGATGCGGAATGGACCACCCGAGCCGCACCAGGCCAGGAGAAGCCCGGCCGACCGCACGAACCCTCGGAACGGGAGATGTGTCCCCCAAGAGTCGAAGCCCACCTCTTCGAAGCCCACCGCGGACAGGCGATTCGCCGAGAACGCGGTGGTGTGCGCGGGGGAGACGCAGTGATCGAGATGGGTGATCAGGTCGTCGACGGCCATGTCGATCGTTCTACCGGATTCAACGCTGGAACAGACCGATCGGAAGACCGGAGCCCCGCAAATGCGAGGTTTCGTTGAGAGTCACGATGCTCCGCTCACCGCTGCGGGCGGCGGCGAAACGGTGAAGGCTCGTGTAATTCGGATAAAAGAACGATTGTTGTGCAGTCAGCGGCAGTCCGAGGACATGGGCGGCATAGGCGTTGATGACACCCCCGTGGCACACGACGACCACTTTTTGCGACGGGTGCTGCTCGATCAACCTCTCCACCGAGGCCACGACCCGAGACCCGAAATCCTCTTCATCTTCAGGCACCAAAGGCCACCGACCATTCAACATTTCCTGCCAACGAGGGTCGTTGGTCGCCTTCAACTCCTCGATGGGCACGTACTCGTTGCTGTGACGGTCGAACTCGGCAACCCCGTCGACTTCGACCGCGGTGAGTCCCGTCACCAGGGTCAGGGCGTCGGCGGTTTGTTTGGCCCGACGTAGTGGGCTGGTGTACAGCGCATCGATTCCCTCCTCTCCCAGATAGAGGGCCATGAGCCGGGCCTGGCTGACTCCGGAGGACGACAACTCGGGATCGGCGGCTCCGGATTCGACCTCGCGCCGAACCGGAATGGCGTGACGCACGAGGATCATCTCCATGACCGACTAGATAATCAGGTGTGACCACCGAGCCCACAGTCCGACGAGACTCCGGTTTGCACGTCTCCCGTCACGAGGGTGGTCCTCATCGGTTCGTTCTGGTGCACGGCTCGATGGACCGCGAGGGTGGCTTCGCCCGACTCGTGAAGCATCTTCGACCACACGGCGAGGTCGTCACCTATGATCGTCAGGGTTACGCGCGGTCACTTCGGGCCCCCGGAGATCGAAGCCTTGCGGCGCACATGGAGGATCTCCGAATCGTCATCGGAGCCGTCCCGAGCGTGGTCGTGGGCCACAGTCTGGGCGGGTCGATCGCTCTCGGTCTTGCGGCGACACGACCCGAGTTGTTCCGCGGACTCGTCGTCTACGAGTCCCCGATGAGTTGGGAGCCATGGTGGTCCACAGGCGGTGGTGGTTCGCTGGCGGCCGGGGCCGCGACTCCCGAGGACGCGGCCGAGGCCTTCATGCGACACATGGTCGGTCGGGAGCGATGGGATCGTTTGCCCCGTCGCACCAAAGATTCGCGGCGAGCCGAGGGTGTCGCATTACGAGCGGAGTCGATCTCTTTGCGGCTCGGACCGCCGTGGAAGCGGGCGCACCTCGACTGTCCGGTGATGTCGGGTTGTGGCGCCGAATCCCGCAACGATTTTCTTCGATCGGCCCGCATCGTCTCGGAGTTGTCCGACGACGGACGTCTGGTGGTGATGCCCGGAGCCCATCACAATGCTCATTCGTCGAGCCCCGAGCGCTTCTTCGAGCGATTGGTTCTTCCCCTGATCCGACGCCTCGAAACGGGTTCATGGGAGGTGCCCGCCGCGCGTGAGTCCGATTAGGGGGACAGGGAGACGTCCTGGCCGAAAAAGGTGCAGGTGATCTCGGTGTCGACGACAGCGTCACCAGAGCGCGCGTCGTCGTAACACTCGGAGATTTCCTGCCGCTGAGAGTAGACGGCGACCGCCAACACCACGGCGATCACCATGATGACGGTTCGAACCATCGCCTTGGCCACGAATTTCATCAGGAGTAGACCGATGACGATCGGAGCGACGACTCCCGCCAGGGAAATGTTCTTCAACTGGTCGACGGACAGGGCGAACAACGCACGCACAAGGTGCAGGCTACGGAAAAACGGGGCGTGTCAGCGGACAATTCCCGTGCGCCGTAAGATTTTCTCCATGTCGCAGAACCCCATCAACCTTTCCCCCCAAGGACCCCCCTCGGTCACGTTGCCCGAGGTCGACGCGGCCGTGCGTGCCGAGTTGATGAGGGCAATGGAGGCCGACGGGTCGCAGAGGCGACGACTGGTCGCCGATGTCGTGGCTCGGCACCCCCGTTGGATCGACGCATGGGTGGCCTTGGGTGATGAGGGTCGCGATGACATCGAACGGTATGCGTGTTACCGAGTCGCGTATCACCGGGGGCTCGACCTCCTGCGTCAGAACGGTTGGCGTGGTTCGGGGTACGTGCGCTGGAGCCATGAACCCAATCGCGGCTTTCTACGGGCCCTGAGTCGCCTCGGCTCGATGGCCGATGCGATCGGAGAACTCGACGAGGCCGAGCGTTGCCGGCTCTTCGTTCTCCAACTCGAGCCGGGTGGTGTTCCGGTCGAGGTTTGACCCGATGACGTCCACGTCGGCGGTGATCCTCGTCGGAGGAGCCTCTTCGCGAATGGGGCGGGACAAAGCCCTGATGGAGATCGACGAACAGCCGGCAGCGACACGGATGGCGCGTTTACTCGGCGATTCGGGTTTCCTGAGCGTCAGGTTGGTCGGAGGTTCTGGGGATCGCTTCCACGGTGTTCCCTGTGAGCACGTACCGGATCTCGTGGTGGGCCGCGGTCCGCTCGAAGGGATCAGGACGACTTTGAAGACGGCCGAGGAGGAGTGGACCCTGGTCCTCGCGGTCGATCTGATCGCCGTCGATCGCGTCGCGATCGCGCGCATGCGTGAGGCGTTGGCGGACCATCCCTTCGACGACGTGATCCTCGCGACGTGTTCCGAGGGCCCACAGCCGTTGTTCGCATGGTGGCGACGTTCCTCGATCCAGACGATCGATCGAGAGCTGATGTTGGAGAGACGCTCCCTTCGCAACATGACGAGTTTGCTCCGGGTGGCCAGTGTCGAATTCCCATCCGAGGTGCTGCGCAACGTCAACCGCCCCGAGGACCTCGGTTAGCCTGACGGAGTGACTGATGCGGCTTTCGGGGAGATCGATGTCGACGAGTTGGAGGTCCGACTCTCGGCCGGGGTGTTCTTGGTCGACGTTCGTGAGTCGGATGAGTACGCGGCCGGTCATGTGCGTGGGGCCATCTCGGTTCCGCTCTCCGAACTCGCCCAGCGGGTCGACGAATGCCGCGATCCACGGGGTGGCAGCACGTTGCTGATCTGCCAAGTCGGTGGTCGGAGCGCCAGAGCGTGTGGCCACCTTGCCGGCCTGGGGCTCGACGTGGCAAATGTGGCCGGGGGAACGTCGGCCTGGATCATGAGTGGTCGTGACGTCATCGAGGGATCGTCACCACGGTGACTTTCCTCCTCGTCGACTCCGGAGAAAAGTTGAACGATCTGCTCGACGTTCTCGTCTCCGAGCCCCGAATCGCCCTCGACACCGAGTTTCATCGCGAGCGTACGTATTTCCCGCGACTGGCCCTGGTTCAGGTGGCGTGGTCCGGTGGTGTCGCCATCATCGATCCTTTGGCCGTCGACATCGCGCCGATAACGAAAGTTTTTGGTGATGGAAGCCTGATCGTTCTCCACGCGGCACAACAGGACTTGGACGTTCTGACCCACGCCGTCGAAATGATTCCACGTCGCATTTTCGACACCCAGATCGCCGCCGGATTCCTGGGATTTTCGACTCCGTCGCTGGCGTCGCTCGTCAATGCCGAATTGAGGGTCGCCCTTCCGAAGGGGGATCGGTTGACGGACTGGTTGCGACGCCCCCTCACCGCGGGCCAACTGTCGTACGCGGCGTCCGATGTCGAACACCTCCTCGAGTTACACGATCGGTTTCGACATGAACTCGAAGTTCGTGGCCGTCTCTCGTGGGCTGAGGAAGCCTGCGAGGATTTACGAACCCGCCCTGCGGGTCCGGCGGATCCCGCCGATGCCTGGTTGAGACAGAAGGACCTGCGCGGGCTGAAGCCACGGACTCGGGGAATCTTGGCGTCCCTGGCCGAGTGGCGCGAGAGACGGGCCATGGCCAGCGACATTCCGCCCCGACTGGTTCTGCCCGATTTGGCGCTGCACGGTGTCGCGCAGCGCGACCCCTCGTCGATTGCCGAACTCGCTCAGGCGCGCGGGGTCGATGAACGGCACACTCGAGGGCCGATCGGGTCCGAAATCCTCGAAGCGGTCGCACGAGGCCGAGAGCGTCGTGCCGATCTCCCGACCTTCGAAGGTGAGGACTTGGATCGGAGCCTTCGACCGGCGATCACGTTGGTATCGGCCTGGATCAGTGAGGTTGCGCGGACCCACGATGTGGACACCGCCTTGTTGGCCACGCGACACGACATCGTCGCCCTCCTGCGACGCGACGTGGGTGCTCGTTTGTCGGGAGGCTGGCGTCGGGACCTGGTCGGAGCACAGATCGAGGACCTGTTGGCGGGCCGTTCGGGTCTGTCGTTCGACGGCCGAGGGGGATTGAGGCTCACGTCGGTGTCCCCCGAGGGGTTCTCCGCCGAGACCTGAATCACACCGATCGGTCCACTGGGGCCGGTCGAATCGCACGAAACGGGTTTTTGTGGCGCAGATACCCCGTTGGCGACCGCTCGGCGAACTACACTTCGGGGCGCGAATGGTGGACGTCGTTCACCGTCGGGGCGTCACCCTGTTCGCACATCCACCCCAGTCCCCACACCAGTTCGGAGCCCTGCCGTGAAAAAGGGTCGTCATCGTCGTTTCGAAGAAGCGCGCAAACTGAAGCAAGCCGGTCCCAGCGCTTTCGACCTCGGACTCGGAGGGTCCGATCGGGGTCCGAAATCGCAAGACGACGAGTACGCGGCGTTGGCCGAGAAGTACGGCGTGGTGTTCGACGACGAGGATGAGGACGAGGATCCAGCTGACGAGGCCAGCGATACCGTCGAAAGTGACGATGCCGACGAGAAGTGATTTCTCGTTTCAAGACTGGTATGACGAACCCACTCCGAAATGTGGCCTTGGTCGCTCACGTCGACCACGGTAAGACCACCCTCGTCGATGCCCTGCTTCGAGCCACGGGTACGTTTGCCGCGCACCAACAGGTTGTGGATCGGGTCATGGACTCCAACGATCAGGAGCGTGAGCGTGGCATCACGATCTTGGCCAAGGCGGCCTCCATCACGTGGAAAGACACCAAGATCAACTTGGTCGACACCCCCGGCCATGCCGACTTCGGGGGCGAGGTCGAGCGGGCCCTCACAATGGTCGACGGAATCCTTCTTCTGGTCGATGCAGCCGAGGGCCCGCTTCCTCAAACCCGTTACGTGTTGCAGAAGGCTTTGGCCCGGGATCTTCCAGCCGTCGTCGTGATCAACAAGGTCGACCGAGGCGACGCCCGAGCCCAAGAAGTGCTCGACGAGGTGTACCAACTCTTCATCGATCTCGAGGCGGCTGACCATCACATCGAGTTCGAGGTGGTCTCAGCGGTGGCCCGCGAGGGTCGAGCCATGGTCGGGCTCGGAATGCCGCCGGCCGACGCTGATTTGTCGCCCCTGCTCGACGCCATTCTTCGGTGTATTCCAGCCCCCGACGGAGACCCGAATGCTCCCTTGCAGGCTTTGGTGACGAACCTCGACGCCTCGGAATACTTGGGTCGTTTGGCCGTGGGTCGGATTTATCAGGGTGCACTGCGCAAGGGCGAAATGGTCGCGCTGTTGGAGGAGGAGTTTGTCGAGGGTCAGCCCCCGCTGAAAAGGCGTTTGGCGCAGTTGATGGCGTATTCCGGGGTGGGGCGCGTGGAGCAGGACGTGTTGTTCGCCGGCGATCTGTTCGTGGTGGCCGGGTTCCCCGAGGTGGAAATCGGTGACACCATCGCATCCATCGACAGTCCGATTCCCTTGCCTCGCCTGACGGTCGATGAGCCCGTGCTGCGGATGACCTTCGGCGTGAACACTTCGCCCTTCGCCGGTCGCGATGGGAAGTATCTCACCAGCCGACACTTGCTCGACCGTCTGCACAAAGAGGTGCTTGGCAACGTCTCCATAAAGTTGCACCCCACGGACTCGGCCGAGGTCATGGAGGTCGCCGGTCGCGGAGAGTTGCAATTGGCCGTCCTCATCGAATCGATGCGGCGCGAGGGATTCGAACTCCAGGTCAGCCGCCCCGAGGTGATCACGAAGGAGGCCAACGGCAAGAAGTTCGAGCCCCTCGAGCGGGGTGTGTGCGATGTGCCCGACGAGCACGTCGGAGCGGTCACCCAAGCTCTGGCCCCCCGCAAGGGACGGGTGGTCGATCTGCGGCCGGGAGATCCCGGACGCTCGGTGGTCACCTTCGAATGTCCGAGTCGCGGACTGATCGGCTTCCGTTCACTGTTGTTGACCGTGACCCGCGGGACCGCGATGCTCCACCAACACCACGCGGGCTGGATGCCTTGGTGCGGTGATCTGCCTCACCGCACCGGTGGAGCCATGATTTCGGATCGCGAGGGCATGGTCACGGCCTACGCCCTGGACAATCTGCAGTTGCGCGGAACCCTTTTCGTCGATCCCGGCGACAAGACGTACGAGGGCATGGTGATCGGTGAGAGTTCCCGTGGTGATGAGATGGTCGTCAACGCCGTTCGCGCCAAGGAAAAGAACAACATCCGCACCCACAGCCATGACGACGGCGTGAAACTCGCCGCTCCGATCATCCACACCCTCGAGACGGCCATCGAATGGATCGCCGAGGATGAGTTGGTGGAGATCACCCCGAAGAGCATCCGCATTCGCAAGCGACACCTCGGACTCGAGGATCGACGTCGGGCTTACAAGAAAACCGGCTGAGTCAACTTTTCTTTCGCTTCACCAGGACCGGGTGGGGTAACGGCTCGGAGACGGGGCGCTCGAGAACCTCGACCATCAAGTCGTAGACCGTACGACCGACAGTTTCGATCATCTCGTCCTTGAGGTACTTGTACACCGGCTCACGGCCGACGAACGCGTCGGGGGTGTCGGTGCACCACCAATGAAGGTCGTCGCCGTTGTTCCCCCAGTCCCGTCGCTTCCATTCGCGGACGAAGGTCGTCACCCATCCGCTGGTGTCGGAGTGGTGCTCGAGTCGTATCGGTAACTGCCAGCAGACGTTGGGCTTCCAGTCCAATGGACGCTCCCCGGATTCCATGGCGGCGATGTGAAAGGCACAACCCGCTCCACCCTCGAAACCCGGGCGATTCAGGAAAATGCAGGCCCCGTCGACACGGCGGGTCTTCGTGTCTCCGTCCTTGTGCTTTTTCAAGAAGCCCTTCTTCTTCGCTCTGGACTTCATCTGCCATTGCTCATCAGTCAGTCGAACGACGTGCTTCACCACGTTGGCGACGTCGGCCTCATCCACAAGGTGGGCACCATGGGAGCAACAGCCCTGGTTCAACTCGGGAGTCGGGCGCTCGTAGACCCCCTGACAACCCTCACCGAAAATGCATCTCCACGAACTACGCATGAACGTCGCATCGATCATCCACGTGCGTTGCTCGTCGGGATCCTCGAAGGCGATCATCTCGTGCAGGTCTTCGTGACGTCCTGACAGGCCGGCGATCCGAACTGGCTTGCGAGGCGCGGTGGAGATGCGGGCGGCATCGTGAGAGGGAAGCAGCGACTCGGTCACGCCGACAGGTTAGGGCAACTCCGGCGAATAGCACACGTGAGCAGGAAAAACATCGGGCTAAGATTCGGTTGTCATGACGTCGTCGTCCTCGCCCTCTCCTCGTCTCTCGGCGCCGTCGACGGCGAACGAACTTCGTCGGGCGTTCACCGACTTTTTCACCGAGCGTCAGCACACCGCAGTGGAGTCGGCCAGCCTCATTCCTCACGATCCCACCGTTCTGTTCACGGTCGCGGGAATGGTTCCCTTCAAGACGTATTTCGTCGGAGACGAAGTGGCGCCCTTCTCTCGGGCGGCGACCGTGCAAAAGTGCGCGCGAGCCGGCGGAAAACACAACGATCTCGATGATGTCGGGCGAACGAAGCGCCATTTGGTCTTCTTCGAGATGCTCGGCAACTTTTCGTTCGGCGATTACTTCAAGGAATCGGCCATCCCGTGGAGTTGGGAACTGGTCACGGAGCGGTTGGGCTTCGACGGGGACCGTATCTGGGTCACCGTCCACACCAGTGATGACGAGGCCGAGAGCATCTGGCACGAACAAGTCGGCGTGCCCATGGATCGCATCCAACGCCTCGGCGACGCCGACAACTTCTGGCAAATGGGCGACACCGGTCCCTGCGGGCCCTGCTCGGAGTTGCACATCGATCGCGGTTCGGCTTTCGGTCCGCCCGGTGGTCCGTTGAACGACCCCCATGGGGACCGCTTCATGGAGTTTTGGAACCTGGTGTTCATGCAGTACAACCAGGCTCCCGACGGCTCCCGCACCCTGTTGCCGAAGCCGTCCATCGACACGGGGGCCGGCCTGGAGCGAATTCTGACCCTCATCCAGAAGAAGGACTCGGTCTGGGAGACCGACGCTCTGTTTCCGATCGTCGAGGCGGCCCAGTCCGTGACCGGCGCCCGCTATCTCGTCGGCGACTACGAGGACCGCGCCAGTTTCAGCCTGCGCGTGCTCGCCGAACACGCACGATCGAGCACGATGCTGGTCGGCGACGGTGTGTTCCCGTCGAACGAGGGACGGGGATACGTGCTTCGGCGCATCATCCGACGCGCGGTGCGACACGCTTTCATGTTGGGCACCGAATCGTCGGTCATGCCCACGTTGGTCGACACCGCCGTTTCGGTCATGGGACAGGCCTATCCGGACGTGGTTCGGCAAAGGGATTTCATCCTCGGTGTCCTGAGCAAGGAGGAGGAGCGTTTCCGTCAGACTCTCAAGACCGGACTCGGGATCCTTTCTGATGAGATCGACGTGGCCGTTCGGGAATCCCGAGGCATCTCTGGTTCGACGGCCTTCCTTCTTCACGACACGTACGGGTTCCCTCTCGAGGTCACCGAGGAGATCGTCGCCGAGCGCAACATCTCCGTCGATGTGCCGGGCTTCGAGTTGGAAATGGGTCGGCAACGCGATCGGGCCAAGGCCGCACGCAAAGGTGCCTCCCATGGCCCGGAACGCATGGACCAGTACCGCGAAATCCTCGATGCGTCCGGTCTGACCACGTTTGTCGGGTACACCGAGGCTGCGTCACGGTCCACGGTTGTCGCCATCCTCGAAGCGGGGGACGGAACCCTCGAGGTGTTCCTGGATCGGACTCCGTTCTACGCGGAGAGTGGCGGACAGGTCGGCGACACCGGTGCCCTCATCGGCCCTGACGGAGTCCTCTCGGTGCTCGACACCACGCTCGCCCTTCCGGGCTTGCATCGTCACCTGTGCCGTCCGTCGGGTGGCGTCGTCGAGGTCGGCCAGGCGGTCGAAGCAGAGATCGACGTCGCGCGTCGCACAGCCATCCGGCGTCACCACACTGCGACGCACGTGTTGCACTGGGCCCTGCGTGAGGTCCTCGGTGATCATGTCAAGCAGGCCGGTTCGCTCGTGAACGACGATCGCCTCCGGTTCGATTTCAGCCACTATGCGGCGGTCACCGTCGATGAGTTGTGTCGCATCGAGGAAATCGCGAACGACGTGACCCTTCGCAACACCGAGGTGCGATCCGAGGAAACGGACAAGGAGACCGCTCTGCAGCGCGGCGCGATCGCTTTCTTCGGTGACAAGTACGGGGATCGGGTCCGTGTTCTCGAGGCCGGACCGTCCATCGAATTGTGCGGGGGAACGCACGTGTCGGCCACCGGGGACATCGGACTCATCAAGATCACCTCGGAATCCTCGATCGGCGCGAACCTTCGCCGTATCGAGGCCGTGGCCGGATTGCGCACTCTCGAGTTGGCGCGATCGATGGAAGGATCCCTGTCCGAGGCGGCACGCCTCGTGGGTTCGTCCGTCGAGGAGATCGTCGGGGGTGTGTCGAAGAAACTCGACGAGATTCGGGCCCTCAACGACGAGAACAAGGTCCTCCGCGGACGCGTGGCGACGGGTCGGGCGTCGGAGTTGTCGAGCCTGGCCGTCGACGGGGTCGTGATCGCCCGGGTCGACGATCTCTCGCCGAGCGATCTCCGCGATCTGGCCGTGGCCATCCGGCAACAAGCGGGCATCGAGGCCGTCGTGCTCGGGGGCGTTTCCCCGACCGGTGGCGTGTCCCTGGTCGGCGCGGTCGTGGCCTCTTTCCGCGTGCCGGCCGCCCAGCTCATTCGGGAGGCGGCCAAGGCCGTGGGCGGAGGAGGCGGGGGAAAGGGAGATGTCGTCACCGCCGGTGGGAAGAATCCCGCCGGGCTCGACGAGGCCCTGCGTCTGGCTCGGGAGGCAGCCGGGGTCTGATGCGGGCACTCGGCATCGACCTCGGAACCAAGAGGATCGGATTGGCCACGAGCGACCCCAGTGGAACGATCGCGACGCCACTGTCGACACTCGAACGTTCGCGTTCCGTCCGCTCGGATCACGCCGCCCTCGCGCGGATCGTCTCGGACGAGGAAATCGGGATCGTGGTTGTCGGTCTTCCCCTTCGAATGAACGGCGAACTCGGCGTCGCCGCCGAGGCCGCCCAGCGAGAGGCGGGGCTTCTCGGTACCTTTCTCGATGTGCCGGTGATTCTCTTCGACGAGCGGATGACGACGGTGGCCGCCGATCGTGTCCTGAAGGAGGCCAGCATCAGTGCGAGTCGTCGTCGACGCTACGTCGATCGGGTTGCGGCGGCAGTGATGTTGCAGTCATGGCTCGACCGGGGCTGTCCCCGATGACGGACCTCGATCATGATCGTTTGACTCCGGAGGTTCGGATCGCATCTCCGAACTGGAGGCGTTGGCGGCGCGTCATCGTCTCGGTGGGACTCGGCATCGGCATGATCGGCCTGTTGTGGTTCGGTATCGATCAGTTGACGTACCTGCGCAAGGTGAATCCTCCCGGCAACCCGTTGGCCGCCGACGTCTTTCGAGTCGTCGAAGGATCCGACGTCGGCTCCCTGGCCCTCGATCTCGAAACCGCGGGATTCATCGTCGACTCCTCGGTGTTCGAGCGCTACGTCGGTGAAAAAGGTGGACTCGAGATCACCCCCGGGTACTACACCATGCGACCCCGAGATCACCTCGGCAATTTGTTACGCGTTCTTCGAACCCCACCCAACGAGACCTACTTCAAGATGACGTTTCCCGAGGGTTTCACCGTCGATCAAATCGCCGAGCGGGTCGCCGGTGAGATGCGCTCAGTCGACGTTGAGGACTTCGTCACCGACGCCGGTCTGAAGGGGACCGCGTCGGTCGTCAGATCGAAGTATCAACCGGACACGATCTCGAGTTTGGAGGGTTTGCTGTTTCCCGACACCTATTTGATTTCCGGTGATTCCACGAGCGCTCAGATTCTGCGCGACATGATCTCACTCATGGAGCGGGTCGGTCGTCAAGAGGGTCTCGACGACGGCGATCTGGGACGAAGCCCTTACGACGTTCTGATCATCGCCTCCATGATCGAGCGGGAGGCCAAGCTCGACGATGATCGGGACTTGATCGCTCGGGTCATCTACAACCGCCTCGAGGCCGGAATGCCCCTCGAGATCGATGCCACGCTGTATTACCGACAGGATCCGGCTCTTCCCTTTGCCGATCTCAAGGCCATCGACAGCCCCTACAACACCTACCTCTACCTCGGCCTTCCGCCGACACCGATCGCCAACCCGGGACGAAAGTCGATCGCGGCAGCCCTCGATCCGGCGCCGAATCCGTCGGCCGGTGATCCGCTCTGTGCACAAATCACCGAGGTCGACCGATGTCGCTATCTCTACTATGTGTTGGCCGACGAGGACGGGCGACACGTTTTCGCGGCGACGTTGGACCAGCACCTTGCCAACGTTCAAGCGGCCATAGCAGCGGGAGTCCTCTGATGACGGAACGACGGGAGCCCATCACCGGTCGTACGCGTTTGGCCGTGGTCATCGGCGATCCCGTGGAGCAAAGTCTGTCCCCGGTCATTCACAATGCGGCGTTCTCCAGTTCCGGCGTCGACTGGACCTACGCGGCGTTGCGGGTCTCGTCCGAGACGCTCGGAGCGTTCATCGGGTTGTTGCGTGGTTCGTCGATTTCCGGTGTGAGCGTCACGATGCCCCACAAAGATGCCGTCGCCGGACTCGTGGACCGACTCGACGATTCGGCCGCGGCATTGTCGAGCGTCAACACCATCGTGAAGAAGGATGACGGACAGTTGGTCGGATACAGCACCGACGGGGACGGTCTCTGTGATGCCCTCCGCGAAGCCGAGGTTTCGGTGGAGGGGAGTCGGGTGTTGGTTCTCGGCGCTGGTGGTGCCGCGCGCTCGATCGTCGACGCGATGGCGCGAAACGGCTCGGACGCGATCCTCGTTCACAATCGAACCGTTGCCAAGGCACAGCGCTTGGTGCCCTTGGCGCAAGGTCGGGGAACGGTGGTCTCCGGCGATGATTTGGCGGCGGCGATACGGGACAGTGAGATCGTGGTCAACGCCACGAGTGTCGGAATGGGACAGCCGGAGAGTCCGCTGCCCGACGGGGTACTCGGCCCGAAACACGTCGTGGTCGACATCGTCTACCACCCGTTGCGCACCGTTCTCCTGCAACAAGCCGAGCGCTCCGGCTGTCGAACGATCGATGGTTCGCGAATGCTGATCCATCAGGCCGCGCGTCAACAGGTTCTCTGGACAGGGCGTCGTCCCGACGTCACGTCGATGACGCGAGCCGCTCGACGGGCTCTGGCCTGACGAAACGGTATCCTTCAGGCGATGTTGCGCTTTCTGACCGCCGGCGAGTCCCACGGGCGAGCCCTGATGGTGATCGTGGAGGGGCTGCCGGCCGGTCTCGCGGTCACCGTCGAGGACATTCAGTCCGAACTCTCGCGTCGCCGACTCGGCTACGGACGTGGCCCCCGGCAGCGCTTCGAGCAGGACGAGGTCACCTTGGTCGGGGGAGTCCGACATGGTCGGACCCTCGGATCACCCGTCGCCATCGAGATCCAGAACACCGAGTGGTTCCGCTCCGACAAGTGGCACGAGGAAATGGATCCGGCGCCCGGTGCCACCAAGGCCCCCCTCACGCGGGTTCGCCCGGGACACGCCGATCTGGCCGGTATGCAGAAGTACGGCTTCGACGACGCCCGAGATGTTCTGGAGCGGGCCAGCGCCCGGGAGACCGCTGCCCGTGTAGCTGCCGGCACCTTGGCGAAGTTGTTGCTCGGGCACATCGGTGTCCAGGTCATGTCGCACGTCATCCAGATGGGCGCGGTTCGTTCGAACGCGATGCGGCCCACTTTTGCCGACCTGGCCGCAGTGGACGAGTCTCCGGTGCGTTGTTTCGACTCCGATGCGGCCGCCCGCATGATCTCCGAAGTTGAACTGGCCGCGAAAGAAGGGGACAGCCTCGGCGGCATCATCGAGGTCATCGGGTTCGGAGTACCCGTGGGCCTCGGAAGCCACGTTCACTGGGATCGGAAGTTGGACGCTCTGCTGGCACAGGCGGTCATGAGCATTCAGGCCGTGAAGGGAGTCGAAATCGGCGACGGCTTCGAGGTGGCTGGTCGTCGCGGCAGTGCGGCTCATGATGCCGTTCATTGGGACGATCAGACGGCTGGATACGTCCGCGAGACCGCCTTGGCCGGGGGCACCGAGGGCGGCATCAGCAACGGCGGTTTGCTGGTGGTCCGCGCGGCGATGAAGCCACTGGCGACCTTGAACAAGCCGTCTTTGCCGACCGTCGACGTGGTGACCAAGGACTCCACCGTGTCGTTCAAGGAGCGCACCGACGTGACCGCCGTGCCGGCCATGGGAGTAGTGGCCGAGACGATGGTGTCGCTGGTGTTGGCCGCCGAGGCCCAACGAAAGTTCGGCGGCGACTCGCTGACCGAGTTCTGTCGCAACGCGGCGAACGCCACGGCGCGATGATTTCGGCCGTGCGCCACGTGGCTCTCGTGGGCCTCATGGGTAGCGGCAAATCGACCGTGGGGCGCCGTTTGGCGCGCTCGCTCGGGCGTGAGTTCGTCGACACCGATACCCGCGTCGAGGTCATGTCTGCGCGGTCCATCCGTGACATCTTCACCGAGGATGGCGAGGAGGGTTTCCGCGACCGGGAGTCGCAGGTGTTGGTGGAGGCCCTCGACGCCGTGACGTCGTCGGTCATCGCCACGGGAGGTGGTGTCGTGTTGCGCGACGCCAACCGACGTTCGCTCGTGAACCATTCGGTTATCTGGTTACGAGCCCGTCCCGAGACACTCGTCGATCGGGTCGCGAGTTCCACCCGCGGCGGGGCCGAGCACCGTCCCCTCATCGGCACGGATCCGCTCGCTAATTTGTCGCTCATGGCCAACGAACGACGGACGATGTACGAAGAGGTCAGCGACGTCATCATCGATGTGGACGCCCTCGCCATCGACCAGATCGTCCGCTCGTGCGTCGAGGCCGTGAAGGAGCTCGAGCGGTGAGCCGTCACGAGGTGATCGTCGATCTCGCGGAGCGGTCCTATCCGATAATCGTGGGGCCTGGAGTCAGTCGCGAAGTCGTCGGGTTCCTTCCGTCGGCAGCGAAACGTGCCGTCATCGTGACACAGGACGGTCTTCCGACCATCGACCTCGCGGGTGTGCCGAGCACCACCGTGTACATCGGTCGGGGCGAGGAACACAAGACGCTGGCGACCGTCGAAGAATTGTGCCGTGCGTTCGCCGGGTTCGGGCTCACTCGAAACGATGTCATCGTCGCGGTGGGCGGGGGAATGGTCACCGATGTGGCGGGTTTCGCGGCCTCCATGTGGCACCGGGGAACGGCGGTCGTTCACGTGGCGACGTCCCTCGTGGCGATGGTCGACGCGGCGATCGGGGGCAAGACGGGGGTCAACATCTTCGAAGGCAAGAACTTGCTGGGAGCCTTTTGGCAGCCCGACGCCGTGTTGTGCGATCTCGACCACCTCGCCTCCCTACCCGCCGCCGAGACCCGGTGTGGGTGGGGTGAGGTCGCCAAGTACCACTTCATCTCGGGACAGGACATGTTGGCGATGGATCTCGACGAACGGGTGGCCACGTGTGTTCGAATCAAGGCCGAGATCGTCTCGGCGGACGAACGCGACGCCGGTGCCCGGGCGCTGTTGAACTACGGGCACACCTTGGGTCACGCCATCGAGACCGTCACTCGTCACTCCGTGGCTCATGGAGAGGCGGTGGCGATGGGTTTGGTGTTCGCCGCTCGTTTGGCCCATCGTCTCGGACGAATCGACTGGAACCGTGTGCAGCGCCACCACGAGGTGGTCGGTCAGGAGTACGGGTTGGCCGTCAAGCCGTCGGGACCCTTGGACGTGAACGCATTGATGGTCGCCATGGCGCGCGACAAAAAGGCGACCGCGGGCCTCACCTTCGTCCTCGACTCTCCGCGCGGCCTCGAGGTGGTTGCCGGCATCGATCCGGACATCGTGTCGTCCGTACTCGTCGAGTACCTCGCTCCCTGAGTCAAAAGACGATCGTCCGCGAGTCCGGCAGGGGTAGTGTCCGAACGTGTCCCGCATCCTGCTTCTTCACGGTCCGAATCTCGACCTGCTCGGTCAGCGGGAACCCGAGGTCTACGGCCCGAGCACCCTCGACGACTACGTGAAGGTGGTCCGAAAAGTGGCTGAGGATCGCGGCTGGTCCGTCGACGACCTCCAGTCGAATCATGAGGGCGATTTGATCGACGCCATTCACGGCGCGCGCGGTCGCCACGATGTCATCATCATCAACGCCGGTGCCTTGACCCATTACTCCTGGAGTATCCACGACGCGTTGGGCGCGTTCGAGGGCCGGATCATCGAGGTCCACATCTCCAACCCTCATGCCCGCGAAGCTTTTCGTCATACCAGTGTCATCACGCCCAAAGCGACGAACACGATCGTCGGACTGGGGCTACGGGGTTACGAGATCGCGGCCCAAGTGGCGACGAGTCGGTCGTCGCGACCATGACGATCGCGCGCGACCGTTGCGGGCTGGCGTTCACGTTGGCCGGCTCCGATCATGACGTCTTGTTGCTGTCCGCCCTCGAGGATGTCCGATGGTGCACCGGTTTCACCGGATCGAACGGCTGGCTCGTGATATCGCGTGAATCCACCGCCTTGCTCACCGACGGTCGCTACACGGAGCAAGCGCGAGCCGAGGTTCCGGTCTCTATCGACGTCGTCGAGTGTCGATCCGCCGGGGCCATGGTCGAGGCTCTCGGTCGTGTCGCATCGTCGGGAACGATCGCCGTTCAGGAGGGAGACCTGACGGTGTCCGCCTGGCGAGGAATTGCCAAGACGGTCGGGCGCCGACTCGCGCCCGCTTCGGGAGAACTGGCAGATCTACGACGTGCGAAAACCGACAGTGAGATCTCGATCATCCGGCGCGCGGCTCGGATCGCTGACGATGCCTTGGCGTCCTGCGTCGAGTTGCTTCGTCCGGGATCGAGTGAACGCCTGGTGCGCGACGCTCTCGAATCCCGCATGCGCGAGCTCGGTGCCGATGGACCTTCGTACGACACCATCGTCGCGGGTGGGCCGATCAATTCGGCGCGTCCCCACCATCGACCGACCGAGCGGACCTTCCAAGCGGCTGATTCGATCGTGGTCGATGTCGGCGCGTTGGTGGACGGATACCACTCGGACATGACGCGCACCTTCTTCGTGGGAGAACCGGCCCCCGAGATGCTCGTCTGGTACGACACGCTTCTCGAGGCGCAGTCGACGGCGATCGATCTGGTCGAGCCTGGTCGGGCGGTCCGTGAGATCGACGCGGCCTGTCGAGAGGTTCTCACTCGGGCCGGACTCGCCGAGTACTTCACCCACGGTCTCGGCCATGGTGTCGGGCTGTTGATCCACGAGAATCCTTACATCAACCAATCCGCGACTGCGGTTTTGCGACCCGGCGATGTCGTCACGATCGAGCCCGGGCTCTATCGTGGGGGTTTGGGAGGGATGCGGATCGAGGACCTGATCCTCGTCACAGAGTCGTCCCACGAGAATCTCACCAGTTCCCCGAAGGATCCCAGATGCCCGCGATAACCACCAACGATCTGAAGAATGGAATCACCCTCGAATTGGACAATGGCTTGTTCCAGGTGGTCGAGTTCCAACACGTGAAGCCGGGCAAAGGCGGGGCGTTCGTCCGAACGAAATTGCGCAATCTTCGCACCGGGAACGTCTTCGACAAGACCTTCAACGCCGGGATCCGCGTCGAGCAGGCGATCCTCGACAAGAAGGACATGCAGTTCCTGTATCGCGACGGCGACGATTACGTTTTCATGGACACCACCAGTTACGAGCAGATGTCGGTGGCTCCGGTCGCCCTCGGTGACGCTGCCAACTATCTCGTCGAATCGATGGTGGCCATCATCGCCATTCACAATGCCGAGATCGTGTCCGTCGAAATTCCCGCCTCGGTCGAGCTGACCATCGCCAACACCGAACCCGGTATCCAGGGTGATCGCGTGTCCGGAGCGCGAAAGCCCGCCGAACTGGAGACCGGCAAGGTGATCCAGGTGCCACTGTTCGTCAACATCGGGGACCGGGTGAAGGTGGACACCCGCTCTGGCGATTACATCACTCGAGTCTGACGTGGCGCGCCGTTCCGGGATCGAGGATCCGCGGTCTGTGGCCCGGGAGTCGGCGCTCACGTTGCTCTACGAAGCCGAGTCGAAGGGCATAACGCCCGCTGCTGTCGTCGCGGCCCAGGTGATACCGGTCGAGGAAGTGGTGCGAGTCCTCGTGCTGGGCGTGATGGAGTATCAGCCTCGAATCGACGCGTCGATCACCGATCATTCGACCGGCTGGACGATCGAGCGGATGCCCGTGTTGGATCGGAACATATTGCGGTTGGCGACCTTCGAATTGATGCACCGTCAGGAGGTCCCCACGGCGGTGATCCTCGATGAAGCGGTGGAGTTGGCCAAACGTTTCAGCACCGACGATTCCGGTCGCTTCGTGAACGGAGTCCTGTCGGCCATCGCCGCCGACACCCGTTGACGGGAAAACGTCACCTCAGTGCAAGGACTCGGGCCAGGGACCCTTTCCTCGGGCGGCATCGGCGACCTTGGCCAACGTGAATCCCTCGAGGTGTTGGCGCATGTGATCGCCGGTTTGTTTCCAGATCGCCAACAACACGCATTGGCCCTCGTGGTCGCATGATCCATCTTGATGCGGCTCCCCGAAGTCACCCAACGTGATCGGGCCGTCGACGGCGGAAATGATCTCGTTGAGCCGAATTTCACTCGGCGACCGGGCCAGCGTGTAGCCACCCCCCACCCCACGTTTGGAACGAACGAGCCCCGCCCCCTTGAGGGCCAAGAGAATCTGCTCCAGGTAGGGCTGAGGCAGGCCGGTGCGCTCGGCGATGTCGCGAACCGACGTCGGGCCGGGGTCGTCGGCATGCAGCGTGAGGGACAAGAGCGCACGGCAGGCATAGTCACCTCGGGTGGACACTCGCACACGTCCATCGTAGGAGGTCGATGAGTGGCTGAAGTGCACCAATGGCTCTGCGATCGGCGAGGATGTAACCGTGACACCGCAGCCGACTCTGCCGGACTATTCGGGCGCGAACCTCTCGGGGATCGTTCCAGGTTGCCTTCTGGCCGGCCCGGGACGACGTCCGACGTGGTTTCCCGAATCTCTCCAATTCGCGCAGACGATGGTCTTGGTTCTCGTCGACGGACTCGGGTGGAACCAACTGGTCGCCCGGCCTCACCGCGCACCGTTCTTGAATTCGCTGGGCGGCGGACCGATCACCACGGTGGGACCCTCGACCACCGCCAGTGCCCTCACCAGTTTGGCCACCGGGGCGACGCCGATCGAACACGGGATCGTTGGCTACCGGATGGACATGGGTGATGGAGTCATGAACAGTCTTCGATGGACCGTGGGGGACCGCGACATGCGCAAGGTGTTCGAACCGGTCACGGTGCAACCGATTCCACCTTTCGCGGGGATCTCGGTACCGGTCGTCAGTCGCGCGGATCTGCAGGAGACTCCGTTCACTTTCGCCCATCTTCGAGGCTCGCGACCCCACGGATGGCGCTGCGCCAGTTCCATCGTGACCCAGTGTGCTCGTCTCGTGCGCGACGAGGGCCAGACCTTCGTCTACGCGTACTACGACGGGCTCGACAAGATCGCCCACGAATGCGGCTTGGGAGAGCACTACGACGATGAACTCTCCTTCGTCGACTGGCTCGTTCGATCGTTGTTCGAGGCTCTTCCGACCGGCACCTGCTTGGTGGTCACCGCCGACCATGGGCAAGTGAACGTGGGCGACAACGTCATCGAACTGCCGTCTCGATTGTTGGAGCACGTCCACCACCAGTCGGGTGAGGGACGGTTCCGCTGGTTGCACGCCAGACATGGTCACGAGGCCGAGCTCGAGCGAATCTGCCGCGACCTCTATTCCGACGTCGCCTGGGTGGCCAGCAAGGAGCAGGTCGTCGACGAGGCCTGGCTCGGCCCCGCTCCTGGAGGAAGGGGGCAAGATGCCGCCATTCGTCGTCTCGGGAGCGTGGCCTTGGCGCCCCATACCCCGACGACCTTCCACGATCCTTTGGACTCGGGTCCCTTTGGGCTGATCGGGCGCCATGGCTCGTTGACTCCCGACGAGATGCTGGTGCCGCTGCTGGCCGTCACTCGTCCATAATGTGTCATGAGCGATCTCCCCATTCACACCCCCGATGAGGTTTTGATCTCCACCTCGGAGTCCGACTCCAGCGATGTACCCCCGAACGGGAGCATCACCGAGCCGGGCAAGGTGATGCGAATCGGGTCGATGATCAAGCAACTTCTCGAGGAAGCCCGCACGGTGGCCCTCGACGAACCGAGTCGCGAGCGGCTGGCCGAGATTTACGAACGATCGATCACCGAATTGGCCGAGGCGCTGTCTCCCGATCTGCAACAGGAACTGCGACTGCTCGCGCTCCCGTTCTCCGGAGAGGCCCCGTCGGAAGCGGAATTGCGGATCGCTCACGCCCAACTGGTGGGCTGGTTGGAGGGTCTGTTCCATGGCATACAGGCGACCCTTTTCGCCCAACAGATCGCCGCTCGACAGCAGTTCGACCAAATGCGTCGTCTGGGGCAACCGGATCCCGGTCAGACCGGGCCCTCATCGGGCGACGAGCGCCCCGGGACCTACCTCTAGGCGGCTGATACTCTCGAATCACAATCGTGTGATTCGGACCGTCGGTCCGATCAGACGCACGGCATCGCGGGTGTTCCCCCGTCCATTCATCGACAAGGAGGTATGACATGGCCGATTCGTTCGCGCATCTCCACGTTCATACCGAGTATTCGATGCTCGATGGTGCGTCCAAGCTCGACGAGTTGGTGTCCAAGGCGGTCGAGGATGGCCAGCCCGCCCTCGGAATCACCGACCACGGGAACATGTACGGCATTCTCGAATTCTTCAAGGAGTGCCGCTCGCAGGGAATCAAACCCATCATCGGGACCGAGGCCTACATGGCCTACGAAACCCGTTTCGAGCGTCCGACAAGACGTGGGTTTATCGACGACTCCGGCGGCGACACCGAGGCGGGTCGAAAGCTGTACTACCACCTCACGCTGTTAGCCGAAAACAACGTCGGGTACAAGAACCTGATCAAGCTCTCCAGCCTGGCTTTCCTGGAGGGCTATTACTACCAGCCCCGCATGGACTGGGAACTCTTGGAACGACACCACGAGGGGCTCATCGCCACCACCGGGTGCCTCGGTGGTCACGTGCTGCAGTCCCTGTTGCGCGACGACTATGCAGACGCCTTGGCCAAGGCGGCACGGCTGCAGGAGATTTTTGGCAAGGACAATCTGTTCGTCGAGTTGCAAGACCACGGTATCACCTCGCAAAAACGCACGAACCCCATGCTGCGACGCCTCGCTCATGATCTGGGTGCTCCTCTCCTGGCTACCAATGACTCGCACTACACGCATCGCCATGACGCCGATAGTCACGACGCTCTCCTCTGCGTGCAGACCAACTCGCTCAAGAATGACCCGAAGCGGTTTCGCTTCGAAGGTTGCGAGCACTATCTCAAGACCGCCCAAGAGATGCGTCACATCTTCAGCGAGATACCCGAGGCCTGCGACAACACCTTGTGGATCGCCGAACGCGCCGATGTGAGTATCGAGTTTGGTAAACCGCAGCTCCCGAGTTTTCCGGTGCCCGAGGGTTTCACCGATGACGCCGCCTATCTCGATCATCTCACCCGCGAGGGAGCGCGGCGTCGATGGGGTGACAAGCTCGATCCCCGCGTTGTGGAAAGGTTGGCCTACGAGTCCAAGGTCATCGCCGACATGGGATTCGCCTCGTACTTCTTGATCGTGTGGGATCTGATCCGTTTCGCTCGTAGCCGCGACATTCGAGTAGGGCCGGGTCGCGGTTCAGCCGCTGGTTGTGCGGTCGCCTATTGCCTCGGAATCACGGAAATCGATCCGATTCGTTACGATCTGTTGTTCGAGCGCTTTCTCAATCCGAGTCGAATCTCCATGCCCGACATCGACATGGACTTCGACTCGCGTTACCGGGACGACATGATCCGCTACGCGACCGAGACCTACGGCCGCGAACACGTGGCTCAGGTCATTACTTTCAGCACCATCAAGGCCCGTAACGCCGTGCGCGATGCCGCGCGGGTGTTGGGGCACCCCTATTCCGTGGGAGACCGGCTGGCCAAGGCGATGCCCCCGATGGTGATGGGGCGCGACACGCCTCTGCGATTTTGTCTGGAGAAACAACCCGCATACGAGAGTGGCTACCAGGCGGCCCAGGAGTTGCGGGACCTCTACGACAGTGACGCGGATTTACGACAGGTCATCGATGTCGCTAAGGGCCTGGAGGGGTTGCGTCGGTCCACCGGTATCCACGCCGCCGCCGTGGTCATCTCCAAGGAAGAACTCACCGAGTACCTCCCGGTGCAGCGCAAACCCGAGGCCGGAAGGCCCATCGAGGAGGCACCGGTCACGACCCAGTACGAAATGCACGGCGTCGAAGATCTCGGCCTACTGAAGATGGACTTCCTGGGGCTCCGAAATCTCGATGTCATCACCGACACGATGGCCCTCGTTCGTAGGAGCGACCCCGACTTCGACGTCGACCGGATCCCTCTCGACGACAAGACGACCTTCGAAACACTGGCCCGGGGCGACACGATCGGGGTGTTTCAACTCGAGTCGCCACCCATGCAACAGTTGCTGCGGGCCGTGAACCCGACGTCTTTCGATGATATCGCGGCCGTCATCGCCTTGTATCGCCCGGGACCGATGGGCGTGAACATGCACTATGACTTCGCTGATCGGAAGAACGGTCGCAAACCAGTCGAGTATTTCCACCCCGACGCTCGGGAACTTCTCGGCGACACCTACGGCCTGATGATCTACCAGGAAAAGGTGATGCGAGTGGCGCAGCGCTTTGCCGGTTATTCGTTGGCCGAGGCCGACAACTTGCGTAAGGCGTGCAGCAAAAAAGTGCGCGAACTCATGAGAAAGGAGCGCTCCAAGTTCGAGCAGGGCTGCGAGGACCAGGGGTACGGGCGAGTTCTGGGAAAGGAACTGTTCGACATCATCGAAAACTTCGCCGATTATGCCTTTCCCAAGAGTCACGCGTTCGGCTATGGATACATCTGCTATCAAACGGCGTACCTGAAGGCGAACCATCCCGTTCAGTACTTCGCCGCCTTGCTGACGAGCGTGAAGGCGAATCTCGAAAAGGCGGCGGGTTATCTCGTCGACGCTCGGGCTCGCGCCATCTCCGTCAAACAGCCCGACATAAACGTTTCCGACGTCGACTTCATCTCCGACACGGAGAATCGTTTGATCTACTTCGGATTGAGCGCGATCAAGGGTGTCGGGTCCTCGGTCTGCGAGAAAATCGTGGCTCATCGCAAGACTCACGGCTCCTTTTCGTCTTTCCACGACTTCTGCATGTCCGTACCGACCGAGTGCCTCAACAAGAAGGGCATCGAATCGTTCATCAAGGCTGGTGCCTTCGATTCGCTGGGGCACACGCGGCAGGGTCTGATGTTGGTCTTCGAGCAAATCATCGACGACACCATCAGCCGTCGTGCCGAGGCGGATCAAGGGGTCATGAGTCTGTTCGATTCCATCGAGTCGGAACCGGCTCAGGTTCGATTCGACCTCGACATTCCCATTCCGACCACCGAGTTCGACCAGTCCCTGAAACTCAAGTTCGAGAAGGAACTACTCGGCCTGTACATCAGTGATCACCCTCTGGACGGTCATGAACGGACCTTGCGTCGCCATGCAACCACCGTGACGTCCCTGCTCGCGGAGTCGGAGACGGGGACCGTGGCCACCATCGCGGGAATCATCACGAAGGTCGAGCGCAAAGTCACCAGAAAGGGTGACCCGATCGCGGTCCTGCAAGTCGACGACCTCCACGGTGGAATCGAGGTCACCGTGTTCAGCCGCTCTCTTCAACAGCACGGAGACAAGATCGCCGAAGAGTCGATCGTGGCGATCAAGGTTCGGGTGAATCGACAAGCCGGGGACGATCGTACGACCGTCGCAGCCCTGGAGGTGACCCCCTTGGTGTTGCCAACGCATGCCCCGGAACTGAGATTGAACCTGCCGGCGGTGGCGCTCGATCCAAAGACCGCGTCACGTCTCAAGGAGATTTTGTCGGCGTATCCGGGCGACGCCCAAGTTTTCATCCACCTCGGCGGGTCCCGAGTGCTCCGGTTGGGCTCCGAGTTCGCTGTCGATGTGGACCGAGTGATTCCCCCGTTGAGGGTGGCCTTCGGGATGGGCGTGATTCGCTGACACGTCGTTTCGTTTCTCGAGTGGACCAAGTGGCAGAATGAGGTGGTCGGAGGATCGTCCTTCGATGTTGGGAGCACAGGTTCGAATGTCGGTGGCGGTCGAGACGCGGGATTGTGCGGCCCTCTCCGAGGCCGAAATCGAGGACATGGTCGCCATGGGCGGCGCCTTCGACCTCGGTCGTCTGCAAAAGGCCAAGGAGGAGTGGGTTCTGTGCACCACGGCCACCGAATCCGGCAAACTCCACGGGTTCACATTTTCGACGCTCGAACGGATCGGGGGCACGCCGTGCGTCCTGATCGGACTTCTGAGCGTGAAACGGTCGGGAAAACGCGATGTGGTTCTGAAAGGGCTGATGGCCGAGGCGTTCCACCGGGCCCTGATGGCTTTCCCCGACGAAGACGTCGTGGTCGGAAGTCGTTTCGTCTCCGCCGGAGGTTTGGATGCCTTCAAGCAATTGAGCCAGCCAATCCCGAGACCGGGACATCGAGCGGTCGGCGAGGAGCGCGCCTGGGGGCGTCGACTCGCTCGTCGCTTCGGGGTCGATGCTCACTACGACGAGAAGACCTTCATCGTCGGCAAGAAGGGACAATCCGGCTTCCTCGATCACGAATCATCCAAGCCGGAGAAGATCGCTCCGGATATCGCGGGCATGTTCCGCGAGGTCAAGTCCGAGGTCGGGGGTTCATTGATCGTGCATGGCTGGACCATGGCCGAGGATCTGGCCAAACTCGGGCGCCGCTGAGGCCGTGTCCGACGACCTGACGTCCATCATCCGGCGTCGCCGCATGACTCGATCGTTCGCTGGTGGACCCTCGACTGAGGAACTCGTCGACCTCTGTGACGTCGCGCGTCGCGCGCCCTCGGCGGGATTTGCTCAGGGTTCCCATTTCCTCGTCCTCGACGGTGCCGACAAGGACCGGTTCTTCGAGACATCGGGAGCCGGTGAATGGTTCGCACAACGGGCCCCGGGGGTCCGAGACTGCAGCCAGGTCGTTCTGGTGCTTGCCGATCCCGACGCGTACACCTCGCGGTATGCCGAGGCCGACAAGGTCGAACTCGGGTTGGTCCAACGCGAGTCGTGGTCCTGCCCCTTTTGGCTGACGGATGCGGCCATGGCCGCTCAGAACCTACTTCTGCTCCTCGAGGAGCGCCGGTGGGGGGCTTTGTTGTTCGGGCTGTACGGACCCCGCCAGACAAGCCTGGACCCCTTCGGGATTCCCCCGACGATCGAGTGTGTCGGCGTCATCGCCGTCGGGAGCCGGAGCCCCGATGACCAACCCACCGGATCGGCGACCCGCCGTGCGCGTCGACCGGCCGCCGAGGTGATCCATCGGGGGTCGTGGTGAACAGGTGGGTTACCGTCGAGATCGTCATGGAGTCTAAGGTTCGAGGGTCAGCGCGCCTCGGGAGTGAACATGCCGACTCAGATCCCTCACGTCAGTTACCTCGAACTGGGTGATCGTCCTCACCTCGTGGCCCACGAGTGCGTCGCATGCGGGGCGAGGTTTTTCGACCGTCGTAACGCCTGCGCCAACTGTTTCGGCACGGAATTCCGCAAGGCGATGGTGGCCACCGAGGGAGTGTTGAGGGCCTTCACGATCGTGGCCTTCGCCGCCCCGGGCGTGCCGGTGCCCTTCGTAGCCGGGATCGTCGATTGTGCGGGCACGAGCGTGCGCGCCAACGTCATCAACGTCGACCCCACCCCCGAAAAGGTTGCCCTCGGCATGAAGGTTCGCTTGACCACGTACAGCCTCGGCGTCGACGACGAGGGTGTCGAGGCCGTCGGATTCGGCTTCGAACCCGCCCCCTGACCAGCACCCACTCTCGTAATCTCGACAAAGACAACGACCAAAGGAACCAACATGGCCAGTGACGACATCTGGATTCTCGGAATCGCGATGACGAAGTTCGGTAAGCATTCCGACAAAGACATCGTCGACCTCGGCGCCGAGGCGGTCATGGCTGCCCTCACCGACGCCGGCATCAGCATGCGCGAGATCGGAGTCCTGGCTGCGGGGAACCTCATGGGTGGTGGAGGATTCGGACAGATGCTCCAGAAGCAGGTGGGGCAGACGGGTATTCCGGTGTACAACGTCACGAACGCGTGCGCCACCGGCGCCACTGCCCTACGTACCGCGATCATGGCGGTCAGGGCCGGCGAGGTGAAGTTCGGACTGGCCGTTGGAGCCGAGAAACTCGCGGGGGCAGGATTGCTCGGCGGTGGTGGTAGCGCCAAGAAGGACGGTAACAAGTGGGAGCCCAAGGGTCGTTTCGGGAGCGTCGCTCCGACGGACGGCCGTATCGGCACCGACACCATGCCGGGCACCTTCGCTCAAGTCGGCATGGAGTACGGCCACAAGTACGGTGGCGTGTCCTTCGAACTGTTTGCCCGCATTTCAGAGAAGAACCACGCCCATTCCGTCCTCAATCCGATGGCCGCTTACCAGAAGCGCTTCACTTTGGACGAGATCATGAACGACATGATGATTTCCTACCCGAACACGCGTCCGATGTGCTCGGCCAACTGCGACGGCGCCGCGGCCGCCGTGGTCTGTTCGGGGGAGACTCTGAAGTCGTTGTCTCCCGAGCAGCAGCGACGTGCCATCAAGGTCACGGCATCGGTGCTCACGACCGACCCGTACCAGGAAGCCTGTCAAGTTCTGCCCGATGTCAACACCCTCACCCGCAACGCCGCCAAGATTGCCTACGAGCAGGCGGGTGTCGCACCATCGGATCTCGATCTCGTCGAGTTGCACGACTGCTTCGCCACGGCCGAATTGGTGCACTACGACAACTTGATGCTGTGCCCCGAGGGCAGTGCGGCGGACTTCTTCGACAGCGGTGCAACCTGGCGCACCGGGTCGACACCGGTGAACGTGTCGGGAGGCCTGCAATCCAAGGGACACCCCATTGCGGCGACGGGTATCGCCAACGTCTGGGAGATCTGTCATCATCTTCGCAACGAAGCCGGAAGCCGTCAGATCGTGGGTGCCAAGGTCGGTTTGGCTCACGTCATCGGCCTCGGATCGGCCTGTGGTGTTCACATCCTGGAACGCAGCGGACGCTGATTCAGGCCCCGGTGGCGTGATAACCCCCGTCCACATGGATCATCGAGCCGGTGGTTGCCGGAAACCAGTCGGAGAGTAGGGCCACCACGGCGCGGGCCACTGGTTCGCCGTTGGTGACGTCCCAGCCGAGCGGTGCCCGTTGGTCCCAGACGTCTTCGAAGGTCTTGAAACCCGGGATGGACTTGGCAGCCATCGTCTTGACCGGACCCGCCGCCACCAAGTTCGATCGAATACCGCGCGGACCCATCTCTTTGGCCAAGTAGCGGTTGATGCTCTCGAGAGCTGATTTGGCCACGCCCATCCAATTGTAGGCGGGCCAGGCCACGGTGTTGTCGAAGTCGAGTCCCACGAAGGCTCCACCGCGACCCATCAACGGAGCGAAAACGTCCGCCAAGTGCTTGTAGGAATAGGCACTCACCTGCATGGCCACGGCGACGTCGGACCATTGCGCCGCCATGAAATCGTCGCCGAGGCAGATCTCGGGGGCGAAACCGATGGAATGAACGACGCCGTCGACCGAGCCCCAACGCGAGGCCACCGCCTCTCGCACCGTCGCCGCGTGTTCAGGAACCGTCACGTCCAACTCCAAGACGTCGACCGCCGAGGGCAGTTTTCGGGCGGTTCTCTGGGTCAAGCTGAGTGCTCGACCGGCTCCCGTCAAGATGACGGCGGCTCCCTCGTCGAGGGCCAAACGAGCGATCCCGAACGCGAGCGAGGCATCGGTCAGTACGCCGGTGACGACGATCTTTTTCCCCGCAAGCAGACCCATGTCGTTCCTCCCGGCATCAACTTAGACGACGCCAAGGAACTGCGACCCCCACGCCGGCGATTCGCGTGTGTAAGGCTGGGCTGATGCGGATCGGGATACTGGGGGGCACGGGACCGGCCGGGTCGGCTCTCGGCTCCCGACTGGCCTCGGTCGGGTACGACGTCGTCATCGGCTCGCGCTCGGCCGAGCGCGCCGCCGCGGTGTGCAGCGAATTGGTCGCGAGGTATCCGGAGATCGTGACTCGACTATCGGGTGGGGACAACGCGGCAGCCGCGGAGGGCGACGTGGTCGTCGTCGCGACCCCGTGGGATTCTGCCGCCACGACAGTTCGAGAGAATTCCGAAGCGTTGCAGGGGAAGGTCCTCGTCAGTATGGCCAATGCCCTGGTCCGGGTGACCGGGGAGTTCCAGCCACTTCTCCCGCCGCGAGGCAGCGTGGCCGCTCACATCCAGGCGGCGGCGCCTCGGAGCAGGGTGGTGGCCGCCTTGCATCACCTTCCGGCCAAAGAGCTGGGCCATCTCGGAGCGCCGATCGATTCTGATGTTCTCATCTGTTCGGATGATCGGGAGTCGGTGCGAATCGTCAGTGAGATCGTGGAACGAATTCCGGGTTGTCGTCCTCTCGACGCCGGGCAGTTGTCCAACGCCACGGCGATCGAGGCGTTCACCGCGGTTCTGTTGCAATTGAACGTTCGTTACAAGACGCGGGTCGCCCTCAAGTTGAGCGGATTTCACTCTCCGAGGACGCACGCCGAGTGAGTATGCGCCTCTACGACACCTCACGCCGTGAGGTGGTTCCGTTCGAACCGGATCATCGAGTGAAGATGTACACCTGTGGAATCACGCCCTACGACGCCACCCACATCGGCCATGCCGCGACGTTCTTGACGTACGACGTATTACAACGTCGACTCATCGACATGGGTCACGAGATTCGTTGCGTTCGCAATGTGACCGACGTCGACGATCCGTTGTTCGCCAAGGCGCGCGAGCTCGGCGTGCACTACCTCGATTTGGCCGCCGGCGAAGAGGCGCGTTTCGAGCGGGACATGAAGGCACTCAACGCTCTTCCCGTTCATTCGACGCCCCGCGCATCATCGGCGATTCCCGATATCCGTGGCTTCATCGGTATGGTCCTCGAGAGGGGATACGCCTACGTCTCGTCGGGCTCAGTTTTTTTCGACGTCAGCAAGTTCCCCACCTTCGGGTCGGTCAGTCATTACTCCCGAGAGCAGATGATCTCCTTCGCTCGTGAGCGCGGTGGTGACGTCGACAACACCAAGAAGAGGGATCCGCTCGACTTCGTCCTGTGGCATCCCTCGGCCGACGACGAACCCTCCTGGGAAGCGATGTGGGGACCGGGCCGTCCGGGTTGGCACATCGAATGCAGTGCGCTCGCGTTGCGTGAGTTGGGCGAGACGATCGATCTCCACGGTGGTGGGAGCGACCTCATCTTCCCTCATCACGAATGCGAACGTGCGCAGAGTGAAGCCGCTACCGGGCGGCCCTTCGTCAAGCATTGGATGCACGTGGCCATGGTCCTCATGGACGGCGCAAAAATGTCCAAGAGCCTCGGAAATCTGGTCTTCGTCGACGCACTTCGTCGTGAGTGGGATCCGCGGGCTATTCGGTTGGCGATTCTGGAGAACTCGTATCGGCACGAGTGGGAGTGGACCCCGAGTGCCATGCCGCGAGCCACCGGGAGGCTCGAGCAATGGGGTCGGGGTCACACCTCGGATCCGACCGTTCTCGAGCGGGTCCGCGAACGCCTGGACGATGATCTGGACACCCCGGGTGCGCTGGCCATCATCGACGAGGCCAGTCGGCTCGGGGTCGACGTCGGCGCCCCCGCCGGACTTCTCGGAGTTCCTCTCTGAAAACTCGTCCGCCATCACCTTTTTTCCGAGACTCATCTACTATCCGCCCATCGGAGCGAGAAGGTGCAGTCGATGAAGGCGCAAGGTGCCGGAAAAACCCAAGAGCGCTTTCGTCGAGTTTTGTCTCCGATCGCCCGTCGGCTCTGGAACATCGAAGTCTCCGGACTCGAGCGTCTTCCGTCAGATGGACCGGCGATTCTTTGTCCGAACCACATCTCCTTCTTGGACTCCGCCTTTCTCATGCTGGTGGCCTCACGCAACATCTCCTTCATCGGAAAATCGGAGTACATGGATTCGTGGAAGACGAAGTTCCTGTTTCCGATCATGGGGATGATTCCCATCGATCGTTCCGGCGGCGACAAGAGCCAGGGAGCGCTCGACGTTGCCCGACGGGTTCTCGATCGGGGCGAGTTGTTCGGGATTTTCCCCGAGGGAACGCGAAGTCGTGACGGCAGCCTGTACAAGGGTCGCACCGGCGCCGCGCGTCTCGCGACGAGCATCGGTTGCCCGATTTTCCCGGTCGGTATCGTGGGAACGGACAGGATTCAGCCGCCCGGTGCGAGGGCGCCCCGACTTTCGGGGCGTTGCTCGATCACGATTGGGCGGCCCATCGAGCCCGAGCGTTATTCGTCGGAGGGGGAACCCCATCGGGTCTGGCGCTCCATGATGGACGAAATCATGTTCGAGATTCGGGAGTTGACCGGTCAGACGTACCGGAACGTGTACGCCGGATCGACGTCGGAATCCGAAGAGGTCACGATCGGGGCCGTGGCCCACGTCCAGGACCCCACGCATCCGTTGTTGCGGCCGGCGGAGCTGATATCCGAGGGTCAGGGTTCGAGCCACCAATAAACTCGGACCATGCCCGAGTTGAAGGTCCGTCTTCCCGATGACTCCGAGCGGGTCGTGGCCGAGGGATCGACGGTGCTCGATCTAGCTGCGGTGATCAGTCGAAACTTGGCCCGGGCTGCGGTGGCGGCGGTGATCGACGGCGTCGAGACCGACCTGACCACCACCATCACCGACGGGGCTCGAGTTCGAATCGTCACCGCGGATAGCGACGAGGGACGCCACGTTCTGCGACATTCCACCGCTCACGTGATGGCACAGGCGGTGACTCGGTTGTTCCCGGGGGCAAAGTACACGATCGGTCCGGCCATCGACAGTGGCTTCTACTACGACTTCGACCTCGGTGGCCGCGCATTCACCGAGGACGACCTGGCGAGCGTCGAAGCCGAGATGCGCTCGATCATCAGAGCCGACCAGCCTTTCACCCGGTCAGTGATCCCGGTCGCCGACGCCTTGTCCTTGTTCGAATCACAGCCCTACAAGTGCGAGATCATTCGTCGTGTTCGTGACGGAGGTGCCGACGGTTCGGACAGCAGCGAAGCCGGGGCTGATGTCGACACCGTGAGCCTCTACCGAAACACCCCGGAATTCGTGGATCTGTGCCTCGGACCTCACGTGCCCACGACGGGACGGCTCGGGCATTTCAAACTCCTGAAGGTTTCGTCCGCCTATTGGAGGGGGAACGAAAGGGGTCCGGTTCTTCAACGCATCTACGGCACGGCGTGGGAGTCCAAGACCGCCCTGGAGGAACACCTCCATCGTCTCGAGGAGGCAGAAAAGCGCGATCACCGTCGTTTGGCCGTGGAATTGGACTTGCTCTCCTTTCCGAGTGAACTCGGGGGAGGTCTCGCTGTCTGGCATCCCAAAGGCGCAACGGTTCGAAAGTTGATGGAGGACTACAGCCGAGCACGTCACCAAGACGGCGGGTATCAATTTGTTTTCACTCCCCACTTGTCGAACGCGTCCCTGTTTCGTACCTCTGGGCACCTCGATTTTTACGCTGACGGTATGTACCCGGCCATGGAAATGGACAACGGCACCTATTACCCGAAGCCGATGAATTGCCCGATGCACTGTCTCATTTTCCGGGGCCGACAACGCAGTTATCGGGAACTGCCGCTTCGATTGTTCGAACTCGGCACCGTCTATCGCTACGAACGAGCCGGGACCCTGCACGGTTTGATGCGCATACGTGGTTTCACCCAGGACGACAGCCACATCTTCTGTACCCGCGAACAACTGCAAGAAGAGATCATTTCGTTGTTGGATTTCATCGTCAGCGTCCTTCGGGCCTTCGGCTTTCAGGACTTTTCGTTTCACCTGTCCACCAAGGATCCCCATAAGTTCGTCGGTTCCGAGGAGATCTGGGACGAGGCCACCGAGGCGCTCCGGGCGGCGCTGACGACCCACGGACTCGAGTATTCGTTGAAGGAGGGCGATGCGGCTTTTTACGGACCCAAGATCGACATCCACGTGCGCGACGCCATCGGTCGTATTTGGCAACTCTCGACGATCCAATGCGACTTCAATCTCCCCGAACGCTTCGATCTCGAATACGTCTCGAGTGACGGATCCCGCCGCCGCCCCATCATGTTGCATCGTGCTTTGTTCGGGTCTGTCGAGCGTTTCTTCGGGGTCCTGGTGGAACACTACGCCGGAGCCTTCCCGACCTGGCTCTCGCCCCTGCAAGTTCGTATTCTTCCAGTGGCCGAAACGCACGAGAACTACGCCCAGAGTGTGCGCGATCGTCTCGCATCGCGCGGAATTCGCGTGGACGTCGTGGAAGCGACCGATCCACTGGGCAAGAGAATACGAACGGCGAAATTGGAGAAGATCCCGTATTTGTTGGTCGTGGGCGATGATGACGTGACGGCGGGAACCGTCGGTGTCAACGCCCGTAGTACCGATGTCGAGCGTGGGGTCACGGTCGAGGAGTTCGTCGACCGCCTGACGCGTGAGATCCACCCGAATTCCATCGTCTCATGATCGAGAACCTGTGGGCCGGATGGCGCGATCCTTATCTGTCGTCACTACCCGAGCGTGCCAGGCGTGACGACAAGGATGGGTCGCAGTCGAAAGAAGACCCCAGCGTCTTCACCTCGATCCTTCGGTCCGGTCGTCCCGACGAGGAGACCTACATTCTTCGTCGGTCCGATCACGTGTTCGTGATCCTCAACGCTTTTCCGTACGCGGTCGGCCACTCCATGGTGCTTCCGTATCGGCAGGTGGCGGATCTCGATCAGTTGTCTGCGGACGAGTCCCACGATCTCTGGCGTATGGTCACCACCTTGTGTCGAGCGGTTCGTCGCGAATACCGGCCGCAAGGGATCAATATCGGAGTCAACCTCGGGTCGGCCTCGGGCGGGAGCGTCCATGAGCATCTCCACGTTCACGTCGTTCCTCGTTGGGCGGGGGACACGAACTTTCTGGCTGTTACGGCCAACACCAAGACGATTCCCGAGCCCCTGGATGTGACGGCTGCCCGCCTGAGGGCGGCGCTGTGCGACATCGAGTCGGACTCCGAGTCCACGTAACCTCACCGCATGGAGCAAAACCCCCCGGTCGAACCGCCGCCGCCCTCGGGCGAAATTCGCGACTCGTTACCCGAGGATCTGAACGCCGTGGAGAACCGCGCCGCGTATCGGTTCCCCGACAACAGTCGCCGGCGTATTCCGGGGGTCACGTATCTGCTGCTCGGCACCGTCGTCCTGGTCATGAGGTTCGTCGCGTCGGATTCGTCCACCTATAACGGCGGGCTCGTCGTCGGGGCGGTCGTCCTCATGTTTTTCGGGCTCTTCTCGCTGTCGTCTGGCTGGCGCATGAGCATCGACGAGCAGGGTGCTTTGGCCGCGGCGGGATCGGCCGTTGGCTTTGCCGTCGGACACGCATCGGCCCAGCAGGTCTGGCGGGGGATTCGCAGTCGTCCGACGTGGAGGGTTCTGTGCTATTCCGACGAAGACCCTCCGTTGCGTCGCGGTCTGGTGCTCGTCGATGCGGTGGACGGCTCGGTGAAGGAACACTTCGTCGAGGAAAATTTGGAGAAGTGGGACGACGCGACGACCTGAAGCCGCTCCGACCAGGTCCCGTCCTCGAGTCGGTATCGTGCCTGCGTGACGTGTTTTGTCGGCGTGTTCGCCCACCGGTGCGGTTCATTCTTCTTAGACTGACGATATGTTCGACGGCCACCTTCGCACTTCGGTAGACAAAGCGGTCAAACCCCTGGGTGACAGCCTGCGTCGCACGAGAATCACCCCCGACCACTTGACGATCGCCGGGATGATCATCGCCGTCGCCGCTGCGGTGGCCATTGGTGCCGGCCTCCTGCCGCTCGGGCTCCTCCTGGTGATACTGGCGGCTCTTCCGGACCTACTCGATGGTGCTCTAGCCAAGGCATCCAATACCTCCAGCCAACGGGGGGCCTTCTTCGATTCGGTGGTCGATCGAGTCACCGACGCCTTGTTGTTGGGCGGGGTGGCGTGGTTTTTCACCACCGAGCACTCACCCAAGACAGCTTTGTTACCGGTAGCTGTTTCGGCCGTGAGTTCGGTGATCTCTTATGAGCGAGCCAAGGCCGAATCGCTCGGATTGACGGCCAAGGGCGGTCTCATGGAGCGGGCCGAACGGATCATCTTGTTGTGCCTCGGTCTTCTTTTTCCCGTTCTCTTGTTGCCGATCATGTGGATCATGTTGGTCCTCACCACGGTGACCGCCGTGCAACGTTTCGTGAAGGTTTGGCGTCAGGCGGCGGTTGCGCCGGTTACCGCCGCGCGGATAGAGCAACGCCGGTCTCGCCGTCAGAGTCGTCGTTCGGCGCGCCTCGGGCGGCGTGCCCGGGCATCGTCGCGTTCGCGTTGACGACGTGGCCCGGAGCCCACGACAGGAGATCTCCGATTCGTTGACGGTCGGGGCCTACAAACTGGGTTCCCTCTTGTCCAAGGGCGTGCCCACCGTTTTGTCGGCGCTCGTAGGTTCGGCACTCGGTGTTCCGGCGTCGGTGGCGTTGCGCGAGAAGCGTCTCATGGTCGAGCGACACATGAGACGTGTGGTGCCGTCGGCTTCGGATTGGCAGATTCGCCGCCTCACGCAAAAGGTCTTCGACAGTTACGCGCGCTACTACGTCGAAAGTTTCCGTCTACCCGTCCTCGACGCACAACAGGTGGCGAAATCGTTTTCGGTCGAGGGATATGACGAGCACCTGGTGCCGGCTCTCGAACGCGGTAATGGTGCGATACTCGCCTTGCCCCACCTCGGGGGTTGGGAGTGGGCCGGTCGTTGGGCGGCAGATCTCGGAAACAAGATGACCGTAGTCGTCGAGCCGTTGCAACCACCCGAGCTCTTCGATTGGTTCGTGGAACTTCGCGAAAAGTTCGGGATGAGGGTGATTCCCGTCGGTCCCGAGGCCGGATCGGCGGCGTTGGCGGCGCTTCGCGCCAACGAGGTCCTGTGTTTGCTTTGTGACCGGGACATCAGTGGCGGGGGAGTCGTCACTCGATTCTTCGGCGAGTCGACTCTGCTTCCCGCGGGCCCGGCGACCCTGGCCCTTCGAACCGGGGCGGCACTTCTACCGACCGCGGTGTACTTCACTGACCGTAGCGACGGTCACCTCGGCGTCATACGACCACCAATTCCGTGCCTACGCACCGGACGGCTTCGCGCTGACGTCGAACGAATCACCGGTCTGGTGGCGCGGGAGTTGGAGTTCCTCATCGAGCGTGCTCCCGAGCAATGGCATCTGCTTCAGCCGAACTGGCCGTCGGACCCCGGTTACCCCTTCGTTGTCGGCTCTGGTGGTTCAGATCCGGCGAGCACGGTTTAGACTGATCTAGTGCGCGCTCACGTACCACTGTCCCTGATCTTCACCACACTGGTCTCGGTCTCGTGTGGTTCGGATTCGTCGTTCTCCATCGTTCTGCGCGACGCTGACGACATTCAGGTGTTGACTCCCGAAGAGGTGACCGCTCTGCGGGCCAAGGCGTCCGTCACCATCTCGGACGGCACAACCCCAGCCGATGAAGTCGCCTCACCCTCCGAGGGTACCGACGACACGATTCCCCTGAATCAAGACGACCGGCCGGCTGAATTGAAACTTTTCGATGCTTTCTCGAAGTTCCGCGGTTGTGTCGAGGATTCGGGCGAGACGATTCGGGGAAACCTTCAGGACCCGAACAACCCGGCCTATCAGGACCCGAAATACCTCGAGCTGATTCAAAAATGCGCCGCCCGTAGCGACATCGTCAACGTCTTGAGCGAGGTCGCGGCGACCCGAGCGTCATTGACGCCCGAGCAGATCGAGGACAGGAACGTCGCCTTCAAACTCCTCAGTGAATGTCTGAAGAAGAGGGGGTGGAAGATCGAGTCCGCGACCGACGAACAGGGGCTGATCAGTCCGACCCGCTTCGAGTCGGCCGACGGAGATCTCGACGAGCGGGACATCAATCAGTGTCTCACGGAGACCGGCATCAACGAAGCCATCGAGAACAGTCAGTAGAAGAAGAGAGCGACTCATGAAGAAGCCGGTGAAGATCCTGGGAGGCTTGGTCACCGTAGCCCTCTTACTCTTGATCGCAGTGTTCGTGTTCGGCTCCGGAGCGAACGATTCAGGCGACGAATTGCTGATCACGCCCCGCCTCGTGGAGCGTCGAGATCTCCAAGACGTCCTCACGGTCTCTGGTGAGGTCCGTCGTGATGAGACGCGCAAGATCAACTCCGCTGTGGACGGGAAGGTGAGTTTCATCAACGTCGACGACGGTGAAACCATCGAGGTCGGAGACGCAATCCTCGCGCTGGACGGTCGGGCCTCGGTGGCCGTGGACGGGGATTTTTCCTTCTATCGGCGACTCTCCGTTGGCAGCGTCGGCCCCGACGTGCGTCAACTCGAGGAAGTTCTCGTGGCCGCCGGTCACGACATCGACCAACCGGACGAACTGTTCACCGAGGAGACTCGACGAGCATTGGCCGAGTGGCAACAGGCGCGAGGTTATGGAGGCGCGACCCCCGAGGGTAATGAGACCCTGACCGTTGGTCTGCTGTCCAACCCGTCGGCGTACGCCGTGGGGCGCGCCAACACGGTGGCTTTCGTCGTGACGCCCGCGGTGCCCAACACGTCGGGATCCGGTCTCCACCCCCGAGCCCCCCTGCCGGTGATCGGAATCACGGTAGACAAAGCCGAGGTGAACGAGGGGGAGACGGTCACCTTCACCGTCGCTGCGTCGGCGCCCTCGACCTCCAATTTGGTCATCGCCATCGCGACAGGCGGCGAGGCTACCGAAGGTGACGATCCCATGGATGGTGACGACTACAGCGAAATTCTCGGCACCGTCACATTGCCGGCCGGTCAGACATCCGTGACTTTCGGCGCGGAGATCTTCGTCGACAACGTCATCGAAGATGCAGAGGATCTCACCGTGACCTTGACCGAGCAATTCGGTACCAATCCGGATTACGACGTTGGTCCGACGAACCAGGCACGGACCGTGATCAGAGCCAACGGTGCCGACCTCGATCCGCGTCTGACGGTGACGGCCAGCAACCAATCACTCGACGAGGGGGGTACCGTCACCTTCACCGTGCGCACGACGGTGGAATCGAATCGGGATCTCGATTTCGAGGTTCTGCTGTCTGGTACGGCGACCGCTGACGCCGACTACGTGCTACCGGACGATGACGAGTACTCCATTCCGGCTGGTGCCCGAAGCACGGAGATACAGATTCAGGCTCGGCGCGACGACGCGGTGGAACCCGACGAGACCCTCGTTTTCACCCTGTTGGCCGACGTCCCGGCGGGGAGCAGCCAACCGGCGTATTCTTTGGGCGGTTCCTTCCGATCGACCGTGACCATCGAGAGCGCCGATGTACCGGAGATGACCTTGATCGGCGGAGGCACGGTCGCCGAGGGGCGGACGGGTTCCTTCCGTATCGTCGCCGACTCGCCCGTCACCGAGAACACGTCGGTGAACTATCAAATCAGTGGAACAGCGACGAATGGAACCGACTTCGATGTTCTGGCCGGAACCGTCATCATGAGGGCGGGCACCGCCAGTGTCACCGTTTCGGTCAATTTCATCAACGACGACGTGGTCTTCGAGCCGTCCGACATGATCGTGGCCGATTGGCCGGCACGGGTTGGATCAGTGGAAGTCGATGAAGGTGAGTTCGTGCTTCAGGGCGCGCTGATGCTGAATCTCACCGAGCCACAGTTCACCATCACGATGAAGGTGAGCCCGTCGGATCGCGCGGAGTTGTCGGTAGGCCAGGCAGTATTGGTCGATTTGACCGTCGGGGGCCAGGTGCTCCCCGGAGTGATCTCCGCGCTCGATGACAGCGCCACGATTGGAGCCCAAGGCGAGGAGTCTTATGAGGGAACGATCGAGGTCGAAGGCGAGTTCTCCGCGGTGGACGGGGCCGCGGTTTCGATCGACGTGACGCTGGCGAAGGTCGAAAACGCTCTCGTGGTGCCGGTGGCGTCCGTGCTCCGCTCGGCCGACGGAGACATCGTCCGAGTCGTGAACGATCAGGGAACCATCTCTCGGGTACCGGTGGTCATCGGTCTGATCGACGGAGAATGGGCCGAGATCAAAGAGGGTTTGAAGGGCGACGAGTTAGTCATCGTCGACATCGAAACCGGTTCACCCGCCGATGACGCCTGAGGTTTTGCCCGACGCCCTGATGCGTTTGACGGGCGTTTCACGTTCCTACGGTTCCGGCGAGGCGATGGTGTGGGCCTTGCGTGATGTCTCTTTGTCGATCCATGCCGGCGATTTCGTGTCCATCGTTGGACCGTCCGGTAGCGGCAAGTCCACGATGCTCGGGTTGCTCGGTTGCCTCGATGCGCCCACGTCGGGGTCCATAACGGTGGGAGGTGTGGAGGTCACCGGGCTCGCCGACACCGCTCGAACCCGGGTGCGTGGACAGAGCATCGGATTCGTCTTTCAGCAATTTCACCTCATTCCGCACCTCGACGCTCTCGGCAACGTCGAAACGGCGTTGCTCTACCGCGACTTGAAACCAGGGGAGAGGCGCGATCGCGCGATGGACTCGTTGGAGCGGGTCGGGCTCGGTCACCGATCAGACCACCGCCCCGTCCAGTTGTCCGGAGGAGAACAACAGCGCGTCGCCCTAGCACGGGCCCTCGTGACCCAGCCGAAGATTCTTCTGGCCGACGAACCCACGGGTGCCCTCGACACACGCAATGCAGCGAACGTGATGGAGATCTTCACCAGTCTGCAGTCGAGTGAGAGAGCGGTGGTGATCGTCACCCATGATCCGAGTATCGCCAACTCGGCGGCCCGCAAGGTATCGATGCTCGACGGGCGAGTCGTGAGCGACGAGTTGTTGTCATGAACGCGTTCCGCGACCTCATTCGCGTCGCCATGGTCGGCCTGCTCGCGAGAAAGGTTCGTACGCTCCTTTTGCTACTCGGACCCATGATCGGAGTGGCCGCCATCATCGCGGCGGTTGGCCTCACCGACTCCGCCAAGGGCGACCTGAAGGCCAAGGTGGCGGAATTGGGTACGAATCTCGTCGAGGCCTCGGCCTCCAGTTCTTTCGGTGGACAAGATCCCACCTTGCCCGAGGACGTGGTGGACCGAGCCACCACCGTCACCTCGGTGCAATCGGTCGCGCCAATCGTCCAGTTGTCCAACATCATCGTCACCCCATACGAAGAAGCACGCGAGAAATACGAAACGGTCCCGATACCGGTCGTCGGAGCGGACCCGGGTCTCCCTGAGGTCCTGGAGGTACCGATGGTGACGGGTCGTTGGCTCAACACCTTCGATGAGAGTTCCGGTGCTCGGAGTGCGGTGATCGGAGTTGGTCTGGCCCGTGAGTTCGGGGTCTTGCCCGACGAGTTACGTACCATCGACGTGGGTGGATTCGATTACACGGTGGTGGGAATTCTGGACACGGTGCTGCTCGAACCGGGTTTCAACACTGCGGTCTTCATTTCATTCACGAGCGCGGAAAACGACTTTATCGCCGACGATGTGCTCCCCAACAAGATCTACGTCCGCGTCGACCCGGCTCGGGTCGACGAGACAGCGTCGGCCCTCACCACTGCGATCGGCCTCGGCGGACCCAATGAGGTGCAGACCGATGTGAAGAGCGAAGCCCTCGAGTTGGCGGCCCAATCGGATCGTCAACTGCAGTTGATCGTGGTGTCGATGGGACTGTTGGCGATCATCGTCGGTGGCTTGGGAATCGCCAACGTCATGTCGATTTCGGTCATCCAACGTTCGAGTGAGATCGGCATCCGGCGCGCCTTGGGTCACACCCGCCGAATCATCGCAGTCCAGTTCCTGTTGGAAGCGATGGTTGTGGGCGTGATCGGAGGAATTTGTGGTGTGCTTTTGGGGATGCTGGCGATCTTCGTGGGAGCCTCGATCGCCGGTTGGGTCTTCGTCATGGCGCCGTGGTTGGCACCCGCCGGAATCGTCTTGGCGATCACGATCTCGATGATGGCCGGCCTGTATCCGGCCCGACGAGCGGCCCGCCTGGAGCCCCTCGAAACGTTGAGGCTCGGCTGACGAGTCAGCGGTAGAGGTCGAAGAGTTGACCGATGGCTTTCACTTGTCCGCCACTGGTGCTGGACATGACGGCGATGGGTTCGACGCCGATCGCTCGCCAACGCTCGAAACCCTCGACAATGCTTCGAGGAGTGCCGAAGAGTGTGCAGTCGGCCAACCAGTCGTCGCTCATCAGTTTTCCAAGGTCATCAGTGCTCTTGTTGGCCAATGCGACTTCGATGTTCTCCATCTCCTCGACGTATCCCGCGGCCTTCCAGTAGTTGCGATAGTTCGGTAGTCGAACGTAGGTGCCCATGGTACGTCGATTGGTCGCCGCGGCGGCCTTTACGTCGTCGTCGATGACGGTCGGAATCATGTTCGCGAGATAGAAGCCGTTGCTCCGGAGGTCGAAGGGAACGCGTTCCACCTGAATCGTCGTGTGACGGAGGCTTGCATTCGCCCACAGGGCCCCCTGAGCGATCTCGCTCGCCAAGTCCAGCATACGGTTCCGCAGCGCAGCCACGTAAACGGGTGGCAACTCTCCGGAGTACTTCGCGTTCGTGCGCAGAGCCTCGACGAACGTTCGCATGTCGGACAGGGGAGGCCCCATTTTGGCCCCAGTGCGCCGAACCATCGGCTCGTGGCTGACGCCGAGACCCAGGGCGAAACGCCCGCCGGACACTTCGTGCGTGTGACTGGCCAAAGAACCGATCTCTCCGATGGAATTGCCGTAGATCCCCTGAATCGCGGTATAAAAACGAATGCGGTGGGTTTCGTGAGCCAAACTGACGGCGAGGCCGAGAGCCCCACCGAGACTCGGGCACGCCAAGGCGGGGAAACCGAGACGCTCCGCTTCCCGGGCCAAATCCAAGATGGAGCGCCTTTTGCCCGGCGAGGCGACGAGCGACAACGCCGGCAGGGTGGTGTCCGAGCCGTTACCGAATGACATGCGGAGACGGTAGTGCAGAGATCGGGACCATGTGCAGTGGTCATTCGGTATCTTGAGACCTCGTGCCGGTATCCGAACGTCTCCGAATCGGCATGCTCTGTCCGTACAGCCTCACCACTCCCGGGGGTGTACAAAGTCAGGTCATGGGCTTGGCCCGCGAGTTGCGGCGAATGGGTCACGAGGTACGGGTGCTCGGTCCCTGTGACGGCGCACCTCCCGACACCTTCGTCACGCCCCTCGGAGACTCCCTACCGACCGCCGCCAACGGATCAGTGGCCCCGTTGGCCCCGGATCCGTCAGCGTCTCTTCGAACCATTCGTGCTTTGAAGGACGAGGAGTTCGACATCCTCCACCTCCACGAACCGCTGTCACCAGGTCCCACTTTCACCTCTCTCGTCATGCAAATGGCTCCGATCGTGGCTACGTTTCACGCCGCGGGCGAGAGCGCGAGTTACAAGTACCTCAATGCTCCGTTGAAAGCGTTCGCCGCGGCCATCGAATACCGGGTCGCGGTGTCCAAGGACGCCGTCCTGCTCGCCGAGCGTTACCTCGGAGGTGATTACGAGATTCTCCCGAACGGGGTCGAAATCGAGCGATTCGCTCCGGCCCCCAACGAGTCGGGCGCCACCCGTCGAGCGATATTTTTCTGTGGTCGCCACGAGCCTCGCAAGGGTCTCGAGTATCTCTTGAGGGCCCACGCGACCTTGCCCGATGACGTCGACTTGTGGATCGCGTCCGACGGTCCCGACACCGCTCGACTCATGCGTGAATGGGCCGGCGACGCGCGGGTGCAGTGGCTCGGGCGCATCAACGATGTGGAGAAGGTCAACCGTTTGCGACAAGCGACGGTGTTCTGCGCTCCATCGGTTGGCGGTGAGAGCTTCGGTGTCGTGTTGATCGAGGCGATGGCTGCCAACACTCCGATCGTGGCGAGTTCACTCGATGGGTACATGAACGTGGCGACCAACATGACCGATGCGATTCTCGTGGAACCCGCCAACGTCTCGGCTCTGGAGGCTGGTTTGCGACGGGTCCTCGACGATCCGGACCTGGCCGCCTCCCTCGTAGAGCACGGCGCCCACCGGGCCGCTGGGTTCTCGATGCGGAGTCTGGCCCTTCGGTACGAGGAGATCTATCGGCGAGTTTTACAGAACCACTCCGTGCGCGAGGCGCCGACTCGACGCGGGCGTATCCAAAAATGGTGGTCCATCGCCAAGCGCCTACGTGCTCTTGCCAGCAACTCGATTCGCCGTATGCTGGTGAAATGACGCTCATCATCATCGGCATCGTCCTGCTGGTGGCCATCATCGGCATCGTGCTCTACAACGGGCTGGTTCGCAGTCGGAACCAGGTCGACAATGCTTGGTCCCAGGTCGACGTTCAGCTCAAACGCCGTCTCGACCTCATTCCCAACCTCGTCGAAACCGTGAAGGGCTACGCCGCGCACGAGCAGAAGACTTTCGACGCGGTCATCCGGGCCCGCAATGTCGCCTTGTCGGTGGCATCGACGCCCGAGGCACAGGCCTCGGCGGACAACTTGGTCAGTGGTGCTCTGCGCCAGTTGTTCGCACTCTCCGAGGCCTACCCCGATCTGAAGGCGAATCAGAACTTCCTCGCCCTGCAAGAAGAGTTGAGCGCCACCGAGGGTCGCGTCGCCTACGCTCGTCAGTTTTACAACGACAGCGTGCTCGACTATCACAACAAACTGGACACGGTTCCAACCTTGTTCGTGGCAAAGTTCGGATCATTCGCCCGCCGTGAGTTCTTCGAAGCCGAGGACGCCGCCCTCGTCCCACCCGACGTCAAGTTCTGACCGTGTTCGACGAGATACGCTCCAACAAACGGCGCAGTGTCCTCTTGATCGTGACGTTCGTGTTCGTCACCGTGCTCATCGGTGTCGTGGTAGGCACATTGATCGGCGGTGGGTTTTCCACAGTGATCATCGCCTTTCTCGTTGCCACGATCACCGCAGTCATATCGTATTGGAGGTCCGATCAAATTGCCCTTCGGGTGAGTCGAGCGGTTCCCGCCGACCCCGTCGTTTATCGTCGCCTGCACAATCTCGTCGAGGGACTGTGCATCGCCAGTGGGCTTCCCAAGCCCGGTGTGTACGTCATCGAGGACCCCGCACCGAATGCCTTCGCGACAGGGCGCAACCCCCAACATGCCGCAATCGCCGTCACGACCGGACTACTCGAGAAGATGAACCGCGTGGAGCTGGAGGGAGTCGTGGCCCACGAACTGTCCCACATTCGCAATTACGACATCCTGGTCTCGACCATCGCTGTGGTGTTGGTCGGGACCGTGGCCATCGTGACCGATCTCGCCATCCGACTGATGTGGTGGAATGGAGGACGGGTCAGCCGAGACGGTGATCGTCGGAATGGTTCCAACCCGCTCGCTCTGTTCGGCATAGTACTACTGGTGGTCGCGCCCATCGTGGCAAAAGCCATGCAGGCGGCTCTCAGTCGGCGCCGCGAGACTCTGGCCGACACCTCCGCTTGTCAGATGACGCGGTATCCACCCGGATTGATCTCGGCGTTGGAAAAATTGAAAGAAGACACGACGACCACTCACTCGGCGAGCATGGCGACCGCTCATCTCTGGATCGAGCAGCCCCTGTCGGGGGTTCGTGACGAGGGTCGCCTCGGCTGGTTTCACCGTATGTTCGACACCCACCCACCTCTCGATGCCCGCATCGCCCTGTTGAAGGAACTGTGATGATGAGACAGACCACGAAGAACTATCGGTTTTCGGCGGTGCTCGCCGCTGTTGGCCTTGCTGTGACCTCCTGTGGGGGAGGGTCGCCCTCGGCCGGCTCCACGACCACGGTCCCCACGACCACTCCTGTCTCCACCACCTCCGGGGTGGCGACGCCGTCGTCCGAAAACACCACGACCACCGTCCCGGTTCCGGTGATGCCCTTGACGGGTTTACCGGTGGTCGATGAAGCAGCCGCGGTTCGTCCAGCTATTGCGGCCAAGATCGACAATCATCCCGGCGCGAGACCGCAAACGGGGTTGAACGTCGCCGACATCGTGTACGAGGAGAACGTAGAGAAGTGGACGCGGTTTGCCGCCGTGTTTCATTCGACGGGAAGCGATCCCGTCGGACCTCTGCGGTCGGGTCGAACCCAAGACATCGATTTGTTGACCTCGCTCAACAGTCCGTTGTTCTTGTGGAGCGGGGGAAACGCCGCTGTCACAACGGCGATACGGAATTCGTCACTGGTGAATATGAGTTCCTCGGTAGCTCGTGACGGCGGCGGATTTTTCCGGTCCACCGACAAAAAGGCTCCCCACAACCTGTTTTCCAAGACGACCAACATCTGGGCCCTCGATGAAGGGCGTGGCGGTACCCCGCCTCCGCAGTTCGAGTACCGGGACTCCCGAGATGCAACTGTCGACGGGGGCGCCGGCATCGTCGGCGTGAAGTTGACCATGGACGGCTCCATGCGGGCCGCGTGGGAGTGGAACGCCGACACCGGTAAGTTCCGGCGTTTCCACGAGAACACGGCTCATTCTGACTCTGACGGCAATCAGATCGCTTTCGACAATGTCGTGGTCATCCAATGCGAGTACAAAACGAGCTCGGCCGACGCCCGCAGCCCGGAGGCCCAGACGGTCGGGTCCGGTCCGGTGTGGGTGTACTCGGCGGGCACGTTGGTCGAAGGCACCTGGAACCGTCCCGACAACCGGTCGGCGTGGAACCTGCGGGACTCCTCGGGGGCGACTATCGCCTTGACAGCGGGCCGCACCTGGGTGGAACTGATTCGTGAAGGGCAAGCCGTCACGGTGCCCGCCGGACAGGCTCTTGCCGATGTCGCGTGGCCTTGATCACAGAATCTGCCTCGGCGTCAATGAGGAAGCACGGTTAGCCTGAGGCCATGTCTGAATCGTCGTCGTCCTTTGGTTCTTTTCCCGTCAAACGGGGGCTGGCCGAGATGTTGAAAGGCGGCGTCATCATGGACGTTGTGACCCCCGAGCAGGCCAAAATCGCCGAAGACGCCGGAGCGTGTGCGGTCATGGCGCTGGAGCGGGTACCGGCGGACATCCGCCGTGATGGTGGTGTCGCCCGAATGAGCGACCCGGAGATGATCCAGGGCATCCAGGGAGCGGTGTCGATCCCGGTGATGGCCAAGGCGCGAATCGGTCACTTCGTCGAGGCCCAGATCCTGCAGTCGCTCGGCGTGGACTTCATCGACGAGAGCGAAGTGCTCACTCCGGCCGATGAGGCGCACCACATCGACAAATTCAAGTTCGTCGTGCCTTTCGTCTGTGGAGCCACCAATCTCGGTGAGGCCCTGCGACGTATCAGCGAGGGTGCGTGCATGATTCGTTCGAAGGGTGAGGCCGGCACCGGAAACGTCGTCGAGGCGGTGCGCCATCTTCGTTCGATTCTCGGAGATATTCGCAAGATCGGCACCGCTGACACCGCCGAGTTGTTCGAATGGGCCAAGCGGCTCCAGGCTCCGCTTCCACTCGTGCAGGAGATTGCCCAGACGGGCAAGCTCCCCGTCCCTTTGTTCTGCGCCGGAGGTTTGGCGACGCCGGCTGATGCTGCGTTGGCCATGCAGTTGGGCGCCGAGGCCGTCTTCGTCGGGTCGGGAATCTTCAAGAGCGACCACCCTGCGCCCCGTGCCAAGGCCATCGTGGAGGCCACCACTCACTTCGACAATCCCGACATTTTGGCCAAGGTGTCACGGGGTCTCGGAGCTCCCATGACCGGAATCGGGATGGACGAGATCAACCAACGTTACGCCGAACGCGGCTGGTGACGCCGATGGTGGCAGCGAGGCCTCCAGGTGAACGCACCGTGCGCTGTCAGAGTGGGCGTCCTCGCGCTGCAGGGTGGGTTTTCGGCGCACCTTGACCGGCTTCGAAACCTCGGGGTCGAAGCGAGATCCGTTCGTCTGCCGGTGGAGTTGGAAGGGCTCGATGGTTTGATTCTTCCGGGTGGGGAGAGCACCACCATGTCGAACCTTCTCCGAGCGTTCGATTTCGTCGAGCCCTTGCGACGGTTCGTCGTTTCGGGGCGGCCGGTCTTCGGCACGTGTGCCGGGATGATCCTGTTGTCCGAACGCATTCTCGATGGACGGTCGGATCAGATCGCGCTCGCATCGTGTGGAATCGTCTCCCGCCGAAATGGCTACGGGCGACAGGTCGACTCCTTCGAGACCGACATCGAGGTGGCGGGGATGTGCGATCCGTTCCACGCGATCTTCATCCGTGCGCCGCGGATCGAAGAGACCTCCTCGGAAGTGACGGTCTTGGCACGTCACGACGGCTGCCCGGTCCTGGTTCGCGAAGGCAACGTCTTGGCCGCCTCCTTTCATCCCGAGTTGACCGACGATGACCGCATTCACCGTCTCTTCGCCCACATGGTGCGCGATGCGAAGAGCCAGGACGAGTTCCCCGACGAGGCGAGGTAGATCATGTCCGGACACTCCAAGTGGGCCACGATCAAGCACAAAAAGGGGGCCGCCGACAAGGCACGGGGAAAACTGTTCGCCAAAATCGCTCGTCAGATCGAGGTCGCTGCCCGCGAGGGTGGGGGGGATCCGTCGTCGAACGCCCCGCTTCGAACGGTGGTGCAAAAAGCCAAGGCGGCGCAGATGACCAACGACGCCATCGACCGTGCCATCAAGCGGGGCAGTGGGGAGGCGCTGGGCGACAGCTATGAGTCCATCACCTATGAGGGGTATGCGCCAGGCGGTGTGGCGATGATGGTCGACACTCTCACCGATAATCGCAATCGCACGGGGGCCGATATTCGCAACATCTTCACCAAACTCGGCGGAGCGATGGCCGAACCCGGCGCTGTCGGCTGGCAATTCAGTCGTCGCGGTGTCATCTACGTCGAGGGGGTGGCTTCTGAGGATGACGTCATGATGGCCGCTCTCGAGGCTGGCGCTGATGACGTCACCCGCGACGGCTCGACGTGGAAGATCCTCACCGAGCCGTCGGCGGTCTACGATGTGAAGGCCGCTCTGCAGTCTGCTGGCTTGCCGGTGGTCTCGGCCGAATCGACAATGGTGTCGTCCACGTCGATCGTCGTGGATGATCCGGACACCGCCCGCAAAGTCTTGAAGGTGCTGGAGGCGTTGGAGGAAAACGACGACGTTCAGGATGTTTACGCCAACTTCGACATCAGCGACGAGATTCTCGAAGCCGTCGGCTGATCCCCGGCGATGAACTAGGGTCGACTCATGAGCCTCAAGGTCGGAGACATCGCCCCCGCATTCACCCTTCCCGGAACGGGCGGTCGCGATTACTCGTTGTCCGAGTTCGGGGGCAAATCCTTGGTGATCGCGTTTTATCCCGGCGACGGCACGCCGGTCTGTACCAAGCAGTTGTGTTCCTACAACAGCGGCTTCGAGGAGTTCGAGAACCTGGACGCGGCCGTCGTGGGGATCTCGGCTCAAGACGTGAACAGTCACGAGGCCTTCGCCGCAAAACACGGATTTCGCTTTCCTCTGTTGTCCGACGTCGACAAGACCGTCGCCTCCGCGTACGGCACCCTCGGACCGCTCGGCTTTCCACGTCGAAGCGTGTTCGTGGTCGGGGCCAACGGCCGTCTGACCTACGTTCACCGAGCCCTGGCGGGAGTGACGTACCGATCGGTTGGAGAGATCACGGCCGCCATCGGCGCCAGTTGATCACTGCTGGTCTATCTGGGTCCCGACACAGGGACCTCCACAGACGTCGATCAGCGTGCCGTCCAGGAGGAAACCCAGAGCCTGGATGAGAACATTCGGCTCGTCACTGCCTGCGCCATGCGGATCCCGGCCGAATTCCGCACCTATCGGGGGGCGTGGCCCCACCGGCGGAGGCGGCGTTCCGTAATCCCACATCACCAACTTGGAGGAGGCATCGCCATAATCGACGATCGGTTCGATTCCCCAGAGGGGGACCGAACTGAGGCTTCGTCCCTCACGAAGAGCGGGCGAATGGACTCGGGCTCCGATCGTTCGCGCCAACATCTCCGTGGACACGTTCGCCACCTGGTGATCTCCGAACGCCTCGACCAGAAGGACCACTTTGGGGTCGATCCCGTCGTACGTGTTCGACGTCAGATGCTGGGCGTAACCCGAGTTCTCCCCCCGATCCCACAGCAACTGGACCAGCATCAATGCCATGAGCCGGTCGTCGACGTCGGTGTACGCGGCTTCGAAGACCACCTGGAACTCGGGCCAATCCGTTGAGCGCGGTAGGAGGAGTGAATAGTTCATACCCGGTACTCCGAGCACGGCTCGTGTCCACTCCGACGAAACGGCCGAAGCCGCCCCACCCAGAATGCCGCCCTGGCTGTTGCCGACGAAGACCGTGGCATCCTGTTTCAACATCGACGAGCCGTCGGCGTTCTGGAAGGCCGGATTCGACGCGAATCCGGAGGGGTGGTTGGTGAGTCGTCCCAACATCGAGAAGGCGACGTGTCCGTGCAGCATGCGGTCGGCCTGCTCGTTGAAACGTCCCATGTCCGTGAGGATCTCGCCCACGATCGCGATGTCCTCTGACGCCATACCGAGCCAATCGACGGCGCAACCGACGAGAAGTCCCTGAGCGGCGAACGTCGCGAAGAAGTCGACCTGACCGCGATTGCCCAAGAGTCCGTGTCCATACAGCAGTGCCGGCACCGCCGCCCCGGTGGAGCGCGGCACCACGCATCGGTACGCCACGTCGTACACGGGAACGTCGTCGTTGATTCGAGGTGCTCCGTCGGCATCGAGCAGGAGGGATCCACCCGGCCCACCGTCATTGTCGAGATAATTCGGTATCTCGAAGGTTCCCTCGATCACCTTCGCCTCGCCATCGGTCACGGTGTCGACGGTGAAATTCGGAACGCCGTCGCCGATCGACTCGTATGCCCCGTCGCGCATGGTCAACAAACGACCGGACAGTGATTCGGCGCTGGCGATGGTGAATGTCCACGACGAGGGTTCGACGACAACCTCGGCTCCCGTTTCGTCGACGAGCCCGGCAATCGACACCTCGATGGTGTGACCCTCGGTGAACGCCACCGCGGGTCGTAAGGTCACCAGGCCCGATTGGATGTCCAGCTCACCCCAAAAGGGCACCCGTTCCCCTGTCACAGTGTCGGTGATGGTGGTGCGTGCGTCGGCGGCGACGGACTTTTCGATGCTGGAGCTGTCGGGAACCCCACTGGCTGCGAGGTCCACCCCGTCGGCCGCAAAGACCACCGCCGAACTCGGCGAGAAGCCGTCGGCCCGGTTTTGGTCGGTCACATCCATCGCCCGGCCGTCGACGTTCACCGGGACGGCGTCGGCGGGGATCGCCAGCCGGCGTCCCGTGGGGGTGCCGTCGTCGGGCACCGTGAGGCGGTCGTCGGGCCACGGCAAAAGACACGCCCGAACCCCGGCCTGGTCGCAGGTTGGGTACTCGACCGACGGTGGCGGCGAGTCGGACACGGTGGTCGGGGATTCCGGTGGATCGCTTTGCGACGTCTCATCGGGTTCGCCTGAACAAGCGACGGCCACCGACGCGACGGTCAAAGCGGACACCATTGCTCTGAAGAATCGCATGGCTTTCATCTTGCCACAGGCACAACGTCCCACCTTGGGAGACTGGTGGCGGTATGATCGTACGCATGTTCGTAGGGACCAGCCAGCGAGTGTTGGGTATCGACCCGGGCCTGACTCGCTGTGGGTACGCGGTTCTCGACGCGCACGGCCCGTCAATCGCGTTGGTGTCGATCGGTGTGTTACGCACGGCAACCGACGATTCGTTGCCCGAGCGTTTGGCCCGGTTGCATCGGGACCTCAGCGACCTGCTGGCGGAGTTCCGTCCTACCAGCGTGGCCGTGGAGCAAGTCTTCTTTCAGGTCAACGTGCGAACCGCCATGAGTGTGGGTCAGGTCAGCGGTCTGGCCCTGGCTCTGGCCCACGCCGCGGGATGCACGGTCGTTCAATACACCCCGAACCAGGTCAAAGAGGCCGTCACCGGGTGGGGAGGGGCCGGCAAGGAGCAGGTCCAGCGCATGGTTCAGGCTCGCCTCGGTCTGACCACCGCGCCCGCGCCGGCCGATGCCGCCGACGCCGCCGCGTTGGCCATCTGCCATCTGGCCGTCGGACCGGTGCACCAACGCCTCATTGCTGCCGGCGCGCCTGACGTCCATGGGCGGGCCCGAAGTCGACGAAAGGCGGGAAGATGATCGGCTCGTTGCGTGGCACCGTCATCGAGCGATCCATCGACGGCACGGCACTCGTCGAAGTCGCCGGCGTCGGCTACATCGTCCACGTCACTCCACGATGTCTGGCCGAATTGGAGCCGACGTCACCGGCTTTTCTGTACGTACACCATCACATCAGGGAGGACGCGCAAACCATCTTCGGCTTCTTGAGCCTCGACGAGAAGTGGACCTTCCAGACTCTCATCGCCACGCACGGCGTGGGTCCCTCACTGGCCCTGGCGGTCCTGTCGACCCATTCTCCTTCGAGCCTCGTCGACATCGTCGCATCTGGCGATGTCGCCGCGCTCACCCTGGTGCCCGGAGTCGGTAAGAAGACCGCCGAGCGACTCCTCATCGAGTTGAAGAATCGGCTCTCGTTGCCGTCTTTCAGCGATCGTGCCGTGAGTGGAGGATCTGGAGCGACCGTCTCGGATGTTCGTGAAGCGCTGATTGGTCTGGGCTACAGCGAGAGCGAGATTCGCGAGGCGCTGCGCTTCGTGCCGGGCGAAACCGACGCCGCCACCATGTTGCGCGAGGCACTCGGACTGCTGGGGGCCCGTCGTGCGTGACGAATTCCTGGACCCGAAGGTGGAGAGCCCCGTGGAGCAGTCCGACGAGGTCGGGTTGCGCCCGAAACATCTGCAGGAATTCGTCGGGCAACGTGAACTCAAACAGAAGTTGGCCATCGTGCTCGAAGCGGCTCGACGTCGGGGGGAAGCCGTTGATCATCTTTTGTTCGCGGGTCCACCGGGACTGGGCAAGACCACGTTGTCCGGGATCATCGCGGCCGAGATGGGAGTGCGGTTGCACATCACCTCGGGACCGGCGCTCGAACGCGCCGGAGATCTGGCGGCCATCTTGACCAAACTCGAACCTTCGGATGTCTTGTTCATCGATGAAATTCATCGTTTGGGACGTGCAGTCGAAGAAATTCTCTACCCCGCGATGGAGGACTTCCAACTCGACATCGTCGTCGGCAAAGGCCCGGCCGCTTCCAGTATTCGTCTGGCCCTTCCGCGCTTCACCCTCGTGGGCGCCACCACCCGTACCGGCATGATCACCGGACCCCTGCGTGATCGTTTCGGATTGGTGGCCCGGTTGGATTACTACGACGACGACGAACTGACGTCCATCGTCCGTCGCACTGCCGGCATTCTTTCGGTGGACATCGATGACGAGGGGTGCCACGAGATCGCCCGCCGTAGTCGTGGTACGCCACGAATCGCCAATCGGCTCCTTCGTCGCGTGCGTGACTTCGCCGAAGTCGAGGAGTGTGGTCGCATCACCGGTCCCGTCGCCGATCGGGGTCTCGCCGTCTTCGGCGTCGATCAGCGTGGCTTCGACAAGGTCGACCGCTCCCTTCTCGCAGCCCTGTGTTCGCGCTTCAACGGCGGGCCCGTTGGCCTGACGACGCTGGCGATCGGAGTCGGCGAGCAACCCGAGACAGTCGAAGACGTGTACGAGCCCTTCTTGATACAGCAAGGCATGATCGCCCGCACCCCTCGCGGGCGTGTCGCCATGCCCGTGGCCTGGAAACACATCGGGCTCGAGCCTCCGGCTGGTCAGCCCGACCTCTTCTCCTGAAACGTGCACCTCTCCGATTTCGACTACGAGCTGCCCAATGAGCTGATTGCCCAAGAGCCCATCGAGCCGCGAGACTCAGCGCGACTTCTCGTCGACGGAGGCAATCACCGGTACCACCGATTCGTGCGTGATCTCGTGGATCTGGTCGGCCCCGGCGACGTCGTGGTGGTCAACGACACCCGAGTGATTCCGGGTCGTCTGCGGGTGCGTCGCGGTACCGGTGGGGCCGTCGAGGTACTTCTTCTCGAGATGGCCGACGGTGGATCGTGGTCCGCTTTGGTTCGTCCCGCGGCGAAACTCCGACCGAACGAGATTCTTCTCGACGATGCCGGTGGCGAGGTGCTGACTTTCGTCGGGCGTCGCGACGACGCAGACACGTTCACCGTTCGCCTTCACGACGACGGACAGCCGATGTCGCTACTCGAACGCATCGGTTCATTGCCCTTGCCGCCGTACATCACGTCGGACGAAAATGCGAACGAGAGATACCAAACCGTCTACTCGCGTCGTCCCGCATCGGCCGCCGCACCGACCGCCGGACTGCACTTCACCCAGACGTTGTTGGAGAGCATTCAAAAACGCGGTGCCCGACTGGCGCGCGTCGAGTTGGTCGTGGGCCTCGACACCTTTCGGCCGATCAGTACCGAGGACCCCCGGCAGCACACGATCCACACCGAGTTGTACTCGGTACCCGACGAGACCATCGACATGGTTCAAGGGGCCAATCGTGTGATAGCCGTGGGCACCACGGCGGTCAGGGCCCTCGAAACCACCTTTTCCAGTGGACGACAAAGCGGTCGAACAAGTCTGTTCATTCATCGGGGGTACGAATGGAAAGTCGTCGATCTCATGATGACGAACTTCCACATGCCCCGGACCACCTTGCTGATGATGATCGACGCTTTCGTCGGCCCCGTGTGGCGGGACATTTACCGAGAAGCGGTCGAGAACCGGTACCGTTTCTTGTCGTTCGGCGACGCAATGCTTCTCGACCGACATGCCCACGATCACTGACCATGCGCCCCGTCCTGCTCGACATCACCGCCACCGATGGCGCGGCCCGAACTGGGGTGGCCCACACGGCGAAGGGTGACTACGAGTTTCCGTGTTTCATGCCCGTTGGTACCCGCGGGGCGATCAAGTATCTCAGCGCCGCCGACTACGAACGACTCGGGGCGCGCATCGTCCTGGCAAACACCTATCACCTCATGTTGCGCCCTGGCGCCGACGTCGTGGCCCGTTTCGGGGGTCTCGGCAAGTTCGCGGGTTGGGACGGATTGACCCTCACCGACTCCGGCGGTTTCCAGGTTTTCTCGCTCGAACCCCAGGTCGATGATGACGGAGTCACCTTCGCCTCCACCTACGACGGCAGCAAACATCGCTTCACCCCCGAGTCGGCCGTGTCGGTCCAAGAGTTGCTCGGAGCCGACATCCAGATGGTTCTGGACGTTTGTCCGCCGTTGCCGTCTCCGGAATCCGTCATCCGATTGGCGTTGACACGCACCGCGGCGTGGGCCGAGCGGGCCCGTTGCGCCCACCGACGAACCGACCAGGCCTTGTTCGGTATCGTTCAAGGTGGTGTCTCGCCAGCCATGCGGGCCGAGAGTGCTCGGCGTACCGTCGCGCTCGATTTCGACGGGTACGGGATTGGCGGCCTGTCGGTGGGCGAGAGTCGGGGGGAGATGTTGCCCGCTCTGGCCGCCGCGATCGAGCACCTGCCCCTCGATCGGCCCCGATATCTCATGGGAGTGGGAGACCCGGCGTCACTGGTCGAGGCCGTGTCGCTCGGGGTCGATCAATTCGACTGTGTGATGCAAACTCGCCTCGGCCGGCATGGAACGGCTCTCACCAGCCTCGGCAAGGTGCACGTGAAGAACGCGTCGAACGCCTTGGACGATGCTCCACTCGACCCCGCCTGTCGGTGCGAGGTCTGTCGGCGACACTCGCGGGGATACCTGCGCCATCTGCTTCAGGTCAACGAACCAACCGGCTCGCGTTTGTTGAGCCTGCACAATCTGGCGTGGACCCTCGACTTGATGGCCCGGATGCGGTCGGCCATCGCCGCGGGGACTTTGTCGGTCCTGCGTCGGGAAATCCTCGCGGTCTGGGGCGACGGTGGCTGAGACGATCGGAAAGTTCCCTTCGAGATCGCGGGCATCTCGAATCATCCTCGTCGACGAGTAGGCTCTCCACGGTCGTCCGACCCCCTTCATCGAAGGAACAGTGAAAAGGATTCTCATGGTCAATCTCGCCTCCCTGGTGGCGTCCTCCGAGCAGAACAGCGGTGGAAGTCCCCTTGTCACTTTCGGATTCATGGGTCTGATCGGCTTGGCCATGTACTTCTTGTTGATCCGGCCCCAACGCAAGCGTTTGCGGGCCCAACAGGCCCTGCAGCAGGCCATCAGCGTCGATGACGAGGTCATCACCAATTCCGGCCTTTACGGCTTCGTGACGGCCATGGACGGCGACGTCGTTTGGCTGGAGATCGCCGAGAATGTGGAGATACGGGTCGCTCGCAACGCGCTCATGCGTCGCATCAATCCCGCCGAGGAGACTGCGGGCGGAGAACCCACCGAACCGGCGTCGCCTGCCCCCGAGTGAACCTTTCATGACCCGCCGCCGCCTCGCGATCACCCTGCTCGGCTTGGTCGTCGTGGTACTCGGTTCTTTGGCCGGGAACATCGTCGCGGGGAATGAACCGTCCCTTGGACTCGACTTGAGGGGTGGCGTGTCGGTCACGCAAGAACCCGTGGGGGAGTTCGACTCGGAGAGCCTCGACTTGGCCGTCGAGCGCATTCGTGAACGCGTGGACTCCCTCGGCGTCGCCGAGCCCGAGATCATCCGCCAGGGCGACGCGATCGTGGTGAATCTGCCGGGCGTCGACAATCAGGACGACGCCATCGAGTTGGTGAAGGTGACCGGGGAGGTGTTGCTACGTCCGGTTCTTTTGGCCCAGGTGGTAGACGGCCTCGATCCGACCACGAACGGCGTATCGACAACGGTCGCGCAGACCCCGACCACGACGGTCGCCCAGACCCCCTCGACAACGGACGCGCAGACCCCGACCACGACGGTCGCGCAGACCCCGTCGCCGACTGACTCCAGCACCACCCTGCCCGGTGGACCCGCTCGTCCGATCACGGCCTCCAGCGTTGCCGACAGCACCCCCACGACCACAACGGCCAGCGGCCTTTCGACCACAACGGCCAGTGGCCTTTCGACCACCACGGCGGTGACCGAGACCGGGGGGCCTCCCGGCACTGAAGCTCCCTCCGCCGAGGCGCCCGTGCCCACCGGGATTCCGGATCCCTCCGACCGCGCCGCCACCGTGCTCGCGCAGAACGCCGACGGGACCGAGTACTACCAATTGGGACCCGCCTTCGCGACCGGAGAGGTGTTCAAAGGCGATGCCCGAGCCGACATCATCGGCGGTGGTTGGGGAGTGCGTATCACTCTTCGTGACGGTGCCACCGGTGCCGACCTCTGGAACCTCGGGGCCTCGCGTTGCTTCGTCAAGGACACCTCGTGCCCGACGGGACGCATGGCCATCGTGCTCGACGGAGTCGTTCAATCCGCTCCCAGCGTCAACCAACCGTCCTTCACCGGCGGAGTCGACATCACGGGAAGTTTCGCCGAGAGCGAGGCGAAGCAGTTGGCCCGAGTATTGAGAAGCGGTGCACTGCCGGTTCGATTGCAGGTCCAGGCCGTGCAGGCTGTTTCCCCGACGCTTGGTGGCGACTCTCTGCGAGCCGCCGTCATCTCCGGCCTGATCGGCGTCGGCCTGGTTTTGTTGTTCATGTTGCTTTACTACCGCAGTCTGGCCGTCGTGCTGATCATCGGGCTCGTCGTCTCGGGAGCCCTCCAATGGAGCGTCATCTCGCTGTTGTCGCGCACCAATGGCTTGGCTCTCAGTCTGGCTGGAGTCACCGGCATCATCGTTTCCGTTGGTGTGACCGTCGACTCCTACGTGGTTTTCTTCGAAAAGCTCAAGGACGAGCTGAAAGTGGGGCGCACCTTGCGCAACTCGGCGGAGCGTGGATTCACATCGGCCTGGCGAACGATTCTCGCCGCCGACACCGTGTCGTTGCTGGCCGCCGCCACTTTGTGGTGGTTGAGTGTCGGATCCGTGCGGGGTTTCGCCTTTTTCCTCGGATTGTCCACGCTGTGTGACCTGATCATCGCCTGGTTCTTCACACGGCCGACGATGCTGTTGTTGGCTCGATCGAACTTCGCCGTCGGTCGTCGTATCCTCGGCATCGGAAAATCCGTTCTGACACCCGGAGGCTCCGCATGAGCGACGACAACTCGTCGACTCGGCGTGGTCCGCTCGGGCGGCTGTACCACGGTGAAACGGCCATCGACTTCTATGGTCGGCGTCACTACGGATTCATCGTCTCCGGTGCCCTCGTTGTGATCACGGCGATCTCGCTATTTTTTTCCGGCCTCGAACTCGGTATCGACTTCGAGGGCGGAGTGGCCTGGCAGGTGCCCGCGTCGCCCACGTTGGACTCCGAGGTCGCGCGATCGGTGGTGGCGCAGAACGGTGTCGAGATGGCCAACGCGAAGGTTCAGACGCTCAAGAGTGGTGAACTCGAATCGATTCGAATTCAGGTGGGGGATCAGAGCAGTGAAGTCCGATCCGCCGTGCAGGCGGCGTTGGCGGTTGCTGCTGGAGTCGACATCAACGAGGTGTCGGTCAGTTCGGTCAGCTCGTCGTGGGGTCGAACCATCACCGAAAAGGGGGTTCGGGCACTCGTCGTGTTCCTGATCCTGGTCTCCTTGTACATCGCGTGGCGATTCGAGTGGCGTATGGCGTTGGCGGCCATCATGGCGATGCTCCATGACGTCCTCATCAGCTCCGGCATCTACTCTCTCTTCGGTTTGGAAGTCACGCCGGCGACCGTGGTGGCCTTCCTCACCATCTTGGGTTTCTCGCTCTACGACACCATCGTGGTTTTCGACAAGGTGAAGGACAACATGGAACGTTTCAGCGCCTCCCGCACGGGGATCGCCGACATCGTCAACGTCTCCATGAACCAGGTACTGATGCGTTCGTTGAACACCAGTCTGGCGGCGGTTTTGCCGGTCATTTCGTTGCTCGCGGTGGGTTCTGGTGTGTTCGGAGCGGTGGCGTTGCGCGAGTTCGCCGTGGCTCTCCTCGTTGGATTATTGATCGGTAGTTATTCGTCGATTTTCGTCGCCTCACCGTTGCTGACCGTGTTCAAGGAACGTGAAAGCCATTTTCGCAACCTCCGCGGTCTTCACGCCTCGGGAGCCGAACTCGAACACATGGTGGTGACCGGTAACGCGACTGGTTCGAAGAAGGTCCGTCGCCAAACCGAGGTGGACACCGGGTCGAGCCAGGCGAGCCCGGTCGCGCCGGGATCGCCGCTCACCCACCCGCCTCGGCCCCGTAAGAAGCGTCGTCGGTGAGCGACAAGGCGATGAAGCACCTCATTCGCGCCATCGAGGACTACCCGACCCCAGGTGTCACCTTCCGTGACATCACACCGTTACTGGGCAACGGCGCCGCCTTCGGCGAGGCCATCATCGCTTTAGCCGACTGTTTCCGCTCGGTAGGGGTGGAGCGAGTGGTCGGCGTGGAGGCTCGCGGATTCATTCTGGGCGCTCCGGTGGCGGTCGAACTCGGCGCCGGGTTCGTTCCGGTTCGCAAAGCCGGCAAGTTGCCGTGGGCCGTGGCCCGCGAGGAGTACGAACTCGAATACGGAACGGACAGGTTGGAGATCCACCGGGACGGCGTGCGTCCCGGCGAGCGGATTCTGGTCATCGACGACGTTTTGGCCACCGGAGGCACGGCCGCGGCCACCTGTCGTTTGGTGACCGGCCTCGGGGGAGTCGTGGTTGGCGTGGGCGTGCTCCTGGAGCTCACCTTTCTCGACGGACGTCACAAACTCGGAGACGTCCCGATTCATTCGCTCCTCACCTACTGAGGTCGATTTTCGACCTATCTTCGGCTCGCGTCGACGTGCGAAGGCCCTGCGGGCTGGGATAATGGAAGCATGGTGACCGTGACACGACTCCTTCCCTGGAGACGCCACAGCGGTTCACCCACCGACGAACTTTCCCCGGTGATCGCCTCGTACAAACGTCGGCACCCCAAGTCCGGTACCGCGACGATGACCAAAGCGTTCGAGATCGCTCGCCACGCTCACTCGCTACAAAAGCGCAAGAGCGGCGAGGGCTACATCAACCATCCATTGGCCGTGGCCAAGATCGTCGCCGACATCGGACTCGACGAGATCACGGTCGCCGCCGCCTTGTTGCACGACGCGGTGGAGGACACCGAGATCACCATCGCCGACGTCGAGCGTGATTTCGGCTCCGAGGTTGCGGCCATCGTCGATGGTGTCACGAAGTTGGAGCGCATCCAGTTCGACTCTCAGGAGGCTCAACAAGCGGCAACCATGCGCAAGATGTTGGTCGCCATGGCCAAGGACCTTCGGGTTCTCATCATCAAACTGGCCGATCGTTTGCACAACATGCGTACCATCGCCGCCATGTCGGTCGACAAGCAGCAACGGATCGCCTCGGAGACCCTCGACATCTACGCTCCGCTGGCGCACCGCCTCGGCATGCAGGGTGTGAAACAACAACTCGAGGATCTCGCGTTCGCCTCGCTGTACCCGAAGAGGTACAGCGAACTGGATCATCTCGTCAGCACGCGCAGTCCCGAGCGCGACGTGTATCTCGCCAAGGCCATGGCTGATGTTCGTTCCCAGCTGATGGAATTGAACATCGACGCCGACGTGACCGGTCGTGGCAAGCATCTGTGGAGCATCTACGAGAAGATGATTCAAAAGGGCAAGGAGTTCGATGAAATCTTCGACATCGTCGCCCTCCGGGTGGTCGTCGACTCGGTGAAGGACTGTTACGCGGCACTCGGATGTATTCACGGACGTTGGAAGCCCATCGTCGGTCGATTCAAGGACTACGTGGCCATGCCGAAGTTCAACCTGTATCAGAGCCTCCACACCACGGTCATCGGGCCCGAAGGCAAGCCCTTGGAGATTCAGATTCGCAGTCGCGAGATGCACCAGCGGGCCGAATGGGGTGTCGCCGCCCACTGGGCCTACAAGGACGGGGCCGAGACTCCGGACATCGATTGGCTGAACCGCATCATCGATTGGCAGAGCGACGTCGTCGATCCGGCTCAGTTCATGGAGAACCTGAAGACCGACTTGGATCAAGACGAGATCTTCGTGTTCACACCCAAGGGTCGAGTGGTCGCCCTACCACTGGGCTCGTGTCCCGTGGATTTCGCCTACTCGGTCCACACCGAGATCGGGAACGCTTGCATCGGCGCTCGGGTCAACGGTCGATTGGTGCCGCTCACACATCAGTTGAAGAGCGGTGACACCTGTGAGATCTTCACTTCCAAAGTCGAGACCGCCAGTCCCGCTCGAGAATGGCTCGAATTCGTGTCCTCCCCGAAGGCCCGCACAAAAATCAAGCAATGGTTCTCCCGCGAGCGCCGAGAAGATTTGATCGAGTCGGGCCGTGAGGAGCTGATACGAGAGCTTCGCCGGGAAAGACTCCCCGTCAATCGTGTGATGGAGAGCCCACAAATGGAGGCCGAGATGGCCGCGCTCAACTACACCGATCTCGACACGTTGCTCGCCGCCATCGGGGATGGTCACGTCGGGGCGCGGGCCGTGGCACAGCGGCTCGGGCAACGTTTTCAATCGAATGATTCCGACGAGCGTCTGCCGGCTTCGGTTCGCCACCCGTCGGACCTGCGACGCAAAGGAAACAACATCGGCATCCACGTGGAAGGCTTCGATGACGTCCTCGTGCGCTTGTCGAAGTGTTGTACGCCGGTTCCCGGAGACGAGATCATGGGCTTCATCACCCGTGGACGGGGAGTCAGTGTGCATCGCTCCGACTGCGCCAATGGAGGCTCACTCGCCGGCGACCAGGCGGCTCGTTTGGTCGATGTCGAGTGGGACGGCTCCTCGGTCGGATCGGTCTTTCGAGCGGGCGTCGAGGTGGTGGCTCTCGACCGCTCGAGGTTGTTACGCGACGTCGCCAACGCCCTGTCCGAGCAACACGTGAACATCGTCGCCTGCAGCACGCACACCGGTGGCGACCGGGTGGCCAAGATGCACTTCGAGTTCGAATTGGTCGATCCCGGTCACCTCGAAGCCGTCCTGCGCACCATCAAGCGGATAGATGGGGTCTACGACGCTTTTCGCTCGGTTCCCGGACGATCGAACAACATCGACTGACGCTCTCGTCGGACTGAATCGGCGCCGTCCGTCCCGATCCCCGCCGGTAGCCTTGGGGTCGTGCCCGAGTTTCAGACCAGTCCCGGCATGCGGGACGTGTTGCCTCCCGAGTCGGCCCGCTGGCGTCGTTTCGTGCGCACTTTCGACGAAACGGTCTCGGCGGCCGGGTACGGCCAGCTCGTCCCCCCACTCTTGGAAGACATCGGGGTTTTCCATCGCGTCGGAGAGGCCACCGACGTGGTCTCGAAGGAGATGTACGACTTCGTCGACAAAGGTGAACGTCACGTGGCCCTGCGTCCCGAGCAGACGGCCAGTGTGTGTCGGGCCTTCGTTCAGCATCGCCCCGTCACGCCCTGGAAGGTCTGGTATGCCGGTCCGAACTTCCGCTACGAGAAGCCCCAACGCGGGCGCTACCGCCAATTCGACCAGGTCGGAATCGAGGTGCTGGGTTCGCAAGATCCACTGCTCGACGTCGAGGTGATCGCCCTGGGCTGGCGTTTCTTCCAACAACTGGGACTTCGGCAAGTGTCCCTGGTCGTGAACAGTCTCGGTGAACCGGACGATCGGGCCGCCTTCGTCGTGGCCCTTCGAACCTACTTCGAAGCGAACCTCACGCGCCTGACGCCGGAGAGTCGCCTCACCTTGGCGAGAAATCCGCTCCGGGTCCTCGACTCCAAGAGATCCGAGGACGCCGACGTGATCGCGGCCGCTCCCCGCATCGCGAACTTCCACAGTGAGAGCGCACGTCGAAGTTTGTCCGCGGTGTGCGCCGGTCTGGGGGCCTTGGAGATTCCCTTCACCGTCGACGATCGTTTGGTTCGCGGTCTCGACTACTACCGGCTCACCACCTTCGAATTCGTGGGTCGGACGCTCGACTCGGTGCAGAACGCGCTCGGGGGTGGAGGGCGTTATGACGGACTGGTCGAAGATCTCGGCGGTCCGGCCACGCCGGGGGTCGGTTTCGCCATCGGTCTCGATCGCACCTTGCTGGCCTGTGACGACGAGGGGGTTTTCGACGCGCCGGAGGAGCGAGTCGACGTTTTCGTCATCGATACCACCGGTGGGATGAACGCCCTGTTGCTCACAGACCAGTTGCGGGCCCAGGGCATCAGGACCGATCGTGCCTATGAGAACCGCTCGATGAAAAGCCAAATGAAGGCCGCCGACCGCAGCGGAGCCGCCATCGCCGTCATCGTCGGACCCGACGAGGTCGCGACCGGAACCGTCGTCGTGCGGCCGTTGCGTGACGGAGCGGAGCAATCGACTGTGTCCCGCTCTGAGTTGACCGACACGCTGAGGAAAGCCCTGTCATGACCGAATCGAATCGTAAAACGTCGATGCGATCACACATGTGTGGCGAGATTTCGGACGGTCTCGTCGGGAACGAAGTGTCGCTGTGCGGCTGGGTGGCCAAGCGGCGCGAGCACGGCGACAAACTGGCCTTCGTCGACCTTCGGGACCACACCGGCATCGTGCAGTGCGTCATCGATAATACGGTCGACGTTCGCAGCGAATACGTCGTTCGCGTGACCGGAGTCGTGCGTCCACGTCCGGAGGGAACCGCAAACGCCACTATCGCCACCGGGAACGTGGAGATCGGTGACTGCGTCGTGGAGGTGTTGCGATCGGCCGAGCCGCCCCCGTTTCCCCTGGATCAGCGGGCCGACGAGGTCGACGAGAACGTGCGACTCCAACATCGGTACCTCGACATTCGTCGCGAAAGGATGCAGCGCAACATTCGTACTCGTGCCAAGGTGAACGCCGCCGTGCGCGGCGCGATGGAGCGCCAAGGCTTCGTCGAGGTCGAGACACCCATGTTGGTGCCCTCGACTCCCGAGGGGGCTCGTGAATTCCTGGTGCCGTCACGAAAGGAGCCCGGGTCGTTCTATGCCCTTCCCCAGAGCCCGCAGTTGTTCAAGCAGCTGCTCATGGTGGCGGGAATCGATCGCTACTACCAAATCGCTCGGTGTTTGCGCGACGAGGATCTTCGCGCTGATCGCCAATACGAGTTCATGCAGCTCGACGCCGAGATGAGTTTCGTCAGTCAGGACGACGTGCTGGCTGCCATCGGTGAAGCCGTGCTGTCGGCGGCCGAGGCCGTCACCGGAGTACGACCCGATCCGATCGAACGCATCACCTGGCGCGACGCTATGGAGCGCTTCGGGGTCGACAAGCCCGATCTTCGGTTCGGAATGGAGTTGAAGGAACTTACGAGCATCTTCGGCTCCACTGAGTTCAAGGCTTTCTCCGGGGCGGCGTGCATCAAGGGTTTCAACGCCAAGGGTGCCGCCGAGGAGTTCGGCCGGAACAAGCTCGACCAGATGACCGACAAGGCCAAGAGGATGGGAGCCAAGGGTCTCGTCTGGTTGAAGAAGACGGCCAACGGATACGACTCACCGGTCGCCAAGTTCCTCTCGTCGGGCGAGCAGGAATCACTGACCTCGACGTTGGCCGCCGAGACCGGTGACCTCATCTTGATCGTCGCCGACGAGTGGATGACCACTTGCGGCGTGCTCGGGCAACTACGCAACGATCTCGGTCGACCTCCCGTGCATCAGGGCCCGTACCGATACGTATGGGTCGTGGAGTTCCCATTGTTCGTTGGTGTCGACAAAGACAGCGGGCGTCCCAAGCCGGGACACCATCCCTTTTGCCGGCCGCATCCTGACGATCTGCACAAGTTCGAGAGCGACCCCATGTCGGTGCGGGCTCTGGCGTACGATCTCGTGCTCAACGGCTGGGAACTCGGCTCGGGAAGCATTCGAATCCACGAACCCGAAATGCAACGTCGAGTCTTCACCGCCCTCGGTATCAGCGAGGAGGAGGCGAATCGCAAGTTCGGTTTCTTCTTGAAGCCCTTCACGTTCGGAGCACCACCCCACGGCGGTTTCGCCTTCGGTCTCGATCGATTGGTGGCGATCCTGGCCGGTGAGGAGAACATCCGCGAGGTGATCGCCTTCCCGAAGACCCAGAACGGACAGGATCCGATGACGAACGCTCCGACGCCTGCTGAAGCCAAGCAGTTGGATGAACTCGGTATCCGGACCCTGGCGCCCCGGACCTGAAAGGGGTGGCGTGGGAGTCCAGCAGTTTCGTGCCGGAGTCGCGTTGATCGTTCGGCGCGAGAACGGGGACGTGATGGCCTTTGAACGCGTCGACACGCCCGGGGCCTGGCAACTGCCCCAGGGTGGTCTCGACACCGATGAGGAACCCGTCGACGCCGCGTGGCGCGAACTTCGCGAGGAAACCGGACTCACGCGCGAGCACGTGCGACTGGTGTTGGAACTGCCCGAATGGATCGCCTACGAGTTGCCGATGGAGATCCGTGAGCGCGTCCACGAGGGGAACAAGCGTCGCGGGCAGGTTCAAAAGTGGTTCCTTTTCGGTGTGCTCGATGAGGACGTGGAGCCACGTCCCGACATGCACGAGTTCGGTGCCTGGCGATGGATGGATCCTCACCACTTGGTGGCTCACGTCGTGGAGTTCCGACGTGACGCCTACGCCCGCGCCTTCTCGCGGATCCTCCCGTGAGTGATCTGTTCAGTTCGGCGGCCGAGGATCGCTTGCGTGAGCAGGCACCGCTGGCGGCACGACTGCGACCCTCGACGATCGACGACGTGGTCGGCCAGGAGCATCTGGTCGGACCGGGTCGCTCCCTGCGCCGGCTCGTCGAGCGGGACAAGTTGACCAGTGCCATCTTCTGGGGACCACCGGGAACCGGCAAGACCACGTTGGCCTTGGCGGTGGCCGGAAGCACCCGACGATACTTCGTCCAATTGAGCGCGGTAACCGCCGGGGTGAGAGATGTGCGCGAGGTGATCGAGGATGCCCGCCAGCGTCTCGGAATGCACGGCCAAGGGACCATTTTGTTCCTCGACGAGATTCACCGCTTTTCCAAGTCGCAACAAGACGCTCTCCTTCCGGCAGTGGAGGACGGCACCTTGACCCTGATCGGTGCAACCACCGAAAATCCTTTCTTCGAAATCAACGCGCCGTTGCGATCACGCAGCACCTTGTTCCGTCTGGAGCCGTTGTCCCCCGAGGCCATCGCGACCCTGATCCAACGAGGCCTGACCGCCCTCGGCACGACCGCCAGCGCCGCGGCCACCGACCTGCTCGTCGATCGAGCCGCAGGGGACGGACGCCAGGTTCTCACGTCGCTCGAGGTGGCCGTGGCGCTCGCCCATCCGGGACGGGTCGATCTGACACACGTGGAAGCCGCACTCGGGACCAGCGCCTTGCGCTACGGCCGCGACGATCACTACGACGTCGTGAGTGCCTTCATCAAGAGCATGCGAGGCAGTGATCCGCAGGCAACGATCTACTACCTCGGGCGCATGTTGCAAGCCGGAGACGACGCCCGATTCATCGCCCGACGGATGATCATTTTCGCCAGTGAAGACGTCGGGATGGCCGACCCGACGTCCTTGTTGGTCGCGGTGGCGGCGGCCCAGGCCGTCGAACACGTTGGTCTTCCGGAGGCCCAACTGAACCTCAGCCAGGCTGCGATCCATTTGGCCACCGCCCCCAAGAGCAATCGAACGGCGCTGGCCATCTGGGGTGTCCGTTCCGACATCGGCAACGGTGCGTTGGGGGAGGTCCCACCCCATCTGCGGGACGGTCATTATCGGGGTGCCTCCGAACTGGGCCATGGTGTCGGCTACCGCTACCCTCACGATGAGGAGTCAGGCTGGGTGGAGCAGCAGTATCTTCCCGACGGACTCAGGGATCGGGTCTGGTACGAGCCGAGCCATCACGGGCGTGAGCGTGAGGTGGATCGGCGAATGAAGGAACTTCGTGCGGCCGAGGTGAGTGAGGAGGATTCGAGATGACTGCAGGGGAACTGGCCATCATCACCGCCGCGGTCTTGCTGTCCATTGGATTCGCCGCGCTGGTCGTCGTTTTGTCGCGGGTCCTCGACACCTTGCGAATTTTGCGGTCGGAGCTGACCGATCTGCGCCACGAGACCCGACCGCTCCTGGCCGAGCTTCGCGCCTCGACCGATGAGGCCCGTGGTGCCGTCGAGGAGGCGCGCCACGATCTCGACCGATTCGACCGCGTGCTGGGGTCGGCCGAGTCGATTTCGCACGCCGTCGCCTCCAGCGGCCGAATGACCCGCTTGGCTTTGTCGGCTCCGGTCATCAAGGCCACCGCTCTCGTCACCGGAACCGGCCGCGCGGCGCGGCGTTTACGTCGAGGTGGTCGACGCGAAAATGAACGGGGCACCGCTACCGGGCAACATCTCGTCGTTGTCGACGACCAGCGAGCACGGCGCCGGAGGCTCGGATGATCAAGCGCCTCGTTTGGTTCGTCTCGGGCCTGGTGGCCGGCGTGAGCGCAGTGCTCTTGGCTGGTCGACGGGTGAAGCGCACCATCGGAACCATGGTCCCCGTCAGGGTGGCCGGACGAGCAGCAAAGGCGGCTCGCTCACGATTCGAGCACCTGCAAGAGGCGCTTCAGGATGGTCGTGCTGCCATGCGCCAACGGGAAGCCGAGTTGCGCGCCCGTCGCGATGGACGCGTCGATCATCTGGACTCTGGTGCCACGTTGGATCCCATCGTTCCCGGCGACTCGGTGCTGGTGGACGGAACTGCAATCTCACCGAGCCGCGTGATCGTGCTGCGTCAGGTCGACGAACCGGTCGGCCCACGTCATCGTCGGATCCACCGTCGGCGACCATGACCGACGAAGTCATCGAGGCTTTGCGCTCGGCAATTGGTTCCGACTTAGTCCGTAGTAGTGACGCTGAGTTACGTCTTTTCGCCCATGACGCGTCCAACCTCGTCGGCGAGGCCGGGGTCGTGTGTTATCCCCGAGATGTCGACGATGTTCGTCGAGTCATCGCCGTGTGCCGTCGCTTCGGCATCGCCTTCGTGGCCCGCGGGGCCGGGACCGGACTCGCGGGCGGTGCCACACCGATCGGGGGAGCGGTCGTCATTTGCACGACGAAGATGAACCGCATCCTCGACGTCGACCCGCTCGCTCGCCTCGCCTGGGTGGAGCCCGGCGTCTTGAACCTCGACCTGACACGTCACGCAGCGAAATTCGGACTCCACTTCGCTCCGGACCCGAGCAGCCAGCAGAGTTGCTCGATCGGAGGCAACGTGGCCAACAACTCCGGAGGCCCTCATTGCCTCGCTGAGGGTGTGACCTCGGCGCACGTTCTCGCCTGCGACGTCGTGCTCAGTGATGGATCCGTCGTTCGGCTCGGTGGTGAGGAGCCCGAGCCCCCGGGTTTCGACTTGCGGGGGGCCTTCGTGGGAAGCGAGGGAATGTTCGGAATCACCACTGCCATATGCGTGCGCCTGACGCCCGATCCCCGAGACGTTCGAACCATGTTGCTCGACTTCGAGACGGTTCGCGCCGGCACCGACACCGTCAGCAGCATCATCGCCGCCGGAATGGTGCCCGCCGCCCTCGAGATGATGGACCGTCTGTGTCTCCAAGCGGTGGAGGCCTTCGTTCACGCCGGCTTTCCCACCGATGCCGCCGCCGCACTGTTGGTCGAGGTGTCCGGAGCGGCGTCGGCGGTTGCTGCCGATGCCGAGGCCATCGAGCGGATAGGTCGCCAACACGGGGCTCGCTCGGTGAGAGTCGCTCGCGACGACAATGAACGGTCGTTGTTGTGGAAGGGACGCAAAAGCGCGTTCGGGGCCATTGCGCGGATCAAGCCGAACTACTACCTCCATGACACCGTGGTACCGAGGCGTCACTTGTCAGATGTCCTCGATCACGTGTATCGGATCGCCGCTGAGGAGGATCTCGCCGTTCTGAACGTCTTCCATGCCGGCGACGGGAACCTGCATCCGCTGCTCGTGTTCGACCGGCGCGAGCCCGGAATCCTCGAGCGGGTGCACCGGGCCGGGACGGCGATCGTGGCGGTGAGCGTCGAATACGGGGGTGTGCTCTCCGGCGAACACGGAATCGGCTTGGAAAAGCGCGATCTCATGCCGTTGATGTTCTCCGAAGACGATCTGCGGGCCCAGAGTTGGCTTCGCGAGGCGTTCGACCCGTTGGGTCTGGCGAATCCCTTCAAGGTTCTTCCGAGTCCATCGGGCTGTGGCGATGCGCATGCCCACGTGGAGGGTTTGTGGGTGTGAGTGACATCGCCGAGTTCGCCTCAGCCATCGGCGCGACTGGTCCGGTGTGGATTCGAGGTGCGGGGACCCGGGTAGTGGGGCCGGCGAACGTCCGGGCGGTCGAGTCGCCTCGGGGCATCAGGTTCTTCGAACCCGAGGAAATGACCGTGACCTGCGGTGCGGGTACTTGTCTGTCCGAGCTCGACGAGATTCTCGACGATCGGGGTCAGTATGCGAACCTCGGCCAACTCCGACATCCCCACGGAACCGTGGGTGGAGCGCTTGCCAGCGGTTGGAATGACCAACTTCGTCTCGGTCGTGGCCCGGTGCGTGACTCGCTGTTGGAGGTTCACGTCGTGACCGGACGAGGCGACGTCGTCAAAGGGGGCGGACCGACGGTCAAGAATGTGAGCGGTTTCGATCTATGTCGTTTGATGGTCGGGTCCCACGGACGTCTCGGGGCCATAGCCGAGGTGACGTTGCGCACGCGTCCCAAGCCGAGGGCGAGTGCCTGGCTGGTGGTGGACAGCGTGGACGGCTCGCGAATCGAGGAGCTGGTCGGTCACTTGTACCGTCCGTCGGCCATCTTGTGGAATGGCCTCGTCTGTTGGATCTGTGTGGAGGGTCACCCCTCCGACATCGAGATCGCTCGAACAGAGTTGCGACGCCGTGGCTTTGCGAGTCAGGAATCAGCATCCGGCCCCGACCTTGGCGCGTTACCTCATCGTTGGTCGGTCAGTCCTCGTGCGGTGTTCGAACACGTAGGGGAACGGGTGGGTCAGGTCATCGCCGAGGTCGGTGTCGGTGTGCTCCATGGCGACCAGCCTCCTCCGACACCGATTATCGACGCGGCGGTCGAAAACATCCATCGGCGCCTCAAGGACTCTTTCGATCCCGAGCACCGGCTGAATCCCGGGGCGGGTGACATTCTCATTCGGTGAGGATGATCGTGATCTCACGGCGTCGCGTCACCACAGGACCAGGGGACGGCGGGTGACGCGACCATCGGTCAGATCCCGAGGCTGCTCCACTCCTCGGAGGCTCGCGGATCTCCGAACGCGACCACACCGGTGTGGCGTCGACCCCATGCCGCCAGCATCAACGCGACCGCTGAGCCCCTCCAGGCCACGTCACCCTTGGAATGCTCGTGTCGCACGTCGAGAGCATCGCCGTCGGGGATGATCATCCATTCGCCGGGGCCATCGGTGCAATGAAGGTGCAGGGTCGATGGGGGAAACGCCCGAGCCTTACGCCTCATCCCCGGTGGGAGGATGACACCGTAGGCCTCGTCGATGCCATCGCAGGCCATCGCACGATCCATCGTCGTCGTGATCGCGATCGCCCGCTGCAAGTCGCAGACATGCACCGCGGTCTCGTGGACCATCCGACGTCGATAAAAGCGGCCGGTGTGATCATCGGACCAAGTCCATACTTTTTCATCTGGGGCGATGTTCGACAAAGCCGTCAACATGGCATCACAACGTTCGTCGATCCAGTCGAAGACAGCCGATTTCTCCGGTGCGTTCGCCGCTTGGCCCGGATCCAGCGGGCCGGTCGCGCGGGCGTCGACGATGGCAGTCACGCTGGCGTAGACGCGTCCCAGATGCACGATCACGTCGCGGCCCGACCAACCCGGGCAGTCCGGCACGATCGTGTCGTGAGTGGAGCGAGCCAGGCGACGGAGTTCGTCGGTGCTGTCACGAAGGGCGGAGAGGAAATCCGGAGAGGATGACACGGGAAAATCCTAGTGATTCGGTCATGGGCGTCGGTCGAGCGACGATTACCGTGCAGATGTGGGGTCGATCCGTTTGGAATCCGTCTCGTCGGGCGACATCGCCGCCTGTGTGGGATGTGGCTTGTGTTTGCCCCACTGTCCCACCTTCCGGGCCTCCGGTGAAGAAGCTCTGTCGCCCCGTGGTCGTATCGCGATCATGAAGGAGGTGAACGAGGGTTCGCTTCTACTCGATCGTGAGGCGGTCGAATTTCTCGACACTTGTATCCAATGCCGCGCCTGCGAGCCCGCGTGTCCGAGCGCTGTGCCGTACGGACGCATGATCGAAGGCGCCAAATCCGATTTGGCGCGGGCGAGAAAGGTGACACCACGCCTGATGCGCTGGGGACTTGGCGCCCTCAGACGACGTTTCCTCTTGCGCGCGTCGCGTCCTTTGCTCGTCATCGGCCAGCGCTTGCACCTCGTCCCGCGGCGCCTCGCCCTTCCTCGACTCGCGTGGCGCAACGAGCCTCGACTGCGAAACATCGCCGTTGATCCCGATGTGTGGATCTTCACCGGCTGCGTGATGGACGTCTGGCAACGCGAGACGCACCGTTCGGTTGCCGACCTCGCCGCTCGAGCGGGGCTGTCGTACGGAGTTCCCGATCGCTTTGGCGCTTGTTGTGGAGCGCTCCACGCTCACGCCGGCCTTCGTGAAACGAGCATCCGCTGGGCCGAGCGAACCATGCGTTCGATGCCTGGAGATGCACCGATCGTCGTGGACTCGGCTGGATGTGGCGCGGCCATGAAGGACTACGGAACGTCGATCGACACTCCGCAGGCGCGGATCTTCTCGAACCGGGTGATCGACGCCGTGGAGTGGCTGGCCGGGCTCCTGGAGAATCCCGATGTCGCTCGTTCCTTGGCCCCGCGTTCGGCGGATCGACCGACCGTGGTCATCCAGGACCCGTGCCACCACCGGCACGTGCAAATGGTCCACGGCGCCACCCGGCGCGTGCTCGCCGGGCGCGCGACCTTGGTCGAATTGGCCGACGACGGTTTGTGCTGCGGAGCCGGCGGTGCGTTCTCGCTCGCACACCCCGATCTCGCCGACAGCGTTCGGGCGCGCAAGGTCGACATGATCAAATCGTCGACGACGAACGACGGCCAGATCGTCGTGGCCTCGGCCAATCCGGGTTGTTCCATGTTTCTCGCCGCCGCCGGGCTGATGGTGCGTCACCCGGTCGACATCGTCCGGGACTCCTTGGGAGACCCTCCGTGAACGATGATGACTCGCGATTGCGCGAACGCTTGGTCGAGATCGTCGGTGAGTTGCGTGACCTGGTGGCGCGACTCGACGATCTTCAGTTCGATCTCTTGCGTGAGGCATCGGAGCGCCACCAACCTCGACCGGCCATGGACAAGACCCTGTCCCAGGCCCGTCGCGCATTGGAGAAGGCCCTCAATCTGCTCGGCGACTGAGCCGGTTCTCCTGGTCTTTGGCGTTCAGGGCCGCGAGCAACTCATCGAAACTCTTTCGGAAAGAGGCCACCCCCTCGCGTTCGAGTTGCTCGGCCACGTCATCCATGTCGACTCCCAAACGGGGTAGCAACGACCACACGCGGTGACACTCGGTGACATCGGCGTCGATCCGCCGCGCCACCGTTCCGTGGTCGGCGAAGGCGTCGATCGTGGCGTCAGGCAGCGTGTTCACCGTCGACGGGCCGATCAGCTCGTCCACGTAAAGGGTGTCGGGATACGACGGATTCTTGGTGCTCGTGGAGGCCCACAGGGGACGTTGAACGCGGGCTCCGAGGGAAGCCAACGTCGACCAGCGGTGCCCGTCGAAGGTGCGCTGGAACGCCTCGTACGCCAACTTGGCCTGGGCGACGGCCGCTTTGCCCTGCACGGCTCGGGCCGCGGTCGTTCCCGAGGCCTCCAGACGTCGGTCCACCTCACTGTCCACCCGCGAAATGAAAAACGAGGCCACGCTGGCGATGTTCGACACGTCGAGACCGGCCGCCACCCGGTCTTGGAGTCCTTCGATGTAGGCGTCCATGACCCTCTGGTAGCGCTCGAGTCCGAAAATCAGGGTGACGTTCACGTTTCGACCCTCGGCGATCATGCGCCGGATGGCCGGCAGACCCTCGACAGTGGCGGGAATCTTGATCATCAGGTTGGGTCGCGCGACTCGATTCCACAGATCTCGACCCGCCGTCAACGTGGCCTCGGTGTCATGGGCGAGGTTGGGGTCGACTTCGACGCTGACGAACCCGTCGGCGCCGCGGCTGGTTTCGTACAGGGTTGCGAAAACGTCCAGTGCACCATGAATGTCACTGACCACCATCTCCCAGTAACACTCCGGAATGCTGGCTCCGGCGGCGCGCAAGGAGAAGAACTGCTCGTCGTAATCCGCCGAGCCCTGGATGGCCTTTTGAAAAATGGTGGGATTGGATGTCAGGCCACGCACCCCCGAATCGCGCACGGAAGCCAACTCGCCACTGCGAACCAGATCTCGACGCAAATTGTCGAGCCACGGACTCTGCCCTTGTTCGGCGTACAGCCGTACGAGACGATTCGACTTCGTCATGGCGGTTAGTCGACCGCGTCCGACCGCAGCAGAGACTCCACCACGTGCACCACATTGCTCGGGCTCATTCCGAGGTTGATGAGTGACGTGGTTCCCGGTGCGCTGACTCCGAAACGATCGATCCCGACGCACGCGTCAGCGTACTTGTGCCAACCCAACGTGGCACCGGCCTCGATCGACACCGTCGGCATCGACGGCGGGAGAATCGCCTCGGCCAACGCTCGATCGTTGCGCCGAGTGGACTCGAAACGATCCCATGACGGCATCGACACCACTCGGGCCGAGACACCTGACTCCGCCAGTCCATCGGCGGCCGCCAAGGCCACCGCGACTTCGCTTCCGGTGGCGACCAGGCACACGTCCGAGCCCTCGCGAAGCACGCCGGCCCCCCGTGTCACCGCACCGCCATCGCACACCACCGGCAGGTTCTGACGACTCAAAACCAAAGCGGTCGGTCCGTTGTGTTCGATCGCCGCCCGCAGAGCCGCGGACGTCTCGTTGGCGTCGCAGGGACGAATCACCTGCAGATCCGGTATCGCCCGCAACGCCGCCAAATGCTCGATCGGTTGATGGGTCGGCCCATCCTCGCCGACCCCTACCGAGTCGTGACTGAACACGAAGATGCATTTGGCCCGTGACAACGCGGCCAGGCGAACCGGCGGCTTCATGTAGTCGAAAAAAACGAAGAACGTTCCGCCCACCGGCAACAGGCCACCGTGGAGAGCCATTCCGACCATGATCGATCCCATCGCATGCTCTCGGACCCCGTAGTAGACCTGACGACCCTCAGGTGTGGTGGGGGCGAGGGCGCTTTGCCCCGACAATCGGGTTCCGGTGTTTCCGGTGAGGTCGGCCGAGCCCGCGACGAGTCCGGGAACGCTCGGGAGGATCGCGTCGAACCCTTTTTGAATCGCCACTCGGGTGGCGAGGGACTCACCGATCGGAAAGACCGGCAGAGACTCGGCCCATCGCGGATCGGGGCCGCTCATCATCGCCTGCCACTCGGCGTGCGATGACGCTCGCTTCGCCCAGGCCTCCCGCTGTGCCTCGTAGCGTCGCGCGGCGGCGCGCACGGCGGTCACGACGGCCTCGGGGGCCCAGAACGGCTCATCGGGGATCCCCATGACGTCCTTGGTGCGCGTCACGTGTTCGGCGGAGAACGGATTCCCATGTGCCTCGTGCCTACCGGTCCAATCGGGGGAGGGCACACCCACTTGGGTTCGAAGCACGAGCATCTTCGGTCGTTCGTCGCCATCATCGCGTGCGGCCACGAGAGCATTCTCCAAGGCCTCGAGATCCTCACCGATCTCGCCGAGAGCGCGAACCGACCATCCGTAGGAATCGAAGCGCTTCGCGACATCGTCACTGCAGGACAATCCGGTTCCTCCATCGATCGTGATTCCGTTGTCGTCGAACACCACGACGAGACGCGAAAGTTTTTGATGTCCGGCGAAGGAGGCCGCTTCGTGGCTGACACCCTCCATGAGGCAACCGTCTCCGGCGATCACCCAGGTGTGGTGGTCGCAGAGATCGGAACCGAACCGCGCGCGTAGGTGACGCTCGGCCATGGCCAAACCGACCGCGTTGGCCAAGCCTTGTCCGAGCGGTCCGGTGGTGACCTCGACCCCAGCGGTGTGTCCGACCTCGGGGTGACCTGGCGTGGCCGAACCCCACTGACGGAAGGCCTTGAGGTCGTCCAGTGTGGTGCCGTATCCCTGGAGAAAGAGCATCGAGTACTGCAGGATCGAGGCGTGCCCGGCCGAGAGTACGAACCGATCGCGGTCGGCCCAGCCGGGGTCCGATGGGTCGTGCTTCATGACCCGGCTGTAGAGGACGTGAGCCAAGGGTGCCAACGACATCGCGGTGCCTTGATGACCGCTTTTGACCGCTAACGGGGCGTCCATTGCCAACCCGCGCGCGATGTTCACCGCGGCATGATCGATGGTCGGATCCAAGCGCGACGGCACACCTCGACTGTAATCCGCGGGCCCCGACCACCCGGCGACCCGCGGCGAATCGGGTCGGGTCACGCCGGGGGCAGAAGGGTGAAGGGAACCAAATGCCACGGCCCGCGGTCGACGCGGCAATGAGCGAAGATCTGGCCGTAGTCGCAGAACTCCAATTCGGCTTTGACGAGCCGATACGTGAACTTGCCGGGCTCGACAGTGAACGGGCTCACGTTGCGGGCGATTTCCTCGTCCTGCTCGCTCATTCCGCGACGGAACACCACTTCGAAAACGCCCGAGCCACTCTCCTGTTGCGCACAATGAATCAGAGCGACCAAATGCGGATCGAGGGTCACGGGGACCGGACCGGGTGCCGCCATGGAGAACATGGCACCGGTGATGTCGATGCGAGTACTCGGCCCCGGGGCCTTGCGCATTTCGAAGTTCTCCACGAAGAGGGCCGCGATGATCTGCATGCGACGCACAGTAGCGACAGATCAGAGTTCAGCGAAGGCGTAGGCCACCGAGCCAGACCGCGGTGATGTTCAGGTCCTCGTTCAATTCCACCAGGTCGGCGCGCGCACCCACGCGAATGACGCCCACGTCGTCTCGTCCGATCGCACGGGCCGGGGTGGTCGTGGCGGCACGAAGAGCGAGGTCGAGCGGAACTCCCGCCGCGCGACACACGCGAAGTCCGTCCGACATGGTGGAGGCGCTGCCGGCCAGGGTTCCGTCGGCCAAACGGGGCGCTCCGTCGACGACGCGCACGGCCGTCGGTCCGGCCGTCCCACGACGAGTGGCTACCGAGTCGGTGACGAGGGCGACACCATCGGGCTTGCACCGAAACGTGAGGCGAACGACGTCTGGATGGACGTGAACACCGTCGGCGATGAGCCCGGCGATCACCCGGTCGTCGTTCAGCGCCCACGTGGCCAGACCAGGCTCTCGGTGGGCCATGCCACTCATGGCGTTGTGAAGGTGGGTGACCATGCGTGCCCCCGCATCGATGGCATCCTCGTAACTCGATCGATTCGGTCGGGTGTGGCCGATCGAGACCGTGATCCCGCGACGGACGAGTTCGCGAATCGTTTCCGGTGCATGTTCGTCTTCCACGCCCATCGTGACCATCAGGGGAAGGTGGGGAAGGGCATCGAAGAAGTCGATCACCGGCCTCGAGACGAGATCGCGTCGGTGCGCCCCATTCGCCGAGCCGAGGAACGGTCCCTCCAAGTGCACGCCGGCGATGCGTGGCCGACGTTCATCCACTGGTCGTTGCGTCAGATAGGACATCGCGTCCGCGTAGTTGTCGGCAGCGGCGGTCACCAGGGTCGGGCACCAGGTACCGATGCCACGATCGATCAGCAGGTCGTCGAGACGGTCCCACGACCCGTCGTCGGCCGCGAGAGCACTCGCCCACACGTCGACATCTTCCACCCCGTTGCTCTGCAGGTCGACGAAGGCGGGGACGAGGATCGTATCGATCCGACCCGCAGAGGCGGAGTCGTCGGGAGCGGCCTCGACGGCCGCTATTCGGCCTCCGTCGACGGCGATCGTGGCGGGAACGAGTCCGTGCTCGGGGAGCAAAACCCGGCGACGACGAATCTGCTCCACCGAGGCATTCTGCCCCCCGGGGTCGACCGTGACACAGTGTTCCCATGAAGTACGCCGAGGAACAGTTCGAGGAATTGCCCGCCGATGCCGCCGCCTCGTGGTTGCGATTCGGGAAGTGGGATCGGGTCTACTTCCCCAAACTCGTCGGCCTCGAGGTCCAAGCGGTGCGCCTCGGGTATTGCCGCATGCTCATGCCCTTCAAGCCCGAACTCGAGCAACCCGCCGGGATCGTCCATGGCGGAGCCATTGCCACGTTGATCGACGCCGTCGTCGTTCCCGCCATCGGCTCGGCCTATGGTCCGGAGGTCGGCTATTCCACGCTCGACATGCACATCCAGTATCTTGCCGCGATGTCGAACGAGGGCGCCGTCGCCGAGGGAGTGGTGCTCAGGCGCGGGCGGACGGTGGTGTTCTGTGAGGCGAACGTCTTCGGACACGCGACAGGCAAACATCTGGCTCGCGGTTCACTGACCTACAACGTGATCGCCAGCAAATCCCCTCAGTGAACGTCGGGAAGCCCGAGGACCGCCAAGGCGTTCTCGCGCAAGAACTTCGGCCACACCTGATCTTTGAAGGGAACGTGAGGCATGTCGCCCATGATGCGCTCGTAGGTGAGTCCCATCGGCCAATAGCCCGCGTACAACACTCGATCGGCCCCGCGGCTGTTGGCGTAGTCGATGATGCGTGAGTCGTAATGCTTCGGGGCGAAGGCACTCGTGGAGTAGTACAGATTGGGCCACTTCAGCATCAGCTTCACCATCAACTCCGTCCAAGGCTGACAACCGTGACGAGTCACGATCTTGAGCTCGGGGAAGTCGTAACACACGATGTCGAGCAGTTCGACGTGCTGACACATGCTCGGCACTCGTGGACCAGGAATACCGGCGCACACGAAGACGGGCACTCCCAACTCGGCGCACACCGAGTAGATCGGGTACCAACGGGCGTGATCGATCGGGACTTGAGGCGTGCAACCGGCGGGAAAGGTGCCGACGGCTTTCAATCCGTGTTCGTCGTGCAGGCGTCGGATCTTGCGCACTTCGTCCAGTCCGTTGTTGGCGTCGGCACTGCACGACGGGATGAAACGTGCCGGAAACTCGGTCAAAGCCCGCAGTCCGGGGTCACCCTCGATGCCGATCATGGAACGATCGATCCCGAAGTGATCCATGGTGGTGATGGCCACCTCCACCGGGTCGAGATCTTCGGTCAGGGCCGTCGGAACGTTCTGCTTGAACAGGTACTCCACGGGGAACATCGTTTCCTTGCTCTCCTTGTCACGGATGTTGCCGCGGAAGAAGTCGTACAGACGACGGGGATCGGGATCGGGGAACCCCATCATCGTCTCGATGATCCCCAAACCCCCGGGACCAACCTTGGGCATGACCATGATCAGGCCCCGGTCAGGCCGAGGAACTGACGGGCATTGTCGCGCATGATGCGTCGCACAGCGTCCGGGGAGAAATTGGCGATGTCGTGAACGAATCGCGTCGGCACCGCCAAACCCTCGGCGTGTGGGTAATCGCTGCCGAACAACAAGCGGTCGTCACCGAGTACCTCGGCGAGGAGATCGATGTCATCCTCGTAAAACGGAGCCACCCACACGTGCTCGCGGAACTGTTCCACCGGATCCTTGGCGAACAAATGCGGCTGCTGGGAGTACGCCTTCTTGAACTTCTTCACCAGGTTCGGCACCCAGTCTGCGCCGGCCTCGATGGATGCGGTGCGCAGCTTCGGATGCCGCGAGAACACCCCGTGGGACACGAGCACGGCGAACATGTCGAATGGAGCACGGTCGCTGGTCATCACCCGCATGGGGGAGGACCGGAAGGCCTCGAATTCTCCGAAGGGTTCCCAGTCGTCGATGTACTTGCCGTACCCGGCGTCACCGGAGTGGAAGGCGACCGCGACGCCGGCTTCGGCCAGACGGGCCCAGAACGAGTCGTACACGGCACTGCCGGGTGAGCGGGTTCCACCGGCGGGGTCGATGGCCGGGGAGGTGCGCATGACCACTACCTTGACGCCCCGAGAGATGGCCCAATCGGCTTCCTCGACCGCCCACTCGGGGTCGGCCAAGGAGATGTACGGGGCGGCGTAGATCATGTCCTGGTACGCGAAGCCCCAATCCTCCTCGAGCCAACGGTTGAAGGCTCGGAACGCAGCGCACAAGGCCACGGGATCATCCCGCAGGGACTCTTCCATTCCCACGGCCAATGTCGGGAAGAACATGGCGCCCTCGAGGCCCTGCGAGCGCATCAGGGCCACGCGGGCATCCCGATTCCGGTACGCGGGACTGATGGGATCGAGCTCGCCGAACAACTCGCGCATGTCGTCTCCGGCGACCTGACCGCGGAAATAGGCGTCGAGGGCCCCGGGCTTGGACACCGGGTCGAAGGTCGGATTCGGGATGAACCGATTCACGCGACCACCCACCAACAATCGCTTCTTCCCGTCGACCACCGCCCACTGCATGCAGCGCTTGGCCATCTCACGAGGGATGTGCCGGATGAACGCGTCCTCGGCCTCGTAGTAGTGGTTGTCGGCATCGAATGCCGCAAACCCGAGGTCGACGGGGGTAGCGACGGTGACCGTGGGCGTCATGTGATCCTCCTAGAGACCTCAAAGGTACTAGAGCGAGGTTCCGAGCGCCTGATCGCGGGTACGGTGAAAGTCATGTGCGGACGTTTCACGTCGCTCACGCCGCCCGACCAGGTCGCCGAGATCTTCGGGGCGGAGCCGCCTTCGCTCGCGCTCCTCGACGAGTACCGGCCGCACTACAACGTTGCGCCCTCGTCGCGGATCATGGCGGTCGCGCTCGACGGGAGGGGAAACCGGCGGGTCGGGATCTTTCATTGGGGACTGGTGCCTGGCTGGTCCAAGGACCCCCGCATCGGAGCACGACTGATAAATGCCCGATCCGAGTCCGTGTCGGAAAAACCGTCGTTTCGATCGTTGGTGCCGACGAAGCGGTGCATCATCCCGATGGCCGGATTTTTCGAGTGGCGAACGAACGGCGTCGATCCCCGGGGTCCCAAGCGACCGGTCTACGTGACGCGGCGTGACGGTGCGGTGCTAGCCGTGGCCGGTCTCTGGACCTCATGGAGAGACCCCGTGGCCGGCAGGGATTCCCCGGTCTTGCATTCGTGCTGTGTGATCACCACTGCGGCCAACCGAACCATGGCCCCGATCCACGATCGTATGCCGGTGATTCTGGAGGCCCGGGACTGGAGTGACTGGCTCGCGGTGGGACCCGCCGGCACCCCTTCCAGTCGGCTCGCGGAGTTGATGGTTCCGGCCGACGACGACATCGTCGTGCCTCGCGACGTGAGCACCGCGGTCAACGCCGTTCGCAACAACGACCCGACATTGATCGACGCCGTCTGATCACTCGGCTCAGGCGACGTTCTCGTGGCCCATACGGCGCAACTCCACCCGTATCGCCTCCGCCGCCCTGTCGAGATCGGAGCGGTCCACCGACGCCGCCGCGTTGGCAAAGGACAACTCCCTCATGGTGTTCGTGGGAATGACGTGAACGTGGGTATGGGGCACCTCGTAACCAGCCACGATGACACCCACCCGCTCGCACCCGAAAGCGGCCTGCTGTGCCCGCCCGATGATCCGCGTCACCTCGAAAAGGTGAGCGACCACTTCGGGATCACCGTCGACCCAATGATCGAGTTCCTCGATCGGAACAACCAGAGTGTGACCGAACGCCATCGGATTGATCGACATGAATGCCACGCAACGTTCGTCTCGCCACACGAAAGTTCCCGGGATCTGTCCGGCGATGATGAGGCTGAAAACCGTGGGCATCAGACCCAGCCGCCCGAGACCGGAAACACCTCGCCGATGCAGTACGAGGACTCCGGGCCAGCAAGGAACCGCACCACCTCGGCCAATTCTTCGGGACGAGCCATGCGCCCGACCGGGACCTGCATCACGATTCCTGCTCGGGAGACCTCGTCGAAAGGGGCCAACAACGGCGTGTCCACCCATCCCGGACACACGGCGTTGACCCGCACTCCGAAGGGCGCCACTTCCTGAGCGGTGGACTTGGTGAGCGCGACGATCCCCGCCTTGGCTGCGCTGTAGTGCGGGGCGCCCGGGGCCGGGCGCAACGCCAGTATTGAAGAGATGTTCACGATCGAACCGCTTCGCCGAGGGGTCATGTGTCGCAGCGCCGCGCGGGTTCCATGGAAGGTTCCATACAGGTGTACCCGAATCATCCGATCCCAGTGCTCGTCACTCAATCCCACCGTGTAGTCGACGGGCGTCAACTCCGATGTCCGACCCTCCAGGCGCTTGGCCTGATTCTCGAAGTTGAGGATCGTTCGCGCCTCGTCGCGAGGGGGAGCGATACCGGCATTGTTGATCAACACGTCCAAACGACCGTGATGCGCCACGATTCGATCGACGGCGGCATCGAAAGCCGCGGCGTCGGCCACGTCGAAAACGGCCACCTCCCCGCCGACCTCTTCGGCCACCGATCCGGCCCCCGACTCGTCGAGGTCGTTGACGACGACGTGCGCCCCGTCGGCCGAAAGACGACGGGCAAAGGCGGCGCCCATCCCCGAGCCGGCTCCGGTGACGATGACGATCTGCCCGCCGAGAGGACCCCCGCGCACATTGCCCATGGGCCGACCTTAGACGGTTCGGCCCGAACACCTTGTTGTAGCGTACGAACGTGGGCTCGCAGCGGAACGACCGAGCGGCCTCGCGGTCGTCGTCCACCCGGGGGATCGCCACCTGGCCCAACCTGATCACCCTGGTCCGCCTGCTGTGCCTACCGCTGTTCGTTTGGTTACTGCTCGGACGCGATGACCGAGCCTACGCCGGCTGGTTGCTGGGCCTGCTCGGTGCCACCGACTGGATCGACGGGTGGGTCGCACGGCGTTTCGATCAGGTGAGCGAATTCGGCAAGATTTTCGATCCCACCGCGGATCGACTCATGTTCATCGTGACGGTCGTGGCGATCATGATCGACGGCTCCGCCCCGTGGTGGTTCTGCGTGGCCGTCCTGGTTCGCGAGGTCGTCTTCGGAGCAACGGTGGCGGTGCTGAAACTCTTCTTCGCCATGGACCGCTTCGACGTGACCTATCTCGGCAAGTGGGCCACATTCATCCTGATGTTCACCTTCCCCGGCTTCGTTATGGGTGAGAGCGCGCTCGGGATCCGGGGCTTTTTCGAAGCGTTTGCCTGGGTTGCCGGGCCGATCGGCTTGGCTCTCAGTTACTACACCGCTATCGCCTACGTCCCGACCATCCGTCGGAGCTTGCGAAGAGCCGGCGATGTCGTGGTCGGCGAACCTCACGATCCAGCCGACGACGGGGAGTAGATTGGCCCCGTATGAGCGTTCCGTCCGACCTCCTGTATTCCAAGGACCACGAATGGATTCGAGTCGTCGGCTCGGTGGCGCGGGTCGGTATCACCGATTTCGCCCAAGATGCCCTCGGAGACGTCGTGTTCGTCCAAGCGCCCGAGGTTGGTTCCAAAGTCAGCGTGGGTCAATCATTCAGTGAGGTCGAGTCGACCAAGTCCGTCTCCGACATCTACGCACCAGTCAGTGGCATCGTCAGTTTGGTGAACGCGAGTCTGGTTGCGGACCCGTCTCTTTTGAACTCGGATCCGTACGGTGCCGGTTGGATCTGCGAGATCACTGTTACCGACGCTGTCGACTCCTCACAATTGTTGACATCCGATGAGTACTCGGCGCTAATCGGTTCCTGACATGTCGGTCTTTTGCACCAAGTGCGGCCACAAGAACAAAACGGGTGCATACTTTTGTAGTTCCTGCGGCTACGCCCTCGAATCAGACGGGGACAAGACGATCGTTATCGCCAAGGTCGATCCGCTTCAGGATGCCCCTGGTCCCCAGGACAATGCCGCAGTCGATTTGCGCTCCTTGCCCACGGACGTGGCCACCCTCATGGTGCGGAGCGGACCCCAGGCTGGTGAACGTTTCACTCTGACGTCAGCCATCACCAAACTCGGACGCCACCCCGACAGCGACATCAGTCTCGACGATGTATCGGTGTCGCGACGGCATGCCGAGATCTCCCATCAGAGCGCCGAGTACGTGTTGCGCGATGCCGGGTCCCTGAACGGCACTTACGTCAATCAGCGGCCGGTCGAGTCGACCGTTCTGCAGCAAGGCGACGAAATTCAGATCGGGCGCTTTCGTTTGATCTACCTCGGACCGGCGAACGAATCATGAACACGAAGTCGGCCTCGGAGCGCCCGTATCTCTCCATCGGCGAGGTGCTCGGCCTGTTGCTCGAGGAGTTCCCCGATGTCACCATTTCCAAGATTCGTTTTCTCGAAAGCCAAGGCCTGATCGTTCCCGAGCGAACCAGTTCGGGCTATCGCAAATTCTACGATGACGATGTCGAACGCTTGAAGTACATCCTGCGCGAACAAAAAGAGAAATTTCTCCCGCTACGCGTCATCAAGGATCGACTCGAAACCCCACCCGACGGCATCGAGCGTGCTGCTCCTCGGGGAATCAAGAACGTGTCCGGTTCGACTGTGGCGGGCGACCCTGCGGACCCGGCGTCGATGAGTGGGTCAATGACCAAGCCCTCCAAGAGCCATCCGGCGGCGCGAGCGGTGAAAACGGTCAATCCGATCACCGACAAGGCTCCGAAGCGACCGGCTCCTCCGGATCCTTCTGATGCCGTGGGTCGCCCGGCGACGTACGGCCGAGACGAGTTGTTGTCGCTGTCCGGTTTGGATCTCGAGGGCCTCTTGGACCTCGAGCGCTACGCATTGGTGGCTGCTCACGGCGGCCATGGGCTGTACGACGAGCACGATTTGGCCATTGCCGAGGTGGCCCGGGGCTTCATCGACGCCGGAATCGACATTCGACACCTGAAGGGCTGGAAAACCTCGGCCGAGCGAGAGGCGGGACTGTACGAACAACGAGTCCTGCCCGTGCTTCGGCGTCGTTCACCCGAGTCCCGCGTGGAGTCCAACGAACTTCTCGATGACCTCGCTGATCTCGGTTCCCGCCTACGGGCGATCCTGATCGCTCGGGCTCTCGGGTCGCTTCGCGACCCCGGATGACGGGTCGCTTCGCGGCCGTGGATGACGGGTCGCTTCGCGGCCGTGGATGACGGGTCGCTTCGCGGCCGTGGATGACGGGTCCCTCGCCGCCCTGGATGACGGGTCGCGACCAATGTGGCGCTGACAGTCAGGCGGGTCCTACCAGCGTCACGGACTACGCTTCTTCCATGGTCGAACTCGAACTCATCGGTGTACGCGTCGAGATCGTGGGAAACACTCCGGTCATCATCTTGCGTGAACGCGTCGGAGAACGGCGAGTTCTTCCCATCTACATCGGCAAGCCTGAAGCGGCCAGCATCCAATGGGCCCTCGACGGACTCGAGCCGCCACGACCCTTGACGCACGACCTCATCGTCGATCTCCTCGGGGCACTCCGGGCCCGTCTCGAACGGGTCGTCATCACCGATGTCGTCGACGGTGTGTTTCATGCCGAAATGGTGTTGGAGACTCCCTCCGGTGGGGTGAACGTATCTTGCCGACCCTCTGACGCCGTCGCCGTCGCCGCGCGTACGAACACGATCATCCAATGCACCGCCGCCGTCATCGACGATGCCGGCAAATACGCCGCACTCGGTGACTCGGACGAGGACCAAGACGACATGGACGAATCGCCGACTCCCGACGAATCGGAGTTGTTGGGGGAGTTCCGCGACTTCATCGAAAACATCAATCCCGACGACTTCAAGCCCTGATCCCGGCGAATCCCGAGGCCGTGAGCAGGGGTGACCGGAGGTCCCAACGTCCAACGTTGACGGTCGTCGACGCGAGCCGTACCCTGAACCTCTGGTGTAACTACACCCGTGTCACCCGAGGCAGTGGAGCGACGTTGAAGACACCCGAGACAGCCTTTTCCGGTAAGCAGGCGGCCGCCATCGTCGGTATCTCCTATCGGCAGCTCGATTATTGGGCGCGTACGAACCTCATACGCCCGACGTTGGTGGACGCCGCGGGAAGCGGCTCACGCCGTCACTACAGCTATCGCAACCTGCTCGAATTGCGCATGGTCAAGAGTCTCCTGGATGCCGGTTTCCGACTGCAATCGGTGCGAGAGGTGTTCCGGTATCTGCGCGACCACGTGAGCGCCGACCTCACCTCGGCTCATCTCGTCATCAACGGCTCCGCGGTCGTGCTCTGTCAGGGCGACGAACTCATCGACGTGGTGCGTCGTGGACAAGGTGTGCTGAACCTGTTGCCGCTGGCGCAGGTGAAGGTCCAAGTTGACGGTCGCATCGTCGATTTGTACCCGTTGCTGGCCGACGAAATCGGTGGCGGCTCGGTTCGACGCGTGGTTTGATACCCGGCCGATGAAATTCTCGCCGCTCGACTCCGAGCACCGCGCCCTTGGAGCGCGTCTCACTCCTTTTGGCGGTTGGGACATGCCCCTTCAGTACGAGTCCGGGACCATCGCCGAGCACCTCGCGTGTCGGAGTAGTGCGGTGGTCTTCGATGTCTCCCACTTGGGGACGGTTCGCGTCGATGGACCCGACGCTTCGGAACGTCTTCAGGCGGCCTTCACCAACGATTTGACCAAGATCGCACCCGGACGGGCTCAGTACACGCACCTACTCGATCCCGACGACGCATCCGTTGTCGACGACATCATCGTGTGGTGGGTGGACGAGCAGTCCTTCGACGTGATGCCCAACGCGTCCAACACCGACCGTGTGATCGCCTCGATCGGGGGTGTCGACACCACCGAGCGACGGGCGGTGTTGGCCGTCCAGGGCCCCGAGAGCCGCGCCAGGCTGCGAACTTTCTTCCCCGAAGCCGCCGCCGTCGGTCGATTCCAGGTCGCTCGTTGTGCGTGGAACGACGTCGACTGCACGGTGGCCGGTACCGGTTACACCGGTGAGGTCGGGGTCGAGATCGCGGTGCCGGCCGAGATAGCCCCACGCTTCTGGCAGGCGCTGTTGGAAAACGGCGTCGTGCCCGCGGGGCTCGGCGCGCGAGACACGCTGCGCCTCGAGGCCGGCCTTCCCCTGCACGGTCACGAACTCGGACCCGGCGTCACCCCGTTGCAGGCGAACCTCGAATGGGTCGTGTCGTGGACGAAGAGTGATTTCATCGGACGCGACGCTTTGCGGGCCGAGAAAGAGCGCGGTCCGTCACGGATTCTGCGCGGCATCTCCACCGACGGGCGTCGTCCGCCCCGGGCCGACTGCGTGATTCGGCGTGCCGACCCCGGCGATGACTCCGCTCTCGGGATCGTGACGAGTGGCAACTTCTCGCCGGTTCTGGAGCACGGCATCGCGCTGGCCTTCGTGTCGCCCGACGTCGAGATCGGGCAGACGGTCGTGATCGACGTGCGGGGCAGCGAACTGGCCGGGAGGGTCGTGCCCACACCCTTCGTCTCGAAGAAGTAGCCGCGTCAGCCGGTCGACTTCGATTTGGTGCTGAACATACCTCCGGCCAACTCGGCGAATTGTGTGAGCGGTCCGAGCCGTCCGGCCAGGTCGCCCAAAGTCGCCACCGCCTTGGTCACGTCGGCGGGAAGGGTGCCCACCTGGTTCATGATGCCGTCGACTCTCTTCAACGTCCCGCGAGCCTGCTTCACCCCGGCTTGAACGGCGGGGAGGATCTCCCGCAACGGAACTTCGAACTCGTCGAGCAGGTTGTTCACGCGGTGCGCCACGCGATTCAGTTCGGTCATGGTGTCGTTGAAGGTCGAGATCGACTTCACCACCTCACCGGTCATCTGAGTCACCACTTCGACGACGCGACCGACGGCCATCAGGGGAGAGGCGCCACTCAGAAGCGAGAGCAGATCGGCCAACCCGGGTAATCCGCCCGGGCCACCGGATTCGGCGGAGGTTTTCGCGTTGTTGTCGATGGCCATGAGAAAAAACTACCGCCGGAATCAACGTGACGACGCGTAGGACTCCAAAGGTTCGCAGGTGCACACGAGATTCCGGTCTCCGTACGCGGCGTCGATGCGACCGACCGGCGCCTGATACGACGAGCCACGGGGACGACCCACCGATCGGGGATACGAGCGCGGCCAATCACCGACCAGGTCCTCGACGGTGTGCGGGGCGTGGCGCAGTGGGCTCTCCTCGACGGCGATCTCTCCGTTCGCCACGCGGTCGATCTCCACCCGTATGGCCACCATGGCGTCACAGAAGCGATCGAGTTCGGCCTTGGTCTCGCTCTCGGTGGGTTCGATCATCAGCGTGCCGGCGACCGGAAAACTCATCGTCGGCGCATGGAAGCCGTGATCCATCAGGCGCTTGGCCACGTCGTCGACGGTGACCCCGGTCTCTTTGGTGATCGGTCGTAGGTCGATGATGCATTCATGGGCCACGTGACCGTTCGCACCGGTGTACAGAATCGGGAAGTGGGCATCCAGACGACGCGCGACGTAGTTCGCGTTGACGATGGCCATCTCGGTAGCGGTACGCAAGCCCCGCGCCCCCATCAGGCGAACGTAGGCCCACGAGATCGGCAATATCCCCGCCGAACCGAACGGAGCGGCTGACACCGGGCCGACGGGGGAGTCGTCGCCCAGGGGGTGTCCCGGCAGGAACGCGGCGAGGTGGGACTTGACCGCCACCGGGCCGACTCCCGGCCCGCCGCCTCCATGGGGGATACAGAAGGTCTTGTGCAGGTTCAGGTGGCTGACGTCGGCGCCGAAGGTCCCCGGTCGCGCCAAGCCCACCAGTGCGTTGAGGTTCGCGCCATCGACGTACACCTGACCGCCCCCGTCATGAACGATTCGGCAGATCTCCGAGATGCCATCTTCGAACACGCCGTGCGTGGAGGGGTAGGTGACCATCACGGCGGCCAATCGATCACCGGCATCGTTGACCTTGGCCTGCAGGTCGTCCAAATCGACGTTCCCGCCGGAGTCGCAGGCCACCACGACCACCGACATACCCGCCATCACGGCACTCGCCGCGTTGGTGCCGTGCGCGCTGGAGGGGATGAGACACACCGTGCGTCGATCCTCTCCGCGGCTGCGGTGATAGGCGCGAATGGCCAGTAGCCCGGCGAACTCACCTTGGCTTCCGGCGTTGGGTTGCAGACTGACAGCGTCGTAACCGGTGACGACGACGAGCATCTGTTCGAGTTCGGCGATCAATTCTCGATACCCCACCGTTTCGTCATCGGCCGCGTAGGGGTGAACGTTGGCGAACTCCGGCCAGGTGATCGGCTCCATCTCGGTCGTCGAGTTGAGTTTCATCGTGCATGATCCCAAAGGGATCATGGTGCGGTCGAGGGCCAGGTCCTTGTCGGCCAACTTGCGCAGGTAACGCAGCATTTCGTGCTCGGTGCGGTAGGCGGAGAAGACCCGCGCTCGGAGAAGGGCCTCGGTTCGCCGGGGCACATGGAGCAATCCGACCGCGTCACCGTCCAGCGTTTCGTCGAGATCGACTCCGAAAACAGTCAGGAGTGTGGCCAGTTCCGACAACGTCGACGCCTCGTCGAAGGTGACCCCGACGTTGTCCTCATCGATCACACGGACGTCGAACCCGCGAGAGCGAGCACGGTCTCGGGTGGCCGAGGCGGCACCCGGTGTGCGAACCGCGACGGTGTCGAACCACGAGTCGTGAGCGGTTCGAATGCCTACTGAACGGACGTTGGCGACGAAAAGCGATGCCAGTCGGTTCACCCGATTGGCGATGCGACGCAAGCCGTCAGGGCCGTGCCAACAGGCGTAGAAGCCGGCCATGTTCGCCAGCAGGGCTTGGGCGGTGCAGATATTGCTGGTGGCTTTCTCACGACGGATGTGTTGCTCGCGTGTTTGAAGAGCCAGACGCAATGCGGGACGCCCGGCCGCGTCCGTGCTGACTCCGACCAAGCGACCCGGCAGGGTCCGCGCCATCGACTCGGTGGTCGCCATGTACGCCGCGTGCGGTCCGCCGAAACCCATCGGGACACCGAAGCGTTGGGCCGACCCGACCGCGATATCGGCGCCCAACGAGGCCGCCGACGCCACCAACACGCTGGCCAAGGGATCCGAGGCGATCACGGTGATCGCTCCCTGTTCTTTCACCCGCGCCACGTGCGGTCGAGGATCTTCCAACGAACCGGTCGAGGTGGGAAAGGAGAAGAGGGCTCCGAAGCACTCGCCGGCGTCGTCGCGCTGCCCCACATGGAGACGTATACCCAAGGGCTCGGCCCGAGTGGCCAAAACCGCGATGGTTTGCGGATGGGTGTCGGCCTCGACGAAGAACACGTCCGACGACGACTTCGAGGCGCGGCGCGCCATGGTCATGGCCTCGGCCGCCGCCGTGGCCTCATCGAGCAACGAGGCGTTGGCGATGGGCAGACCAGTCAGGTCGATCACCATGGTCTGGAAGTTCAGCAGGGCCTCCAGACGTCCCTGGCTGACCTCGGGTTGGTACGGCGTGTACGCGGTGTACCACGCCGGGTTCTCGAGCACGTTACGACGCAACACGGGCGGGGTGATGGTGTTCGTGTAGCCCATGCCGATCATGCTGCGACGCGGGCGATTGCGCGCTGCCAAGTCTCTGAGGGCGGCGGTGACGTTCACCTCTGACATCGCATCAGGCAGGTCGAGATCCTCGCGAAGACGAATCGACTCGGGCACCGTGGCGTCGATCAACTCGGCGACCGTGGACACCCCGATGGTCCGTAACATCGAGTCACGATCCTCGACGTCGAGAGTGCCGATGTGACGGCCGACGAAATCATCGGGCGCAAAGAGGTCGGACAGTGATTCAGCGTTCATGGAAGCCTCCGGTTCGCTCGGTTCGCTTCCCCCGCTGTCTCTCCACCAGAGGTGGGCCTGAGAGCTTCGACCATGGTGGTCTTTCCCCGTCGGCGAGATCCCGAGAGATCCACTTTCCAGCGTTGTCTCGCCCGACCGGTCCGGTGGCCTGAGAGATTCCGGGGAGGTTGCTCCTTCGGCGTCCCGGTGCTGGCGGCACCGTGACTCTCCCGGTCGGGTTCAACGACAAGCCCGATCGTAGTTCACCGATGCCCCGCTCCGTGGTTGGAGCGACCATTTTCTGAACGTCGAGGTCACACCGCTCGGTGACGGGCCTCATCGGCCGTCCGTTGCTCGCTTTCAGTCGATCGTTCCGTAGGTTCCACCCCGGCCTCGACGATCTGTGCCGCGCAATTCGAGCGTCACCTCGCCGAGATCGGCCAGAAACTCCTCGACGGTGTCGGCGTGAGATGCGTTCACCGTGCAATGCAACGATGGGGGAGGGCCTTGTCGGTCGATGTACCACCCACGCGTGGCCATGGCCTCGGCCACGGCGTACACGTCGATCGAGTGCCTTTGCTCGTCGGCTCCGAAGGACAGCAGCGTGGAGTCCGGACGGGCGCGAACCACGAGTCCGTCGATCCCGGCGATTCCATCGGCCAGGCGCAGACACGCCTCGCGGGCCCGTCGGGTCAGGTCGAGATAGCCCTCATCACCGAGGAACTTGGTGACCGCCCACGCCGCGGCCATCGGACCTCCACTCTTGGTACCGAGCACCCCGGAGGAACCGTAGAGACCACCGAGCCAGTTGTCGGTGACGAAGGTCTGGTACGAGCGCAGACGACGGTTGCGATGCACGATCACCGACGCTCCCTTGGCCGTGTACCCGTATTTGTGGAGATCGACCGAGATGCTGGTGACGCCGGGAACCGCGAGGTTCCACGGGGCCACGGTTTCGCCCATTCGTTCGAGGTACGCCAAGGTGACTCCACCCATGCACGCGTCGACGTGACAGTTCACATCGAGTCGAGCGGCGATCGCGGCGATGTCGGGAATGGGGTCGATGACCCCCTGCGGGTACTGGGGCGCCGAGCCGACCAGCAACACCGTGTTTTCGTCGCACGCCGCGCTCATCGCCTCCACGTCGGCCCTCCAATCATCGCGCACGGGGGTGCGGCGGGCCTCGACTCCGAGGTAGTGGCAGGCCTTGTCGAAGGCGGCGTGGGCCGACACGGGCAGGATCGCGTTCGGTGCGGTGACACCACGGTGCTGACGACCGCGTTCTCGAGAGGCTTTCACCGCCATGAGGATGCTCTCGGTTCCTCCGCTCGTCATGAAACCCGCCGCCTCGGTGTCACCGCCAACCCAGTTGGTCACCGTAGCCACCACCTCAGATTGGAATTTCTTCAAACTCGGAAAGGCCTCCGTGTTGAGCCCGTTCGCCGACGAGTACATCGCGTGAGCGCGTTCGGCCACCTGTTCGACTTCCTCGCCGGCGTAATACGCCAGGGAGAAGACTCGACCCTCCCTCCACGCGACGTCACCGAATCCGGCCTGACGAGCCTCGTTCAGAATCGCCTGAGCACGATCAGAGAGTTCCATCGTCGGTACCGTAGACGCATGAGCGTACCCGCCCCACTCGTGAGCGCCGCCGAGTTGAACGCCAGGTTGCGCGACCTGTTCGGAGCCGACATGCACGGATTGACGTCCGACATGGTCAGCGAGCTGGAGTACGGGATGGTGCTCACCACCATGGAGGTGAGCACCAAACAGTTGCGTCCCGGCAAGATCATCAGTGGCCCGACGGTATTCGCCGCTTGCGACGCGGCGCTGTTCTACGCCTGTCTTTCGGTGTACGGCTTCGACATGATGATGCTCACCAGCGACATGCAGATTCGTTTCCTGCGTCCGGCCAAGGGCACCCGGCTCCACGCTCGCGGGCGAATACTGAGCATCGGCAGCAAGCTGATCACGGGGCAGGTGGTGGCGTTCACCGACGACGAGTCCAAACCGGTCGCCGTGGCCCAGGGGTCGTGCGTTCCCCCGAAGAAAAACACCGACTCCTGACCCACCGGTCAACGTCGCCTAAGATCCGATGATGCCCGACTCGACCAAGCCGACGATCACCATTCCCGCGGGCGACCCGCCCGACGAACTCGTCATCGATGACCTCGTGGTGGGCGAGGGGACCGAGGCCTGCGCGGGCTGCCGACCGGTGATGCACTACGTCGGGGTGGCCTGGAGCACCCAGCGCGAATTCGACTCGTCGTGGAGTCGCAATGAGACCTTCGATTTTCGTCTCGGTGCCGGCGAGGTCATCGGGGGATGGGACCAGGGCGTGGCGGGAATGAAGGTCGGAGGCCGACGTCGCCTCACCATTCCGCCACACCTCGGATACGGCGCCCGCGGCGCCGGTGGGGTCATCAAGGGCAACGAGACGCTGGTTTTCGTCGTCGACCTCGTCGACGTCCGTTGAACGACCTCGACGAGGAGGAGAGGGGCATTATCCGCCGCGTCGACCGCGGGCTACCCGCGCCCGTCTCAATGTGTCATAACGGTTATTATGGGCTATCGCGGTGGGGAGCCACGGTCCGATTGTGCAAGGGCCGGGCGGCATCGAGGAGCCACCGCAGGGCTTCTTGGAGACTGGCCACGGTTGGTCGCCCCGCACCAAGTTCGCGGTCGGTGTCCTCGATGGCACACGACAACACGTAGAGGTCATCGTAGAGACGATCCAATTCGCGTCGGGCCACGACCAGTTCGTTCTCACTGATTTGCAACTCGCGAGCCCGTTGACGCGACACCCAATCCCACTGACGACAGGCCTGGGAGCAAAAGACCTTCGGGCGCCCGGGACCCGATCGGTTCGTCAGCACACGTCGACACCACCGGCAGCGGGGGCGGTTCGCCGAAGCCTCGTCTCCCCGACTCTGCGACCCCTTGGTTTTTTTCGTCATGACGAAATTATGGCACAGTCACGGGAGCGGGCGGTGGGATCGGGTGGCGATCGCCGACAGACTCGGGGCATGTCCGCTCCCGTCGCACCGCTCCATCGGTTCGCCAGTGACAACAACGCCGGGGTCCATCCCGCAGTCATGGAGGCTTTGGCAGCCGCCAATCACGGTCATGCCACTGCCTACGGGGACGATCCGTGGACGGCGATGGCAACGCGAGATTTTGCCGATCTTTTCGATCACGACGTGGTCGCCTTGATGGTCTGGAACGGAACGGGGGCCAACGTGCTGGCGCTCGGATCCGCCCTCTCCCCCGCTGGGGCAGTCGTCTGCTCGGACTGTTCGCACATCAACGTCGACGAGACCGGCGCCCCGGAGCGTCTGTTGGGTTCGAAATTGATGGACCTTCCGACGCGGGGCGGCAAGCTGACCCCCGATCAGGTGCGCGGGTTGCGTCACAATCTCGGGGTCGTTCACCACGTTCAACCGAGCGTGCTCTCGATCACGCAGAGCACCGAGTGGGGGACCCTCTACTCCCCGACCGAGATCGCTGCCTTGTGTGAGGTGGCTCACGAGATGGGAATGCGGGTTCACCTGGATGGTGCCCGAATCGCCAACGCCACCGCGGCCCTTGGCGGCTCGCGCGAGGTGTTGCGCTCCTTCACGCGGGATGCCGGGGTCGACATGGTGTCCTTTGGAGGCACCAAAAACGGCATGATGTACGGCGAGGCAGTGGTGTTCCTCGATCGTGAACTGGCCCGTTCCGCCGGGTACACCCGGAAGCAGTTCACGCAACTCCCGTCCAAGGTTCGCTACATCTCGGCTCAGTTTTCGGCGTTGCTGTGCGAGGACCTCTGGATCGACAACGCCCGACATGCCAACGACATGGCGCGACACCTCTATCAGGCCGTGCGGGGTCACCCGGCGTTCCACATCGCATCCGAACCGTCGGTCAACAGCCTCTTTCCGACTTTTTCGCCCACGGTCGAGGCCGACCGCATCGAGGCTTTGCGCGACTGGTCCTTTTTCTACGACTGGGACCCTTCTTTGCGCCAGGCGCGTTGGATGACCGCGTGGGACACCACCCCGCTGGACATCTCGGCCTTTCGCGCCGGCCTCGACCACTTCGTCGGTTGAGATTTCGCGGGTTGAGGATTCGTGGGTTGATGGTTCGTGGGTTGAGGGATCGCCGCCGGTGGTCGGGACCACGGGGCTGACATTTTTTAATTGACTCACCGGTTAGATAGTCCTAGGGTGAAGGGGTCGTCTCGGGGGTCGAGGCGTCGGTAGGGGGAGTTGTCAAGGGGGAACTCGTGGCGGCAACAGACATCGTCATCACTCGCCAGCAAACCGACGACGCCTGGATGAACAAGGGGGCATGCCGCGGCATGACCCACCTCTACTTCCCCCCTAGTGCCGAGCGTCCCCAAGCGCGCGAACGTCGCGAGGCTATGGCCCGAGCGGTCTGCTCCGCCTGCGCGGTCAAGGAGACCTGCCGTGAGTTCGCGCGCAGCAATCACGAGTACGGCCTCTGGGGCGGCGAGAGCGAGGACGAGCGACACGAGGCCGGATTCCGCCTCATCGCTCCCATCGGTATCCGAGCTGCCTCCTGACCTCGTCGCGTTCACCAGCCAAGAGACCTACTTGGTTCGCGTCATGATGTGAAACTGACGCATGGTCGCCGATCACCGCTCTGCTTTGTATTCGGCGTGGGAGGCGTTCGGAGACCACCGACGCATCGTGGCCATCTATGACACCAGCCCGATGGTCTCGACCAACACCGTGTATCGGCTCGACCTCGACCTCCCCGATGATTCTGGGTCGCGGCGGGTCTTCGCCAAAATCTCGAACTACGGCTCCTACTTCTTGTTCGCCGAGGATCACGACCGGCTCTTCCGCTGCTCACAACTCTTGCGCGGCACTCGATTCGACGGTTTTCTCGCCCCAGTTCTCGGTCGCAATGATCGTCCGTTCACGTACTACGACGAACGAGTCTGGGTGGCTTTCTACAGCGAGGCGCGACGGGGTGAATCTCTCCCGGCACGTCTCACTGCTCGGCAAACTCGTTGCCTCGCCCGTGAAATGGCCACGTTTCACGACGCTTGCACTGATATCGCCCCGGCCGTCCCGGCCACGTCGAATTCGATCAAGTCCGATGCGATCCATCTCCTCGATCTTTTGTCCAGTCCGTTCGCCTCGCGCAACTTCGAATTGTCCACCGAACACGTCAGCCTCCTCTGGCGACGCACCCACGACCTGTTGTTGACCATGGAGAACATCCGGTACGACTCCTGGACGCGCATCCCGATCCTCGTGGATTGGAATCTCGGCAACTTCTCCGTGCGGAGTGATCTCTCGGGTGACTTCGAACTCCACTCGCGTTGGGACTACGACTGGTTCCGTGTGGAATCCCGCATACTCGACTTCTATTTCTTGTCGCGCGTCTCGTCGGCCACCGGAGATCGCACCCATTGGACGTACTCACCACACACGCTGACCGAACCGTCCTTCGCCGACTTCATCGCGGCATACCATGCCGTGAGCCCCTTGACCGAAGAGGAGATCCGCTTTCTTCCGGTGGCGTACACCTTCTTCATCGTCAACTATGTCGTGCGAGAGGGAGCGCGGTTCTTCCGCCCCGATCTGTGTGCCCAGTTCCGCAACGACGCTGCCCGTGTGTATCTGCCGGCGGTCGATCGACTGAACATCGATCCTCTGCTACGAATCGTCACCTCTTGAGTGCCCCGGGTTGCCCTGCCACCGACCGCGAGGGTTCAATGACACCATGACCGTTGGTTCGCATTCGTACGACGTGGTGGTGGTCGGCAGCAGCAATCTCGACCTGGTGGCCACCGTCGAGCGTCTACCGGGTCCGGGTGAAACCGTGCTCGGCTCGGAGTACGCCGAGCATGCGGGCGGCAAAGGGCTCAACCAGGCGGTCGCGGCAGCGCGGGCCGGCGCCGACACGGCGTTCATCACGTGCCTCGGCCCGGATCACGCCGGGGACACCCTCCACAGCCTCATGGTCGCTGAGGGCGTGGCGTCGTTCGTGACCGATGTCGACGTTCCCACGGGCCGAGCACTCATCAGCGTGGATGGGAACGCCGAGAACTCGATCGTCGTTGTCCCGGGCGCCAACCAGCGGCTCGGCATCGGTGTGGTCGACGCCCATCGAGACGTCGTGTCACGCTCGCGGGTGGTGCTGTGCCAACTCGAGATCCCTCTCGACGCGGTCGAGGCCTCCCTGGCGATCGGACGGGCCGGTGGGGCGAAAACCGTTCTCAACCCCGCTCCGGCCAGGACCTTGACCCGGTCGCTGTTGCAGTTGGTCGACGTGATCACCCCGAACCAACACGAACTCGGACTACTGGGCGGTGCCTCGACCCTGCTCGCCAGTGGCGTGTCGATCGTCATCGTCACCTTGGGGGCTCGGGGTATGCGCATTGTCACCCGCGATGGCGAGATCGATGTTCCTCCATTCGTGGTGCGCGCCGTCGACACGACCGGCGCCGGTGATGCCGCTTGCGGTGCCCTGGCCGCGGCGATCAGCCAGGGAGTCGACATTGGTTCGGCCGCCCGGCGGGCGGCTGCCGCCGGAGCGTTGGCGGCGACGCGCAAGGGAGCGGTTCCCTCCCTGCCCAACCGCGAAGAAATCGATCTGTTGGCCGGCTCCTAGGGCCGCTCGAGAAGCAACGACGCCCAGCCGTCCACGATCACGCGTTCCGACACGGCGAAGTCCGGATACTCCCTCAGCACGTGGTCGTACCGACCGTCGAGTACCCCACTCAGAATCAGCACGCCCCTCACCGCCACGTGACGGGAAATCTCGTCGGACAGCTCGATCAGAACCGGGGCGAGGATGTTGGCGAACACGACGTCGAACTCGCTCGCCGGGTACTCGGACGAAACCGTCCAGCGGTCGCCCACTTCGTTGGCGAATGCATTCTGGCGCGAGATTTCGATGCTGGCCGGATTGACATCGACACCATGGGCCATGCGGGCTCCCCGCATCGTGGCGACGATTCCCAGAATGCCGCTCCCGCACCCGACATCGAGCACGCATCGATCTCGAACGTCGATTCTCTCGAGCAGTCCCAGACAACCACGCGTGGTGGGATGATCGCCCATCCCGAAAGTCGCTCCGGGATCGATGATCACGCGACGGCGCGCGACCTCCTCGACCGGTTCGACGTTCCACGCCGGCACGACCAAGAGATCACTTCCCACCTCGAAGGGACGAACGTGTCGTCGCCACGTGTCGCCGATGTGTTTGTCGATTCTCTCGAACGTCCAATCCAGCGAAATTCCGAGGGAGTCCATCGCCCGTCGAACCATGGCACGGTCCTCCCCCATCGACGTACGCAGAATCACCGTTCCCCCGGTGCCGTTCATCTCCTCGATCGCTCCCACCCCGAGTCCCCACAGCAGATCCGATACCCAGTCAGCGTCTGATGCGGTGACCAGGACGCGAATCGTGAGGGTCATGGTTTCAGAGCGACTCGTCGCACCCTGACTCAGTCGAGACGACGAAGTCCGTCGCGATAGGTCCGGGCCCGTGTCACGTAGGAGTCCGAGCCCATCTTGATCTCGGCCGGACGTGCCCGGTTCGGTTTGATCACCGCCGGAGAACCCACCGCCAGCGAGCCCGACGGGACCTCGGTGCCATTCAAGAGGACGGAATTAGCCCCCACCACGGCACCGGAGCGAACGATCACTTCGTGCATCACGATGCTCCCGTTACCCACGAGGGAGCCGTTCTCGATGGTGCAACCTTCGAGATGCACCATATGGCCGATGACGCAGTCGTCACCCACAACCGTCGGGAATATGTGGGTGGTGTGCAGCACACAACCATCCTGAATGCTCGTGCGCTCCCCGATTCTGATCACACCGTCGTCACCGCGCAATACGGCGCACGGCCACACCGAACTGCCTGCTCCAATGGTGACCGAACCGATGATGACGGCATCGGGATGGACGTAGGCGTCCGGGTGAATGAACGGCATTCGGTCCCCCAAGGCGTAGATCGGCACACGACAACGGTAGCCCGATAGTCTCACGGATCATGTCCCGCCGGATCGAGATCGAGTTGACCAGTTCACGCCCCGATGGAACCTGGACCTGGCGTGCCGCGGGTGCCCGCGAACCCAAGGGAGTGGTCGATGGGTCCATCTTGCCCGCCGGTGCCAAGGTCGGCGATGTCTTCAAGGTCGAGGCCGAGGCCGACATCGATGGCATGACCATTGTCGGAGTGGTGCAAACACGCGTGAAGGTCGCCAAGGTGGACACGATCGCCCTCGTCGCGCAGGACAAGCCATTCGAGCCGGTCACACAACAGTTGGCCCGCAAGACGCGTGGTGAACGTGGTGAACGCGGTGAACGACGCGACCGCGGTGAACGACGCGACCGTGGTGAACGCGGTGAACGACGCGACCGTGGTGAACGCGGCCATCGCAGTGAACGCGGCTCCCGCGACGTTGCCCCGCCCAGCGTCGACAGTCGACAAAATCGCGGACCCCGACGCCCCCGATTCGAGACGCCACCAGAACTCCCCTTGCGCCCCAAGGCCAAACGCTTGCGCGCCGGCAACACGCACCGGAATTCGGTGCTATCCGAGTTACCCGAAAATCAGCGCCCCATCGCCGAGTTGGCTCTTCAAGGGATGCAGACCGTTCGTCTCCGTCTAAAGGAGGCCAATGTCGCCTTGTCCGCGGAGGGCAAGCCCACCATGCCCGAGCAAAGCGTTCTTCAGATGGCCGAAAACCTGTTGCCCCGTCTGCGCGTGGCCGACTGGCTCGACCGAGCCGAGGCCGCCAAGCGTGACTTGGCCCAACTCGATCTTCGGGACCTTCGCAGCATCGTGGCCGCCGCCAACGATGCGGTCATCGTGCGCTCGGACCTGTGCCGTGAACTCGCTGCCGAGTTGAAAAACGGCCTCGCCGCGCGCAGCGAGCAGGAGTACTCGAATTGGCTCTCCGACATCGACGCCAATCTCGGCATCGGTCGCGTCGTGCGCGCCCTGAAGTTGGCCGGCCAACCCCCCAAGGCCGGCGCCATTTTCCCGGCCGAACTCGGGCGTCGCCTGGCTGAGGCTGCCACCAGCAATCTGACGTCGGACGCTTTGATCGACCGTTGGGTCGCGGTCCTCGAAGCAGCCGCCTTCACTCCGATACGCGCACAGCTCGCCATCACCTCCAAGCCCGCGTCGGTTCCGGCCGAGCTCGTCAAGACCATCGAGCGGCTGGCCTCGCTGTTACCTCAGATCGCCACGGCGTTCGGGATCGAGGCGGCGAGTTCCCACGCCCCCAAGCCCCTGCGTCCGACTCGCCCGACCAAGAAGTTGCCCCCGCGTCCCCCCGCCCGGTCCCCGGTGGTCGCCACGACCGCAGCCGAGACGGCGGCGGGCTCCCCGTCGGTTGATCCTTCACCCGAGGCGGCTTCGGCCGCACCCGTTGTCGACGTCGATTCGCGGCCTGCTACCGACTAAGGACCGGTTGGTGCACGTGGTGGCACGACCACTACGGTCGCAGGGATGAGCGACATCGTCACCTACTCGTCCGAGGGCCGCATCGGCCTGATCACCCTCAATCGCCCCGACGCCCGCAACGCCATCAACGGTGACGTGGCCCGGGGTGTGGAGGCGGCCATCGACCGTCTCGAAGCCGATGACTCGGTGTGGGTCGGAATTCTCACCGCTAACACGCAAGGACAAGAACGACCGGTCTTCTGTGCCGGTGCCGACCTGAAGGCCATCAACTCCGGCCAAGCCGGCGACCTCAACACCAAGCGTGGAGGCTTCGCCGGCTTCGTCTATCGAGAGCGTCGCAAGCCGATCATCGTGGCCGTCGATGGTCTGGCCACCGCTGGTGGATGCGAGATCGTCCTGGCGGCGGATCTCGTGATCGCCACCACCCGCTCCGCCTTCGGTTTGGCCGAGGTCAAGCGCAACCTCATCGCTGGCGCAGGAGGGTTGTTCCGACTCCCTCGGGCCATCGGGCAAGCCGCCGCGATGGAGGCGATCCTCACCGGCGAGCCGATTCCGGCCGAGCGCGCCTACCATCTCGGTCTCGTCTCCCGTCTCGTGGAACCCGGACAAGCTCTCGACGAGGCCCGTCGTCTGGCCGAGCAGATCACGGCCAGCGCTCCCCTGGCGGTCTACGCCAGCCGTCAGGTCGTGTTGGCCGCCGCCTCCGAGGACGACGCCGCTTTGAAGACCCTCACGAACAAACTGTTCGCCGAGGTGATGGCCTCCGAGGACACCAAGGAGGGCTTGACCGCCTTCATCGAGAAACGGTCGCCGAATTGGAAGGGCTGCTGATCAGCCCTCGAGACGACGCGACACGGTGATGAGCCGAGCGGTGATGCCGGCCCTCTCGTACAGGTTCTTGGTCTCTCGGTCCCCGGGCAAAGCCTGAGCCTCCACGTAACGGCAGCCACGGGTCCGTCCGATATCGACCATCATTGCCAGAAGGGCGTCCCCGAACCCGAGTTCACGAGCTTGTGAAACAACGTGAACCCGGTCGATCCGCAGGATCGCGCCGCGTTCAGAGTCGTCGACGATCTCCCAGAGAGCCAGACCGACAACGACATCATCGATCAGTCCGACCACACAGTGTTCGATCACGTCGACCGCGACGAGATTGGCCAGTGCGGGGTGCTCGGCGAGCCACGCATGACCACCACGTTGATCGATCAGCGCCAGGCGACTCACGCCATCGATCTCGACGATCGGGTCGAGGTCCGACGAAACTGCCCGACGGACCACCGGTTCGAGAGCCATCACGTCATCAACTGAACAGTGGACAGGTGTCGTCACCTACCGGACACGCCGGAGCACCCTTGCGAACGAGCAGGAAGCACTGGTTACACATACGTTCATCCGCACGCCGAGGTTGGATACCTGACTCCGGATCCGACGCCGAGGAGACCTCTTCTTCCTCTTCCTCCTCGACTTCCTCATCGTCCTCCTCGCTGCGACCCTTGATCCGCGCGTCCAAGATCACCCCAAGATCTGCTTCGACGTCGTCCTCACCGACCAGTTCGTCGTCTTCGTCCTCTTCTTCCTCGGCGACGGCGTCCTTCTTGCTCTTTTTCGCCTTCTTTTTGGGAACCACGGCCGGAGGATCGTCACCTTCGGCCTCCTCGTCCATCAGGGGTACGGTCTCGTCTGCGTCCTCCAGGCCGAGTTCTTCGTCGAGTTCATCGCCCTCCAGCAATGCCTCGTCGGCGTCTTCGCCCTCCTCGAGGAAGGCCTCCGAATCGATCTCGTCGGGATCCAGAATCTCGTCATCGTCTTCAGCAGCCACGACTTCCCACCGTTTCTCACCCCCGCAGCGAGGGCGTGCGCGCGGATAATAGGCACAGAATCGCCGGGGTCTGATGGATGGTGCCGTGACAGCCGTCACGACATCGTCGCGAGCGGGTCGGCGGCGGACCTCAACGACCCGAGCGACGCGTCTCGGCGCGACGTTCGGCGGCCAAGCGCTCCAGTTCCGGCGCCTCGACCGTGAGGTGGGTCATGGCCTGGGCGATGGCTTTGTGTCCGGCCACCTCCCCGATCAGGCGGTGCATCTCCAGGGCGACCCGCCGGTAGGCCGGGTGGCCCTGGGGTGACGATCGCAACTCGAGCATGTGCATCGCCTCGCGGGCATTGAACTGCATCACGTAGCGCACCCGGTACGCCATCGACACGGCGTAGGCGGCCTGCTGCGGGAAGTCCGGGGTCAAGGCGTCGTACAAACCCGCCGACCTCGACATCACCTCGTCGAAGACATCGGCCATACCCGCCTCATCCACCAGATCGGGGCGGGTGTAACCATGGTTCGGCGTCAGGGCCTGCCACTCGATGGTCAACAACCGATGCCGCTGGAGATCGCGGAACGCTCCGTAATCCGACAACACGTCGAAGCGGTAGTCGGTGCGCTCGAAGGCCCGTCCGGGCCGGTGCCGACGATTTTCGCGATCACCGATGTAAGCACGCAGGAGGGCCACCTTCTCGGCATGCCCCATGCGCTGCACCCGTTTCATGATTTGCGGCTCGGAGAGGCTGGTGTGGGAAAAACAAATGGCCGCGATGACCTTGTCCTCGCCGTGCGGGTCGAAGTCCGTCAGCACGACCGGCGCCACGTGGTCGATCGGGGTCTCCGCGAAGAGACCTTGAACCAATTCGGAGGTGTTTTCGCGCGTCGACTCCAGATAGTCACTCCAGCGTCCCCCGCGATCGGCGACATCGACGCGACGAAGAAAACTCGGGATCACCTTGCGTAATTCCTCGAGCATGAGAGACGCGTAGTGACGAGCCTCCGGTAAGGGGTGCGCCCGCATTCGGATCAGCATTCCCTCGAATGACTGACCACTGCCGTAGATTCCGACGTTGGACAACGAGGCCGCCGGTAACGCCCCGCGCACGGCATCGAGGGCCTTGGCCCGGGTCGCCTGTCGGAAGACGAAGTCACTGTCAGCCGGATCACGCGGGACGGTGTTGCGCACGTGCTCGGTGACCTTGTCCATCAAGATGGAGTAGGAGTCGAACATACGGTCCATGTCCCCCACGTACCGGGTACCAAATCGGGAATTCAACACGTCGAGGTCGCGATAAAACCGATACCGGCCCGCGATGCGCGTGTCATAGGCGATGTAGCGGGTGCTCTGTTCGAGGTAACTGGCAAGACGTCCCCATTCGAGGATCTTGGTGAGCACGTTGGACGCCTGCTCGCACGCCAGGTGAACGCCACCCAACTGGGCGACTGAATCGTCGCCGTACTCGAAGAACACCTTCTCGTACAGTTCTTCGGCACGTTGCAGTCCGATGGTGGCGTCCACTCCCTGATCGCCTGCGATGTCGAGATCCCCCACGAACTCATCGAGAAAGAGCCGACGCAGACTCTTGGAACTGCGGCTGTAGCGAGCGAAGAGAGCACCCTTGACAACCTCGGGCAAATTCACCAAAGCGAAAACCGGGCCGTCCAAATTGGTGAAATAACGTCTCAGAACGTCGGACTCCGCAGGGGCGAACTCCTCGGGAGCGTAAACCGTCACAGAACGTCACGCTAGTGGGTGAGTCCGCGACGACGCGGTAATGGCTCAGTCCCTAACCGGTGACCCCGAGCACGTCGATCGTCGATGTGACCCGGGAAAACTCCTGTCTCGCCTCGGCCAACAGGGCCGGGTCGGTCCAAAGGTCGACGACCAACATGGCCATGGCCTTGGCGCCGGCCAGCACCGCTCGGTCACCCGATTCCGACCCGGCATGTCGCGCGAACTCTTCGGTGTGAATCGCCGTGCCGTCGGGCGCCGCTTTCACCATCGGATGAATCGATGGCAAGAGGTAACTGACATTGCCCATGTCGGTGGATCCGGTCACGCGTCGGCCGATCAGGTCCGGATCGTGGACCTCACGCCCGAGCGACGCCATGTTCCGCACGTACGCCGACACCATGGCCTGATTGTCACGGACCTCGGCGTACGCCACGTCGTCCCACGTCGCCGACATCGTGCAGCCGCACGCCGAGGTGGCACCCTCCAGACAGGCGAGCACCCGACCTTTCAGAGGTTGCAACGACTCCATGGTGTCGGAGCGCACGTACCAATTCGCCGCCGCTCGACGCGGGACGACATTGGGCTTCTCGCCACCCTCGGTGATGATGCCGTGAACACGCTCGGTGGGGCGGATGTGTTGTCGGAGAGCGGCCATGTTCACATATCCCAAAACTGCTGCGTCGAGAGCGTTGCGGCCCTCCCACGGTGCTGCCGCAGCGTGAGCGGCTCGTCCGGTGTATTCCACGTCGAGGGTGTGAACGGCCAGCGAGTGCATCCGCAGCAGATCGGCGTCGGCCGGATGGATCATCATCGCCGCGTCCCCCGTAGCGAAGGCGCCGTTTCGTGCCATGTAGATCTTCCCGCCACCTCCCTCCTCGGCCGGAGTACCCAGGATGCGAACGCGTCCACCGAGTTGGGAGGCGAAACCGGCCACCGCCAGGCCCGCGCCGAGACCGGCGGCGGCGATGATGTTGTGTCCGCACCCGTGACCGATTCCGGGTAATGCGTCGTACTCCAAGAGCACCAGGGCCTCGGGTCCCACATCACCGACGACCGCCTCGAAGGCCGTCTCCACGCCGTACGCGTGGCGGGTCACCTCGACACCTGCTGAAGCCAACTGGTCACACAACAAGTCGTGGGCGAATCGCTCCTTGAAATTCAGTTCGGGTCGCGCGTGTATCGAACGACTGACTTCGATCAGTCGGTCAGCCAACGAGTCCACGTTGTCGACGATCGCGGACTTGACGACGTCGACATCGGGCATGAGCCAACCATAACCGAAGCCCGGCAACGGACGACCTTTAGATCCAGATCGCACCGCCATCGGCACGGACCCGGACCCTCACGGAATCGGCTCGCCCGACACCGACACCGTCGACCAACACGACAGCCCCGGCACACTCGATGGCGACTTCCGTCGTGGAACGCACGGACAAGCAAGGATGGGGAAGATGACGCCCAGTGCGCGCGCGACTCCAGGCCAGCAACCGCTGTCGGAGACCCATCCGCGGATCAACCGACAGCACCTCCAGTCGACCGTCGTTCGGGTGACCGCGGGGCACGAGATCACGACCGTCGTAGTACTGCGAGTTCATGACCCAGTACACCTCGCCGCGCAGGGGTCCGCCCCGACGTCGAGCTCCGTGAATCATCACGTGGGACGCGGCGACGCAGACGCGATGTCGGTCCCGATGGATCAACTCCACGTCCAGCAGGTCGACAGGCAGGCGACGGCCGGTCCGTCCGATCTCCGCGACACGCCGAGCTCCGATCGTGGTCGCCATGTCGCCGCCAACCACGACGGCCTCTCGCCCATCCCGGAGGGCCATGCTCAACGTCCGATCAGTGTCACAGACGATCACGTCGGCCGGCATCTCGCCGTCAACACCCCAGTCCACTCCTTTGCCGATGGTCATGGACCCACCGTTGGTAAGGCCGAGGAGGCCGCCACGACCCCCCGCGACAGAAGGTCCGCTCCGGCACCGGCAGCCTGTCGTGTTTCGGCAAGCGAGGCGATCGTGGCGATCTGACGCAACAGGTCGATCAATTGTTTCATCGTTCGCACGAAGTCGCCCCCGGACAACTCCTCGGCTTCCACCACCTCAGCAAACTCCTCACCGGACGCCCAGGCGTAGGCAATGGCGATGTACGTGGGGTCCGGGGACCGGTGAGCATTGAGCGATACCGACTGTTCGATGGCGGACAGTTCGGTGCTCATCGATTGAATTCGCCGCCACTTCTTGCGCACCTCCGGCGATGGAAACCACGGCGACGGAGGCGGCTCACTCGATCGGTGCTCGTACACGAACACCGAGGTCAAGGCGGCGGTGCAGGCGGGATCGAGACCATCGAGATACCCCCGCGACAAGCACTCCGCGATCAAGAGATCCGATTCGTGAAACGTGTGGGCCAAGGACTCACCCTTGGTGGTGAGGGACCACCCATCGACGTACTCCCATTCCTCAAGAATTCGCAAAACCTTTTCGAATTTTCGAGCCACCGAGTTGCCCTTCCCGCGGACCCGGTCCCGTAACTCTTCGACCTCTCGGGCCACGCGGTCGGCGCGGGCCGCCAAGTTCAACTTCTCCGAAAGGTTCGGGTCATCCTCCACCGGGTGTCGGGCGCGTCCCGACTCCCGCGGCGACATCCTGGCCGACTCGATCAACTTCGCGTCCTTCAGGCGCTGGGCGACCAGCCGTTGGAACTCGGCGCGCCGTGGAGCGTACGGAAAAGGTAGTTCCACGGCTCCCAACACCCTCGGCGGCTCGGAGAAATCTCGCGCCGACAGGGTCAAGGTGGCCCGACGTGCCGTGACGACGGTCAACTTCACGCCAGCGGTTCGATTGGACGTCGACAAGACGGTGACCCGCCCGACGAACTTGCCCTTGTTGACCTCGATGATGTCCCCCGGACGCAACGTCGACAAGCGCCCCTCGATCGAACCCTCGCTTCGGGCGTTCGCGGAACCCTTCAAACCGGCGCGATACTCATCGATGTCGCCATAGGGACTTTTGGCGGACTCGCGCAAATCCCGCCATTCCTCGGTCCGACGGTCCAGTCGGGCCTCGATCTTCACCACATCACGATCGGCTTGATATTGGGCGAACGACAGATTCAACAGGTGTCGAGCTTCGTCGCTGGAGTACGAGCGCACCAGATTCACGGCCATGTTGTACGTCGGACGAAAACTCGATGTCAGGCGGAACGAGCGACTACTGGCCAGCCCGGCGACCTGATCGAAGCTCACGAACGGGTTCCAAAGAACGACCGCATGACCCCGCTCGTCGAGACCCCGGCGCCCGGCCCGGCCCGTCAATTGGGTGTATTCACCTGCCGTCAGGAATTCGTGATGCTCTCCGGTGAACTTCGACAACTTCTCGATCACCACCGATCGTGCCGGCATGTTGATGCCGACGGCCAAGGTCTCCGTTGCGAAAACCGCCTTCACCAAACCCTGCACGAAACATGCCTCGACCACCTCCTTGAACGGTGGCACCAAACCCGCATGATGAGATGCGATACCCGCCTCCAACTGCGCGACGAATTGCGGATAACCGAGCACATCGAGGTCCTCATCATCGAGGTCACCCAGTCGTTCGTGGACGATTCCCACTATGCGGTTCTTCTCGTCGGGCGTGGTCAGTTTCAGTCCGTGCTTTAAACACGCTGCCGCGGCCTCGTCGCAGGCGTTACGGCTGAAAATGAAAAAGATGACCGGTAACAGTCCCTCGTCGCGTAGACGTTCGACGACATCGACACGCGCCGGGGTGTACAACATTCGTCGGGGCCGACCCCTCACCGATCCGCGACCTCGCACCTGGCGCGACTGGCTCTCGAGTCTCCCCGCCTCGGGATTGGGACGTCCAGCCACCAAGGTTGGGAAAAGATGCTCGCGTTCGGTCGACTTGTCCCCCACCATGAACAGGTTCTCCAACTCCACCGGGCGCTTGTCCTCGACGATGTGGCGAGTGGGACCCCGCACCGTGGCGATCCAATCTGCGACCTCGTCGACGTTGCTGACCGTGGCCGACAGGCACACGAGTTGGATATGACGCGGGAGATGGATGATGACCTCCTCCCACACGGGACCGCGATAGGTGTCCTGGATGAAATGCACCTCATCCAGCACGACACAGGCCAGTTCGTCGAGACCTCGCGAACGGGCATAGATCATGTTCCGAAGTACCTCGGTGGTCATCACAACCACCGAGGCGTCAGCATTCACGGCATTGTCACCCGTGAGCAAACCCACGCGCTCCCGACCATAAAGCCTCACAAGATCGTGGTACTTCTGATTCGAAAGGGCTTTGATCGGAGCGGTGTAAAACGCCCGACGCCCGTCGGCCAACGCCGCGGCGATGCCGTACTCGGCAACCACGGTCTTACCGCTACCGGTCGGAGCCGCCACCACCGCTGATTCACCGGCGTCGAGCACATCCATGGCCTCGATCTGAAAGCGATCGAGGGGAAACCCGTGATGGGCGATCAACTCCGGCCGGTCGGATCTCACCGCGCCAGTCTGCCCGCTGGACCGCCTCGACGCAGGATCATCCCGTCGCCGAGCGACCGCGGGTCAGGAGATAACCGATCAGGATCGCGATGAAGTAGAACGCTGCCAAGGGAACCGATAGCAAGGCCAACGTGATCGGGTCGCCCGACGGAGTGATCACTGCCGCGAGGACCACGATCAGCATCAAGGCCACGCGCCAACCGGCCACAAGTTGGCGGGGTCGCAGGACACCGACCAACTGCAGAAAAACGAGCAAGACCGGAAACTCGAAGCCGACGCCGAACGCCGCCATCATCAAGCCGACGAAGCTGACGTATTTGCTGATCTGGAAGGCCTGTTGCACGTCGCTTCCCGACCAGGCGATCAACCATTCCAAACCCTTGTCGAGTGTGAGGTACGCGAAGAATCCGCCCAACGCGAAGAGAAGAACGGAGGACAGAACGAACGGGATGGCGTACCTCTTCTCCTTGGCATGCAAGGCGGGAACCACGAATCGCCAGACCTGCCACAGCACCACCGGCAAGGCCAGGATCAGTCCGCCGTACAACGAGATTCGTAACCGCGCGTTGAAACCTTCCAACGGCCCGAGGGTGAAGAAGTCACAATTCGACACCAGATCCGGTCGCCGCTGACACAGGTTGTCGTACGGTTGACGTAGGAAATCGAGAACGGGTTCGTAAAAGGCCAAGACCACCATCATTCCGATCACGACGGCCAATGCCGAGCGAATGAGTCGACTACGCAATTCACCGAGATGCTCGACGAGAGTCATCGAGTCATCGGTCGGGGCGATCCGTAACTTCTTCAACGACGGGAATTTCACGTCGACTCGATTTCGTCGTCGGGCGGGGTGCTCGTGTCGGTCGGAGTGCCGGCCGTCGAATCAGATTCCAACCTAACCGCCTCGTCGAAGATACGACTGGCGTCGCCGGCAGTCTCACGCACCTCGTTCAGTGGCCCCATGACCGCGTCCTTGGTGAGTTGCGCTGTCTCTCGAAGTTCACGTATCGGCTCGTCGAAGGCGCTACGGAATTCGCCTTTGAACCCCGTGCTCATTCGCTTCAATTCGCCGTACACGCGGCCGAAACGGCGGATGGCCTCGGGTAGCTTCTCGGGCCCGAGGATGACGAGAGCCAGCAACACGATCACCACGATCTCGCTTCCGGACATGTTGAACACATCTGGAGTCTAGGTACGGCGTCGACCTATGACGCTCCGACGAAGGGATCACGAGGACACGCTCGTGTCACAATAGGTCGATGCAACAACAGCGACTTCCATCCCTGTTGGATCCGCCGGTGGCCTTCGCCCATCGGGGGGCGCGAGCCCACGCTCCAGAAAACACCATCGACGCCTTTCGGTTGGCCCTGCGACTCGGCGCCACCGGTCTCGAAAGCGACGTTTGGCTGACCGCCGATGGAATCGCCGTCCTCGATCACGATGGGGTCGTCAGGCGACGTGGCCGCCGTGTCCCGTTGTCCTCGCTACGCCGCGAGGACCTTCCTCTGCACATACCGACTTTGACCGACATGTTGCACACGTGCACTGGCGACTTCGATCTCTCTCTCGACATCAAAGATCCGGTGGCTGTCGACACGGTTGTCGAGCAGGTTCGACAAGTGCGACCACGACTGGAATCGCGCCTGTGGCTGTGCCACCACGATTGGAAGGTCGTTGCCAGTTGGCGGTCACTGACGTCAGCTCGCCTGGTGGACTCCACCCGCTTGATGCGTATCAAAGAGGGCGTCGAGCGACGCGCCGCGACCCTGGCCGAAACCGGTATCGACTCGATCAACATGCACCACACCGATTGGAATGGCGGTCTTGTCGCACTGTTCCACCGTTTCGATCGCTACGCCCTCGGTTGGGACATGCAACAGAGCCACGTCTTGAACGACGGGTTTCGCATGGGACTCGACGGTGTCTTCAGCGATCACACCGACCGGATGATGGAGGCCTACGCGACCCAAATCGGAAACGGAGCCTGACCGAGGCGGCCAATCAGAGCCAGGCCCACGCACCGGCGGGCCAAATGACGACGAAGGCGCGGCCACGAATCTCGTCGACCGCGACCGGGCCAAAGTCACGACTGTCGAAACTCTGCGATCGATTGTCCCCCATGACGTAAACCGTACCCGCGGGAACGATCAGCGGGAGGAGGTCGGTGCGGCTTCCGCATCGCGAAGCAGGCTCGACCGCCGCCAACTGCTCGACGACCAGGTAAGGCTCCTGGAGACGACGACCGTCGATGAACACTTCACAGGAGCGAATCTCGATTTCTTCGCCGGGCAAGGCGATCACCCGCTTGATCAAATCATCGTGATTGTCGACATCAGTGAGTCGATCGAAGACAACGACGTCACCACGATGGACGTCGTGCAGACGGTATGAAAGTTTGTTCACCAACACACGGTCCCCGGGCATCAGGGTCGTTTGCATGCTCGGTCCGTCGATGTAGTACTGCTGCAAGACGAACACCCGAATCAAGAGCGCGGCCAAGATGGCAACCGCCACGACCACGACCCACTCCCCGACACCACGCAACTGCCAAAAAAGTCCTTTTGCGCTTTCGACGCGCGGCGACTCGCCGGTCTCCTCGTCGGTCGCCTCCGAGCCGAACTCACCCTTCAATCGCGTCTTCGGATCCATCGCAAGATCACGGTATCGGCTCGCAGATCAGAGCGACGCGATCAGGCGCTCCACTCGCTCGTCACGACTCTTGAATGGGTCCTTGCACAGAACCGTCCGTTGCGCCTGATCGTTCAATTTCAGATGCACCCAATCCGCCGTGTAATCACGTTTGCGTTCCTTGGCGGCCCGGATGAATTCTCCCCGCAGTCGAGCTCGCGTCGTCTGCGGTGGGGTGTCCATCGCGGTGACCACGTCGCCGGGAGCGCACATCGTCTCCACCAAACCGTGCGCTTGCAACTTGTTGAACAGACCCCGGTCGCTGACCAGGTCGTGGTACTGGAGATCCACCAGCTGGGCTCTCGGATTGCCCAGATCGATACCGTGTCGCTGGCAGTAAGAGTCGAGCAATCGGTACTTGATCACCCAGTCCACCTCGCGATCGAGCTTCAAGGGGTCGTTCTCGATCGTGGTGATGCAGTGTTCCCACATCTCGAGCGCTCGTTGCTCCATCGGTGGAAACCCCTTGTCATGGGCGTAACGCAGTGCGCGATCCAGATACTCGCGCTGGATGTCGAGAGCGCTCACCTCGCGACCGTTCGCGAGGTTGACCGTCCGGCGACACGTCACGTCATGACTGATGTCGCGAATGGCCCGAATCGGATTCTCGAGTGTCATGTCCCGCAACACCACCAAAGGATCCTCGAGCATGCGGAGCATGCACGCAGTGGAGCCAAGTTTCACGAAGGTGGAGTATTCGCTCATGTTCGAATCACCGACGATCACGTGCAGACGGCGGAAACGCTCGGCGTCAGCATGCGGCTCGTCGCGAGTGTTGATGATCGGTCGACTGCGGGTGGTCGCCGACGACATGGTCTCCCAGATGTGATCAGCTCGTTGCATGATCGAGTACATGGGACCCCGAGCAGACTGGATGATCTTGCCGGCCCCGGTGAAGATCTGTCGGGAGACGAGGAACGGAATCAGGACCGAGCCATGGGCTTCGGTGTCGTCACTACGAGCGGTCAGGTAGTTCTCGTGGCACCCGTAACTGTTTCCCGCCGAGTCCGTGTTGTTTTTGAACAAGTACACCGTACCCCGGATACCCTCCTCGCGGAGGCGGTCCTCCGCCGACACGAGCAACGACTCCAGGATTCGCTCTCCCGCCTTGTCATGAACGACCGCGTCGTAGATCGAATCGCACTCCGGGGTGGCGTATTCGGGATGGGAACCAACATCGAGATACAGACGCGCGCCGTTCTCGAGAAAAACGTTGGAACTGCGGCCCCACGTCACCACCTTGCGGAAGAGATAGCGAGCCACTTCGTCCGGACTCAACCGACGCTGGCCCTTCAACGTGCAGGTGACGCCGTACTCGTTCTCGAGCCCGTAGATACGCCGTTCCATGACGTCAAACTAATGGGTGATCACCGGCAGCCGTCAGTCGGGAGCGAACCGATTACCGTGCGATCCATCGACCGGAGCCGGAAGATCAAGCAAGGAAGCCGGACACCTCGACATCGTCGAGACGACGAAAACACCGACGACCATTCGAGCGCGACAAGACGGCCACCTCGGTGTCATCGGCCCCCAATGTTCGATCCGGGCCGGACAAGGCCGCCACGCAACCACGCACGGCCGCGCGCAGGTCGTCGTCTCTGCGCCACCTCTCGGCCAGGCGAGCGGAAATGGCCTCGGCGTCACCACCGAGGACGCTCATGCCCTGCTCGTCGACCAAAGTGCCGTCGTACATGATGTGGAACAGCTGATCGGTGTCCTGTGAGAAGCCGACCTCGGCCACCAAAATCTCCACCTCGAGCGGCTTCATCTCGTGGGTGAAGGTTTGCCCCAGGATCTGGGCGTATTCGTTGGCCAGACTGCGCGCCTCCACGTCGTCACGCGAGTATTGGTAACCCTTGACGTCGGCGTTGCGCACACCAAAACGCCGCAACGAATCGAATTCGTTGTATTTGCCCACGCCGGCGAAACCGATCCGGTCGTAGATCTCGCTGATCTTGCGTAAGGTGTTCGAGGTGTTCTCGGCCACCAGCACGATTCCATCGGCGTATTGAACCGCCACCAACGCCCGGCCACGGGCGATGCCTTTACGGGCATAATCGGCCCGATCCTTCATCACTTGTTCGGGCGACACGTAAAAGGGTTGACTCACGACGCCCCTCCCTCCAAGATCGCGCGCTGCTCGGTGCGGAACCCCTCGAAGCGCGGGGCCAGATCGTCGTCGGAGCGACGTAGCCAACCATCCCTGGTGATGGTGGCCACCACGGGATAGATCCCGCGTAGTTCGTCGGCCCCACCGGTGGCCGCGTCGACGTCGGCCGCCTCGTGCAGCGCTCGACAGGCCAGGGTCACCGCTTCCTCGACGGGCATCGCCGGACGAAAGCCGACTTTCAAAATCGTCGATGCGACACCACCACCCGAACCAGTGGCGACGAAGTCGCGCTCCTCGTACCTTCCCCCGGTGCCGTCGAAGTCCCAAAGACGACCCGTTTCCCGCAACAGGTCGTATCCGGCGAAGATCGGGTACACCCCCAAACCCTGCATGGCCGCGGGGAGATTCGCTCGCACCAACTGCGACAGTTGGTTCGCCTTTCCTTCCAAGCTAATGGCTCGACCATCGAGCTTCTCGAAGTGCTCGAGCTGCAACTGGAAGACCTTGATCATGTCCATCGCCGGACCGGCAGAACCCGAAATGGCCACACCGCTGAAGCGATCGGCCGGCACCAACTTCTCCATCTCACGATTCGAGATGCGGTTTCCCATCGTCGCTCGACGGTCACCGGCCATCACCACTCCGTCCTCACAACGCAGGGCCAGGACGGTCGTGGCGTGCGGAGTCAGCGGAGTGACTCCACTCACCCCGTCACCGACGCTGAACGGCTCGATTCCCACCTGCCGGAGCAAAGACACGAAACTACTTCCGGGGTCGTTCTGGGGACCGAACATCGGTACCACTCACTCACCGCCCTTTTGGATGTAGGACTTCACGAAGTCCTCGGCGTTCGACTCCAACACATCGTCGATCTCATCGAGCAGGTCGTCGAGTTCGGCCCGAAGCTTCTCACCTTGCTCAGTGGCGGCGCCTGGCTCGGCGCTCACCTCCCCCGTGCGATCGGACGTCTGCCTCTGTTTGTGAAGTCGCTCAGCCATGATCACTCCTCTCCCTCATCCTGCCACCGATCATGGGTGACTGACGCCATCAAGCCCCGAGACGATCGACCAAATCCGCGATCGAACTGCTGGACTCCAACAATTCGCCCACATGGGCCTTCGTGCCACGCAGGGGTTCCATCATCGGGATTCGACGCAGGGGGTCACGACCGACGTCGACCACCATGCTGTCCCAATTCGCCGCGACGATGTCGGCGGGCCAACGACGCAGGCATTCTCCGCGGAAGTAGGCCCGGGTCGTCTCCGGAGCCCGTTCGATTCCCCGCGACACGTCCTCAGCCGAGACAAAGGTGCGCAGACCAACCCTGGCCGACAGACCCTTTCCTGGGCGCATGTCGTGGTACTGCAGATCGATGGCGCGCAAACGCGCGTCTCCGGCGGGGACGGAGTGACGTTGCGCGTAGGCGTCCAGGAGTCTCTCCTTGGCGACCCAGTCCACGATGTTGGCCACGCTCGTGCGATCGCCCGCGAGGCCCGTCAACACCTCTTCCCACAACGACAGGACCAGTCGACCGACTTGATCACCGACCGAGGCCAGACCACGCTCATTCGCGTACCGAGAGGCACGTTCGAGCAGGCTCCATTGAACGTCGAGTGCGGTCATGCGCCGGCCCGACTGCATGAGCACCGTTCGCCGCAACGTCGGATCGTGACTGATCTGACGAATGGCCGGTACCGGATGGGCCAGGGCCAGGTCCGAACCGAGGAATCCATCCTCGATCATGCTCAACACGATGCTGGTGGTGCCCAACTTCAGGAGTGTCGCCCCCTCGGACATGTTCGCATCGCCGACGATGACGTGGAGCCGACGATACTTCTGGGGGTCACAATGCGGCTCGTCTCGGGTGTTGACGATCGGTCGTTTCAAGGTGGTTTCGAGACCTACCTCCTCCTCGAAGAAGTCCGCGCGTTGACTGATCTGGAACGGAACGTCGGACGCGGAAAAACCCGGTGCCTCACATCCCACCTTGCCTGCTCCGCAATAGATCTGTCGGGTGACGAAGTGCGGGGTGATCTCGGCGACGAGGCGGCCGAACGGCGTTTCCCGAGCCACGAGGAAGTTCTCATGGCAGCCGTAACTGTTGCCCTTGCCATCACTGTTGTTCTTGTGCAGGAGCAACTCGGCGCCCTCGGGCAACAGTGGTGCGGCCAAGGCCATCGAAAGCCGCACGATCTCCTCGGCCGAACGGTCGAAGACGAGGGCCTGCAGAGCGTCGGAGCATTCGGGGGTCGAGATCTCGGGGTGCGCGTGGTCGACGTAGAAGCGGGCCCCATTCGTGAGAACCGCATTCACCAGGTGTGATTCCACCTCCGGAGCCAGCGCGTCCTCGTAGGAGAACCCGCGGGCGTCAACTCCGGGGGTCTCGTCCTGGAAGTCCCAATCGATGCGCCTCGAACGGTCGTTCACGTAGGCGTTGATCAGAACCGACGATGCGGCCACCGGATTCGACTCTCCTCCGCGCACGAGAATCCCGTACTCGGTCTCGATTCCACAAACTTTGGGGATAGCCATGCCCGGCCCGTCAGAGGTATTGACCGGTGGCACTGCGCTCTATGGCGCGGCCCCCCGCCACACCCAAGGCCGTGCGGCCCTCGTTGACCAGGGTGCGGATGAACACGATTCGTTCACCCTTCTTCCCGGCGATCTTGGCCCAGTCGTCCGGGTTGGTCGTGTTGGGAAGGTCTTCGTGTTCGCGGAACTCCTGGCGAATCGAGTCCAGAAGGTCCTGGGTTCGTACCCCTCGACTACCTCCCGCAATCACCCGCTTGATGGCCAACTTTTTCGCCCGACGAACGATGTTCTCGATCATCGCTCCGGAGGAGAAGTCGCGGTAGAACAGCACCTCTTTGTCACCGTTGGCGTAAGTCACCTCGAGGAATCGGTTTTCCTCGTCGGTGCGATACATCGTCTCGGCGGTCACCTCGATCATGGCCGACACCGCGGCCTCGGCCGATCCGGCCCGGACCACCTCGCCCTCGTCGAGAGGGACCTCGATGGTGAGATATCGCGCGAGGATCTGTCGGGCGGCAGCCTCCGATGGACGCTCGATCTTGATCTTCACGTCGAGGCGGCCGGGTCGCAGAATCGCCGGATCGATCAGATCCTCGCGATTCGTCGCACCGATGACGATGACATTGCGCAACCCCTCGACGCCGTCGATCTCGGCCAGAAGTTGTGGCACGATCGTCGACTCCATGTCAGACGAGATACCGGTGCCTCTCGTGCGGAACATCGAGTCCATCTCGTCGAAGAAAACGATGACCGGCCAGCCCTCCTCACTCTTCTCACGGGCTCGCTGGAACACCAACCGGATCTGGCGCTCGGTCTCTCCGACGTACTTGTTCAACAATTCGGGACCCTTGATGTTGATGAAGTAACTGCGCCCCTTCTCGTCGCCGGTCTTGGAGGACACCTTCCTGGCGAGGCTGTTGGCCACCGCTTTGGCAATGAGGGTCTTCCCACAACCGGGCGGACCGTACAGCAAAATCCCTTTGGGGGCCGGCAAAGCGTGCTCGGCGAACAGGTCCTGGTACAGGAACGGGAGTTCGACGGCGTCGGCGATCTGCTCGATCTGGCTGTCGAGGCCGCCGATGTCGCGATAGGTGATGTCGGGAACCTCCTCGAGCAACAGGTCCTCGATTTCGGGTCGCGGAAGCTTCTCGAGAAGCAAGTGCGTGCGAGGATCGAGACGCACCGTGTCACCCGGGCGCAGATGAACGCCGCGCAGAACATCGGCCAACTCGCAAACGACCTCCTCGTCGGTACGCCCCACGACGATGGCACGAACCCCGTCTTCGAGCACCTCCTTGATGGACACCACGTCACCGGCCCCCTCGGCCGAACGGGCGGTCACCACGTTGAAGCTCTCGTTCAGCACCACCTCGGCACCCCGTTCGAGGGTGTCGAGGTCGATGTCGGGGTGCAGGTTCACCCGCATCTTGCGACCACTCGTCAGAACGTCGACCGTGCCGTCGTCGTTCTTTCCCACCACCACCCCGTAAGCCGAGGGCGGCTGAGACAATTTGTCGACTTCGTCACGCAACGACGTGATGTTTTCGCGTGCTGCCCGTAACGCATGACTGAGCTTTTCGTTCTTCTCGACCTCTTGGGACAGCAGACCCTTGGTCTCGAGCAGGCGCTCCTCCAAATGGCGCGTGCGCCTCGGAGCCTCGGTCAATCGACGACGCAAACCGGCGATCTCGGCCTCGAGCACCCTGGCGGCACCACGCAGCGCGTCAATCTCCGACTCCTCGGGTAGTGCGTCTTCAGGTTGCATCCGATCCTCCTGACGGAAAACTACCGCAGTCCGCCACGGTGTGACGTGGCTGGCACTTCGCCGACCCCGATACCGGTCACATCCCCGTCTCGTGGATCATCGTGACCCGGTACCACGGTGGAGCCTTCGGGCCTGTACAATAAGAAGGCGTCGTGGAGGGCTACGACGTCGAGCCCGCTGGTGGGAGCGCGTCATTTACGAGGAGTAAGCGAGCAAACATGAAGGTCTGGATCGACCAAGATCTCTGCACTGGCGACGGACTCTGTGAGGAGATAGCCCCCGACGTCTTTACGTTGCTGGATGACGGTTTGGCGTACGTGAAAGAAGGCGGCAAGATCTTTGCGACCGCCAAAGGGAATCCGCAGGGTGCTGACGGGCTCGCCAATTTTGCCGACAGTCAACTCGATGCCGTCGTGGAATCCGCCGAGGAGTGCCCCGGCGAATGCATATTCATCGAACCCTGACTGGTCATTCGCCGAGTAATCGACCCACGGTCAAGAATCCCGTGTGGGCCACCATTCGATGGTCGGGTCGCACCGCCATCCCTTCGACGTACCAGCCGCGATGCAAGACCTCGATCGTTCTGGTTCCCGTCCATGACGGATTGGCCAGCGCTTCGCGGGTTTGCGCTGCCTGCGTGATCGAGGGCGTGTAGGCCACGAAAATCCCACCCGGACGCATCATCCGGTGGGCGTGGGGCACCACGTGCCACGGCTCGGGTAGGTCCAGCACGACGCGATCGATACCGGTCGCGTCGATTCCCTCGTAACAGTCCCGGACCTGTACGTCGTAGCGTTCGAGCACCTCCTCGCCGAGGAACGACCGCACGTTGGCGACCGCTCGGTTGGCAAAGTCCTCGCGAAGTTCGTACCCGGTGACGTGCGCGCCGTACCGCAACATGACCATCGACAACGCCCCGGAGCCCACGCCGCTCTCGAGCACCCTGACGCCCGGGCCGATGTCGGCCAACATGCAGATGGGTGCAAGGTCTTTCGGATAGATGACCTGAGCACCGCGGGGCATCTCCACCACGAAGTCCTCGAGAGTCGGGCGTAGCGCGATGTACCGGGCACCCTTGGTCGATTGCACCCGACTTCCCTCGAGTCGCCCGACCATCTCCGAATGCGACACGAAGCCGGCGTGACTGTGAAACTCGGCGCCTTCGCTGAGGGTGATCAGATAGCGGCGCTGCTTTCCATCGATCAAAAGCACCTTGTCTCCGTACTCGAACGCAGCGTTCATCGACCTGCGACCTCCCCGAACATCGGCCGAATCTTCATCGTCGACGCCGTCCGACGCGGCGGCGTTCGGACGGACGTGGGGGCTCGAGAGCGGTCACGGTGACGCTCTGGCCCGGTTCGAGGGCCTCGAGGGACACTTGCTGCGGTCGACGGCTGACGACCCGCCGCAAGAGACGTGCTCCCCACACGACGACACCGATGACGAACCACGCTCGACGACCGCGCCCAAACCCGTCTCTCAGACTGCGGGCTCGTAGATAGGTCAGAATCGACACGAGTCAGACGCGACGTATCTCGACGACGGTCGAACGGCGCTTGCCAGCGCGCCGGCCGAGCAGGAAGAAGATGACGAGAAGCGCCGTTCCGACACCACCCGCCACGAGGAGCAAGGTGGAACGACGGTCGTCGACCTTGCCTTGAACATCCCCCTGAAGCGCTCGCAACTTGTCCTCGATGTCCTGACGCGACACCCGTGACGACGATGATTCGGTTTTGGCCATCAGTGGGGCTCCTTCCCGAGGGTTGTCTTCTTCACCCGCGACACGGCGACAACGGACAGCGCGACGCACAGGAGCAAAACGATCAGGTACGGAACCCAACTGAACGCCCCATCGAAAGCGTCGGTCTCGGTCTGCATAAGCCGCAATCCCCCGAGCAGCACCAACACCAACCCCAAACCCAAGAAAAGCGATCCGACGGCCCCGAAGGCGAGCCAGCGCCCGGCGCCCCTGAGAGGTCCGATCGTCTCCTGCTTCGCATAGTCGCGCACCAGGTCGACGACGTCACCCACACTGGCCGACTCGCGCCGACGACGCACAGGCTCGGGGGTCTGATCGGCGACTGACACGCCTCGTTTCTAGCACCAGATTCGCGAAACCCCACCGGGAGTGGCGCGTCGACGGTACTCAATCGTCCGGACGGGAGTTCAAGAGGCGAAAGCGCAGGGAGTCCTCGACCTCGGACAACACCTCAGCGAACAACTCCAAACGCCGGCGCACTCCCCCGGCACACAACAACCGCTGACGATCGGCCGACCCGAGCGGTGCCAACGTCGTCACGGCAAAGCTCGCCTCCACCGCATCCAAATCCCCGAGATCGGGTCGCTCAGGAACCTCGACTCCGAGTTCGGACACCAAACCCAAGACTCGGTCGAGGTCTCGTACCGCCGCGGCCCGCAGTCCGACGATCGACGGTGAATCGAGGTCCCCCACCTCGAGATCTTCATCAGGCCACTCGCGTATCTCGGCTTGCGGGAACGGGTCGTCGTCGAGCCATCGGACCACCTCGATGCGACGCTGACCGACCGCCAGAACGGCCAAACGCCCTTCGGCGATCGGCTCCACCTCCACGACGCGAGCCGCAGTACCGATCTTCGTTCGAATCTCGCCCCCGCCCACCTCGCTGCCCCGCTCGATCATGACCACTCCGAATTCCATGGAGCGCGACACCAGGCATCGATCGATCATCTCGAGATAGCGCGGCTCGAAAATGTGCAGCGGCAACAACGCTCCCGGCATCAGCGGGCTACCGAGGGGGAACATCGGCAAAGGGCTCACGACTCGGGCCATGTCGTTCAACGGGGCACGACCGCGAGGGGAACCAACTCAGCGAGCGTCGGACCCGACGGGTACGAACCGATCGCCTCTCCGAGCATCTCTTCCCAAATCGGAACGAAGACCGATGGGTCATCGACTCCGGGCGACTCGAGGAGCAGCGTGAATCGGATGAGCGACCCACCCTCGACGGGGAGGTAGCCGATCAAGCCCTTCACGCCGGTCAATGATCCGGTTTTGCCGACCAGACGATTCTCGAGCGCGGTCTCCACGAAGTATTGATCGAGTGTTCCGGTCTGGCCCGCCACCGCCAAAGCCGACACGATCGTCTCGCCCGGCCCAAAACGATCGAGGAGGGCCATCATGGTCGAGCACGCGATCTTGTTCTCGCGCGACAAGCCGGAACCATCGACCATCGTGAAGCCCTGCATCGGTACGCCCCACGCCGCCAGGCGCTCTTTCACCGTGCTTATTCCCGCCGCCCGCGTGCCGCTTCGACGAGTGACATGGCCGATCTCTTTCAGCAACATTTCGGCGGTGTTGTTGTCGCTGGTGCGCAAGAGTTCACCGACGATTGCCGACAGCGGCGCCGAACTGACCGACGCCAGCAGGGGCAACCCCGACGGGGTCGAGCCGCCGGTGGGCGCACCCGCGATGGTCACGCCTCGCTCCCGTAGGAGACGCTGTAGTTCTTGGGCCGCACCTCCGGCCGGATCGGTGGTCTTGGTCCGCGTCGAGAACACGGTGGCGTCGTTGACCACCAATCCCGCAATCGGTCCGCCCTGCGCCGCTCGAAATCCGATGGGCCACGACGGGACGTACAACTCGGTGTCATAACGGGACGCGTCGCCGACGACGTTGCCGGCAACCTGCAACACTCCGGAGTCCACCACCGCCTGAGCCAAGACCTCGAGCGGGGTCGCCGGCTGTTGCGCGAACCTGTTCAATCCCGCGTCGTTGGGATACCACTGTGATGAGAGAAGCGGGTCTCCCCCACCCACCAAGTACAACGACCCCACGGCACCATTGACCAACTCGGCGCGCACCTCGGTGGTGAACACGTAATCGGGTCCCAACACGTCGAGAGCCACGGCGGCCACGATGAACTTCATCGTGCTGGCCGGCGTGACCGGAGTGTCGATGCCGTCCGACAGAACCAGCACGCCGTCGACACTCACCGCCGCACACGATCCCGACAACACGGCACCACCCAGCGGTCGCAGGGCCTGCTCGAAAGCCGTCGATGACGTCTCGCGGGCCAGCACCGCCGGTGTCCGCCGCAACGACAGCACCGGAGTCCGCGAACGCTGCGACGAGTACTCGGCGACGACGTCCGGGGCGGGCGGAGCACTGTCGTCGTGCGAGGACGCGAATCTCCAGGCTCCGAAAAGAATGACGGTGGGGAACGCAGCCACGAGCAACAAGAACGCCACCGGGTTCGTGGCCCGCTTTCGCACAGCCTCCCGACGACCGTTCACGTCTTGACTCGACGAGAGCGAAACTCGGTCACCCGATACAAGTGACCGAGGGCCCTCACGGCTCGCTCGCCCGACGGGTAGCACAGGCGTCCGGTTGCGCGCACCGTGGCCGGACCGGGATTCGACGGATCGGCGATCGCCAACTCTGTCGCGGTGAGAATCGGCTTGCCGGTGCGACGCGACAATTCGTCGGCGGCTTCGGCGAATCGTTGATCCTGACGCTCGTGGTACGCGACGATCCGGTCGAGTCCATGGTCGGGATGGAATCCTCCCTCTCGCATCAAGCGCGCCTGATTGGATTGGATTCCGATCCCCAGGTAGATCACCGCGTGAACGTCATGATGAGTGGCGATCATCTCCAAGACCTCGGGAATCGTGTCACGAGTCTCCCCGCCCGCACAGTCGACAGGGTTGCCCTTGCTCCAGCGAGGGGGCAACTTGGTGTCGATCATCGCGGTCAGCGCCGGCGGCAAATCCAAGATCTTCAAGCGTCCATCGCGTGAGAGCGCATCGGAGGTGACGACACCCCAACCACCTGCGGTGGTCAACACCACGACGTTGGGCCCCGTCGGCAACGGTTGGGTGGCGAAGGTGGCCGCGGCTTCGAAAGCTTCCTCCACCGAGACGGCACGAGTGATTCCGGCGGCTCGACAAAAACCGTCGAACACCTTGTCGTCGGCCGCCAGGGCACCGGTATGCGAGGCCGCCGCCTTGGCTCCGCCGGCGGTGGCTCCTCCCTTGACCAGGACGAGCGGCTTTCGGGCGGCCACCGACGCGAGACGGGACATCAATGCCCGACCATCGGTGATGCCTTCGACATAGGCCAGCCCCACCGAGGTGGAGGGATCGTCGGCGTAGAAGTCGAGGTAATCGGCCACCGTCACGGCCGCAGCGTTGCCCGCCGACACCGCGCGGCTGATTCCGACGCCGGTCGCACGGGCGTAGTTCATGAACGACGACACGAAGTTGCCGCTCTGACTGGCCACTCCGATACGACCGGCAGGCGGATACGGGGCGACGATCTGGGCGCACAGGCTCACCGGCGTGCTCACGACTCCTTGACCGTTGGGACCCGCGAGCAACATCCCCAACTCGTCGGCCAACGCGACGAGTTCACGCTCGTTTCGCCGCCCCGACTCGCCCGCCTCGCCGTAGCCAGCCGACGTGAGAAAGGCCGCTTTGATTCCCTTGGCGGCGCAAGCGCGCAGCAGTTCGGGGTTCGCCGAGGCCGGCGTGCACACGAATACCAGGTCGATGACACCATCGGGTAGATCGGCGATATCGGCCACCGTGCGAACACCCAGAACCGTCTCACTCTGCAAGTTCGTGCCGAATACGCCTCCGGCGTACCCACCGGCGAGGATGTTGTGCAGGGACACGAACCCGAACTTGCCGGGGTGGGTCGAGGCCCCGGTCACCAAAACGGCGCGCGGTTCGAACAAGGCACGAAACTGCTCCTCGCTCGGTCGGCAACGAGTCTCGGCGGGCGCCTCGCGAACCTCGGACAATTCGACCAAGGCGTCGACGGCCACCGGCAGACCATCGGATCGAATGATCAGCGGGTTGACATCCACGCTGGCCACCTCCGGTCGCTCGTCGGCGAGGCGACCCAGACCGACCAACACATCGATGAGACGTTCACGGTCGACCGCCTTTTCACCTCGAAAGTCACCGAGCAACTTCTGAGTGGTGAGGTCCGAGATCATCTCGGCGGCCGTCACCCGATCGAGCGGCGCTGGCCGGAACACCACGTCGGCGAGGGCCTCAGCCAGCACACCCCCCACGCCCAACATCACGCTGGCCCCGAATTGCCGATCTCGAACGACCCCGGTGATGAGTTCTCGACGGCCCTGCACCATCGGTGCCACCAACACGCTCACCGGGCCATCGTCGGCCCGAGCAGCGGCCAACAACTCGTCGGTGGCGGTGCGAACGGCCTCGATCGTGTTCAGATTCAGTCGAACCAATCCACGCTCGGTTTTGTGGGCGATGGAATCTCCACACAACTTGGCCACGACGGGTAAGCCGATCCGTTCGGCGGCTCGGGCCGCCGCGTCGGCGTCGCCGACCTCGCGCTCGTCGGCTATCGGAACCCCATAGCCACGTAGAAGAGCCTTCGACGCGGACTCCGACAGGGTGCCAGACGCAGAGAAGACCATTCCCCCAAAGGTAGTGCCGAGACGGTTCTGGGGGCCGGAACGATCATCGAACCGGGCCGGAAAATGTCCCGGAGATCGCCGAGATCCCCGGGACATCGTTGGTCGGGCTGACAGGACTTGAACCTGCGACCTCTTGACCCCCAGTCAAGCGCGCTACCAAGCTGCGCCACAGCCCGCGTTATGTGTTGTCACCCTATCGGGGGCCACCTCACAGAAACAGGTCCACCAGGCGCCAACCGAGATAGAGACACAGCGCGGCCACCAAGAGTTTGAAGTGCCACGGAGCCTTGGCGTCCGAATCGGAATCTCCCGAAGCCAAACGACGTATGTCGATGTTCTCGGCCGTGACCCGACGGTGGGTCGGCGTGGTGCTGGCCACTTTGGGTGCCTCCAGAATCCGCCCACAACTCGGACAGGATCCGTCCTCGCGCATGGCCGAGGGCGCCCAATACTTCGCGCATTCCTCGCAGAACGGCATCAGTCACCCCGCTTGCGCACCCGTAACTTCAACGGAGTGGAGCCGAAGCCGAACGCCTCACGAATCGAACGTTCCAGATAACGCAGATACGACTGAGGCAACTCGCGATTGACGAACAAAGTGAAAGTCGGCGGATCGGTCGCGCCCTGGATGGCGTACATCACCTTGGCACCAGCTGCCGCCGGCTGACGTTGCTGAGCGTCGGCGATGACCCGGTTCACGTCGCGAGTCGGAACGCGGCGGTGGTACTGCTCTATCGCTTCCTGCAGAACGGGCCGCAGTTTGTGGACCCCTTTACCCGTGAGCGCCGAGATTTTCAGGACCGGGGCATCATCCATGAAGTGCAACTTTCGCCTCACCTCGTTCTCGATTCGTTCCCGGTCCTCGACGTCCTCGATCAACTCCCACTTGTTCAAGAGGATCAGAATCGGACAACCCGCCGCATCGACGCGCTCGGCGAGACGCTGATCTTGGGCGGTGACCCCCTGGGTCGCATCGATCACCAACAGAGCGATATCGGACGCGTCCACTGCTCGTAACGCGCGAACCAACGAGTAATACTCGGCGGTGTCGTCGATACGTGAACGGCGTCGCATACCCGCGGTGTCGACAAAGACCACCGGCCCATCCTCGGTCTCGACCAAAGTGTCGATCGCGTCACGTGTGGTTCCCGGCATGTCGTGAACCACGGACCGGTCCTCACCCACCAGACGATTGAAGAGCGTGCTCTTTCCGACGTTCGGACGACCGATCACCGCCACCCGCGGAGGCTTCTGATCCCCCACGGGAACGATCTTCTCGTCGAGTCCGTAGGAATCGACGTGATCGTCGCTTATGGGCGCGTCGGGAACACGCAAGATGATCTCGTCCAACAAATCGCCGGCGCGACGCCCGTGCAACGCGCTGACCGGATACGGCTCACCGAGCCCGAGGGCCAAGAACTCCCAGCGGTCGGCCTCACGACGATCGTTGTCGGCCTTGTTCACCACCAACATGACCGGTGGCGACACCTTGCGCAGCCACGACGCCACCGCCTCGTCTTCGTCGGTGACGCCGACTGATCCATCGGTGAGAAAAATGATCAGATCGGCCGCTCGAACGGCCGCCTCGACCTGACGACTCACTTTGGCGTCCAACTCCGATCCCGCCGGCAACCATCCTCCGGTGTCGACCAGGCGCAAACGACGACCGAGCCACTCCGTCTCCCGTTCCTTGCGGTCGCGGGTGACACCGGGACGATCCTCCACGATGGCGGCCTGCTCACCGACGAAACGGTTGAAAAGCGTGCTCTTGCCGACGTTGGGACGGCCAACGATGACGACGATCGGAACACGGGTCTCGTCGGTCTCGCTCACGGCTCATCTCCCCAGCGCGCGTCGCAAAGCGATGCCATCGGTCGGGACGACTTCGACTGGCCGCGGCAGGTCGTCGACGGTGAGACCGTCGAGAAAGCGACCCTCGGACAGACAAACATCGGGGACAAAGTACCGGTGACCGGTCGGTTCACCCTCGAGAACCCGGGCGATGTCCGCCCCCACCATCAAACCGGTCACCCCGGTATTTCCCCCGAAGAACTCGTTCGGGACCACGATCACGCGCACATCGGGTCGTCCGAGCGAGTCGATCAAGGGTCCTATCACCCGGGCACCATAGGCTCCCGTCAACACGCCGATCGGGGCAGGGTCGCGAGGCGATCGGCGCCCCGTTGCGACCGACACCGAGACCACCGAACCCTGATCACGAAGTCCGGTGTCCCCGGCCGGGTTGCGTACGGCTCGGTAGCCCTCGGCGGGGGCTCCGTCGACCCACGCGAAGAATCCGCTTTGCGGACCGGTCGGGACCGACACCCGACCGGTGAACTCCCATTCGAACGTGCGAGCCATACCGATGCCGTCCTCGTGCATCGCGAACCCCTCGTAGTCCTCGCCCCTCGGAAAGGGCCGGTCGGCCATGAGGTAATACTCGTCGGCGGCGAAGACCATCCGTCGACCGAGAACCGTCGAGAAGACGTCTTGCCACCGAGCGACGAGGTCGAGCACCGCCTCGGCCTCGGTCCGAGTGTGAGCGCGCATCGACGACTCGGTGTTGTAGCGACTGATGCCGAGGGGCACGATGGCCACCGAATTCAGGTCGGGGTAACGATCGAGAATGCCGATCATGGTGTCCTCGAGAACCGCACCGTCGTTCACACCGGGGCAGACCACCACCTGACCGTTCACCGTGATGCCGTGATCGAGCAGCTGTCGGAGCCAACGCAAACTCATGCCACCTCGAGGATTACGCAGCATGTCGCTTCGCACCGCCGGGTCGGTGGCGTGGATACTCACGTTGAGGGGCGACAACCCCTCGGTGACGACCCGCTCGAGGTCGGCCTCGGTGAATCGCGTCAAGGTCGTGAAGTTCCCGTACAAAAAGCTGAGCCGGTAGTCGTCGTCCTTCAGGTAAAGACTGCGACGCATCCCCGATGGCAGTTGGTAGATGAAGCAGAACGAGCAATGGTTGTCACAGGTGCGAACCCGATCGAACAGCGCACTCGAGACCTCGGCACCGAGAGTCTCTCCGTCCCGCTTGCGCACCTCGAGGACCATCTCGATTCCTCCGCGGGTGATCTCGAGATCGACCTCGGCGTCGTCGGCCAACAGACGCCATTCGATGATGTCCCGTGGCGACACCCCGTTGATGCTGCGAACCTCGTCGCCGACGCACAAACCGGCCCGGGTTGCGGGCGAGTCGGTTGTCACGGCCACCACGGTGGGAGCCGCCTGCCTCATACGGATTGCTCCCGAAATCTCGACGCGCGGATTCGGCGAGGTGACATACGGCGAGGCTACCTGTCGACTTCGTCAGACGGATCGTTCGTTATCCTTCCAGCATGAGCGTCGACCACGTGTTGCTGGCCGCCCCTCGCGGCTTCTGTGCCGGAGTCGAGATGGCCATCAAGGCCCTGGCGTGGATGGTTCGCAGTTTCGAGGCTCCGGTGTACTGCTACCACGAGATCGTGCACAACAAGATCGTCGTCGAGCGTTTCGAGAATCTCGGCGTCGTGTTCGTCGACGACATTTCGGAGGTGCCCGAGGGTCGACCGATCATGCTGTCGGCCCACGGATCGGCTCCTGAGGTCGTGGCTGCGGCTCGGTTACGAGGCTCGGTCGTCGTCGATTCGGTGTGCCCCCTCGTCACCAAAGTGCATCACGAGGTGAAGGTGCGCTCCGAAAAGGGGTACCGCATCGTTTACGTCGGCCACGAGGGGCACGAGGAGGCGGTAGGAACAATGGCCGTCGCACCGGACTCGATTTCGCGGGTCGAGTCCATCGATGAAGTGAACGCCCTGCCGGCGTTTTCCGACCCAGTGGCCTTGCTGGCCCAAACCACGTTGTCCCACCGTGACTGGGACGAGGTGGCCGTCAGGGTCAAGCAGCGCTTCCCGGACGTTTGGACTCCGGGTCGAAGCGACCTGTGTTTCGCCACGACCAATCGCCAGTCCGCGCTCATGTCGCTGGCGACCCGCTGCGACGCGATCATCGTCATCGGTTCGGCCAACTCGTCGAACACCCGAGCCCTCGAGCGTCTCGCCCGCGAGGCCGGTTGCGACCGCGTGTTCCGAGTGAACACTGCCGCAGAGATCCCCGACGATTTGAGTGGAGTCGTGGGAGTCACCGCCGGCGCATCGGCTCCGGAGGAATTGGTGGACGCGGTCATCACCCGTTTGGCACCCCGCCGAGGAGTCGAGGAAATTCGTATCACCGACGAGGACGAGTACTTTCCCCCTCCGCGCAATCTGCGCGACCTGCAAAGCGCCATCGAAACGGCCATCACGTCGATGTCGGGTGGCTCACTGGCCGGACGGCCGATCGTCGACGATCGTGCTCTGGCCGCCAGCCATGTTCTCGCCTCGCTCCAGGATTGATCGATGCGCAAGGTCACCATCGTGATCGGTCCGGCCGTGGGGATCCTCCTGACGTTGTCACTGACCGCCTGCTCCTCTTCGACGAGCGGCGGGTCGGAGTCGACGACTGCGGGGTCAGCGGCGCCCTCCACCTATCCTCCCCTGCCCACCACCACCACACCAGCAGCACCCGAAGTTCTGATCGTCGGCGATTTCCTCACCACCGACACCACTGATCTCGGGCTCCAAGAATCGATCGCCCGAATCGGCTGGCGTTCCACGATCGATGCCACCGAGGATCGCACGATCGCCGAAGGCGCGGACGTGCTGGAGGCAGCCGATCGTCTCGGAGTTCTTCCCCGCCTCATCATCGTGTCGCTCGGGACCAACGACGCGTGCAGCACGTCCCCGATCGAAAACGTCGAACCGAACATCCGACGCATCAGCGCCTTGGCCGGTGACGAGCACATCGTGGTCTGGTTGAACCTCCAGATGAAGGACTGTGTGGCCCGCTCCCGCGCGATCAACGACGCATCGACCGTTACCGCCATGACCACGCCCAACTTCTTCATCGCCGATTGGGCCACCGACGCTCCGATCCAACGGCTCGGTGTGGACGGTATCCGTTACGACCTCAAGGGTCGTCAGTTTCGTATCGACTATTACGTGTCGCTGCTCCGCCTGTACGCAACGCGCTGATCAGACGACCGCAGCGGTACCCGACCGCAAGCGCCCGTCGACCCACACCGAGGTGATCGCCTCCGGGCCGGTCAGGTGCACGATCTTCTCGAAGACCCGCGATTCGTCGTCGATACCGCTCCACTCACGCATCCCGCTCGCCGATCGCTGCGTGTCGACGGCGAAGGCGTCGAACCGTGAACCCGGCGTGAAGACCCCGACGTTCAGGCCGAGCATCGCGGCGCCTCCGGCGGTCGCCAGGTGGAAAGCCACCACGGAATCGATTCGCGAACCCGGAACACCGCGTCGGTCGCTGTCGATCGAGCCGTCGACACCATCTTCCAACATTCGCGAGACCGAGATGGCATGGGCACACTGAGGCAACAACCCGGGGCTGGCTCCTCCGGCAACATCGGAGCCGATTCCGACTCGCACACCGGCGTCCAGGAGTCTCCGCAGAGGCAGAACGCAGTTGGCGAAGTACGAGTTCGACAGTGGGCAATGGGCGATTCCCGCACCGCGGCCTCCGATGAGTGCGGCGTCCGAGGTCGAAACCAGATTGCCGTGCGCCAAAACCGTCCCCGCGCGCAGGAGCCCGAACGCGTCGAGCATCTCGGTGTCCGAGCGGCCGAATCGCTGTCGAACGTTTGCGTGCTCCCAGTCGCTCTCCGAGCAATGGGTCTGGACCATCGCCCCGACTTCGTCGGCCAAACGACCCATACCCATGAGGAGTTCGTCGCTACAGGCCGGGATGAAGCGGGGGGTGAGTATCGGCTTCACCAACCCTGACGCTGCACCGATCTCGGCGACTTCGCCAGCCGAGCGACGGGATCGCTCGAGTGCGACGTCGGCGGACTCGTCGCGATACCACTCAGGGGTTCCCGTCGGGTGATCCATGGCCACCCGACCGACGTACGCCCGCTGACCACTGACCTCACACCGCTGCGCGAGGAGACGGGTTGCATCCTCGTGGATCGAGGAATAGTAAACCGCGGTGGTGGTCCCGAGGCCGAGCAATGTGGGAACCATGTGCTCCCACACGTCTCGGGCGAAGCCGACGTCGGCGTAGCGCGCCTCCAAAGGGAACGTGCGGTCGAACAGCCAGTTCTCGAGTGGCAGGTCCAACCCGGTTCCCAATTGAGGCCACTGCGGTGCATGGATGTGAGTGTCGACCAATCCCGGCAACAACCGCTCCCAGGGCAGAAGTCGCCACCTCTTGCGCGCCTGAGACACGAGAGCGATCGCCGTCGGGGAGGTCGCATCGTGCACCACGTCGGCGATCACGCCATCGGTGTCGACGGTGACGACACCGTCGATGGTTTCCAATCGGTCTGGTGTCGGAGCATGGAACATCCGGCCCGTCACCGCAAGCTCGATGCTGCTCATCATCTCAGTGTACGAAGACCCTTGACGTCCTGTCCCGTACGCCGTGTGGCAGGCTTGTTCAGTGATCACACCCACCATCGACACCCTGCGCCTCTTTTTGCACGTGCTAGCGGCCTCGGTGTGGGTGGGCGGACAGATCGTTCTCGGCGTCCTGGTGCCCCGGTTGCGGGCGTCGCACCCACAAGCCGTGAAGAGCGCCGCCAACGGATTCGCTCGCGCAGCCTGGCCGGCCTTCGGACTCACCGTGGTCACAGGAATCTGGAGCATCCTCGAGTTGTCGATCTCCGACACCGACTCCGACTACCAGGTCACTCTGTTCGTCCACGTGCTTCTGGCGGTCGCCACAGCGGTTTTCGCCGTGATTCACTCGGTCGGGCGCACCAAAATGGCTCTGGCGCTCGGCGGAGCGCTCGGATTGCTCACCGGGCTTGGTGCGATGTTCGTCGGCCTCCTCCTACGAACGGGAGGATGAGCGTCAGTTGCGGGGGACTTTGCTCCACGCCACGCCGCGATCGACTCGCACGTCGCCGGGCAATCCGAGCACTCGCTCGCCGAGGATGTTGCGCATCACCTCACTGGTGCCACCCTCGATGGAATTGGCCCGGCTTCGTAGGAACGCCTTTTGCGGATTCTCGAGACCCATGGCCTGCTCGGGACGAATCTTCCGGTAACCACTCGGGAAAAGCATCCCGTCGGCCCCCATCAACGAGACCACGAACGAATAGATGTCCTTGTTGATTTCGGCCATGGCCAACTTCGCGATGGAACCTTCCGGGCCGGGGTCGCCCATCTTGCGGTTCTGCGACGCGCGTATGTTGGTGAGCCGGAGGAGTTCGGCTCGTACCCACAGCGACATCAGTTCGTCGCGTGCAGCCGGATCGCGCCTTTCCCCGGGGAGGTCGTTCCAGACCTTGATCGCGTCACGAATGGGACCGGACCCCTTCGCCGGGATCGCTCCACCGATCGACACCCGCTCGTTCATCAACGTGGTGAGCGACACTCGCCAACCGTCGCCGATGTTGCCGAGCATCTCATCATTCGGCACCCGCACATCGGTGAAATAGACCTCGTTGAACTCGGCCTCACCGGTGATTTGATACAGCGGACGCACCTCGACACCCGGGGCCTGCATGTCGACCACGAACGCGGTGAGGCCAGCGTGCTTCAAGGCTTCGGGATCGGTTCGCACGATCAGTAATCCGAAACGGGACAGGTGAGCCAGGGTCGTCCAGACCTTCTGGCCGTTCATGATCCATTCATCGCCGTCCTTCACCCCCTTGGAGGACAAGCCGGCGAAGTCAGAGCCACTACCGGGCTCGGAAAAGAGCTGGCACCACACCTCCTCGCCGGTGAACAGCGGTCGCAGATACCGCTGCTTTTGTTCAGGCGAACCCCAGACCGCCACTGTCGGGCCGCACATACCGTGTCCGATCGGGTTCCGTGCCACCGGATTCGGCGCCCCGGCGGCGAACAAACGCTCGTTGACAAGACGTTGCAACTTCGGATTGAGACCCAGTCCACCGTGACCGACGTCGAAGTGAACCCAAGCGAGTCCCTTGTCGAACTGGGCTCCGAGGAAGGCCGTTGCATCGGTGAGTCGCGGGGGAAATTCAGCGAGGAGTTCGTCGATCAATGTCGATACCTGCTCCTCGGCTGAGATCATGGAGGCTAAAGCAGTCATGGTCGAAAACTAGCCAAAATCAGCTTCGGACGCGCATCGGAGCCGTCAATTGAGGGGTGCCATCAACCGCCGAAACTCGTCGGTCTCGGCGCGACCGAGGCCCGGGAACGCGGCCCTCAACGACATGACGCCGCGCAACCGGGCGTTGTCGCCGTTGCGAAGGTAGATCGCCTTCAGGTTGTTCAACATGCGCTCGATGATCGACATCGGTGCGGTCATCGCGAGGAACCGGATGTCGAAGCGTTGCGCTTCACCCAACAGTTCGGTGAAAAGGCGCGCACACCCCGTGGCATCCATGATCCGACCTCCGTGGAAGGGGTCGGCGAAGATCTCGGGGACCAAGCCTTGGCTCGGCCGCTCGGCGATGAGGAAGTGCCCGGGCATGCCCACCCCGACCAGGTCGACTCCCACGCGTCGTCCGACCTCCATGGCGATCACCGATAAGGAGATCGGGATGCCCCGACGAGAGGCGATCACGTCGGAGATGAACGAATTCCGCGGATCGTAGTAGTCGTCGCGGTGCCCCGTTAGGGCGTGATCACCGCGAAAAAGCGACCGACAGACTCCTTCCACGGTCGGGCTGGCCACCAACGCCGCCAACTCATCGAGCACCGTCAACCCGGCGACCAAGTCGACGCTCGAGCAATGACCGATGGCGGCGGGTAGCAACAGGGCCAACTCGTCCAGAGCCACGTCGCCACCAATCGACACGGCGTCGACGAATCGTTCCCGCGCCCACGCCGCATCACGCTCGGACGACCCCACACCGGAGATCGTACTGCCACTACTGTTCGCCCCATGTACCTTGGAGCACACGCCCACACCCACCCCGACAAATTGGCCATGGTCATGACCGGTTCGGGTTACCGTCAGACGTTCGCCCAGTTGGACTCGGCGGCCAATCGACTGGCCAATCTCTTGCGCGGCGCCGGATTGAAGCCCGGTGACCACGTGGCTTTGTGCATGGAGAACCACGATCGGTACCTCGAGGTCCTGTGGGGTTGCCAATACGCCGGAGTCGTGTACACCGCCGCCTCGTCGCGTCTCACGAGCAAGGAGTTGTCGTACATCATCAACGATTGTGCGGCGCGCATCTTCATCACGTCGAAGTACAAGGCGGATCAGGCCTGCGAGATCATCGCCGACACCCCGAACCTCGAGATGCGACTCATGCTCGACGGAACCGTGCCCGGCTACGAGAGCTACGAGATCGCCGTGGCCGCCCAGTCCGATGCGCCCCTGGCGAATCGGGTTGCTGGCACCGACATGCTCTACTCGTCGGGCACCACCGGGCTCCCCAAGGGCGTCACCAAGCCTTTCGTCGACCTACCCCTGGAAACCACACCCACCTCGGTCGCACCATCATTGGCCATGCTGTTCGCCGCGACCGCCGACAGTGTCTATCTGACCCCGGCACCGCTGTACCACGCCGCACCATTGCGCTTCACGATGGCCGCCCAGAGCATGGGTTGCACCGTCGTCGCCATGGAGCACTTCGATCCCGAGCAGTTCTTGACCGCCATCGAGCGTCACGGGGTCACTCACACCCAAGTGGTGCCGACGATGTTCGTACGTCTGTTGAAGCTCGATGAGGGCATTCGCGCCAAGTACGACGTGTCCTCGTTGCAGGCCGTCATTCATGCTGCGGCGCCCTGCCCCATCCCGGTCAAGAAGCAGATGATCGAATGGTTCGGCCGGATCATTCACGAGTACTACGCGGGCACCGAAGGCAACGGGTTCGTCTACTGCAACAGCGACCTCTGGATGGCCAACGAGGGTACGGTCGGAGTTCCGATTGGCTGTTCGGTCCACATCTGTGGCGACGACGGCGAAGAGTTACCGAACTACGAGAGCGGAACCATCTTCTTCGAGGGTGGAGCGTCTTTCGAATATCACAACGACGCCGAGAAGACGAAAAGTTCGCGCCATCCCAAGGGTTGGAGCACGTTGGGCGACGTCGGCTACCTGAACGACAACGGCTGCCTCTTCCTGACCGACCGCAAGGCGTACATGATCATCTCCGGCGGTGTGAACATCTACCCGCAGGAAGCGGAGAACGCCCTTGTCACGCACCCCAAGGTGATCGATGTCGCCGTCTTCGGGGTTCCCAACGACGATTTCGGCGAGGAGGTCAAGGCCGTCGTGCAACCCGCGACGATGCCCGTCGATTCCGAGGAGGCGCGAGCCCTCGAATTGGAGTTGATCGCCTACTGCAAGTCCCAGTTGGCCGACGTCAAGTGCCCACGAAGCGTCGACTTTCGACCGGAACTCCCACGTCACCCGACCGGAAAACTCTACAAACGACTACTCAAAGACGAATACTGGAAGAGCGCCGGGCGATCGATCTGAGGGTCAGGCACCGAGGATCACCATCCGTATCTCGGTCATCTCCCGCACGGAATAGGCGGGACCCTCGCGAGTGTTGCCACTGTCGCGAAGTCCGCCGTAGGGCTGTTGATCGGCACGGAACGTGGGCACATCGTTCACGATCACGCCTCCGAAGTCGAGCGTGCGGACGGCATCGAGGGCCGTACCGATGTTCGACGTGAAGATGGCGGCCTGCAGGCCGAAGTCGCTGTCATTGGCGAGCCTCAACGCCTCCGCGACGTCCGAATAGGTGGCTACTGCCACGACCGGACCGAAAACCTCGCGCGAGCAAATCTTCATGGAGGGCCGAGCGTCACCGACGATCGTGGGACGAAGAATCCCCTCTGCGGTCACCTCGCCACCGAGCAACACCCGACCCCCCTCCACACACGCCTCATCGATCCATGCGCAAACGCGCTCACGCTCTGAAGTCGAGATCAGTGCGGATACGTCGGTTGCTTCATCGAGGGGATCACCGACCACGAGAGTGGACACTTGACGCCGGAGCTCGTCGATGAACGCCACCGATATCGATTCGTGCACCAGGATGCGTTGGGTCGAAATGCAGGACTGACCGGCGTGCGAAAAGCCCGCCACCTTGATCTTGGCTGCGGCCGTCTTCCAATCTCCATCGGGCTCGATGATGATCGGCGCATTGTTCCCCAATTCCAACCCGACCCGTTTGCGCGGAGCGCGAGCACGGATACCCCAGCCCACGTCGGGAGAACCGGTGAAGGTGACGAGAGCGACATCGGGATGATCGACGATCGCGTTGCCCACGGTCGACCCCCCACCTGTCACCACGCTCAACCACTCGGCCGGGAGACCACATTCATCGATGAGCATTCGAGCCAGCAGAATCGAACTGAAAGGAGTTTGCGAGGCCGGTTTCAAGACCACCGCGCATCCGGCGGCGATCGCCGGACCGACCTTGTGGACGACGAGATTGAGCGGGAAGTTGAACGGGGCGATGGCACCCACGACGCCGATCGGCACACGCATGGTGAAACCGATCTTTCCCTCCCCCGCCGGAATCGCGTCCATGGCCACCACCTCACCGACCAACGTGCGGGCCTCGACGGCGGCGAATTGGAATGTGCCCACGGCGCGATCGACCTCCACTCGGGCGGTCTTGATCGGCTTGGCCGCTTCACGGGCCACCACGCGAGCGAACTCTTCACGACGAGCGGCGAGACGCCCGGCGGCCCGGTCGAGAATCTCGGCGCGCTTCCACGCCGGCAAGGGTTGGCTCATCGCGACACGCGCCGCCCGCACCGCTCGATCCACGTCGCCCGCCGTGCACGCCGGAACCCGTCCGATGAGGGATCCATCGAAGGGTGCCCGCACCTCGATGTGACCCGACGTCGCCAGGTGCGGGGATCCGGCCAGAGGGACGGGGGTAACTTCGACATCGGTGGACATGACGCCGAACGCTAGTGCCAGCGGCGATACTGACCTAGTGGTCGTCCCCCGTCACCACCATCCCTACCTCGAACCGCATGCCACCGGAGGTTTCATTCCGTTCGCTCACCGAGGGGGCACGAGTGAATGGCCCGAGAACACGCTTCCGGCATTCCGCCACGCGGTCCAACTCGGTTACCGCTATTTGGAAACCGACGTTCGACTGACGTCGGACGGCCTGCTTGCCGCGTTCCACGACGACGATCTCCGACGCACCGCCGGTCGACCGGGTCGAATCAGCGAGATGCCATGGGCCGAGGTCAGCCGGATCCTCATCGACGGCCGTGAGCCCATCCCCCTTCTCGCCGACCTCCTCGAAGAATTCCCCGACGCAATGATCAACATCGACGCCAAGAGCGACGATACGGTCGAACCTCTGGTCGCTTTGCTTCGGTCGATGAGTGCACTCGATCGGGTCTGCGTCGGTTCGTTCAGTCATCGTCGTCTGAGACGAGTACGTGGGGCTCTCGGCCCGGCGGTGTGCACCAGCGCCAGCCCGATCGAGGTCCTCACGTGGCTGAGTGGACGAATCCCCTCGGGTCCGTCGTGCTTCCAAGTCCCGGTGAAACAAGGCCCGGTGACGGTCACCACGGGCGATCGCGTCGAACGGGCTCGACGGGCCGGACTCCCGGTTCACGTCTGGACCGTCGATCATCCCCAGGAAATGCAAGAACTGATCGACATCGGCGTTCACGGCATCATGACCGACCAGCCGGCGGTGTTGCGCTCGGTCTGCGAACACAACTCCCTGTGGCCCACTACTTGACGAGGGGCATGACCTCGTTCATGAAGCGCGCCATCTGCTCGTCGGCCTTCTTGTAGAAGTCCCCGAGCATGTGCGGGAAGATCGTGATGTACTCCAGCCCCAACAAGTCCTTGTAGAACTGCACGCCTTCGGCAACCTGCTCGGGCGTGCCCAACAGGATCGTCTTGTTGTCCACCGACTCCTGCAAGGTCGGAATCAGCCCGGGTTTGGCCGGCTTGCCGTCCTGCCCCATGTAGCCCCGGCTCCAACCGTACGGCCCGAGAAACTTCCAGAACTCGTCGTGCCCCGGCGTCGCGCTCTGCCAGGCCTTCTCGTACGAATCCTCGATACGCACGGAGATGACCAGCATCCGCTTCGCTCCCGCAGCGGGAGCGACCCCGGTTGCGGCCTCCTGCTTTTCGGAGTAGGTGTCCCAGAATCGCTTGATGAACGAATAGTGCTGATTCCAAAAGACCGCCGAATGCCCGATGCGCGCCACATAGTCGAGGGTCGGCGGGCTGGTGACGGCTTGCCAGATCTCGTACGGGTAGATCGGACGCGGCACCAATGTGAGGTGCTGGACCGTACTTCCGCGATCTGGGATGCCCGGTAGGGGGATTTGGAAGTGCTTGCCGGAGAAAGAGAACGTCTCATTGGACATGGCACGCCGGATGATTTCCATCGATTCTTCGAATACTTCGCGGTTCAATTCGTCGTCGGCAGACTTCTCCGGGTTGTCGTGCGAACCGATGGACACGCCTTTTTCGTTGAGGTGCAACACCTCGCGCGGAACGGTACCGCGACCGACGCCCAACACGCCGCGACCACCGGAGAGGTTGTGCAGCGTCGCGAAATCCTCGGCCAGTCGGAGCGGATTCCATTGCGGCACCACGTTGAACATGGCTCCCAATTTGATTCGCTTGGTTTGGGCCGCGATCCAGGCCGAGACCAAAAGGCCGTTCGGGATCACCTCGTACCCCTCGTACTGGAAGTGGTGTTCGGTCGTCCAGAAGGAATCGAAACCCAGTCGATCGGCCTCGATCGCCGAGTTCACGTAATCCAAAGTGGCTTTCCACATGTGGTCGTTGGAGTAACGGCGGTCCATCGGCGCGGGCAGGCCGGCGCCAGCGTCGTCCATTTCGACTCCACCGAAAAAGAACGCACCGACCTTCACGCAAGCCTCCATGCCTGGTTGATTTCCCTCCCCGACAATACCACCGGGCCTCCCCCGCTCAGGGTTCGTCGTGGAATTGACGAGTGGTCGTCGTCACCACCACTTGGCGACCACCCTTGAACACCCGGCGGTCGAGCGGCGCTTCGGCGATGGCCTCGCGAATGGACGCCGCGTCGATCACGAGGAAGTCGGCCGGAGAGCCGACCGCAACATCCACCTCCTCTTGACCGAGAACCCTCCGAACCGCGTTGCCGACGAGATCGAAGGCGGCCTCTGGCAACTGGTGTGACGCCATGATGGACAACGCCGCGGTCTCGAGGGGGTCACTGCGCCCGACGGGGTTGAACGGATCCTGCACGTTGTCGCCACCCAGGGCGACCGAGGCTCCCGACTCGCGCAGGACGTCGATGGGCGTGATCCCTCGCGGCGTGGCCCGCGGTTGCTCGCGACCCTGCAGGAAAAGATTGGTGGGGGGCAATGCGACGACACCGATGCCGAGGGCAGCGACCATCCGGGCGATCTCCCGTTGGATCTGCGGGGGTTGCATCGAGAGGCTGACACAGTGACTGGCGGTGACCGATCGCTCGAATCCGGACGAGTCGATCTGACGGGCCAATTCCACGAGGGTCAGCATGTTCGGGTCGAGAGTCTCGTCGACGTGCAGATCGAGACCCGCGCCCGCCTCGGTGGCCGCGGCCAACGCCTCGCGGATCATCCCCGCGCCATCGGGTTCCAGGTGCGGGCATCCACCCACCAGGTCGGCGCCCATCGTCAGGGCCTCGCGCAACGCACGACGATTCCCGACTCCCTCCACTCCGGCCAGGGGGGAATGCATGAGGGCGACGATCTGCAGATCGGCCAAGTGGCGCGTGGCGGCACGAGCGGCGAGCACCGCGCGCAGATGCACGTGCGTTGCGTCGCTCTCGCCCACGTTCACGTGGGAACGGATGGTGGTGACACCATTGGCCACCAGCCGGCGGATGGCCTCGGTGGCGCGCGACGTCATCTCGTCCAGTCCGAACTCCCCGCGCTGCTCGGCTGCGACCCATGCTTGGATCGCCCCCATCAAGTCTCCGGAGGGATTCGGCACGCGCTCGGCCGTCAATGCCTTGTCCAGATGAGCGTGTGGCTCTCCCAACGCCGGAAGGATTAACCAGCCGTCGAGAGAGGAGCCGACCCGATCGCTCGACGCGGGTTGGACCGCCGACACCCGACCCCGGCTGACCGCGATGTCGACCAAGGAGCCGTTCGTCAATCGAGCCCGTCGCAGCCACTGGGCGTCCGTCGGCTCACTCGACATTGCGCTCTCCTCTTCGTCGGGATGGTGCCCATGTGGAATCGTAGGCGAGTGCGTACCTGTGTCTGGATCTATCCGGCCGTGTCGGCGTCATCCATCGTCGAGGCGATCTCGACGCTGGACGCGGCCGGTGTCGACGAGGTTTGGGTGTCCGACGAGGGTGTGGCCCGCGAGCCGTTCGCTCTTCTGGCTGCGGCGGCCATGGTCACTCGACGCATCACGTTGGGAGTCGGCATCACATCGCCCTTGTTGCGCCACCCCGGAGTGGTGGCCGCGACTGCGATGACCATCGACGAACTGAGCAACGGTCGAATGGTGCTCGGCTGGGGTGTAGGCGGTCAGGAGTCTCTCGGACCCTTCTCCCTGGCGACCGACAGGCCCGTAGCGGTCGTCCGCGATGCCATCGAGACAGCGGGCGCGGTGTTCCGCGGCCAGACGAGTTCTCGATACACCCCACCCGACCATGCGGCTCCTTCACGGACCATTCCGCAATTCGTCGGCGCCCGTGGACCGCAGTTGAACCGACTCGCTTCGCGAATGGCCGACGGGGTGTTCCTGTCCGGATTCACCACCGAGACTGCCTATGAGGCGATCCGTGAGGCTCGGTCGGTTCGCCCCGTTCATGTGACCTTGTGCATCTCCGCCCGTTTCGGCTCGGTGTCCGATGAAAAGGCGATCGCCGGCGACCCGTTCCACGTCGGCGAACAGCTGCGCGTCGCGCTCGAGACCCATCGACCGGACTGCATCGGGATCGCTTTGGTGGACCGGGACCCCCTACCGCTCATGATCGATCGGGCTCTCGCGGCGCTGGCGACCCTCGGCGACTGATCAGCAGTCGCGCGCGACCTCGTACACCCGCATCGTGCAGTGCCGAAAAAGGTCGCCCATCCGACGGTCGACCTCGTCGACCTGTTCCGGGGAAATTCGCTTCCAGAGATCGCGGCTCTCCCACCAGATCACCGCATGGATCTCGTCCGGCTCGTCCTCCTCGATCCACATCTGTTTGCGGACGAATCCGGCGCAACATTCGAGGAACCGACTCCACACCTCCTCCTCGCGCGCGAGCCATACCTCGCGCTCCGCAGGACTCACCCGGAAAGTCAACCACTCCACCACCACACCAAGGACTGTAGCGAAGCGTAGGCTTCGCCCGGTGGGAACGATGATCTCGAATCCGACGAAGAAACGCGACTACGACCTCACCGGTCCCGAGTCGGCGCGAGCCATCGAACGCGGACTGGTCGGCGCCGACTGGTATCACAGCCCGGTCTCCCGCGAGGCGATGTTGGAGATCATGCGTCGCACCAATGGACGCTGCGCCTTCGACACCATCTTGTGGTTGGGCCTCACCGTTCTCGCCGGATGGTGGGTCGTGGTTTCGTGGATCTCCTGGTGGACGCTTCCCGCCATGTTCGTGTACGGAACACTGTACGGCTCGGCTTCCGACGCCCGCTGGCACGAGTGCGGACACCGAACAGCTTTCAAATCCAAGACGGCGAACCTCGTCGTGTATCACATCGCATCGTTCATGGACGTCCGCGAACCCGTATCATGGCGGTGGAGTCACAATCGTCATCACGCCGACACCATCATCGTCGGACGCGACCCCGAGATCGCCTACCAACGGCCCATTCGGTTCTGGAGAATCGCGGCTGACATGTTCGGGATCCTGAGCACGTGGGCCGAATTCAAGAAGTACGCCGCGAACGTACGTGGACGACTGACACCGGCCGCCGCAGATTTCGTTCCCGCTCGCGAGGTCGCCCGCGCCGTTTTCTGGGGACGAGTTCACGTCGTCATTTGGTTGGCCACCATCGCGACGTCGATGGCCTCGACGAGCCTCTTGCCGCTCGTGCTGATCGGTCTGCCGTCACTCTATGGACGATGGTTGTTGGTGGTGTTCGGAACCACACAACACGCCGGATTGGCCGAGGACGTTCTCGATCATCGACTGAACACCCGTTCGGTGCACATGAATCCGATCCTGCGATTCCTGTATCTCAACATGAATTACCACCTCGAGCATCACATGTATCCCTCGGTGCCGTATTACAACCTTCCGTCCTTGCACGCGTTGATCCGCGATGATCTTCCGCCCGCACATCGTGGGCTCGTACGCACCTACCGGGAGATTTTCCCGACACTCTGGAAACAGCGTCGCGACGTCGAATACGACATCCGGCCGAAGTTACCGACCTCGTGACTCGCCGGCCCACTTCCCGATGAGTTTTCCCGAGAGCCAACCGAAGAAGAGGAACACGCTGACTCCGAGCGCACTCGACAGGATCACCGAGGCGAATAGTTGCTCTCCCTCCAAACGATTGGCGTAACGCTTCAGCAACTGACCGATACCGACCTCACCTTGGCCGAAGAAGAAGTCCCCGACGATCGCCCCGATGACCGACAGACCAGCCGAAATGCGCAGACCCGCGAACACCGCGGGAAGGGCCGCGGGGAACATCAATCGACGCAAGCGGGTGATTCGATGCGCCTTGTGGAGCGTGAACAAATCGTGCATGCCCTGATCGGCGGACAACAAACCGAACAGGGTGTTCACCACGATCGGGAACAGCGCGATGATCACGCATACCAGAACACGAGAGGAGAAGCCGTAGCCGAACCAAAATCCGATGAGGGGCACGATGGCCAGGATCGGAATGGCTTGGAGCACCACCGCGTAAGGAAAGATCGCTCGTTCCACCACCTTGGCCTGGCTCATGACTATGGCCAACAAGAAGCCGAGGAGGATGGCGATCAAGAGTCCCCAAAAAGCCACCTTCGTGCTCGACCACATACCCTCGAGCATGGTCGAGAAATTTTTCCAATCGGCGAAGCCCACGTTCCAGACCTCGTGGGGCGGTTGCAGGAGAAACTGCCGTTTCGGGTCGAGCACCACCAGGCTGATGAAATACCAGACCCCCACAATGAAGAGTCCGACCGCCAGAGGAGGTAGGACGGATCCGGCGACGCCGGCCTTCGCGGAACGTTTCGCCCCGGGCGCCGTGCCCGCCTCGACGACGTTCGCCTCACCCAGATCGAACGTCGACGGCTCGTCGAAATCGAAGGTGGAAGGATTGTCGAGAGTCATGAGTGGGCTCCTCTCAAAGCGAGACTGACCTGTCCGCAGAGTTCGGCGAAACGGGCATCGAATCGCAACTCCGGTCGACGGGGATAGCCGAAGGGCACTTCGAACGAGGCAACCAGACGTCCGGGACGGGTCGACATCACGTGGACCGTCGACGACAAGTAAACCGCCTCGCTAATGGAGTGCGTGATGAACAACCCGGCAAAACGTTCCTGTTCGAAAAGACGAAGCGTCTCCTCGTTGAGCCGTTCACGGGTGATTTCATCCACTGCCCCGAAAGGCTCGTCGAAAAGAAACACCGGCGGCTTCAGGGTGAGTGTTCTCGCGAGCGAAGCTCGCATCCGCATTCCACCCGACAAAGAGCGCGGAAAATGATGCTCGAAACCTCGCAGACCCACCAACCCGATGGCCTCTTCGGCCAGTTTGGTGCGTTCCTCTTTGGTGAATCCATGCAACTCGGCGAGCAACTCGACATTGCGCCGAACGGTACGCCAAGGAAGGAGCGTTGCGTCCTGGAAGACGTAGCCAATGCGGTCCCGATCGACCGAGATTTCGCCTGACGTCGCTTCGAGCAGCCCGGACGCGATCTTGAGCAACGTGGACTTGCCGCAGCCGGATGGACCGACGATGGTCACGAACTCTCCCTTGGCCACGTCCAAGGTGACGTCGGACAGGGCCCTGGTGCCGTCGGGAAAGGTCATCGACACATTCCGAAATGACAACGGGCATTGCGACATTGTGGCTCCAGACTGGGACTTTACGCCCCGCGACGAAATCATAGCCGTGGGCACCCCGCCGACCCGAGAGGCCCTTCACCTCCTAGGCTTCTTGCCCGAACAGAAAGTTTGATTTTCCGTTCAACGGAATTTTTCGTCGAATCGCCGGTCCGGGAAATGAACTAGTGTCGAGAGCGTCCCACATCGTGTGGGTCGACCAGGGGAGGAACAATGAGAAACAAGACCAAGCGACTTTTGCTGGCTCTTCCGCTCGTTGCCGTCGGCGCGATCAGTGCCTGTGGCGGCGACGATGATGGCCCGGCATCCGAATCAGGCGGGGAGGGCGCGCTCTCGGAAGCCTGTCCAGCGACACTCGTCATCCAAACTGACTGGTTCCCAGAGTCCGAGCACGGAGCGCTTTATCAAATGCTCGGCGAGGACTACTCGGTGGACGTGGACAAGAAGATCGTGTCCGGGTCGCTGATCGACTCCTCCGGCAACGACACCGGTGTCACCCTCGAGGTTCGTACGGGCGGACCGGCCATCGGCTTCCAGCCGGTGTCGGCGACCATGGCCGCCGACGACTCGATCACCATGGGCTACGCATCGACCGACGATCAGGCTTTCAGTTACGCCGACATCCCGTTGTTGGCAGTCGTAGCGCCGCTCGAGATCAACCCGCAGATCATCATGTGGGATCCCGAGACCTACCCCGACGTGGAGACCATCGCCGACATCGGTGAGCAGGGCATCACGATGAACGTGTTCGCCGGCGGCACCTATCTCGAGGTCTTCAAGGCCGAGGGCGTCGTCAGTGAGGAGCAGATCGACCCGTCCTACGACGGAGGGCCGAGCCGCTTCATCTCCGAGGGTGGAAAGATCGCTCAGCAGGGCTTCGCCTCCGCCGAGCCGTGGCAATACAAGAATGAGTTCGCCGAGTGGGGAAAGGACGTCAAGTACCAGTTGATCCACGACGCCGGATTCGAGATCTACGCCGCCACGTTGGCCATTCGCCAAGGTGACAAAGAATCTCTCTCCGACTGCCTCGAACTCTTCGTGCCGATCGTGCAGCAGGCGGCCATCGACTTCGTGAATGGCCCGGATCGGGCCAACGCGATCATCATCGACGCCGTCGAGCAGTACGCCGATTTCTGGGTGTACAACGAAGGTGTGGCGGCGTACTCGGTCGAAACACAGAAGGAACTGGGTCTGGTGGGCAACGGTCCGAACGACACGCTCGGTGACTTCGACTTCGATCGGGCCAATGCGGCGCTGCAGAAGATGAAGGACGCGGGACTGGACGTGCCGGCGGACCTGACGGCCGAGGACATGTACACCAACGAGTTCATCAACACCGACATCGGTCTCTGATCTCGGAGCAATCAATCGGGTGAAGGGGGGTCGGGAATCCGACCCCCCTTTGCTTTTCTCAGACCCGATGCCGGAACGTGGCGATCTCGATCAAGGCCGAGACGAAGGAGTCAACCGCTCCGGAGAACAAACGGGCCCCCTCGACGGCGGAAGCGGTCGTTGGGTCGCCGATGTGCCCATGGTCGCCGAAGTCGTTGCTGAGCCATCCGAATTGGATCGATCCGCCAAAACGCACCATCTTGTTGTGATTCAGATGCTCGGGCACTGCCCGCACGGCCTTCGACATGTCCACCAAATCGGGCCGCAAGTGCAACATCAAGGACGTTTCCTCGGCACCGCCATGAATGCCCATCCCCAATTCCGCGGGCGCCGAGCCCCCGCCCCGATCCGCAGGCATCGAGGGGTGAGCCAAGAAGGTCTCCAAACCGAACTGCAAGCGTAACTCGCGATTCGCCATCGCCACCAGAGCGCTGTTTCCCCCATGACCGTTGAGGAAGACCAATTTGCGCACCGGTGTTGCGGCCACGCATCGACCGAGGTCCTCCAATACGCTCAGCATGGTTCGGGCCGACATCCAAATTGTCCCTGGACTCCACGCGTGCTCGTTGCTCTTGGTGTACGCAATCGGCGGCAACAGCCACGCATCGACTCCCCGTTCGACGGCCAGCGGTACGGCGGCCTCGGCTACCGCCTCTGCCACCGCGAGGTCGGTGACCAACGGAAGGTGCGGGCCGTGTTGTTCTATGGCACCGAGCGGCTGCACGAGTATCGACGCCGACGTCAACGCCGTTTCCACCTCCGGACCAAGCAGATGAGAAAGATGTCGGGACGGCACGTGCGCAGGTTACCCGTTCGGGCATGATGAGGTCATGAGTGTCGTGGACTCCGAAGCCGACGTGGTGGTGATCGGCGCCGGACACAACGGATTGATCGCTGCGTCCTATTTGGCGCGTGCCGGTCGTCAGGTGGTGCTGCTGGAGGCCCGCGACTCTGTCGGCGGGTGTTCGTCGACCGAGAGCTTCGGTGGTGCGCTGGTCAACATCTGCAACTGCGACCACATCACCTTTCGAACGACTCCGGTGATGGAGGAACTCCAACTCGCCGACCACGGGCTCGTGTACCTCGACGTCGAACCGAACCAGGTCAACATCCCGTGGGATGGTGGCGCGGCGTGGCCCATCATGCACTCGATCGAGCAGACGCTCGACGGCCTCGCACTCACGTATCCCCACCAGGTCGACGCGTATCGGCGCTACGCCGCCGCTGCCGTGCCCGTGGCCCGCCTCGTGTTGGCGGCGGCGGCCGCCGGCCCCGAACGGCGTCATCTTCTCTCCACCGTATGGAGCAGGGGCGGCGTCGGAGTGCGTCGTCTACTCGGCTGGAGCCGAATGAGCGCGGCCGACGTGATGCGCCAATTCTTCGACGACGAGGCGGTGTACGCACCCGCGCTGGCCAGCGGACCGGCGGTGTGGGGCCTGTCACCCGAGTTGCCCGCAACGGGCCTCGGAGCTCTCACCTACGTATTCCGACACGTTGCCGCGGTCGGACGACCCCTGGGCGGCAGCGGAATGCTCGCCACCTCGCTCGCTCGCTCGTTCATGGCCTTCGGAGGCGAACTTCGAACATCCACGGCAGCGTCATCGATCATCATCGAAAAGGGACGGGTTCGCGCCGTGCGCACCGTGACCGGCGAGGTTATTGCCGCGAAAACGGTCGTCTCGGCCGCCGATCCTCGGCGAACAATTCTCGACTGGCTGGAAAATCCGCCCTCCGGAGCCGGGCCCATGATCGAACGCTGGCGAACACAGAGCCACCAGCAAGGCTACGAGAGCAAAATAGACGGTGTCATCACCGAGTTACCGCGGTATCGGCAGGTCGACCGCGACGTATTCGATCGGATCGGAGCCGATCCCGACGTCGCCTCGACCATGATCGTCCCGTCGGTCGCCTCGATGCACTCCGCATTCCTCGACATCCCCAAGGGTCGTATCGCGGAGCGTCCGATCTTTTTCGCCAACGTTCCCACCGCTCTCGACCCGACAATGGCTCCTCCCGGCCGGCACGTCTTCAGTCTGGAGGCACTATTCACTCCGTACGCACTGTGCGGGGGTTGGGCGAACTCCGGGGAACCTCGACGCTGGCTCGATCGTTATTCATCGCTCCTCGAAAATGACCCGATCGACACCATGGCCCCTTGGCGGGCCATGACTCCCGACGTGTACGAATCGGACTTCCACATGCCCGAGGGACACGCCACCAGTTTCGCCGGTGGCCCTCTCGCAGCGTTGCGCGGCAAACCGCGCGAACTGGTGCGCTACGAGACCGACGTGCCCGGCCTGTTCCTGTGTGGAGCGGCAACGTTTCCCGGCGCCGGTATCTGGGGTGCGAGTGGGAGACATTGCGCGATGCGCGTTCTCGAAAAGTATTGATCAGGCATCGAGCGCAACACCAGCGCGGCGGACCACGGGCTCTTTGTCGCTCCAGGGAAAATTGATCCACAACGTGGTGCGCCGCCATACGTAGTCGGACCGCACCACTGAGTGCGGCTTCTCGTACAAGACCGCCGTACGCACCTCACCCACCTTGCCTTCACAGAATTGCTGGACGCTGCGCAGCGTGTGCCCGGTGTCGGCCACGTCATCGGCGATGAGAATCTTGGCGTCGGCCAAGTCGACGAAGTCGGGAGCCGGCGGAAGGATGCGCGGCACCTCCAACCGCTCATCGACACCGGTGTAGAACTCCACGTTCATCGTGTAGACGTTCTTGACCGAGAGCGCGTAGCCGAGGGCGCCTCCGATCAGAAGACCACCGCGCGCGATCGACAAAATCATGTCTGCCTCGTAACCATCGTCGGCCACCATTTGGGCCAACATTCGAGACGCCCCACCGAAGACCTCCCATGTCATGATCTCGCGCTCGTTGGACACGCCAACTCCTTTCCTTCGGACGTAACAGCCCGACGCCCCGAATCTAGACGAAGCCACTCCCTCGGTGACCGATCCCCCACGCCAACCCGTCGACGACTCAGATGACGGTGACGCCCTTCAAGTCGTCCTGCGGGGCCGGCAACCGGGGATCCATCAGAACCAGCGCCTCGAGCACGATCTTGGCTACCGCGAGATCGCGCACCCACTTCACGTCGGCGGGAATCACGTACCACGGGGCGTGGGGGCGCGACGTCTCGCGGAGCACGTCCTCGTAGGCCGTCTGAAACGACGACCACATCTTGCGGTCGCTGATGTCGCTCGGATCGTGTTTCCAACTGCTCTCCGGATTGTCGATCCGCTTTTGCAGTCTTTGCCGCTGCACCTCGTGGGAAACATGCAGGTAGAACTTCAGGATCGTCGTACCTTCGTCGACCAGCATCCGCTCGAAATCGCGGACGTGTCGGTAGCGCGCCCGCCACACCTCCTCGGGAACGAGCCTTTTCACACGGGGAACCACGATGTCCTCATAATGACTTCGGTTCCACACTCCCACCACGCCCCGTGCCGGCACCGCGGCGTGGCAACGCCACAGATAGTCGTGCTGCTTTTCTACTCCGGCGGGCACCTTGAAGCTGACCACGCGGACACCGGCCGGATTCATCCCCGTCATGACGTGACGTACCAACCCGTCCTTGCCGGAGGCGTCTCGACCCTGAAGGACGATCAACAGACTCTGATCGGCTTCGGCCATGAGTCGATGCTGCAAAAAAGCCATCTGGTCGATGACATCCACCAGTTCTTCTTTGGCCGATTCTTTGTCCCAGCCCAGAGTGTCGTTGGTCGACCAATCATCTAAGTCCACGGCCTTGTTGGCCGATACCCGAAACCTTTTCATCGTTGTGTCGGACATGACCCAACCGTATCGGAGTGCGTCGAGTGTGACCGACTTTCCCCTACGAGGCGTTTTCGTAGGGACAATGCCGACAACCACTACGACAGCAGTAACCGCGGTCGGCCAAAAAACGAGCCGTGAACACCGTGTACCCGCTCACCGGATCCCGATACGTCGGACGACGACCCCTCACCGCCGCCTCGTGCCGCCGCATCACCGCGGCGTGAAAGTCGGAACCCGAGCGAAGACGCTCTTCCAATGGCACCTCGATGCCATCGGCTCGAATTCGCTCGGGGATCTCCATGGGACATTGTCGTTCAGGAAACCCGGTCATGTCGGGTCGAAATCCCCGACCCGTTCTTGACCCCACCCCGTCAGCGGCTAGGGTACGAATGTGCACGGCGGTGGGGGCCGCAAGATGCGTCCTCCTCCCCGCCACAAGGGAAAAACTCCGGACCCAGCGGGACCGGTCGACAAGGGGGAATGCACATGAAATCATCACGACGGCGCTCGGGGCGTGTCCTCGGTGCGATGTTCGCCAGCCTTCTGGTCTTCGTGGCGGCCTGCGGAGGAGGCGATGACGGTGGTGACTCGTCCGAGTCCACGGCGGTCGACGAAACCTCCGCTCCGACCGAGACCACCGACGTCCTCGATCCGATGACCGCGGTGACCCCCGGTGGCACCCTGACCATGGGTATCGAGGCTGAGACCTCATCGCCGTGGCGTCCGTCCGAAATGGTCTGTGCCATTTCCTGTCACATGGTCGCCCGTACCGTGTACGACTCGCTCATGATCGTTGGTAGCGACAACTCACCGGTGCCCTATCTGGCCTCGGCCATGGAACCCAACGAGGATTACACCGTCTGGCGGATCACCGCGCGGGCGGGAGTCAAGTTCCACGACGGAACCGACTTCGATGGAGCGGCGATCGTCGAGAACATCAGCCGCCACAAGACGGCCCTCCTCACGGGAACGGCCATCAAGACGGTCACTGACGTCTCGTTGGATGCATCCGACCCGATGACCGCGATCGTCACGGTCGAGAAGCCCTGGGCGACCTTCCCGTGGTACCTCACCGGCCAAATCGGCTACATGGCCTCGCCCACCTGGTTGCTCGCGTCCGATACCGACGAGGCGCTGCGCGCCCAGCCAGTCGGAACGGGTCCGTTCGTGTACTCGGACTACAAGCCGAACGAGTACTACACGGGCACGAAAAACGCCAATTACTGGAACGCACCGTTCCCGTATCTCGATGAAATCACGCTCATCCCGATTGCGGACAGCCTCAAGCGCCGCGATGCCCTCAAGGCCGGCGATCTCGACATTGTCCACACCACGAATGGCGAAGTGATCAACGAGCTCCGATCCGGAGTGGACGGCTTCTCGTCGACTGAGATCACCAACAACGCAGAGACTGCCTACACCTTGCTTCACGTCACGCAGGAGGGATCGCCGCTCAACGATCGTCGAATCCGGTGTGCTCTGGCCAATGCCACCGACAACAACATCATCAATGAAGTGGTCTCTTTCGGCGTGAACAAATTGGCCAACGGTCCGTTCTCTCCGGGCCAAGTGGGCAGCCTCGAGGACTCTGGCTACCCGCTCACCCAAGACATGGCCAAGGCCCAAGCCTTGATCGCCGAGTACAAGGCGGAGAACCCCGGCGAGTTGAAGATCTCTCTGGCCACCACCAATGACGCCACGAACCTGGTGATCGCTCAGTACCAGAAGGACTTTTTCGAGGAGGCCGGGATCGACGAAGTCACCATCGACCAGATCGACCAGGGCCAGTACATCGTCACCGCGCTGCTCGGAAACTTCCAGGTCTTCCAGTGGCGCAATCACGGCGGTGTCGATCTCGACCAGCAGTACATCTGGTGGCACAGTTCGTCGGCGCTGGACATCGGCGCGCTGGCTCTCAACTTCGGTCGAATCAAGGACCCAAATCTGGACGAGTTGCTCGATGCGAATCGGGCGACCATCGATCCGGCCGAGAAGAAGCAGATCGCCGAGGACGTGAACCGCCTCTTCGCCACCGAGTGCTACAACCTCTGGGGTACCTACACCACCTGGTTGATCGCTTTCGAGGACGGAATCATGGGTCTTGACGCCGCCAACCTCACGACACCGGATGGCACCCGCGCGGCCGAGGGAGCCGGCATCGCCGGGACCTTCTACCCGCACACGGTCTGGAGACAGCAATAACCACCTGATGTCCAGCGACACCGTGGAGTCACCGAATCGATGAAGTACTTCCTGCGAAAACTCGGGCAGTTGGTAATCGTCGTTTTCGCCGTGACCTTCACGGTGTCGCTGGCGCTGGGGGCCATTCCCTACGCCGAGGAGCGCATCATCGCCGCCAAGGGCAGCGGCGCCATCAACGAAGAGGAAAAGAACAAACTCCTCGACTCGTTGAATCTGCGTGAGCCGACCCTCGTCCAATACGGTTACTTTGTCGGGGATTTGGTGACCCTCGATTGGGGCGTCACCCTCAACGGCAACCAACCGATCAGCTCCTCGATTTCCGATGGATTGAAGATCTCGCTGCGACTGATGATCTACGGGCAGTTGGTCGCCTTGCTCCTCGCCATCCCGGCAGCAGTTTTCGCCGCGTATCGAAGTGGCGGATTGTTCGACCGTTTTTCGACGACCTTCTCGTTCGGTTTCATCTCCACGCCGAATTACGTGCTGGCCACAGTCCTCGGCCTCCTCCTCACCGTACGTTGGAAGCTGTTTCCGGCCATATCCACCGACGTTGGCTTTTTCGAGGCGCCGTGGGATCACTTCACGAACTTCTTCCTCCCCACGATCGTTTTGGCGCTCCCGCTCGCCGGAACCTATATGCGTCTTCTTCGCTCCGACTTGATCAACACCCTGCAGTCCGATTTCATCACCACCGCCCGAGCCAAGGGTGTGAGCACCCCGCGCATCTTGTTCGGTCACGCCTTGCGGCCGTCGCTCTTTTCCCTCGTAACGGCCGCTGCCGTGAACGTCGGTGCGCTGGTCGGGGGTTCAGTCGTGGTCGAGACGGCGTTCAATCTCAACGGTTTGGGGCGTCGCACAGTGCTCGGCATTTTCGCCTCCGAGTTTCGCCTCGTACAGATCACCGTCGTGGTTCTCGCGCTCGTTTACGTGATGACCAATTTCCTGGTCGACATCTTGTATGGATTCCTCGACCCTCGTGTCCGTGTCGGACGGCTGGGTTAGGACGACCACCTTGACCGACACCGCCACTCTCGATCCTCTCCACGATGAACCGACCCCGCCCCGGTTCAGGCGTCGGGGCCGCATCACCATGTGGGTGTCGGGCGCTTGGCTTCTTTTCATCGTGTTCTCGGCGGTCGGCGCGTCATTCCTACCGTACGTCAACCACTCCTGCGACCAATTCGAGAACGAGGACCTCTGCACCACCCACGTCGAGACCAATCCACTCCTCGCAGAACGTCCGCCCTCTTGGGCCCTCTTCTCCGAAACTTCTCGACCGGTCGTCGGAGATGCTCCTGAACGCTTCGGGCTTTTCGGCACCGACACCAACGGCTACGACCTATTCAGTCGAACCATGTTCGGTGCCCGCAATTCACTTCTCATCGGCGCACTCTCGATTTCTTTCGGCATCCTGATCGGAGGAATGCTCGGGCTCGTTGCTGGCTACATGGGTAAACGAGTCGACAAAATAATCGACACGATCATGAATATTCTCCTGGCGTTTCCGGCTCTGCTTCTGGCCATCTTCATCGTCGGGTTCTTCGACAGTTCGACCACGACCGAGGCCGAGTCGCGGTCGATTGTGCCGATCGTCATTGCTCTTGTCATTCTGTCGATTCCACCGATCGCCCGGTTGGTTCGGGCGAATACCATCGTTTTCGCGCAACGGGAGTTCGTACTGGCCGCCCGCAGTCTCGGAGCCAAGAACAGTCGAATCATCATGCGCGAGATCCTGCCCAACGTTATGCCAGCCATGGTCACCTTCGCGATCACCGGCATGGCCATCCTCATCGTCGCCGAGGGAGCCCTGGCCTACCTCGGCCTCTCGGTCACTGCGCCTACCCCGACATGGGGTGCGATGATCTTCGGGGGGCAAACCAAACTCGAGACGGCCTGGTGGATCTCGATCATGCCGTCCATCATCCTCTTCGTCACCGTCTTGGCCATCAACCTGCTCGGTGATGCGTTGAGTGAGAAGTTCCGAATTCGTGAGGCGATCGGATGAGCACCCTGCAGACCGCCTTTCGACGTCGAACCGGCACCTTGCTCCGAGTCGAGGACCTGGTCACGCACTTCGTCACTGCCGGCGGAGTCGTGCGCGCGGTCGATGGCGTCACCTTTTCCCTCGACCACGGAAAGCGTCTGGGCGTCGTTGGTGAGTCGGGTTGTGGCAAGACGATCCTCGCCCGTTCGATCATGGGTCTGCTCCCCCATCGCAACGTGATCCGTCAAGGATCGGTGTTGTTCGAAGGAACCGAGCTCACCACCATGAGTCTGAAGGATCGCCAGAAGATCTGGGGCGCCGAAATGGCCATGATCTTCCAAGACCCGATGACGTCTCTGAATCCGGTCATGAAAATCGGTAAGCAGTTAGCCGAGCCGTTGCGCATTCACCTCGGCTCCTCGCGTGAAAATGCTCGAGCGATCGTCCTGAAACTCCTTGAGGACGTCGGTATCCCCGAGCCCGAAAAGCGATTCGACCAGTACGCGCACGAGTTGTCAGGTGGCATGCGTCAGCGCATCATGATCGCCATGGCGTTGGCCTGCGGCCCATCGGTTCTGTTCGCCGACGAACCCACCACCGCCCTCGATGTCACGGTACAGGCCCAGATCCTCGATCTCATCGAAGATCAATGTCGTGAACGGGAAATGGCTCTCGTACTCGTGACTCACGACTTGGGCGTGGTGGCCGGCCACACCGATCAGATCATCGTGATGTACGCCGGCAAAATCATCGAGGTCGCCCCTACCGCCTCCCTCTTCTCGAAGATGAAGATGCCCTACACCGAGGCCCTCTTCCAGAGCATCCCGAAACTCGAAGATCCGAGCCACACGCGTCTCACGGCCATCGGGGGTCGTCCGCCGAACTTGATCCTCCCACCAGAGGGTTGTCGCTTCAGCCCGCGCTGTCCGTACGCGACCGACAAGTGCCGAACGATCGAACCCGAACTGCAAGCAGCCGAACCGGATCACCTCTACGCGTGCCATCATCCGGTCGGCTCCGATCGCTGGAGCGAAGTCCAGGTTTCGCTGGGTCGTCGCCCGGGAGGGCACTGATGGCTGGTTCGGGACACGCTCATCTTCGCGATGGCGCACTCTTGTCGGTCCGCGACCTCGTCGTGGAGTTCCCGGTTGGCCGCACCGGCCTGAAGGTCAACGCCGTATCGGGAATCTCGTTCGACGCTCAAAAGGGGGAAACCCTGGGAATCGTGGGCGAGTCAGGTTGTGGCAAGAGCACCACTGGTCGCGCCATCATGCAGATTCCACGTCCCAAAAGTGGTGACGTCACATTCGACGGTCAAAGCCTCACGCAAGCCGACAGCGAGACCATCCGTCGTCTGCGAACCAACATCCAGATGATCTTCCAGGATCCGATTTCGTCCCTCAACCCCCGTCGCAGTGTGCGCGACATCGTGCTCGAACCGCTGAACATATGGAGCGTCGGCACCAAGGAAGAACGACTCGCACGCGTGAACAAGGTGCTGGAGGACGTCGGCATAGATCCGGCCGTGGCCGCCGACCGTCGGCCGTATCAGTTCAGCGGCGGGCAATGTCAGCGCATCAGCATTGCGCGCGCACTGGTTCTCCAACCGAAAATGATCATTTGCGACGAGCCGGTCTCGGCCCTCGACGTGAGCGTTCAGGCGCAGGTCCTCAACCTTCTCGAGGACCTCAAACGCGATTACAGCCTCACCCTCATGTTCATCGCCCACGATCTGGCCGTGGTGAAGAACATATCCGATCGCGTGGTCGTCATGTACCTCGGGAAGTTGTGCGAGATCGCGCCGAGCGACGACCTCTACCGTGCTCCGGCTCACCACTACACGAACGTGCTGTTGTCGAGCATTCCGGTGGCTGACCCGACCGTCACGATCGCGAAGCATCGGGCACAAGGTGAGCCACCTTCACCAGTGTTGCCACCGCCGGGTTGCCGATTCCATCCACGTTGTCCCGCCGCAACCGACCGATGTCGCACCGAGGAGCCCGAGATTCGCGAGGTCGCGCCCAATCACTTTCTCGCCTGTCACCATCCGATTCACGGTGGCGAGGCCCCGGTCAAAGTTCGCAACACCTGATTCATCGGTTTCGATAAATCGGCGGTCGCTTCTCGATGAATGCGCTCATCGATTCCTGCGCGTCCTCGGTGTTACCGGACATGATCTGTTGACGATTCTCCAAATCGATCGCCGACTGCATCGCCGGAATCTCGAGAGCGGTCCACATCGCCTCCTTGGTGAGGTACACCCCGAAGGGCGTGTTCGCCATGATGAGTTCGGCTTTGTCGAGGGCGGCCTTTTCCAAGAACTCCGGAGCATGAAGTTCCACCACCAACCCGATACGCAGAGCTTCTTCCGCCCCGACGATGCGCCCGGTGAGCATCATCTCCTGGGCCCGGGCCGCTCCCACGATTCGTGGAAGTAACCAACTGGTCCCGATGTCACACGCCGAAAAACCGATGCGGACGAACGCCACGTTGAACTTGCTCGCGGTCGAGGCCAACCGCACGTCGCTTCCGAGCACCAGCGCCAATCCACCGCCGGCAGCCGCTCCGTTGACGGCGGCAATCACCGGTTGCGGCAACGATCGCAATCGGGGAATCAGGGTGGCGATGTGCTTTTGCACCGCGAACGCCCGTTGGGTCGAGCCCATCTCGTCGGTGTGGGGTGCGGACCCGTACCCGCCCAGATCCAAACCCGCACAGAAACCCCGGCCGGAACCGGTGAGGATCACCACCCGGCATTTCGGGTCCACCGCCAACCCGGCCAGCGTGTCGTGGAGTTCTTGCACCAACTCGGCCGACATGGCGTTGAGTCGTTCGGGTCGGTTCATGCGCAAGGTCACGACACCCTCGCGCGGACGTTCGACGAGCAGGACCGGTTCGGATGATGCGTCACTCACGAGTTCATTCTGGCAGTCGGGCCCGCTTCCCGTAGACGTCCGAAGCCCTCGCGTTCGAGAGTGTTAGCGTCTTTCGCACGCCGATTCGCGGCACTTTCGCACTCATGAACGAGCCCGCCTCCACCCCTGTTGCCGACGCCAACGAGCAGCGCACCACCTGGCTCGGGGCCCTGCGCGCGGCGGCCTTCGCATACGTCGTCTCGCGACTCATGGTCATGATCGGAGCGGCCATCGTGGCCGCCGAGATGCGCGCCGACGAGAACAAGATCCGGTCGCAGATCCTCTTCGGCCTCGACCGAAAGGTCGATCCTCACGCCCGAGGACTGGTGCTGCCTCGTTCCGCTGGCCGGATGATCCTGGATGTTCTCACCTCGTGGGACGGCATCTGGTACCTGCGCATCACCCGCCTCGGGTATCCCACCTTCGTTCCGCCGAACATCACCTACGACGAGCCCGAGGCCCGGTTGGCGTTCTTCCCCGCGTACCCCTATTCGGTGCGTTGGCTCGACACGATCCTTCCCGGTGGCGACACCCTGGCCGCGTTGGCGCTCAATCTGGTGCTCGGCGCGATCTTCATCGTGCTCGTCGGACTGCTCACCCGGGCCTGGTTCGGCGTTCACCACGCCAAGACCGCCATGATCCTGTGCGCCATCTTCCCCGGAAGCTTCGTGCTGTCGTTCGCCTATTCCGAGGCCCTCCTTCTGGCGTTGGCCGCCGGAACTTTGTTGGCCCTTCACCAGGAGAGATGGGTGATCGCCGGACTGCTGGCCGCCCTCGCCAGCGCCACCCGCCCCAACGGCGTGGCCGTCGTCGTGGCCTGTGCCGTGGCCGTCGCGATCGTGGTGATCAAGAGGCGCGAGTACCGGGCTCTGTCGGCCGCCGTCCTGGCACCGCTCGGATTCGTCGGATACCAGGTGTGGATCGACGCTCACGCCGACGAACGGCGGGTCTGGTTCCGCGTGCAGGGCGAGGCGTGGAAGGAGGGAGCGAGTTTCGGCCTCACCGCCATCCGACGAACGCTCGAGACCTTCACCGAACCCCTCACCTCGCCCACCGACATGATCACGGCGGCCTCCTTCCTCGGAACGCTGGGACTGGTGTGGATCGCCGGGAAACGTCATCGACTGCCGCCGGCCGCCGCGGCCTATTCGGCAGTCGTGGTGATCCTGATGCTGCTGCCCGCCACGGTCACCGCCCGCCCTCGGTTCATGTTCACCGCGTTCCCGCTCTTCATCGCCGCGGCCGTGTGGCTCGACTCACCGCGACGCAAGGAGTGGTGGCCCTACGTCACGGGAGTTTGTCTGGCCGGCCTCGTGACGCTCACCGCTCTGTACGGCGCGTACGGAGTGGTTCCCTGATGCGCGGGGCTCGATCTTGGATCGAACGGAACCGCCTGCTCGTCTCGCTGGCCCTGTTCGCCTATCTGCCGCTTCTGCTCACCGCTACCGGACGGGTGCCCGGCGACACCAAGTTGTATCTCTACCTCGACCCGTGGCGACTCATGTCGGACGCCCCGTTCAGTTGGGACTCGCGTCAGTTCGGGGGCTGGGTCCCTCATCAGAACGTGGGCTACCTGTGGCCCTCGGGGCCCTGGTTCGGACTCTTCGACCTCGTCGGTGTTCCCGACTGGGTGGCGCATCGTCTGTGGATGGCGACGTTGCTCTTCGTCGCCGGAGCCGGCATCGTTCATCTCGGTCGACGGTTCGGTCTGAACTCCACCATGGTGGCCGTGGCGGCCTTCGCCTACCAGTTCTCCCCCTACGTCTTGCCCTACATCTCGCGGACCTCGGCTCTGTTGCTGCCGTGGGCTCTCCTCGGTTGGATCGTCGCAGCGACGCATCGCTTCACCCTCGAGCGACGCTGGTCGGCGCTCGCGGTGTTCGCACTCTTGATCGTCTCCTCCGGCGGCCTCAACGCCACCGCCCTGCTCGTGATCGCCCCGGGTCCGATCGCGGTCATCGTGGACGCGGCCTGGCGTCGTCGGGTGTCGATGCGTTCGGCCCTGCTCTCGGCGGTCACTCTGGGACTCACCGCGATCGCCGCCAGCGCCTGGTGGCTCGCCGGGTTGGTCGTGCAGGGGCGACACGGTTCGGCCGTGTTGTCGTACACCGAGGCCCTTCCCTCCACCGCGGCCACCTCCACCGCCCCCGAGGTTCTGCGAGGACTGGGCTACTGGCTCTTCTACGACCGCAACGACGTCGTACCCCTCACGTCGGCCGCGTCCGACTACCAGACCAGTCCCGTCGTGATCGTCGCAGGGGCGATCCTCGTGCTGGCGGGATTGTGGGGGCTGCGGTCGTTGTCATCGTCGGTGCGTCGAACTTTGGCGTTGACGTTGGCGGCCGGCGTCGTACTGGCCGTGGGAGCCCATCCCTACTCCTCGCCCTCACCGGCGTGGAGCCTTCTCGTCGACGACCCCCGCGGAGCGCTCAGTCTCGCGTTGCGATCCTCCACCCGAGCCGTTCCGTTGATCACGATGGCACTGGCGTTCGGCCTCGGTCGCACGGTCGATCTGCTTCGTCGGCGCGCCCTCGACGCCTCACGTCCGCGATGGGCCGCGGCCATGGTTCCCGTGGCGGTGGCCCTCGTGATGATCAACCTTCCCGCCCTGTGGACCGGACGTTTGGTGGATCCGGTGATGGAGCGACCCGAGTCGATACCGTCGGCGTGGACCGACGCGGCCAGGTTGCTCGACGAGCGTTTTGACGACGGACGGCGAGGCGCGGTGCTCGTCCTTCCCGGTATCGAGTCGGCCGCATTCAGGTGGGGATATCCGGTCGATCCCATCCTGCCCGGACTCACGAAGAAGCCGATGTTGAATCGCGACTGGATTCCCCAAGGCAGTGCACCGCACATGGATCTGCTCTACGCGCTCGACGACTCCTTCCAGAACGGGACGGCCGATCCCCGCTCCATCGCTCCGATCGCGCGACTACTCGGGGCCGACACGGTGATGGTCGTCAACTCGTATCAGTACGAGCGATTCGGACTCGAGGCACCGGGTCGCGCGGCGTCGCTCATCGACGGTGCCCCGGGTCTCGCCCGACTGGCCGAGTTCGGCGATCCCGTCGCCAACGTCGCCCCGGGGGATGACGCCACGTCCGACCCCTTGCCCGAGATCGTGCTCTACCAGGTGTCGGACCCGACACCGGGCTACCGCTTTTCGGACGTCCCCGTCGTGGTGTCCGGCGACGGCACCAGCCTCGTCGACATGGCCGCGAGTGGACTGATCGACGGCCGGTCGTTGGTTCTGCACTCGGCCGCCCTCGACGACGAGGCCCTGCGCGCGGCCCTGTCCGCGTCCTCCGAGCTGATCGTCTCCGACGGCAACCGCAAACGAGCGCATCACTGGCGGGGTTCACAGGACGTGTGGGGTGCGACCGAGACCCCCGACGATCCCCCCGACGACGAGTTCGACAATCGACTTCCCGTCTTTCCCGCCGCGGTCGACGACGGGTCTCTCGACGTACGTCTGACGACCGTCGACACGTCCATGGGGCCCACCGTGACGGCCACCACCTACGGCGCCCTTCTCGCCTACTACCCCGAGTACCGCCCGGCCATGGCCGTCGATGGCGATCCCGCGACGTCGTGGTTGGTCGGCTGGGGTCGCGATCCGGTGGGCCAGATCCTCGAGATCCGCAGTCCGGCGCGACCGATCGAGACCGTGAGTCTGCGGACGGCGCATCACCCGAACGGCGTGCGCTCGGTGACCCGCGCGTCGATCAGTGTTGACGGCGAGGCATGGTCGACAGTCGATCCGGCGAGCCCCGGCGACATCATCCGCCTGTCGGAAGCGGCCACGTGGTTGCGACTACGAATCGATGCCATCGAACCGGCGCGGGGCGTCGACGACCGGCGCCCGAGTGGTTGGGCCGACGTGCTGTCTCCCGAAGACTCCTCCGTCGAGTTCCTCACCACCCCCACCGACGCCGTCGACATCGTGGGCCTCGACACCCCGGTCTCCTATCGATTCGCGCGGCTACGCGCCGACGACACCGACCCCGAGCGCGCCGATCCCGAGCGCGCCATACACCGGATCTTCCATGTGGAGCACGACGACGGTTTCGTGGTGTCGGCGAGCGCGCGACTGAACGATGGAGTTTCGACCGTCGATACCGACTGTCGCGACGACCTGATGACCCTCGACTTCGATCCGGTTCTCCTGCGGGTCGCCTCGGTCGACGGGTCCGAGGTTCGCCTCGAAGCCTGTGAACCGATGCTCCTCGAACCCGGTTCGCGCATCCTGTCCACCGCGTCCGACTCTCCGCTCGTCATCGACGCGGTCACGTTGAGATCGGCCCGCGCCACGTCGGCCTCACCGGTGACTTCGGTCGTCGTCGACACCCGCCGCACCTCGCGCACCGCCGATGTTCCGATCTGCGCGAACACGATCTGTTGGGTTGAATCGACCGACGGATGGAACACCGGATGGGACGCCACGTTGGCCGGCGAGACCCTCGATGCGCCGGTCGCCAGCGCCGCCGGACGAGGCACATGGACCCTGGTGTCCGGGCAACGGGGGGAACTGAACGCTCGCTGGACTCCCCAACGGCTGATGTGGATCGGCATCACCGTGTCGGCCGTGTCGGCCATCGCCGCCCTGGTCGTTCTGGCCGCCGGACTCGTCTCACCCACGGCACGACGGCGAACTTTGGGACGGTCCCTCGAAGAGGTGACTCCCCGCGCGAATCCGACGACTCGACGACCCGTTGCTGCGGCCCTGACGTGCGGCGCGGTCGTCGCCATCGTCGTGCACCCTCTGGCCGGGGTGCTCGTCGCCGCGGTCACCATGCTCGAACGGCGAGGGCCAGCGATCCTCGACCACGCACTGGTGGGCTTGGTGGGCCTCGGATACGTCTACGTGTTGATCCAGCAGGTCCGGTACGGCACCCCGCACGGCTTCGGCTGGCCGGGGGCGTACGGCAAGGTTCACGGCGCGGTGATGTTGGGAGCGGTCGCCTACGCGCTGCGACTCGCACGGGACCGCACCACGGCGTCCGGTAGATTTCCTTCTTCGTGAGCCTCGAACCGCGCCCCTGCCTGAGCGTCGTCGTCCCGTGCTACAACGAGGAGGCCACCATCGAGGTGCTTCTCGGACAGGTGCTCGCCTCGCCGTGGGTCGCCGAGGTCATCGTGGTCGACGACGGCTCGCGAGATCGCTCCCGTGAAATCCTCGGAGCGATCGACGACCCTCGGGTGCGGGTGATCCTGCACGAACGCAATCAGGGCAAGGGGGCCGCATTACGCAGCGGGTTCGGTCACGCCACCTCCGAATTCGTCATCGTCCAGGACGCCGATCTGGAGTACGACCCGGGTGAGTTCTCCATCGTTCTCGAACCCCTGCTCACCAATCGCGCCGACGTGGTGTTCGGCTCGCGCTTCCTCTCTGGTCGTCCCCACCGGGTGCTGTATTTCTGGCACAGCATGGGCAATAAGTTCCTGACCCTCTTGTCGAACATGTTCACCGACCTGAACCTCACCGACATGGAGACCTGCTACAAGTGTTTTCGACGCGAGGTCATTCAATCGATCGACATCGAGGAGGACCGCTTCGGATTCGAACCCGAGATCACGGCCAAGTTGGCCCGCGGTCGTTGGCGCATCTTTGAAGTCGGTATCTCGTACTCGGGTCGTACCTACGACGAGGGCAAGAAGATCGGCTGGCGCGACGGCGTGCGGGCCATCTACTGCATTATTCGTTACTCGTCGCTCGGCGAGAAGTACCTCAAGGACCTGCTCGACCGCTGATCTCAACCGCGACGGATCGCGGCCAACAGTCGCCGCCCGCGGTGCACGAGTCCCCATCGGGTGACGAGAAGCATCGACTCGGCGATGATCCGACCCGACATTTTCGACGTGCCGAGTTCGCGCTCCTTGAACCGGATCGGGACCTCGACGATCGTGAACCTCATGCGCGACAGTCGCAGGACGAGTTCAGTCAGGAACGCGTACCCGTCGGCGCGCGTGGTCTCCGGGGCGATGGCCGCCAAGGCCGAGGTTCGATAGGCCCGAAAACCCGACGTACAGTCCCGGACCCGAACCCCCAGCAAGGCACCGGTGTAGGAGTTGCCCCATCGGGACAGCAGACGACGGTGCAGCGGCCAGTTGACGGTGCCACCTCCACGCACGTAGCGCGAGCCGACCACGGCATCAGCTCCCGCTTCGATCGCCCGCAACATGTCGGGGATGACCGCCGGATCGTGGGAAAAGTCCACGTCCATGGTGACGATCACATCGTTCGACCCGGCGAGCACGTGGGCGAAACCGTGGCGGTAGGCGTTACCGAGGCCCTGCTTTCCGGGACGATGGATCACTTCGACCCCGGCCAGTTCACCGGCCAGTTCGTCGGCGATGAGTCCGGTGCCATCGGGACTGTTGTCGTCGACGATCACCATGGCAATGTCGGGATCCACCTCGCGTAACCGCGACACCATGGGACGAAGGTTCTCCGACTCGTTGTAGGTGGGCAACACCACGCAAACCCGCACGTCGTCAAACTACTCTTTCGTTTCGTTCGGACCGGACTCCCCGAACGGGCCACTCACTCGCCGAAAGCGGTCACCTTCGCACCGGCCTGCGCGCGGAACACCGACACCGGTTGCCCCAGGCGGATCAACGCACGCACGTCGTCGGCCACGTCGGGCTCGAGCGGCGGCTCGGCGAACACCAGGGAGGCTCCCGGCCGCTCGAGTGACGCGATCAGGTCGTCGCGACCGGTGCGCTCGAGACCGGCGCGGATCTTGGCAAATAGTTCGATCGCGCGCTGCTCTTGCGTACGCGAGCGAGGATTGGCCGAAGCGATCTCCTCGAGGTTCGGATCGAGGCGTGCCCGCTCGATGGGCCGGCCCACCACGACCCAGAGGACGAAATCAACCTCCTCCTCGCGCGCCACCCGATGGGGAAGTGCGGCGGCGGCGAACTGGAGGTCGACTTTGACCTCGAATCCCGAACGACCTAGTTCGAGCAACGTGCCAAAGCCGGTGGCATTCAAGGTGTAGGGGTCGTACATGCGAATCAAATATCGATACGAGGGATCCAGCTCGTCACGGAGTTCAGGTGCCAGCATCGAAATGATTCGCGAGTCCGTGGCCCCCGGGAGCCGCAATCCCCCGATCGCCTGCCCGGTGGTGACACCGAGCAGCCCGACGGCGCACAACGCAGCGACCACGTGGGCCGGACGCCACCCGACCGCCGGCGGGAGAACACCGCCAAGGAGTATCCGAAGACAGAGCATCGCATTCATTGCCGCCAGTACCCAGAACCAACGAATCGTGTATTCGTAGTAGGGCCCGAAAACACGAGTGACCGAGAGAGCCCCAACACCGATCACCGCGTTCGTCATCGACAACAGACGCCACTCGATGGTCCCGCGGCTACGACGCAGGGCCCAGACCGTCAGGCTCACCATCAGGATGAAACCGGGCCACCGCAACCAACTGTCATTCGAGACATGTATACGCGGCCCCAACGACCAGGGCCCGAACACGTTGTACTGCGTGGTGACGATTCGCCCGACCAGCGACAAAGCAATGTACGGCTCGTCAGGCGACGTGAAATGCTCGCGCAGGATGGTCAGGTTTCCCGGCACGCGTCGCAACTGATCGACGACGGGCGCCAACCACATGACGATCGTGGCCACCAATCCCCCGATGATGGGAAAGCGCCAAACTCCCCGTTCTGATCGCGTGTCGACGAGTAGCACGACCAACGCCATCAGGAGTGCGGCCACCACGATTACCAAATAACCGGCGTGACACTGCACACAATACGAACCCACCGCCACTGCGATCACCCAACACCAGCAGCGCTTTCGTCGACTCGAATCGGTATCGGGCGCCACCACGTCGAACAACAACAACATCAACACAACGAAGGGCAAAAAAGCCATCCAGACGTTCCATGGCTCGACCATGAAATCACTCCCCGACGAACGCAGGAGTAGCAAAATCGCCACTCCCGAGATCGCACCCGCCCACCGACCCCAACGTCGAATCACCAGCCACACCGCGGCCAGGATGGATACCAGATGGACCACCACCACCGAGGTCATCAGGGCCGCACTACTGCGACCACCGAGGGCGTACACCGGGTACAGGGCGAACCACAGGCTCGGGCCGGGATGCGACCCCTGAAAACCCGAGTCGTCGACGATTCGACCCGCCGCGCCCACCAAGGGCGGCTTGCTCCAGAATCCCCTCATGTGCAACTCGGCTTGCGCCATGTCCCCGCAGGGAAACCACCGCGCGCCACCTAGGAGAACGATCAAGGCCGCAAACATCGGAATCGATACGAGCACCGCGATCAGCATGGCCGCGGGAAGAGGAGCGAGGTTCCGCGGCGCCCAACGAAACGACGACGTCACCGCACCAGTCTACCGACCGCGTTCACGACGCCGACGGCGCACGATTTGGGCGTGCAGTGGCTCGAGCACTCCCACCGCCAACGCGTCCCACGAGAGGGTGCGCGCGCGCCCCTCGGCGCCCGACGACAAACGCGCACGCAACTCGCTGTTGGTCAGCACGTCGGCCATGGCCTCTCCTAGTAGGTCGATGGGAGCGAGAATCCCGGTTCGACCATGTAGTACCGAGCAACGATGCCCGCTGATGTCGGTGGCCACCGCCGGAGTGCCACACCCCGCGGCTTCGGTGAGAGCAAGACCCCAGCCCTCGGCGAGCGACGCCGATACGACGATCCAGGAACGCCGGTAGTGATCTCGCAACACCGTGCGCTCTACTCGACCGGTCAGAGTCACCCAGGTGGCATCGTGGTCCCGAACCCAAGCTTCGATCGCTCCCCGCTCGGGCCCGTCTCCCACCAAGGTCAAGGTCGCGTCCGGCACCCGTTCACGAACTCGCCGAACCTGCTCCAGAAGATCCAAGAAGCGCTTCACCGGCGCCTGACGACCTACGGCGAGAATTGAGGGGTGCTTCGTCTTGTCACCCCCTGGTGAGAAGAAATCGTCCACACCGACCGGTCCGGTCGACACCATTTCGGGCTTCCACCCGAGCCGCATCAATTCGTGGTGGGTGTCGATCGATGTGGTCACCGTGGGGGTTCGCCGGTACAGCGGGGGTGCGAGGCGGGTTTCGATCATTCGTCCGAGCGCGGCGATCGGTCGAGGAAACAACTGGTTCCACATCGGACCGTGAATGTGGTGCAGAACCAGGATCCGAGGCCTGTGACACCACAGCGGCGACAGCCACGGGACCCCATTCCAAATCTCGACCAAGGCGTCGTACGGTCCCATGCGACCGAGGGTCTCCGATATCGCCACCCGGGGGAAGACCGTCATTCGACCACCCCGACGCACGACGTCGTAGCCATGACGTTCATCGACCCGGGGGCGACCGACCGCATGAGACGTGCGGTGCATCACCGACAACCCTGCCTCTTGCCAACGACGCATGAACTCATCGGCATGATTTTCCGAGCCCCCCGCCTCGTCATCAGCCAGGTCGCGCCACGCCAAAACATGGACTCGTCGAACACCTCGATCGACCATGTCGGTCACCATGCCGCTCAAGCGGTCGGACTGCGACATCACTGCACCGTGGCCACGATCAGGCGCGCCACTCGCTGTTGCCCGGCCGCAGTCAATCCGTTCTCGTCCCGCACGATGACGTAGCCGGGGTTGACCCCCTCGAAAACACAGTCGTCCCACCACAAGCAGTCGACACGTTCTCTCACGACGGTTGGCTCTCCGATCAACGATGTCGGGTCGACGATGGTGACCCCCCGATCGATCAACGCGCGCACCACGGGATCGTCCCTGTCACCGCCCTCGAGCCCGACCACCACCAAGACTCGAACATCCATCGTCTCGACGCCGTCGATAACCCGATCCGCCACGACGCTCGCCTCATCACAGTCGCTCGGCACTGACGGGGCATAGAGCACCACGGCTCGAGTGGGGATGGTTCCCAGCACGGTGATCATCTCGGACAACTCACACCAGTCGGCCGGCGAACCACCCCAGGTCGCCGAGTAGCCCTCCTCGCGCAATCGGCGGAGCACCTTTTCCTCGGAACGACTCAATTGCCCGCCCCCCACCACCACGACGGCCGGGCCCGAGTCGTGGTTTTCCCCGCGACCCATGATCCCGGGCCACCACCAATAGAGCGACACGATGAGCACCGCTCCGAGCACCAACGAAGTCGCCCGCACACCGCGGCGTCCATGCGACCGCGCAGTGACAGTTTCCGATCGGGGCAACGACTCTTCCACAGCCACTGGAAAGTACCATTGATCGGCGACCGTCACCATGAGTACCGCTTTCCGCGCCCTACCCGCCCGCTCCCGCGGACTTCGAGACGCCCTCTCTGGTTGGTCCGCCCGAGTCACGAGCCTTCTCATCGTGGCCCTGATCCACACCACCACTGTCATCGCCGATCTCGACGAAAAGTGGGAAACTCCGATGTGGTTGCGGCTTTTCCTTACGGTTCTGGCCGGACTGCTGCTCGGTTCGATTTCGGTCGCGGTCACGATGTCACCCTCGGCTTCCATCCCGCGCATTCGCCGTCTGGTCGTCATGGTGTATCTGACGTGGTGGTCCTCCTTGTTCGTCACCTTGGTGACGAACACCGGAATCGACACCGGGCCACTCGATCTCGTCGTGCCGGCGATCTTTTTCGTCGGCTCCTCGGGGATTTTGGGGCCCGTCGTTGGTCCCGTCGTGTTGGTCATGATGGTGACGACGGTGACGATCCTGCTTTACGACCGCCGCGGGAGCCAGGCGCGTGCAACGTGGGTGCCCTCGACGCGGCTTCGAAGCCGACACGTTTTTTGCATGATGTTCTCGATCGGACTACTCACCCTCGTTCGTCCCGTCACTGACCTGCTGGCCCGGCAGCACGTCGAGCGTGCCAGCGTCGACTCCTCCGGTGTCGCGCAACGACTCGTCGGTCCTCAGCTCCCGTTGTTCGTCTGGGTCGTCGTCACAGTGGCGTCCATCGCGGTGCTCCTGGGCACGTTTTGGCTGGCGATCGGCGCGCGTTTCGTCGGGTCGCGACGCCCCACGATTCCGACGTTGCACCTGTACGCGTCGGCGATCGCCCTCGCTTTCATCGTCCGCTTGTTCACTCTGTTGACGGTGGCCCCCACCCGCACCGACGGTGGTGATCCGCTCTTTTACCATTCCACCGCGAATCTTCTTGCCAACGGCTTGGGCTTCCCTGAGCCCCTGAACTTCATCGCTCATCATCGATGGATGGCCAGCGCGTTGCACGGTCCCCTCTATCCGTTGGTCCTCTCATTCGGGTCACGTTTCGGTGGGACCACCTTCTTCGACCACAAGATGTTCTCGCTCGTCATCGGCACGGCCGTGGTGGCCTTCGTCGGCTTGGTGGCCCACCACGTGGCTCGACCCGAGATCCGTGACCGCGTGGCAGTCGTTGCCATGCTGTTGGCTGCCGTGTACCCGAATCTCTGGATCATCGACGGCGTGCTGTTCCCCGAGGGCTTGATGGCTCTGTGCACCACCGCCACGGTCTGGGCGGCTTTCAAATGGAAGTCCGCACCCGCTCGTCGATGGGTCATCGCCATGGGTCTGCTCACCGGTCTGGCCGCCTTGACGCGTGGCGAGGGACTTTTGCTCTCCGTACTCCTCATCGTGCCCTGGGTTCTGCTTAAGCGAGAACTGCCACTACGCCGGCGGGTCGCTCACATCTCGTGGGCCGCACTGGCGTGCGTCACCGTTATCGCTCCCTGGGCTATTCGCAACGAGCGCTCGTTCGAGGTGTCGGTTCCTCTGTCCACCAACGGCAACGAACTCTTCGTGTACGCGAATTGTGAGGTCGTCTACTCCGGCGAGTTTCTCGGCTTCTGGTCCTTTCCCTGTCAGCAAGATCTTCGTGAGCGGGGCATCGACGCCACCGGCGACGAGGCCGAGAAGGCGCTGTTCTGGCGCGAGGTGGGCTTCGATTACGCGCGTGAGAACATCGGACAACTCCCCAAGGTGATCGCGGCGCGCATCGGTCGACAATGGGAACTCTTCCGACCGATCCAGAACACTCAGTTCGCTCCGATCGAGGGCCGCGATGAGCAGGCCGCACGAGCGGGCCTGCTCATGTACTACGGGCTCGCCGCGTTCTCCGTCGTCGGTGTGCGCCAGCTCCGTCGCCGACGCGTCGGAATCATTCCGTTCGCCTCTCTCTTCATCAGCGTCACGCTCACCGCGGCGTACGCCTACGGCACCACGCGATTCCGGGTACCCGCCGAACCCGCTCTGTGCGTGTTGGCCGCTGTCGGGTTATTTGCCGTGCTCGGTCGGATACGCGATCGCTTTCCCTCGTCCGATCGACATGATGATCGTCACTCCGACACGATCACAGGTGTCACGTTCGTGACCGGACATCGGCTTCGACCGCGCCAACTTTTCCGTCGCGAGTCGCGTCGGGCGTGGCTCGGCGTCGGAGCAGTCGTCCTCTCCGTCGTCGTGGCACTGCCGGGACTGTTCCGCTCGGTGGGTGCGAGCATGGAAGAAGGCTTCATGTTGGTCTTCCCCGAGCGCGTTCTGAAAGGTGCGGTGGCCAACGTCGACTTCCTCCACCTTTACGGTCCGGGGTCTCTTCACTTCCTCGCCGGTTGGTTCGAACTTTTCGGTGCATCGCTCACCACGGAGCGATGGTTCGGCTTGGCCCAACACCTGCTGGCGATCTCGGCGCTCTACGCCTTGGCCCGACCATGGGGCCACCGGGTTGCTGTCGTCGTTGGGGCCGCGTCCACGTTGTTCATCCTCACCCCCATCGGCCTGCAGGCTTTGGCCTGGAGCGGTGGAGTGGGTCTCGCATTGTGGTCGGCGGTGTTCTTCCTTCGTTCGATGCACCGAGAGAGCGCCGGCCTCGACGCCCGTCTCGCCCGATTGACGGCTGGGGCACTGGCGGGCCTGGCGCTCACGTTCCGACCCGACCTCGTCGTAGCCCTTGCGCTCGTTGGCGGCTATTCGTTGTGGAAGCGATCGCGCCGTGACGTGGCCCTCACCTTGGTCGGCACAGCCCTCGGAGCGCTGTCCTTTTGGGTACACCTGGCCCAAGCGGGGCCCCGCGCGGTGATCGACGGAGTGTTCTTCGACCCGGTCGTCAATCTGCGTTCGGGCCGCGAACTTCCGCGGCCCCCTTCGTGGTCCCAGCTCGACGGAGCGTTGCAGATCATCAGCGAGAAGGTGGCGCCATCGTGGCCGTTGCCGCACCTCGCGGAGTCCAAACAACTCTTCGTTTGGTTCTTCATTCTTCCGGTGTCGGCATTGCTCATCACGGGAATCGGCATGCTGGCTCGACGACGGGTCCGACTCACCGACCACGCCGGTCGATCCCGAGCCACGGTTCTCGTCGTGGTGGGGTTGATGTCGATCGGCCTGCTCCCCCAAGCGTTGCAACGACCCGACAGTGCACATCTGTTGTGGGTATCCGGTGTACCGTGGCCTTTCGTCATCCCCGCGGTGCTCGAGGGACTGCGTTGGTCCCGCCCCCGGCAGCACCCGACCCTTCGTCGGACGATCGCAATCTCGACCTTGGCGGCCCTGGTACTCGTGGTGGCCCCTTCGTACACGATTCGCACCTACGCCGATCTCGTTCGCGACTCCATCTCGTCGGAGGAACCTCGTTACGAGGTAAGTCGCCGGGACCGATTCTTCTATCTGGGCGATGAGCGACCTCACCTCGCAACCAAGGCCGTGATTGCGGATCTGGATCGACTCTCCCGATCGGGAGAGCGATTGTTCGTCGGGCCGGTCGATCTGCGACACACCGTCTACAGCGACGCTTTCATCTACCACCTCTTCCCCGAACTTCTTCCCGCCACCCGCTTCATCGAGATGGATCCGGGCATCGCCAACGCCGCGGACTCGCCACTGGCCGACGAGGTGCGCTCGGCTGATTGGCTGATCCTCACGCGCTTTTGGTCGGGTTGGATCGAACCGAACGACTCGGTTCTGTTCGGTCCCGACGAACCCAACCAGGTCGTCGAGGAAGGCTTCTGTTTGCGCGGTTCGTACCAGTACGACCTCGTTCGTCTGTACCAACGTTGCACCACCGGCGATGGAATCGGTCCCTACGACGCGCCCTATCGCCCTGAGTTCGATTATGCGGTCGAGGTGAGGGTTCCGGTACCACCTCGTCCCGACGGCTCGTGCACCCCGACCTGCGACGGCACCTTCGATCCCGAGTACGCCGTGTTGGACACCTCGATCATCGAACCCGATCGAGGGCGCGAAACGATCAACCCAGGGGTAATCGACGCCACACGGGACCCGGGAGGTGACGAAACACGCTGAACACCCCGCGAAGAAGTCCGGGCACCCAGACGGTACGTCGTGAGGACCGGAGCGCGCGCAACGTCGCCTCCGCCACCGCGTCGGGTGTGGTGGCGAAAGGCGCTGCTTTCATGCCGGTGGTCATCGCCGAATGCACGAAACCGGGTCGCACGATCAAGACACTGGCCCCCGAACCCTCCAGCGAGTCCGACAGACCCTGCGCGAAGCCGTCGAGACCGGCCTTGGTCGAGCCGTACACGAAATTGGCTTTGCGCACCCGTTGTCCGGCCACGCTCGAGAGCACGATCAACCGACCGTGACCCTGACGACGAAGTTGCTTGGCGACGT
>VFYV01000002.1 GCA_016871395.1 Actinomycetota bacterium
TGTCGGCTCGGCTGATACGACGACGCTGGACCCGATCCACGTCGTGTCGGGCCGACTGGGGCTCGAGCACGTCTCGACGACGCTCGACGTGTACGCCGCTTATCTTCCGCTCGCGGATCGCGACGCCGCGTCACGCATCGGTCAACTATTGGCGACGAACGTCGTACGCGAACGACAGTCGTAGGCGCGCTTTAGGCGCGCAGTAGGCGACAACAGGCGCGATTTCGCCAGTTATCCCCAGACGTCCACAACCTGACGTCTGAACATCGCACCACGTCAGAGACATAAACAGACGTGGACAGTAGAGGCGACGCTGGGAATCGAACCCAGGTAGAGGGCTTTGCAGGCCCTTGCCTCAACCACTCGGCCACGTCGCCAACCGGAATGGCGAGCCACACCGGGACGCAAATCCTATCGCGCTGTCCACGAGTTTCGTCGAAGGTTCTGTCACCAACACTTCCCGTGCGAGACTAAAAACATGAACTCACGCCACCTACATCGTCTCACCGCCATCACCGTCGTCGGTCTGACGCTCATGTCATGTGGAGGCGAAGATTCGTCCACCGAGTCGACTCCGACAACCGAGGGAGCGATCTCCACCGAGGCACCCGCCGTCACCGAACCCGCTCCCGATACTTCGTCGACCCCCGACCCCGCCGAGCTCGCCAACTACTACGCCGCCGCCGGCCCGTATCCCGTCGGTGTCACCACTCTCGAGCTCGAGGCGGGCAACAAGGTGGAGATCTGGTACCCCGCTGTCGCGGGAACGATGGGCACCGATTTCTACGACGTTCGCGACTTCGTTCCCGACGCCATTCGAGCGCTCCTCACCGCCGACGTACCCGCCGTGTACGAGTACGACGCCGTTCGCGATGCCGCCATGGCTGACGGCACCTACCCCGTCGTACTTTTCAGCCACGGCTACAGCGGCATTCGTCTGCAGAGCACCTTCCTTACCGCGCACCTGGCGAGTTGGGGGATGGTCGTGGTCTCCCCCGACCATTGGTCGCGCGACCTCTTCCACGTACTCAGCGCCCCGGTGGGCGATCGACAGTCCAGCATCGTCGAACTGTTGGCGTCGCTCGATCTCATCAGCGCCGAAAACACCCTCAGCGGATCCATCTTCGAGGGTCGCATCGACAGCTCCCGTGTGGTCGCGGTCGGCCACTCGGCGGGTGGCGGCACCATCGTGGGTGCCGCCGCCGACGATCGCATCGACGGCTATGTCTCTCTGGCCTCCGGGGTGGGCATCTCCTCGGCGAGCACCACCACCGCTCCCCTGACCCTCCCGAACAAGCCCTCGTTCTTCATCGCCGGCGCCCTCGACGGGATCATCTCGGCTCAGACGTCCACCAAGCCGTCCTTCGAGGCCGTACCAGCCCCCAGTCGTCTCTGGATCATCGATGGTGTCGGCCACAACGGCTTCGATGACTTCTGCACCTTCGGCAACGGTTCGGGAATCATCGGCGTTGCGATCGCTTCCGGACTCGGTCCGCTTCTCGAGGCCCAACCCCAGTTGAAGACCCTCGGCGAGGACGGCTGCGTGCCACCGGCCCTCGACGTGAACCTCGGCTTCCCCATCATCAAGCACGCCGTGACCTCCCAAATCCGCTTCTGGTTCGGTGACGACGCCGAGGCCATCGGTATCGGCCCCGAGGTGGCGGACCAGTACGAGTTGGCCGTCGAAATCGTCGTGCGTGACTGACCGCTGTTGGTCTCGGCGTCCCGATGTGGGACACTGACCGCATGGGGAAATCGACGGTCATCAAGAACGGTCTCGTGATCGACGGCACCGGTTCACCGGGCCGCCCCGCCGATGTGCGCCTCGAGGACGGGCGCATCACGGACATCGGCGCGAATCTCGACGGTGACGCGGTCATCGACGCCTCGGGGCGCGTGGTGGCGCCGGGCTTCATCGACATCCACACCCACTACGACGCCCAAGTGTTCTGGGATCCGGCCCTCACACCGTCGTGCTTTCATGGCGTCACCACGGTGGTGGCGGGCAACTGTGGTTTCACCATCGCTCCCACCCGGGCCGCCGACCGCGACCTGATCGCGCGCACCATGGAAAAGGTCGAGGACATGGACCCGGCCACCCTCAACGCTGGCATCCCGTGGGAGTTCGAGACGTTCGGGGAATACCTCGACAGCATTCGCCGACGGGGATCATTGCTGAATTTCGCCGCGTACATCGGCCACACCGCCTTGCGCATCTTCGTGATGGGCGACGAGGCCGTGGGCCGCGTGGCCACCGACGACGAAGTGGCGCGCATGGCCGACATCGTCCGTCAGGCCATGAACGACGGGGCGGCCGGATTCGCCTCCAGTTTCGCCGTCACCCATCGGGGTGCCGACGGGCAACCGATTCCCAGCCGTTGGGCCGATCGCCGCGAGATCGATGCTCTGTGCACCGCCGTCGGCGACACCGGACGCGGCGTCATCGGTGTCAACGGCGGCGAGAACCTCTCGCTGCCCGACTGCTACGAACTGCAGCCGCGCATCGGCGTTCCCATCACCTACACCGCATTGCTCACCACGTCGCAGGGCACGCACCTGAAGGCGGCCGAGATCCACCGAGCCGGCGTGGCGCGCGGCGTCGAGGTGTGGCCCCAGGTGTCGTGCCGCCCGCTCTCGTTCTCCCAGACCATGGTCGAGCCCTTCACCTTGAACATCAATCCGGTGTTCGCCGAACTCATGCCGTTGTCGATCGACCAACGGCGGGCGGCGTACCTCGATCCGGCGTGGCGCACCCGAGCCGTGGACTTCTGGGCCTCGGGCCAAGTGCTCAGCCCTCGTTGGGACGCCTTCGAGATCATGGAGGCACCGTCGTCGCCCCACGTGGTGGGTCGTCGCGTGGCGCCGTTGGCCGAAGAAATGGGTGTGTTGCCCTTCGACGCGCTCATGGATCTCACCCTGCGCGAGCCCGATCTGAAACTGCGAGTGAAGGCCCTCTTGGCCAACGACGACGTGGATGGCATCACCGCGTTGCTCAACACCGAGCAATGCACGTTGGGACTCAGCGACGCGGGTGCCCACGTGGGACAACTGTGCGACGCCGTGTTACCCACCGACCTGCTGGGCTCGTGGGTGCGCGAGCGTAAGGCGATCACCCTCGAACAGGCCATCAACAAACTCACCAAGGTTCAAGCCGACCTGTTCGGCTTCGCCGATCGTGGAGTGTTGCGACCCGGTGCCTTCGCCGACGTAGTGGTCTTCGACCCCGCCACCGTCTCGCCCGGACCGACCACTCGCGTGCGTGATTTTCCCGCCGACGGCGAGCGACTCACGGCCTCTCAGCCGACGGGAATGCACCATCTCTTCGTCAACGGTGTCGAGGTGGTGCGCGACGGTCGGATCCTCGACGAAGAGTTGCGGCCGGGGCACCTGGTCAGCCCGGTCGTGCGCGCCTAACGAATCGAATAGCGCACCGGAAGCGTCTTCAGACCGCCGACGAAGATCGTCTTGATCCACTTGGGCTCGCCCGCCAACTCGATGTGATCGAGGCGCGGTAACAATTCCTTGAAGAAGGCTTTCAGCTCCATGCGGGCCAGCATGGCGCCCAAGCAGTAGTGCACACCGAAGCCGAACGCGAGGTGCTTGTTCGGGGAGCGCCCGACATCGAACGTGAACGGATCCGTAAACGCGTCCTCGTCGCGGTTGCCCGACGGATACGAGAGCAGCACCGACTGCCCGGCACCGATGGTCTTACCCCGCAGTTGGTAGTCCTCGGTGGCGGTGCGCATGAAGTGCTTCACCGGTGTCACCCAGCGGATCATTTCGTCCACGGCGGTGTTCAGCAGACTCGGATCGTCCTTCAGTCGACGCATCTGCTCGGGATTCTCGATGAGAGCGTGCAATCCACCGGCCATGGCCGACGCCGTGGTGTCATGACCGGCGGTCGCCGTGATCACGTAGTAGCCGATGGTCTGCATCATGGTGAGTTCCTCACCGTTGATACGAGCGTTGGCCACCACCGACGCCATATCGCTGGTGGGGTTGGCGCGACGCTCCTCGGTCAGACGGCTGAAGTAGGTGAAGAAATCCTGGATCACGGCCAATATGTCGGTGGGGTCACCACCGCGCTGCATGTCCTCGTCGGCGGCACCGAACAACTCTTGGGTCAGTTTCAACATGCGCCCGTAATCGCTTTCCGGAAGGCCGAGAATCGACAAGATCACGTTGAGCGGCAGGAACATCGCGATGTCTCGGGCGAAATCACATGATCCGGCGAGGTCAGCCATCTTGTCCACGTAACGCTTGGCGTAGTCGGCGAGCAGACCGTCCAACTTGGCCAGGTTCTTGGGCAGGAACCATTCCTGGGTGACACCGCGCAGATCGCGGTGCTCAGGATCATCGACGTGGATGAGGGTTCGCAACAGCCCTCCTCCCTCGGCCGCCCGAGCATCATCTTCCATGGTGCCCAAGACTGGTCGGGGTTCGTTCAAGAAGATTTGGTTCTTGGCCTCGATCTCGAAGATATCGGCCGACTTCGTGATGGCCCAGAACGAGTTGAAACCGACGCCTTTGCTGTCGACCCAATGCACCGGGTCCTCGCGCCGCAACACCGCACACGCGCGATGGAAATACTCCTCGTCGGTGTAGGCCGTCGGGTCCACGAAGACGTAACCGGCCTCCTCGACGCTCGCTGGTGATCGACCCTTCATCGGATCCTCCTTCAGATCGACTCCATTGTGGCGCATCATCGGTCAGTCGAGCAGAATCCGGGATCTGCGCCGTCGCACGAAGGCCCTCCCCGCGAGGCTCGTCGTGTAGATTTCGGGTAGTCGTCAAAAACGGCCAAAGGGAAGACCATGAGCACCACGGAACGGGCGCCGACGGCCCACCCCGACATCGTCGCCACCCGGGATCCGGGCGCCCACATCTCCGAGGATCGCATCATGGTGCGCGGCCAGCGCGTCGGGCCCATCGTGCACCTGGCAACCGAGCGAGCGCGCCTGGCCACCCTGCAGTGGAGTCACTTCGAAGTCGAGCGCCTCGGAGCCACCATCGGTGCCATCCTCCACGGAGTGAACCTGTGCGGTCCCCTCGCCGAGGGGGTGATCGCCGAGATACGTCGTGCTCTGCACGAGTACAAGGTGATCTTCTTTCGCCGGCAACCCCTCACCCCGGAACAGCACGTGGCCTTCGCCCGGCGTTTCGGCGACCTCGAAATCCATCCCTTCATCCCGTCCAACACCGGCGCCCCCGAACTGGTGCGCTTCGAGAAGTCCTTCGACGTGAAGGGGTACGAGAACACCTGGCACCACGACGTCACGTGGCGCGAGACCCCGAGCATGGGTGCGGTGTTGCACGGGGTGCACGTACCCGAATCCGGTGGTGACACGCTGTTCTGCGATATGTACGCGGCCTACGAGGGTCTCACCGACGAGAACAAAGACTTCGTGGACTCCCACGACGCCGAGCACGATTTCATGCAGTCGTTCGGTCGCCAGGTGAGTCCCGACCAGAGGGCCGAGATGCGCGCGAAGTATCCCCTCGTCGTGCACCCACTGTCAGCGACTCATCCGGCCACCGGCCGTCGACACCTGTACGTGAATCCCATCTTCACCAGCCGCATCCTGGACGTCGATCACGACACGAGCGAGCGCAAACTGGCCGAACTCTGGAACGAGAGCGACAATGTCGAATACCAGTGTCGTTTTCATTGGGAGAAGGATTCGGTCGCCTTCTGGGACAACCGCGCCTGCCAGCACTACGCCAGCAGTGACTATTGGCCCGAGATCCGCATCATGGAGCGGGCCAGCATCAAGGGCGATCGTCCGAGCCGCTGAGTGCTCGGGGCACTGGCTAGGTTCGCCCCATGAGCGAACAGGGAAACGAACTCGATCCGGACCTGGACTTCACGGTCTCGCTCTCGGGTGGGCGAGGACCGGCGGGTCACCCCACCCGTGCCGAGGTTCGACTGCTGTCCCCCGACTTCTACGCCGACTTCGACCCGCTCACCACCTGGATGCGAGCCGAGGCTCCCCTGTATTGGGACGACGACACCGGTATCTGGGGCGCAGCCAGTCACGAGTTGGTGTCGATGATGAGCCGTGAATGGCACACGTTCTGTTCGGGCAAGGGTTCGCGACCCGAGAGTTCGGTCCCCTCGATGATCAATTTCGACGCACCCGAGCACACCAAGCGCCGCCGACTGGTGGGCGCCGGATTCACGCCACGTCGCGTGGCCGATCACGAGCCGTATCTTCGGCGCATCGTGAACGAACTCATCGACGGCGTCATCGACTCCGGCGAGTGCGACATCGTCCGCGACATCGCCACCCCCCTACCCATGCTGATGATCGGCGAGTTGATGGGGCTTCCCAGCGAGGACAACGAGAAGTTGCTGCACTGGTCCGATCTGTTCGCCACCGGGGGCGAGGAGATCCGCTCCGAGGTGGAGCGTGCCGTCATCGAGTGGAACGACTACATCATGCGCAAGGTGTACGAGCGACGAGGTGGGGACGGCCAGGATCTGGTGAGCCTGGTCGTGAACGCCGAGTGGGAAGGTGAACACCTCTCCGACATCGATGTCATGTTCGAGACCATGCTGGTTTTGGTGGGAGGCGACGAGACGACGCGACACGTCATCTCCGGTGGTGTGGCTGCGCTACTGCAACATCCCGAGCAAATGGACCGATTGCGTTCCGACTCGTCTTTGTTGCCCAGCGCGATCGAGGAGATGCTCCGTTGGAGCAGCCCCATTCGCAACATGAACCGGACGGCCACCCGCGACGTCGACGTGAACGGGTTGCGCATACGTGAGGGCGACCGCGTGCTCTTGTTGTACCCGTCGGCCAACCGTGACGAGAAGGTCTTCGACGACCCGTTCACCTTCGATGTGGGGCGCAGCCCCAACGATCACGTGGCCTTCGGGGCCTACGGTCGACATCACTGTCTCGGCGCCCCCTTGGCGCGCTTGGAGTTGCGCATCATGTTCGAAGAGTTGTTGCGGCGCCTCGACGACATTCGACTGGCCACCGACGACGTCGTGTGGCGACGGGGCAACTTCGTTCTGGGTCCGAACTCGGTGCCGGTGACCTTTCGCCCGCGCTGACGTTTCGCGTCAACTCGTGAGGCCTTTGCCCATGCGGTCGATACTGATCCGGGCCACCACCACGATGGAGTCCCCTCCTTTGACGCGACTCGGTACCGCGGGGATCTCGTCGACCCAACGCATCGTGAGATCGGCCCACGGGCGCCCGTCGCCCAAGATGGTTCCCTCCACCGCCAGACGCGCCGTCCGTGGGTCGGGCGCACCGTTTTGAGGAACCGCCGTCAACTCGAACACGACGTAACTGGCTCGCCCGATGGGCACGTGGGTCGTGGACGGCGTGGTGCCCATCACGATGGTGTACAACATGCCCGCTTCTTTGTGGACGTGTTTCTCCTTGAAGTCGCGACGGCTCTGCATCTCGATGAACGAGCGGCGGGTGGCGTACTTCACGATGCCCATGCGATCCCATTCGCCCGCGGCTCCCTGGGCCACCACGTCGCCGAAGAACATCACCTCGGCGCCGATCTGGTGCAAGACCTCGGTGGGGTTGTACAGATCGTCGGCCTGCTCCCCCGAGATACCCGTCGGAGCGGCGCCCTCGGTGCCCTCGACACCGCCGTAGTCCGCGGTCTCGCGATACTTCATGAAGTTCACCATGAACACCGGACCGTCGGCCTCGCGCTGCCGTGTGGACAGGTCGGTGGCGTACTCGACGTCGATGGTTCCGTAGCGCACCGCCGGAAACTAGCACGACCGAGCGCCTTCACTGGCTCGTACGGTGACAGGACTTCGTGACAAGGAACCCGGCCCATGGGAGACTGTGCTCATGTCGAATGCTCTGGTTCTGGATTCCCTCCGACGACGCATGGCCGCCTTGTTCTCCTTGTACGAGGACGCGCTGGCCACCATGGATTCCTCGCACGTCAACCACTTCGAGCGCGAGGGCGTGTTGCCCATCGCCTTCTCGCTCTTCCACTACGCGAACATGCACGACGCCTCGTTCATGTTGCTCACCGGCACACCACCTCTCTGGAACGACGAATGGCAGGCTCGTGTCGGCGTGCACGTCAACGATCACGGCAAGCACAAAACCGTCGACGAGATGATTCATCAGCGAATCGGCGATCTCGGTGCGTTCACCGAGTACATGCGGGCCGTCTACTCGCGAACGTCGGACTGGCTGGCCACTCTGGATCCCGCCGACCTCGACCGAGTGGTCATCGCCCGTCCGTTCCCCGCGCAGATCGCCAGCACTTTCAGCGCCCGCGTGGCCGGCGAGCAGGGTCTCACGGTGCTCGACGGCATCGAATGTTGGTTGTACCAACACGGGCTTCGTCACATGGGCGAGATCGAGTTGGCCCGAGGCTTGGTGGGACTCGGCGGTATGACCAGTTGACCGCGTCAGAGCGGCGGCAGCAACACGTTCGGATTCAGGACACCATCGGGGTCGAGGGCTCGCTTGATGGCCCGCATGGCCGCGATCTCGTCCGCGGAACGCGTGAGATGCAACCACTCGCGTTTGGCCGTCCCCACACCGTGTTCGGCACTGATACTTCCGCGATGGGCGGCGACGCAGGTCAACACAGCCTCGTCGACGGCCTGTTCGGCTGACGCGCCGAGGACGTTCACGTGCAAGTTGCCGTCGGCCGCATGACCGAAGACGATGGTCTCCGCCGACCGAGCCACCGCGGTGACGGCCTCACCCACCGCTGCGACGAATCGCGGCAACGACTCGAGCGGCACCGTGACGTCGTACTTCAGCGGGGTTCCCAAGGTCGCGATGCTCGACGTGTGCTCGTCGCGCAAGCGCCACAGTGCCCGCCGTCGACTCGGTGACCCGGCCACCGCCACCAGCGAGCATCCCGCCAGCAGTCGGGCCAGGACCGCCTCCTGGTCCTGCGACGTGGACGATTCGATCAGCACGTACCACTCGGCCTCGAAGGGCACGGCTTCTCCGGTGACCCGCGACGTGAGCGACACGCCCCGTCGCGACATCAACTCGGCGGCGTCGATGGTGTCACTGGCGTGACACACCCGACCAACCACCGACATCGCATCGGCGACCGAAGCGCAGCCCACCAACACCGTCGTCACCGACGCATGGGCCGGAACCAATCGCAGCACCGCCCGCGTGACGACGCCCAACGTCCCCTCGCTACCGCACATCAGACCCCGCAGGTCGTAACCAGTGTTGTCCTTCAACAACCCGGCCATGGTGGACACGATCGACCCATCGGCCAACACCGCCTCCAATCCGAGCACCTGTGCGCGCGTGGGACCGTAACGCAGAACGTTCACACCTCCGGCATTCGTCGCGATCGTTCCACCGATCGTCGCACTCGCTCGCGCTCCGAAATCGACGGGGTATCGCAAGCCGACCGATGTCGCGGCGATCTGCACCGACTCCACGGTCGCGCCCGCCTCCACTTCGATGCGACGCGAGGCGGTGTCGGGAACGCCCACCTTGTTCAGGCGAGAGGTGCTCAGAACGACCTCGCCGCGAAGCGGAACACCTCCACCCACCAACCCGGTGTTGCCCCCTTGAGGGACCACGGATCGTCCATGGGCCCGCACGACGCGCAACACCTCGATCAGTTCGTGGATCGACCCCGGCCGTACCACCGTGTCGGTCACGCCCACGAAACGTCCGGTCCAATCCACGACGTGGGAGGTGCCCGCGCCGTCGAAGACGTGGTCCGAGCCAACCACCGCACGAATCTCGTCGACGAACACGAACGCACCGTAATGCCGGCACCGTGCCGACGCACCGTCACGATGACCTACTATCGAGAGTGGGGGGTGACAGCCATGGGGGGCACACCGTTGACCATGTCGCAGGTGGACGGCGCTTGGCTGTCGACGGCGCTCGGAGGGCGCGTCGACGACTTCTCGATCCGGATCATCGGATCAGGTGAGGGTTTCATGGGTCAATTGGGGCGCGTCTCGCTACGCGGGGAGGGAGTGCCCTCGTCGGTCATCGTGAAGTTGCCCACCGCGGATCCGGGTGGCCAGATGATCGGACAGATGATGCGGGTGTGGGAGCGCGAGCACCGCTTCTACACCGAGGTGGCCCACCGTGTGACGGGCGTCCGCTTGGCCCGTTGCTTGTACAGCACCGCCGAGCCCTACGCACTCATTCTCGAGGATTTGGCGCCCGCCACAGCCGGTGACCAAGTCGCCGGTCCCACGGCGTCGCAGGCTCGCACCGCCATCGACACCGCCGCCGCGCTGCACGCCCAATGGTTCGACCATCCCGACTTGCGCGGTCTCGCGTGGATGCCCGGCATCGATGATCCGATGTCGGCGTCGGTGGGCACCATGTTCCCCGTGGGTTGGCCCATGTTTCTCGAGCGGTACCGGGATTCCCTTCCCCCGCGCGTGTTGGGATGGTGCGAAACCTTCGCCCCGACGGTCGAGAAGTGGATATCCGGTTACAGCGACTGGCCCTGCACTCTCATTCACGGCGATTTTCGGCTCGACAACATGTTCTATTCCGCCGACGGCTCCATGACCCTCATCGACTGGCAGTTGTCGATGCGAGCCCCGAGCACCACCGACCTGGTGTACTTCCTCGGCACCAACCTGCCCACCGAGATGCGCCGGCAGATGCAGGACGAGTTGATCGACCGGTACTGTCGCGGGTTGCGGGAACGGGGTGTGCCCGACGAGTGGTCCGAACACGACCGCATCGTGCAGGGATACGCCGAGGGAGCCTTGTTCTATTGCACCTCTTTCGCCGCCAGTATCCTGACCCTCGACCCCGCCAACGAGCGCGGAGCGGCTCTCATGGACTCGCTGGTGCGTCGGGCCTTCTCGGCCGCCGACGACCTCGATGCCGGTTCGCGCATGGGACTCTGACGCACCCGTCCCCGCATCAATCGTCTGCGGCCACCCTCGTCCAACGAACATCGATCGTTGCTCGACCTTCCTCGCGAGCGCGACGCTCGAACACCGTCTCGATACGCCAGACCGGGCGCTCGCCGATGGGCTCGGAGAATCGACCCGAATTCCCGATCGCGCTCGCGGCCCATCGCGCGTAGTCGGCGCTGTCGGTCGCCAACCGGAGCACACCACCCACCTTCAGTGGTCTGGTGAGAGCACCGATGAGATCGTCGCGCAAGAGCCGACGATTCCGGTGTCGCGCCTTGGGCCAGGGGTCAGGGAAGAAGACCCAAATCTCGTCGATGGAGCCAGGTGCCAATCGCCCGACGAACACCTGCGCGTCCCCCTCGACGACACGCACGTTCACCAACCCGTGCGCCTCGATACCGGCCAGGATGTTGGCGATGCCCCGAGTGTGCACGTCGATGGCCATCAGCGAATCGTTCCGGTGACCGCGCGCGTAGGACACCACCAGATCTCCCCGTCCACATCCGATTTCCAGGATCGTGGTGCTCGCGTCGCCGAACACCTCGCGCGGATGGAAACGATCTCCATCCTCATCGATGCTCCACCGATCGATCAGTCGTTGGTAGACGTCGTCCATCTCGGCGCCCAATCGGCGACGCCGCGGACGGAACGTCCGCACCAGTTGATTCTCCGAGTCGCCCCGCAGCACGACGTCACGGTAACGGCCGCGGGCGACTCCGGTAACCTTCGTCCGAGGAGGCCGACCGTGTCGATCCAACTGCAGGTGGTTCTGGCCGACTACGCGGTGACGCATGACGGCAAGATCATGATGGCCGGAGCAGGTTGGAGCGAGGTCGGCTCGGGCACCTTCGCCAGCGCCCTCGCGTTCATGGCCAAGGTCCCCTGGGACATGACCGGTCGTGACATCAGCCTTCGCGCCGACCTGGTCGACGAAGACGGTCGTGCGGTGACCATCAACGACAATCCCGTCGTGCTGCAGATCGGATTCCGGGTGGAGCGACCCGATGGCCTGCGCCCCGGCTCCGACATCGACCAGAATCTGGCGGTACAACTCCCGCAACTGTCGCTGTCGCCCGGGCGAGCCTACGAATGGCGAATCACCGTGGATGGCGAGCAACGTCGGGACTGGAACCGCGGATTCTTCGTGCGCGCCCCGTCCGTCTGAGCGAACGGTCACGAACCTTTGACCGGGGTCAGAGGCACCCCGTACACGTCGCACAACAGGGCGATCTCCTCGAAGTGCATCTCGAGCAAATCCCAGAGGTCGGGCACCAACTCGCGGCAGGCGATGAGGCCGAAGTCGAGGCGATCCAGATAACTGTGCACGGTGATGTTCAGGCCCATACCGTCGGTGACGATCGAGATGGGGATGTAGTTCTCCATTCGCGCCCCACTCAGCCACATGGGTGAACGAGGTCCCGGCACGTTGGAGATCACCACGTTGTTGGGTAACAGATTCGCTCGATCCGCCCAACGGAGTCTCGACGCCAATCGTGCGGCGGCGGTGGCCAAAATGGGTGAGGTCGCTTGCGCACCTTGAGCAATGGTGTCGGCGGGAATCAACTCGAATTGTCGCTTGGCGGCTTCCATCGCTTCGTGGCACAACGCCACTCGCTCGCGGGGATCGTCACAATTGGTCGGCAGGTCGGCGATGATTCCCGACACCATGTTGGTCCAGGGCACATCCTCGTCGCCGGTACGAAACGACACCGGAACCATGGCGCGCAACGGCCGATCGGGCAAGGCGTCGTAGCCGAGCAGATAGGTGCGCAACGCTCCGGTGCACACCGCCATGACGACGTCGTTCACCGTGCCCCCGGAGGCGCTCTTCAAGGCCCGCAACGTGTCGAGTGATGCCGACCCCATCGCGAATCGACGGTGCGGGGTGATGGACTTGTTCCACGGAGTGGCCGGGGCCGGGCTCAAGGGCAGTCGAACGCGATTCTCGGCCACGGTTTGCTCGTCCTCGGGACGTCGCGTGACCGCGCGCACGGTTCGTCGAACCTGCCGAGTGAGTTGACTCGCGGGCCGGAACCCGACCGAGTCGGCCAGACCTTGAGCCACTCGCAGCTGGAGTCGCAACGACCGCACCGGATTGGACACCAACTTGGAGAGTGAGCGTTGGAGCAGCACCGCCGACGTCGGAGCCTGCTCGGGTTCGATCGGCGCGGGGGTCAGATCCGGACGGGCGTCGGGAGAGGTGTCGGTGAGCATGTTCAGCAGCACCACCCCGGCCCCACCATCGATGGACGAATGATGAAACTTCGTCATCAACGCCCAGCGCCCATCGGCGAGTCCTTCGATGACGTAGACCTCCCACAACGGACGAGCCCGGTCCAAGGCGCGCCCGAATATTCGCGCCACTTGATCGGCCAACTGACGATCGTCCCCGGGAGGCGCCAAACCGAGATGACGCACGTGATAATCGAGATCGAAATCGTCGTCGACGACCCAATACGGATGGTCCAGTCCCAGCGGAACCTCGAGCAACTTCTCGTGCAGGGGGGCCACCCGACCGACCAAGGACCGGAACCGCTCGTACACCACGGCGTACGGATCGAAATCGGCCGACGGTCGGCTGTACAACGCGAGACCCGACACGTGGCCGAACATGGTGGAGGACTCCATGTGAAGGAAGGTCGCGTCCAGGCCCGTCAACTGCCGCACGACGACACGGTACCGTCCCGCATGTTGGGGACTTCCGACCCGAGCAGACGAAAGCCGGAAAAACCCAAGACCCGGCGCGAGGCCGGGTCTTCGATCTGGAGCGGATGACGAGATTCGAACTCGCGACCCTCACCTTGGCAAGGTGATGCTCTACCAACTGAGCCACATCCGCCGGACGAGCGAAGTTTACCATTCGACCCTCGGGCGACAACCCCGCTACTCGATCGACTCGGGCACCAACGGCACCCCCCGTGGACCGCGGTCCCAGACGCTTCCGGCCAGACCACTCAGCACCAGCACGGCGCCCACGATCTTGCTCCAGCCGAGTGACTGGTCGTAGATGAGCCAGGCCCCCACCACCGACACCACCGGCCCCAACAACGTGAGCAACGACGTGACGGTGGCATCGAGATGACGACTGGCCCACGTGACGAGGCCGTGACCCACCAAACCCGGTCCGAGGATCATTCCTACGAGCAACAAGTAGTCCTTGGCATTGACCGACGTGAGGTCGTCGGACACGGCGAGACACCACGGGGTGATCACGATAGAACCGACGAGGAAGACACCCGACAAGAACGTCCAACCGTCGATACCCGCGTCGCGGGTGCGCTTCAAGATGATGAAGTACGCCGTCCAGCACACCACGTTCACGAGGGCGAAGAGGTCGCCTTCGAGTGACGCGCCGTCGCTGTTCGATCCGACCAGCACCACCAACACCAATCCGAACAGCGAGACGAACGCGAAGGGAAGTCGTCGCCACTCGGTGCGCTCCCCCACCAGACGGCCCAAACCGAGCACCATGAGCGCGGGGGTGAGGTGTGAGATGAGAGTCGCGGCGGCGATCGACGTGGTGCGGGTGGCCTGGAAACCGAACATCATCGACAACCCGAAAAACACACCGGGCACCACGCACCGCTTCAAAATCGAAAGCGTCATGGGCTGCCCCCAGACGCGAGCGGCGATGAACATCACCGGCGTGCCCAACCACATGCGGTAGAGCGCCACGGTCGTACCGTCGACACTCATGCCGAGCACCATCAGCGCGCCGAGACCCCATGCCACCACGGCGAGAAGTACGGCGGGAACGGCGAGGCTATTCGACTCGCGACCGAGGGCGATGGTCACGAAGCCTTCGGACGCAGATCCACCCGGAGCACCAGAATGCCGTCCTCGATCGTTGCCGCGGCGTCGCCGATCAGTGCGAAATCCTGGAAGTCGACCTGAGCCTGCTCGATGAAGCGCGTCCGCTCCTCCCCGGCCACCGGGGGCAAGGGGCGTTGCTTCACGGCCGCCGCCCGAGCCTTGAATCGGGAGATCATCGCCTCGAGGTCGAGTTGGGCCATACCCCCACGGTAGTCGTCGGCTAACGGGGGCGTCGGGGAACTCCCGTCACGTGATGAGTGGATCGATGGGTGTCGACCCCGAGCGCGACTGCGGCTCGACCCGGGGATCATCGTCGCGGACGTCGGCGATCGGTTCGGGCTCTCTCGTCGTCGGGGCGTCGAGGTCGGACCAATCGTCGCCGGGCCAGACGTCGTCATCGTGCTCGACTTCCGAGGGCGCCTCCGGCTCATCGAACGCCACGCCCGCGGCCGGGTCCACGGGGGCCTCGGCCGAGGTGGTCGCCACCAGCGAGGGACGCGACGAATCCCGAACCCGACGCCCCTCGACGATGTCGAGATTTGCGTACTTGCGAGTGCTCATCGAGTGCAACGGGCCGAGGGACTCAGGATCCGGAATAGTGCTGCGCCAATACCAAACGGCCAGCGCGGTCAACGCCAGGGCGGCGAGCAACAAGAACAAGGTGACCAATAACACCACCAGCGTGTTGCCGTTGTCGGCGATGGAGGAGGTTTCGACCGCGGGGTTCGGGTGCAACGGTCCGATCACGACCGACAGTCTGTCGGATTGTGGAACGGTTGAGGCACCACCCTCGCGTCAGACCTGATGTTTCGGACACCAGAAGGTGGTGCGACCGCCCACGTTGGCCCGAGCCAAGGGCGTGCCGTCGACCGGACAAGAGGCGCCCGGGTGACGCAGTTCCACGGCCAGATCACCGGCATGACTGCCTCCGCGCTTCCACAGCCGATCGAGCACCGCTCGGGTGTTGCGATGCACGGCGGCCACGGCCGTCGCGTCCAGCGACGCCGTCGATCGACGAGGGTCGACCCCGGACTTCATCAGTATCTCGTCCACCAACATGTTTCCCAGGCCGGCGACCACCGACTGATCCAGCAAGACCGCCTTGACCGCGGTGCGACGCCCCGACAAACGTTCCCGAAACGTGCGCAGGTCGATGCTCCAGGCATCAGGTCCCAGGTCCGCCCGATCCTGTGCCGAGGTGACACGAGCAAAACGCCGGGGGTCGCTGAGCACCAGCGTCCCCCGATCGAATCGCATGGTGAAACGATGCCAACGCGCGTCGTCGGAGGCGGCGTACGACAACTCTTCGATGGGTGCACGACCGTTCACGATCACCCGACCGGACATCCCGAAATGCACGTCGATCGTGTCGTCATGTCGTCGACGTCGCACGACGATACCCATGACCTTGCCGTGGCGCGTCACGTCGACGACCCGACCGCCCACCAACCGGTGCACGAACTCGGGCATCGGGACGACGATCGGATCGTCGGCGACGACTCCGGTGATCCGCCACCCGATCACCGCCGCACTGGCCCGCCGGAACGACTCCACTTCGAGAATTTCAGGAATCCTCCAAGTGTGGTCGGTCGAGCGACACGATGTCTCCTCCGGCGTGGGAAACTCGACACATGAACATCGGCACCGTGTCGACCTTTCTGGTGGTTGTCCTTCTGATCGCCAGCGTCGTCGCCGCCAGTCTCGAGCCCCATTGGTCCAGCCGCGATGGTCGACGCTTCATCGCCCGAGCCGCCCGCCTCGAGCCCCGCGATCGCCCGTCGTGGGTGGAGGTTCGCGGGAGGGTGGACCGCGATTCGATCCTGATCTCGGCCCGCCGACGCCGCCACGCTCACCTGAATGGCACCTACCACCTCGCTGGAACCGGCGAGGGTTCGCGTCGCGCCACGGTGGTGGTCCTGCGCGGAGACGGGGACGTCTTGTTACGACTCCCTCGGAACAGTCGCACGCTGCGGGCGATGACGGCGACCTCGGATCCCGGGGCCAACCCGCCCGCCTAGTCGAGCGACTCGATGAAGCGTTTGACCGCCGGCCCGACCTGATCCAACTCGATCAGAAAAGCGTCGTGACCGTGCGGCGAGTCGACCTCGATGAACTCCGAACGTGCACCGTTGGCCGCCACCATGTCGCGGATTTGTATCTGCTGGTACACCGGGTACAAGAAGTCGCTCCAGATGCCCATCGTCAGTGTGGGCATGGTCACGCGCTTCATCGCGGCCACGAGACCACCCCGCGAACGACCGACGTCGTGCAAATCCATGGCCTTACCGATGGTGATGTAACTGTTGGCGTCGAAGCGACGACACAACTTCTCGCCGTGGTACTCGAGGTAGCGCTCGACTTCGAACTTCTGCTCGAGAGCCAAGGTCGACGACCCGTCGCCACCCACCATGGCCCGCCCGAAACGATCGGTGAAGACGTTGTCGCTACGGAAAGTCACCTGAGCCACCATTCGCGCGGTCGACAAACCCTCGTGCGGACCGTCGCCGGGCGCGGCGTCGTAGTAATCGCCGCCTCGCCACCGGGGATCATTCGTGATGCCCCGACGTCCGATCGAACCCCAGGCGATCTGTTGAGCCGAGGCCTGGGCGCAGGTGGCGATGGGCATGATCGCCCCGACGCGCTCGGGGAAGGTGACCGCCCACTCCAAAACCTGCATGCCGCCCATCGATCCGCCGATGACGGCGCGCCATTTGCGCACGCCGAGGTGATCGGCCAGGCGGGCCTGAACACGAACCATGTCGCGAATGGTGACGACCGGAAAACGCGAGCCGTAGGGCTTGCCGTCACTCGGATTCGGCGACGCCGGTCCGGTCGAGCCTTGGCAGCCCCCGAGAACGTTCGCGCACACGACGAAGAAGTGATTGGTGTCCACCGCCAAGCCGGGCCCAATGGCGCCTTCCCACCAGCCCGGGGTCGGATGTCCCTCACCCGCGCGGCCGGCCACGTGGCTGTCACCGGTCCATGCGTGGCACAGCAGAACGGCGTTGGATGCGTCGGCGTCGAGCGTCCCCCATGTTTCGTAGGCCGTGGTGACGTCGGCCATCACGACCCCCACGTCGATGGCCAACTTTCGCTCGGTGGGAAGAGTGAAGAATCGACGATGGCCCACGGGGTCGCCTTGACGCCAGGCTCCCGATGCGGGAAGCGGACTCTTCGCCATGGCTGAACTCCTCTCGTGATCACCGACGCAAAGTCGACCCGATGTTGGTGCTCATCCATGGAAGCTTCGTTGCCGACCGACGCCGACCACATCCCCGGACCGGTTCTCACGGGAGAACACGATTCGGGAGGCACCTTGGGGCTTCCGCCCAGGTTGCCGGGTCCGGTTACCCGAACCTCTCTGGATGAACGACAACAGACTACCGAGGTCGCGGGCTCGACACACGCGATTCCCCACCCTCGGCCGATTCAGCCGAGGCGTCCGTCAGCCGTGGCCCAGCCTCTCGATCGCATGCGCCCTCAAGCGCTTGTAATCGACCTTGCCGTTGGGAGCACGGCCGATGGAGTCGATGAGCACCAGATGGCGCGGCGCCTTGTAGGCGGCCAGGTGGGCCTTCACATGATCTGACAACGTGGTTAGATCCGGCGCCGGCCCGGGCTCGGCCTCCACCACCGCGCAGATGGTCTCACCGAAACGAACGTCGGGGATTCCGACGGCCACGGCATCGCGGACCGCGGAGTGCTTCTTCAAGGCCTCCTCCACTTCCTCGGGGAAAACCTTCTCACCTCCGGTGTTGATGCACACCGATCCGCGACCCAAGAGGATCAGGCTTCCGTCGGCGGCAATCTCGGCCCAGTCACCCGGGACACTCCAACGTTGCCCCTCGAAGGTGCGAAAAGTCTGAGCGGACTTGGCCTCGTCTCGGTAGTAGCCCAACGGAATGAATCCGCCGACGGCGACCAAGCCTCGTTCGCCACTACCCGCGGCCACGCGTCGTCCTTCTTCGTTGAACACCGCGCACGTCGGCCCCAGCGCGAAAGAGGCGGTCTTGGTGGCGGTCTCTCCGGCGCGACTGATCGACCCGCCCATACCCACCGCCTCCGACGAGCCGTAAGAGTCGAACAGCATCACGTGGGGCAGGTGTTTCAACAAGCCGTTCTTGTTCTCCTGACTCCACATGACGCCCGACGACGTGATCATGACGAGGCTGGACAGGTCGTGACGATGCCGATGAAAGTCGAGGTACTCGAGCATCGGCCCGGCGAATGCTTGCCCCACGATGACCAGGGTTTGAACCTGATGCCGCTCGATATTGGCGAACAACTCACCCACGTCGAACGACCGTGAGGGCAAGGTGACTGCGGCGCCCCCGAGGTTCATGGCAATCAGGCTGCTGAACTGACCAGTGCCGTGCATCAACGGGCACGCCGACAACACGACGAGGGCTTGCTTGGACGTTTCGACACGGTCGACCAATTCTTCGACCGATTCCCCCGGCGGTATTCCGAGGGCCACGTTGCCGCCCGCTCCCACCACGTTGAACAAGTCGTCCTGTCGCCACATCACGCCCTTGGGCATGCCCGTGGTACCCCCGGTGTACAACAACAGCAGATCGTCACCGCTGCGGCCCCAGGGACCCTCCACTCGTGGGGGCGCGTCGCGACCGACCACGGCGTCATAGTCGTGGGCCCACGATGGAAGCGTGTCCCCCGCCTCGACCACGCAATACCAACGCTTCACACCGGCAAGGTTCCCGCGTACCTGCTCGACGAGGTTGGTGAAGGCCGAGTGGAATATCACGGCCTCGGCCTCGGCGTTGTCGAAAAGATACGTGATCTCGTCGGGGCCGTACCGATAGTTCGTGTTGACCGGCACGAAACCGCCTTTGAACGCCGCCACATACGTTTCGAGATACTCCGGGCAGTTCTGAAGGTACGCGGCCACCTTGCTCTGGTGCGTGAGTCCGGCCTCCAGTAGGTCGGCGGTGAGGGCGCTCGCGCGGCGATTGAAAGCACCCCATGTCACGACGCGATCACCTTGAATCTGACAGGGATGGTCGGGGATCTTGGCGGCGATCGCTTCGTACAGATCGGCGAACTTCCAGTTACTCATCTTCTCCCCCGACGCGCTGAGTCAGCGCAACCGTAGTCGGCTATCGGGGCAGGCCGAGGACCCGCTCTCCGAGGATGTTACGCATGACATTCGAGGTCCCACCCATGATCGTGTAACCGGGTGCGTACGCCAACCCTTGAGTCACCTCGTCCCACAACATGGCCTCGGGGCCCAGGGTCGAGGCCACGAATTCGGCCACGTCCCATTCGTGTTCGGTGCAGAACGCCTTGGTGGCCGCCGAGAAGCCCGCCGGCGCCTGACGCAGAACCTCCCGAATGACGAGGATGCGTCCGATTCGGTACTTCATCTCGAGGGCGGCGATGCGTTGACGCACGATCGGGTCCGAGGTGTCGGCTTTGGCTCGCGCGATCTCGTAGAGCGCCTGATTCGAGACGAGGCGATCGATCCCACCACGCTCGTGCTCCAATTGGCTCATGGTTTGCTTGAAGGCGTTTCCCTCGACGCCGACCAGATTCTCGATGGGTACCTTCACGTCGGTGAAGAAGACCTCGCAAAAATGTCTGTTGGTGGTCATGTCCTCGATGGGCCGCACTTCGATACCCGGTGTGTCCATGGGAACGATGATCTCGCTGATACCGGCGTGCGGCGGTCCTTCGTTGTTCGTGCGACAAATGAGATAGCAGTAGTCGGCCACCGCACCGAAGCTGGTCCAGATCTTCTGGCCGTTGATGAGCCAGTGATCACCGCGACGCTTGGCCTCGGTCTTCAACGATGCCAAGTCCGACCCCGAGTTGGGTTCCGACATTCCGATGCACCACGTGGACGAGCCGCTCAGGATGCAGGGCAGAAACTCGGCCTGCTGGTCGGGGCGACCGTAGGTCATGAGCGTCGGCCCCATCTGACGATCGGCGAACCACATGGACCCGATGGGCGCCCCGGCTGCGATCAGTTCCTCACCGATGATGAGTCGATCGAGGGGCGAGCGACCAGCCCCACCGAATTCGACGGGCCACGTGAGTCCGATCCAACCACGCTGGCCCAACTCCCGAGCGAATTCCTTCGACCAGCCGTTGATCCAGGAGTCGTTGGACCGACCGTACGTGGCAACGGCCCGCTCGGCGACGCAGCGGGCCTCGGCCCGCAGTTCGTTCTGCTCCTTGGTCCAGGAGAACTCCATGGATGTTCCTCGTCACTCGTGGCACCAACGTGATGCCCATTTATCTTGCCCCAAGACCGCCCGAGGCACGTGATCGACCGTCCCCGGTCGATCCCTCGAGAGCGAACGTCACACGGAGTCGGCATGACACAATGAGACCGTGGAGGATGCCGTCAGCGAGCCGAACTTCGACGACCGGTTCGTGCTTTCCCCCGATGTTGGCGACTATTTCCGTCGCCACGGCCACTGTGTCGTGCGGGGATTGGCCACCTCGGCCGAGGTCGCGACCGTCAGGCCCTCCATCGACGAGGCCACGCAGGCCCGACGATGGGATCGCCGTCCCTTGGAGGAGCGCGACACCTATGGTCGAGCGTTCGTTCAGGCCGGGGGGATCCTCCAACACGACGACGTGACCCGACGTTTCGTTCTCGGTCGACGATTCGCCCGCGTGGCCGCCGAACTCCTCGGCGTCGAGGGCGTCCGGCTCTATCACGACCAGGCTCTCTACAAGGAGCCCGGCGGTGGGTACACCCCGTGGCATCAAGATCAGGTGTACTGGCCGCTCGACACCAATCGAACGGTCACGATGTGGATGCCCCTGGTCGACGTCCCCCGCGAGATCGGAGGCATGACCTTCGCCGACGGCACACACGAGATGGGCAACCTCAGCGAAGAGACCATCGGCGACGCCTCACAGCGCTTCTTCGAGACTCTGATCCGTGAGCGCGACTGGAATCTGTCGACGCACGGGCCATTCACCGCTGGTGACGCCACGTTTCACACCGGCTGGACCCTTCACTCGGCTCCGGCGAACGGGACCGAGACCATGCGATCGGTGATGACCGTCATCTACTTCGCCGACGGTGCGCGGATCACCGCCTCGGAACATCCCGCACGCGAATTGGATCGCGTGCTGTGGCTCGGCGGACTCGAGCCCGGTCGTCCGGCCACTTCGGACGTCAACCCTCTGGTGTGGCACCGTTCATTCGATGATTGAACGGTTGGGGCACCCTTTTCACCTGTTGGCCAAGCCAACCGGCGCCGTCTGCAATCTCGACTGCACCTATTGTTTTTTCCTCTCCAAGGACACGCTGTACCCCGGTGATCGCCTGCGCATGGGAGCCGACACCCTGCGCGCGTACTTGACACAGATGATCGCGGCCCAGCCCGACGGACCCGTGAACGTGGCCTGGCAGGGTGGAGAACCCACCTTGATGGGGCTCGACTTCTACCGCGAGGCTCTCTCCATCGTGACCGAGGTGGCGCGACCCGGTCAGACGATCGAACACACCATGCAGACCAACGGGACACTCCTCGACGAGTCGTGGGCCGACTTCCTCGCCGAGCATCATGTCCTGGTCGGACTCAGCATCGACGGTCGTCCCGACGATCACGACCGCTTTCGCGTCTGGAAGGACGGCCGTGGGAGTCACGGCGACGTTCTCCGGGCCTGGGATCTCTTGCGACGTCACGGCGTGGAGTGCAACGTACTGTGCAGTCTCAGCGCCGCCAACGTGCGCCACCCACTCGAGACCTACCGCTATTTGCGCGACGAACTCGGGGCCCGCCACATCCAATTCATCCCCATCGTCGAGCGGGCCACCACCGCCAACATCGAGGTGGCCGAGGGCGGTTGGGGCACCGGACGCGGAAAACGTCGCATCTTGTACACCCAGAACGGCCATCTCGTCACTTCACGTTCCATCACCGGCGACCAGTACGGAGAGTTCCTGTGCGCCGTGTTCGACGAGTGGGTCTCTCACGACGTCGGCGAGGTCTTCGTTCAACTGTTCGATGTCACCCTCGGGGCTCATTTCGACCAACACAGCCTCTGCGTTCACTCACCCACGTGCGGGTCGGCCTTGGCTCTCGAGCACAACGGCGACCTGTACTCGTGCGATCACTTCGTCGAACCCGATCATCTGCTGGGCAACATCCACGATTCCCCGATGGCGGACTTGGTGGCATCACCGCAACAGGTCGCCTTCGGCCGCCACAAGTTGGACTCGCTGCCCCGAATGTGCCTCGAGTGCGAGGTGCGATTCGCCTGCCACGGAGGTTGCCCCAAGGATCGCTTCGCCACCACACCTGATGGCGAGCCGGGCCTCAATCATCTTTGCAACGGTTACAAGACCTTTTTCACCCATTGTGACGCCGCCATGCGCACGATGGCCGACCTGATACGACGCGGCCGTTACGCCGATGAGATCATGCGCCCGTCATCGACGTCTTTACGCACCAGTCCCACAGGGCCTGGCGAACGTCGGGGCGATCCGACGACCGCGTGGAGCCCAGCCGATGGATCGGCCGTCGGGCACGATCGCACCAAAAACCGCCACTGAGACCGAGATTCGAAGAGGCTGTCGACGCCAGCCAGACGATCGTGTCAGCCCCTTGCTCGGCGCTGCGCAGGAACGGGCCGGTCCATTTCGCGAATCCCGGTAGCGCCGTACGCACCCCGGGGGTATCGGCCCATCCGGGATGCATGGAAGCGAAATGAACACCGGGATGCCGCGCGGCCCACATTTCGTTCAAGGTCACCTGCATCCGCTTGGCCGTCGCATACTGCCGCGTGCCGTCGTACGCGCTCGCGCGGAGCGGCGCAGGTGATGCGACCGACATGTCCGCCAACGCGGCGGTGTACATGCCGCCGGACGAGACGGTGATCACGCGCCCGAGATCGCGTTCGAGCACGTCGATCAGCGCCGTGGTCATCACGAACGGACCCACGACCTGAGCGGCCAACGTCGATTCGAGTCCCGCGGCATTGACGAGTCGTTGCTTCGACAGTGCCCCGGCATTGTGGATCAGGACGTCGACGCGGCTCATCGCCGAGATTCGACGGCCGGCTTCACGAACCTGCGTCAGTTCGGCCATGTCGGCCACCACCACGTCGACCGTGGCCGCGGACGTGATCTCGTCCACTAAGTCGCGTCGCACCTTCTCGGTGCGCTCGCGATCACGACCCACCAGAACGAGCGTCGCCCCCAAGGAGCGCACGCGACGCGCCGTCGCCAACCCGAGGCCGGAGGTGGCTCCGGTGATGACCACGACCCGGCCCTCCAGGGCAGACGACGACAAAGACTCCCATTGCCCCGAGCGGGAGCGGATCTCGTAACCGATGCGCGAGTACCCCGCCGCGACGGTGGCATCGAGCGCTTCGTCGACCAGGTTCCTCAGGCGCGCCATGCCCCATTTGACACCACGTCGGTCGCCAAAGGCGAACCTGGCGACGCGCCACATGACATAGTCGAAGAGTCGAGCACCGACCCCGGCGGGTCGGATCGATGATTGTGCCCATCCAGATGTTCGGACATCACCAGATGATCCCCGGCGCGCGACAATCCGATTCTGCCGGTCGACCACGGGTCCTGCGGAGAGCACGACGTGAGCCGATAACAGCGATCGGACGTCGAGCCATCGACATGACTGGGCCACAACGCGCCCCCTCGCCCACGTCGTGGGTGGCCGTGACCACCGTTCCCTCCAGCGAGAGCAGCACGAGTCGATGATGTTTGCGGGCGTCGAATCCCATCGAGTCCTCCGAATCGGGGTCGCAACACAGCAGAAGAAGACGGGCGACACACATCGACACCGCCGTCACCTCTGGTGGGCGGTCCGAATTCTCGGACCCGGCGTCTCCCCGGCGAGCGGACAGTCCCCCGAGGGAGGAGACAACGACGCACAGACAATGTTTCTTGACCACGATTTGGGCGGTAATCGTTCTGATTGGTGGTCGCGATGCACTCTGATCGTCGTCCAATCGAGACACCGAACTACCGTCTGCACATGGTGTCCGCCTTCCTGCACCCCTTCGCCAAACCGACCAAGAGCGAGTTCATCACCCTCGTGCGGGGCCAAGGTGCCGTCGTGTACGACGATCACGGGAACGAGTACATCGACGGAATGGCCAGCCTCTGGTACTGCGCCGTCGGCCATGGACGTTCCGACATCGCCGCCGCCATCGCTCGCCAAGCCAGCACCTTGGCCGCGTATTCCACGTTCGACCCTTTCACCAACGTCCCCGCCGAGCGTCTGGCCGAGATGCTCGTGGGAATCGCCCCGATGATCGACTCGCGGGTCTTTTTCACCTCTTCGGGCTCCGAGGCCGTGGACACCGCCATGAAACTCTCGCGTCTTGCCCACCTTCAAGCCGGACAGCCGGAAAAGACCCTCATCATCTCGCGCCAACGGGGCTACCACGGAACGGCGTACGGCGGCACCAGCGCTCAGGGCATCACCCCGAACCGCGAGGGGTACGCCCCCTACGTGGGTGACGTCGCGCAAGTTCCCGCCGACGACGTCGAGGCCCTCGCCTCGTTGATGTCGGAGCGCCGCTCGACGATCGCGGCGGTGTTGGTCGAACCACTTCAAGGTGCCGGAGGCGTCTTCCCACCCTCAGAGGGCTACCTGGAGTCGGTTCGTCGCCTGTGTGATCAGCACTCCGCGCATCTCATCTACGACGAGGTCATCTCGGGATTCGGTCGACTCGGCGAGTGGTTCGCCGCTCATCGGTACGGCGTGCGCCCCGACATGGTGACCTTCGCCAAGGCCGTCACATCCGGATATCAGCCCCTGGGCGGAGTGTTCATCGGACCAGCGGTTCGCGCGGCGATCGAAAGCGACCCGAATTTCTTCTTGCGCACGGGCTTCACGTATTCCGGCCATCCCACGGCGTGCGTGGCGGCGCTGACCAACCTCGACATCATCGAGCGCGAGGGACTGGTGGCGCGGGCTCTCCAGGTCGGCCAGCGATTGTCGGACGGCTTGCGATCGCTCGCCGCCGACGGCGCGGTCGCGTCAGTGCGCGGTGATGGAGCGGTGTGGGCCGTCGGTCACCACCCGGGTGTGGACGCTTTCGCGGTTCGCGATGCGATGTTACGACTCGGCGTGATCACGCGAGCCATCGGCACCGACACGAACGCCTTCTGCCCGCCCCTCGTGATCCACGACCACCAAGTGGACCGGATCGTCGATGCTTTGGCATCGGCGCTGAAGGATGTCGCATGACCGACACCGATCCCGCTCTCGCCGTCTTCACCCCGCTGGACCCCGCTTTTCGTGCCAACCCGTATCCGTTCTACGATGCCTTGCGCGAACACGATCCCGTTCATCGCACGGGTGACGTGGTCATTCTCACTCGCTATGAAGACGTGGCGTACACGTTGCGAAGCAACGACTTCAGTCGTGACATCGAGGCCAACGGCAACGAGCCGACCGATCCGTTGTCTCGGGCCAAACGCGAGCGACGTCGCAGTCGTAACTCGACGAAGACGATCTTGAACCTCGACCCTCCGGACCATTCGCGGCTGCGTCGACTGGTGAGTAAGGCGTTCACCCCCTCGTCGATCGAGAACCTTCGTCCCCGCATTCAGCAGCTCGTCGACGACGTGCTCGATCGAGCCGAGGCCCGCGGTGGCATGGAACTCATCGACGAACTGGCCTTTCCCATCCCTTTCCAGGTCATATCCGATTTGCTCGACATGCCCGTGGATCGAGCCGAGGAGCTGCGCGACTGGAGTCAGGTCATCACCTTCGCCCTCGAGCCGACCTCCACGATGGATGATCTGGCCGAGGTGGACCGGGCATTCTCGCAACTGATCCCCTACTTGTTCGAGATCATCGAGGATCGTCGGCGTCATCCGGGCAACGACTTGTTGTCGGCCCTCATCGCGGTCGAGGACGACGGCGACAATTTGAGCGCGGCCGAACTGATCTCGTTCGTCGTGCTGTTGTACATCGCCGGACACGAGACGACCGTGAACCTCATCGGGAACTCGGTGAACGCATTGCTGCAACACCCCGATCAGTTGGCGGCCTGGCATCTTCGTCCGGACATCGGTGCTCGCGCGGTCGACGAACTACTGCGCTACGACGGACCGGTTCAACAGACGGTGCGAGTGCCCATGGTCCCCGTCCACTACGAGACCGCCTCTGGTCGGACCACGATCGAACCGGGCACCGTCGTCACCACGATTCTCGGCGCCGGAAACCATGATCCGTCGATGTTCGACGCACCAAGCCGCCTGAGGCTCGATCGCTCCAACGCCGGGCGCCACCTGGCCTTCGCCGCCGGAATTCACTATTGCCTCGGGTCGAACCTGGCCAAACTCGAGGCCGAGGTGGCGGTGGGCTCGCTCGTGCGCCGATTTCCGACCGTACGCCCCAGTGGCGACATCACCTGGCGCGACCGACTCACGATTCGTGGGGTCGACCGACTCGGTCTCGAATTCTGACTCAGCGGCGAATGCGCCCGGGGTACGCCGGTGCCAGATTCCCGTTCTCGTCGCGGACGTCGAACTGTTCCGACAGGTCCTCCACCCACTGGATCGTGCCCGTGCGTTCCATCAGATCGGGTGCCACCACGAGGGCCGCGATGGCCCGACCGACGCCCAGAGTCGTCTGCGCCGTCGACAGATCACTGCCCCGCCTGCCGGCCCACTCCATGATGAACTCGGTGGCCACCGAGCCCGGGTAGATCGAGCAACAGGCGATCCCCTTGGACTTCAGCTCGAGGGCCATGTCGGCGCTCAGACGGTCGAGCCCGGCCTTGCCCGCGCCGTACGACGAGCTGAAATGATACGAACTGCCACCGGGCGACGACACGTTCATGATCGAACCGCCGGGTCCACCCTCGAACAACAACGGCGCCGCGTGCCACGACGCGACGTAATGCGCCCTCAGACCGATGCCCACTTGATCGTCCCAAATGCTGAGGGGGTGCTCCCAGAATCCTCCACCCCAGGCGGGCGGATCGGGGATCTTGTAGACGTTGTTCACCAAAACATGGATCTTGCCGGCCTCGGTGCGCACGCGATCGAACAAATCGGCGATCTGGCGGTCGTCACCGTGGTCCACCCTCACGGGGATGCCGATACCTCCGGCATCGTTCACCATCTGGGCGGTGGTGTCGATGGTGAGCGCGCCGTCGCCGGTGTTGCGCCCGGTGATGTACACCGTGGCGCCCATCTCGCCCAGGGCGATCGCCGTGCCCCGACCGATACCGCGACTCGATCCGGTCACGACCGCCGTCTTACCGGTCAGGCGGCCGGTCACGAGGACACCTTGGCCGGGGTGAACTCGATTCCGAGGTTGGTGAGGCCGCGCAGCATGAAGCTCGGGAAGTACTCGAACCTGTTGTCGGATGTGAGCGAGAGGGTGTCGATCCGCTTGGACAATTCCTCGACGGCCACTCTGCCCTCCAATCGAGAGAGGTTCGCTCCGAGACAGAAGTGGATACCCTTACCGAAAGCCAGGTTGTCGCGCAGGTGTTCGCGATCGGGGTCGAAGGCATCGGGTCGGTCGTACAGATCCTCGTCGCGATTGGCCGAGGCGAACACGATGATGATGCGCTGGCCCTTCTTCAGATCGACGCCGCCGAGCGTGGTGTCCTCGGTGACGATGCGCCACATACCCTGGGTGGGAGTGGACAGGCGAAGCGTCTCTTCCACCACGCGTTCCGCGCGACTCGGATCGGCCTTCAACTTCTCCCATTCGCCGGGGTTCTCCGCCAGGAGGCGAATCATCTCGGTGAGTGTCTTCGTGGTGGTCTCGTTGCCGGCCACGAGAAGTTGTTGCACGATACTCAACATCTCGGGCATGTCGAGAGGACGGTTGTCGGTGACTTCCGGGTCGTCGTCGTCGATGGTGGCGTTCAGGAGGTTGGTCAGCAGATCATCCTGGGGCTCGGCGCGGCGACGGTCGATTTGTTCGGCAAAGTAGTGCTGAAACTCGTTCACGCCGTATTCGGCCTTGATGCGATCATCGATCGAGATGTTGGTGCCGATACCCGCGATGGAGTCGTCGGACCAGCGTTTGAAGTCCGCCAAGCGGTCGTCAGGAACGTTCAACGCCTTGGCGATGACACGGACCGGCAGCGGCACGGCGAACTCCTCGACGAACTCGATGCGACCCTTGTCGATCCAGGATTCGATCAGCCCCACGGTGATCTCTCGGACCACCGGCTCCATCTCGGCGATCACTTTGGGGTGGAACGCACGCGACACCAATCGGCGATAACGAGTGTGCTCCGGCTGGTCGGCGGTGAGCATGGTCGGAACTCGGGGGTAACCCTTCGAGATCACTTCGGCGAAGCGCTCGCGCTCGGGGCCACTGAGCGGCATACCCGCTCCACCGAACATCGACGAGAACGTTCGGGGATCGCGCAGAACCTGCATCACGAGATCGTGCTTGGTCACCATGTGAACGCCGATACTCGCCACCGCGTGCACGGGAGCCTCCTCGCGCATCTTGGCGTAGTGCGGGAACGGACATTGTTGCGTGGTGGGGTCGAAGGGATTGAAGGTTGAAATATCGACGCTCATCTGATTCTCCGTGTCACTCGTTTTCACGTCACTTACCGGTCAGTCGCTCGACGACGGGACCGATTGCATCGATCACCGATGCGCCGAACGAAACGTAATTGATCCCGAAACGTTCGCGTCGCTCGACGATGCGGTCGCATATCTCGTCGATCGTTCCGATCAACGCGTTGGGATGCTCGGCCAACACCTCGGGGGTCATTGCGAACATGGGCGCCATCTTGGCTCGTGTTCCGTCACCGTCGGCGGTGATGATCGTGAAGTAGGCGGCGATCTCGAGTTCGATGTCTGCGAAGCGATCGCCGGCGCCCTCTTTCACCCATCGGATCTTCTGATCGGTCAGCTCGGCAGTGGAGGACCCGATGCCCTCAGGCCCCAATTTGCCCGACGAATTGTCGAAGTTCAAGCTGACGATGTCGGCTTCGCGGCCCGCGATGGTGAGCACACGCTTCGCGCCACCACCGATCATCAACGGTGGGCCGGGCTTGTTCACCGGCTTGGGAACCGCCTCGAAACCCACTGCGTGAACGTGCTGCCCGTCGATGTTCAGTTCGCCATCGGCGAATGAGGCCCGCAACAGACCGATGACTTCTTCCATGCGATCGATGCGCACACCGGCCTTGTCGAACCGGATACCCATCGCCTCGTACTCGTTCTGCAACCAACCGGCGCCGAGGCCCAACTCCAGGCGACCCTCGGAGAAGAAGTCGAGCGTGGCGACCTCCTTGGCCAGCATCACCGGGTTGCGATAGTCCACGCACAAAACGCGACAGCCGACCTTGATCGACTCGGTGGCCTCGGCGGCCACCGCCATCGCCGGAATCGCCGCCACGGTCTGCACGGGATGTCCGGTGGCGTTCAGCGCCGGACCGGGTCCGATGACATGGTCCGCGAGATGAAACGAGGAGAAACCCATGGCCTCGGCCTTGCGGGCCAGGTCCCGCCAGTCGCGGGCCGACGCCGACGCATAGGCCTGCAGTCCGAAACGGAAGGGCTTGTTCATCCGGGGACCTCGAGAACTCTCACGGATCCGGTGTCACCGTTGACTTCGATCAGCGAGCCACTGACGATACGCGACGTGGCATCGGTCGCCGACACCACACACGGAAGGCCTAATTCGCGACTCACGATGATGGCATGGCTGATGGCCGCTCCGACATTGACCACCACCGCGCCACAGGACATGAACAACGGAGTCCAGGCAGGATCGGTGTTGGGCGCGATCAACACGTCGCCCGGCTCCAACTCGCCGGGATCCGACGGGTCGAGGATCACACGGGCCCGACCGGAGTAAACGCCGGTACATCCGGGAACTCCCTGGACCACGTCGCCGACGACGGCCTGGGTGGACGAACCCTGCCCCTTCTTCTGATACTCCGACAGCGGCGGCACGACGCCGTTCTTGATGAAGAAAGGCGGCTCCAATTTTTGCAGTTCCTGCCACTGCGCGTGCCGAGTGGCCAGAGTTTCCCTCATCGACGCACCATCGAACAGGAATCGATCGAATTCGGACTCCAGCAAGACGAACACGTGATGCGGGTCGACCAACGAACCCTCGGCCGCGCGGCGGCGACCCAGCTCGCGGAACACCATGCGGACTTCGTGCAGGGCCCGGATGATGTTGGTCTTGGTGCGCTCGCGGATAGCCATCTGATTGGCCGCCACGAGTGCTCCCTCGAACTGACCAGCCAACTCCGGGCCGAGTGGCCCCACCAGTGCGCGCACCTCGTCGGTCAGTCGACGACGCTCGTCGGCCATGCGTCGGTTGCGGATGGTCGGTGACTCGTCGTCACTCTGCAGACGAACACGATCGATGGCGGCCAAGGCGATCTCGGGCTTGGTCTCCCAAGTGTCGGCGCTGATCTCCCATTCGTTGGGCCCCCGCGACCCGAACTCCATCAGGAATTGCTCGAAGTCGGCGACCCACTTCTTGGCACCCGGGTCAGTCGATGCCCGCAAGCGTCCGAGCAGTCCGGCCACACCGACCTCGAATTCCCTGGTGACGGCCGACGACGCGTTCGCTGAACGCGAGAGGTCCCACATGCGGTAACTCGGTTCGGCCGAGTCCACCTCGCCGATACCGGCGATCAACTTCATCGCGGTCTCGGGCTGCCCGATGGCGGCACACACCGCACCGAGGACACCCGGAGCGATCGCCGAGTCCGACGACGGTGGAGTGTGGCTGTCGAACAGTTTGCGCAACATCGGCTGCAACATGCGCGCACGGGCCAAAAGACCGGCATCGCTCATGCTGGTCAAATCGGGACGACCACTGCGTAAGCCGATGGTCATCGTCTTCTCGGCGTCCACCTCCGGAATGGACGTGGTGGTCATCACGAAGCCCAGGTGCGCCAGGATTCCCTCCACCAAATCAGGGCGCTCGTCGAGAGGGTGCGCCTCGTAGGGGGGCACCTCGGGGTGATCGCCGAAGAAGGCCAAGTCGAGTTGTTCGACGGTCAACAACGGACTGCGCACCGCCTGCATGCGCACGTTGGCCAGGTTGATGTAGAAGTAGCCGGCGAAGAAGCCGCAGACCTCGGGCTCGCCATCGGTGAACTCGTCGAAGGTGTAGTTGCCGCCGCGGACGTACCCGTCGCGCCAACCGAGAAGGATCCCGTTCTCCCAGCAGAATTGCTGGCCGAGCGGACTCGCCGAGGAACTGAGGACCTCGCCCGCGTTCGCGCGCGTGTAGTGGGGCCACCGCTTGCTCGGCGCCCGATCGGTGATCCAACGATCTACCATGTTTCCCCCTGTCCCCCGAACCTGCCAGTTCGCCCACGTGAAACTAACCGACCGATTAGTTCGGGCGCTATGCCGACGCTCGTCACTGGCCCCCAGCCGACCCGGTCACGCCAGGTCGGCCGTGATTCGCAAGCCGGTCAGACCCCGCAGGACGAAGGAATCCCCGAAGCGGAATTCGTTGTCCGGGGCCAAACGGATGTTTCGCAGTGCTCCCACGAGATGGGTGATGGCGATTCGGGCCTCCGATCGCGCCAGACCCGCCCCAGGACAGAAGTGCTCGCCGTTCCCGAAAGCCAGATGTTCCTTCACGTTGGCCCGCTCCGGATCCACCTCGTCGGGAGACGCGAATTTGCAGTCGTCCCGGTTCGCCGAGGCGAACAACAGCCACAGGTGATCACCAGCCGGAATCCGCGTTCCGGCCACCTCCACGTCGACCTTGGCCTGCCGGAAGAGTCCCCCTACCGGCGCTTCGAGACGCAACATCTCCTCGACGAGACCCTCGATCAATGTCGGCTCCACGCGAACCCGCTCCTGGAGGGCCGGATCCTCGGCCAGACGCCGAATGATGTTGGCGATGAGGTTCGTGGTGGTTTCGTTGCCCGCCACCAGGAACTGTTGCAACATCCCGAGTTGCTCATCGTCGGTCAGTTCCTCTCCGTCGATTTGCGCGTTGGCGATGTCGGACAGGAGGTCATCGGTCGGAGACACCTTGCGGGCCGCGATCTGGGCCAAGAAATACTCGGTGAACTCCTTGGTGGAAATCAGAAAACCTCTGACCTGCTCCACCGAGGGCGAGTGATTGCCCACCGGCATCACGATGTCGTCCGACCAGCGCTTGAAGGTGGCCAGATCGTCGTCGGCGACCCCGAGGGCCATGGCGATGATGGCCATCGGCAGGCCCACGGCGAACCGCTTCACGACGTCGGACGCGCCCGATGCCGACAGATCGGCGACGACATCGGCGAGCAAGCGCTCGGTGACCTCGACCATGGCCGGCTCCATGGCGCGGATGCGATCGGGTCGAAAGGCCGGGTTCACCAACTTGCGCTGACGACGGTGATCCGGCGGGTCGGCATTCAGCAGAACCGCCACCCGCCCGCGCGTCATGGTGTTCGATCCCAGAACCGCCGCCATCTCGGGATCCTTCATGAGTTCCATGATCCCGGCCATCAGGGCCTCCCCGGCCTGCGCCGGACCGGTGGGACTGAGACTGGAATAGCGCTCGGTGTCGCGCAGGATCGCTCGGACGTCGTCGTAACGGGAGATGATCCAGGCCCCCAGATCGGCGTTGAAGGGCACTCCGTCGGCCTCCCGCAGGCTGGCGAAAATGGGATATGGGCAGGCGATGGCCCCCTGCTCTCGGTGGATCAGTTGGTCGACGGATTGCCCCGACATATGCCCCCCAGTCGAGACGAGGAACGTTTCGCTCGTTTCGGTACGGCGCAATCTAATCGCTGGGTTAGTTTGTGGGTGCCTCGTGGGACCGAGGCGAACGAGGGGGGCTCGTATGACTGTCGCCGACCACGAGCAAACCACCGCACAGGGCATGGAGACGCACCACACGTTCTGTCGGTTTTGCCACGCGAGTTGCCCCATCGAGGTCGACGTGGCCGGCGGGCAAGCGGTGTCGATTCGTGGAGTCCCCGAGGACCCGCTTTTCGCCGGTTACACCTGCATCAAGGGTCGCCAGATTCCCGAGCAGATGACGCACCCCAGTCGTCTGCGTTCGTCGATGCGCCGCCGAGCCGATGGGACCTTCGAGGAGATCTCGTCGCGAGATGCCATGGACGCCATCGGTGCCGAATTGAAGCGCATTCTCGACACCTACGGTCCTCGGGCCATCGCGTCGTACACCGGAACCGGCGGCTACCAGAACTCGCTCGCCGTCCCCGCCGCGCGCGCCTTCCATCAGGGTCTCGAATCCCCCTCGTTCTACACGTCGGTCACCATCGACCAACCGGCCAAGGCCACTGCGCCGTTCCGCGTCGGCATCTGGGAAGCCGGCTACCACAACTTCAGCGATGCCGACGTGTTGTTGGCCATCGGATACAACCCGATGGTCTCCAGTTTCTCGCCGGTGGGCGGTCTGCAAGGAACCAATCCGTACGTGGTGCTGCGCGAGGCGAAGAAGCGCGGCATGAAACTCATCGTCATCGACCCGCGCCGTACCGAATTCGCCACCCAAGCCGACATCCACCTGGCCCCCAAGCCCGGCGAGGACCCCACCTTGATGGCCGGCATTTTGAAGGTCGTCATCGACGAGGGCTTGTTCGATCACGAGTTCTGCGAGAAGTGGGTGGCCGATCTGGAGCAACTGGCCGCCGCCGTGGCGACCTTCGATCTGGCTTACGTCTCCAAACGGTGCGACGTTCCCGCCGACGACATCGTGGCCGCCGCCCGTATGTTCGCCACCGCCGGAAAGGGAACCAGCGGGACCGGAACCGGCCCCAGCATGGCCCCGCACTCCAGCCTCACCGAACACCTCTCCATCGTTCTCAACACCATCTGTGGGCGTGTGAACCGAGAGGGTGACACCTTGGAGAGCGGGTACTTCCTGTATCCCGAGACCCCGCGACGAGCCCAGGTGCACGCCGCGCGTCCGCCGGCCACCGGCGCGAACCAACGCGTACGAAACCTGCGCGGCATTCGCGGGGAAATGCTCACGACGGCACTGGCCGAGGAGATCCTGAACGAAGGCGAGGGCCGTGTGCGGGCTCTCATCGTCAGTGGCGGCAATCCGGTGGTGGCCTGGCCCGACCAGGAACTCACCATCAAGGCGATGGAAGACCTCGAGTTGCTCGTCGTCATCGACCATCGCATGTCAGCCACCGCCGAGTTCGCCGACTACGTGATCGCACCGACTCTGTCGCTCGAGCGTGCCGACGTGCCCCACCTCATGGACCGTTGGTTCCGAGCGCCCTACACCAACTACACCGAGGCCATCACCCCCCGCATCGGCGACGTCATGAACGAGTGGGAGGTCTTCTGGGAATTGGCCCGCCGCCTGAACTCACCGTTGCCCCTCGCCGGTGGCAACGCACCGATGGAACGCCTCCCGAGCGATGATGAGATGCTGGATCTGGTGTACGCCGGATCCCGCATGCCCATGGACGAGGTGCGACGCAATCGCATGAAGGTGCACCCCGACAAGGCCATGGTCGTGCAGGCCGCGGATCCGACCTGTACGGCCAAGTTCACCGTCGCTCCCGACGACATCGTCGATGAGATGCGCTTGGTCGTGACCGAGGGAGATTCGGCCGCCGCTCTCGGCGTCGATCCCGCGACGTACCCCTTCCGTTTGGTCAGTCGCCGTTTGAGGCACGTGCTGAATTCGTTCGGCTCGGAGTTGTCGGTGCTCGGGTCCAAAGGCAGCACCAACCCCGCCTACATGAATCCCGACGACATGGAGCAGTACGACCTGGCCGACGGTGATCTGGTGGAGATTTCCAGCCCACGAGCCTCGTTGCAAGCGATCGTGGAGTCGGCGCCCGACGTGCGCCGAGGCGTGATCTCCATGGCCCACTCGTGGGGAGGCTCCTCACTCACCGATGAGAAAGTGCGCGACATCGGCACGCCGACCAGTCGGCTGGTTTCGGTGGACAAGGGCTACGACTTGGTGAACGGTATGGTGGTCCAGAGCGCGATTCCCGTTCGCATCAGCGCGCTCGAGCAAACCAACCGCTGACGAGAGAGGCCAAGACGATGGCGAGACTGGAAGTTCCCGACGGAGAGGGCCTGGAAGCTCATCGCCTCTGGGCGCTGGCACCCCACATGGGGGCGGGCATGGCCGCCATGAGCGAGGCCGTGTACGTGAAATCGAGCCTGAGCATCAGGGAGCGCGAGGTGGCCCGCATGCGGATCGCCCAGCTCAATCAGTGCGTTGTTTGAATGAACACTCGCGCCGCATCGGCGATGCGGCAAGGACTCGATGACGAAGCGTACAACTCGGTTCAGCATTACCACGACCACCCGAACTTCACCGACCGCGAACGACTCGCCGCCGAATACGCCGAGCGCTTCGCCATCGACCACACCGCCGTCGATGACGACCTCTGGAATCGTCTGCGAGCGCGATTCAGCGACACCGAGCTTTTGGAGCTCACCGTGACCATCGGTTTCTGCGTCGGCATGGGACGCGCCTACCAAGTACTCGACATCGCCCGCGATTTCGACGTGCTCTGGAGCAAGGAACCGCCGGCGGCGAACAGTTGAGCCCCCGTCGGCTGCAAAGAGTGAGAAGGAGATCACCATGAATCCACTGGAAACGGTCAACGCATTCATCGCCGCTCTCGAGCGCCTCGACGTGGATGCCGCCTGCGCCCTCGTCGCTGACGGTTGCGAATACGACAACGTTCCTTTGATGAAGGTGTACGGACCCGAGGGCATAAAAAGTGTCCTCGGGCCGATGTTCGGCGACTGCACCGAAGTCGACTGGGTCGTGCATCGCGAGGCCGCCAGCGGCTCCACCGTGTTCAATGAGCGCACGGATCGATTCAAGATGTCCTGGGGCTGGTTGGAGTTGCCGGTCAACGGCGTGTGGGAAGTGGTCGACGGCAAGATCACCCTGTGGCGCGACTACTTCGACGCACAGAGTTACTTCAAACAGCTGCCCGGTTCCTGAGCGGAATCATTTGCCGAGATAACTCGCCTCGATCAAACTGCGATCGTTGCGCAACGAGGCGGCATCACCCTCGATGACCAGTTCTCCGTGGCTCATGACGTACGCACGATCGGCCACCTGCAGGGCCATGTGAACGTGCTGTTCGACCAGTAACACGCCGGCACCGGTCTCATCGGCGATCTGTCGCAAGATCGGCAACAGACGTTCCACGATGATCGGCGCGAGACCCAGACTCATCTCGTCCACCATCAGCAACCTCGGGCTGACGGTGAGGGCCCGGGCCATGGCCAGCATTTGCTGTTCGCCACCGGACAGCAAACCGGCTCGACGGTCCTTGATGGGCTCGAGGGCCGGGAAATAGCCGAGGGCCTTCTTCAAATCGGCCGCCCCCTTGGCCGCACCCAATCGCAGGTTTTCGGCCACGGTCAGTTGGTAGAAGAGCGCACGACCCTCGGGCACGTGAGCGAGACCCTCGCGAGCCAACAAGTGAGGACGACGACCCTGAACGGACTTGCCGAACACCTTGATGTCTCCCGAGATGACGGGCACCAAGCCCGACGCGGTGAGCAGAGTTGTGGTTTTTCCGGCACCGTTCGGTCCGAGCAACGCGACGACTTCACCTGGGTTCACGGTCAGGTTCAGGCCCCGAACCACCGACACACCGTTGTAACCGGTGTTGAGGTTTTCGATCTGCAGCAAAGCATCCATCACTGACCACCCTCTTTCGCGCTGGAGCCCAGGTACGCCTCGATCACCTTGGGATCACGTTTGATTTGCGCTGGCGTTCCCTCAGCGATCTTCACACCGAACTCGATGACGTAGATGTAATCACAGACTTCGAGCACCAAACCCATGTCGTGGTCGACAAGGAAAATGGTGAGGCCGGCGTCGATGATCCGCCGCAGACGACGACCCAACTCCTGAGACTCCGCGGTATCCAAACCCGCGGCCGGCTCGTCCATGCACACCAGGTCGGGGCGGGCTGCCAACGCGCGCGCCGCCGACACCAACTTGCGCTGACCCTGACTGATCTCGTTCGGATACCTGTCAGCCAGGTCGCCGATGCCCAGAACATCGAAGGCAAAATCCACCCCGTCACGGTCACGCTTTCGTCCGGGAACCACCAGATCGAGGAGGAAATTCTTGACGGTCTGACGCTCGGCAGCCACCTGAACGTTTTCTTCGATGGTGAGGTCGTCGAACAACTCGAGCGACTGCCACGTGCGACCAAGTCCGAGACGAGCCCGCGAATGCACCGGCAGCGCGTTGATTTCCTGACCATTGAACTCGATACGGCCGGTCGTGGGAACGAAGCCGGTGATGCCGTCGATGAACGTGGTCTTACCGGCACCGTTGGGGCCGATCAGACCGACCAACTTGCCCTTCTCGACCGTGAGATCGACGTTGTTGACGGCGCGCAAACCGCCGAACGTCACCGACATTCCCGTCGTCTGAAGAAGACTCATGTGGATCCCTCCCGCTGGGATGCTTCGACCTTACTTCGTTCGGCCATGGCTTTCTTTCGGACGGCTTTGTCGATCTGTCTCTGCTTGACGAGCCGGGGTGCACCGGCCAGACCCTCGGGGTTCTGCACCGCCGTGATGATGAGACCGACACCACCGATGAGAGTGGCGTATCCCTGGTCGAGGTGAAGGATGTTCTCCAAAAAATTGAAGTTCAGTCCGTTGGGGGCGACGATCCCGGCCACCACCGCGCCACTCACCGACGCGATGCCTCCGAGGTAGGCGAACGACAGAAAGGTGAGCGAGGCGAACGCTCCGAAATACTGCGGGGTCACCGACCCGAAGCGGTAGCCGGACAAGGTTCCACCCAGACCGGCGACGAAGGCGGCCAGTCCAAAGGCGAGGATTTTGGTGCGAGCCACGTCGATGCCAACGGCGGCGGCGGCACGCTCATTGGAACGTACGGCCAGGAGCTGACGACCCGTGTTCGAACGGCGTACGTTCACGACCATCAAACACAAGATGATCACGAAGACGAGACAGATGACGCCGAACCAGGCGTTGGGCGGAATATCGTCGCGCCCCTTCAACCCAGCCACCCTCAGCAGGGTGTTGTTCGGGCCGAAGTCCTTGCCAGCGATCTCCGGCGGTTTCACCGGAAGGGCACCGACTTCCCCGGCGAAGGTCTTGTTCTTGAAGATCAATTGCTCGATCGCCACGGCGACCGACAGTGTGATGACCGCCAAATTGACGCCCCGTAATCGAAGGGCCGGTATGGAGACGACCACTCCGAAGATGGCCGCCACGAATGCTCCGATGATTGGTGCGAGCGGGAATGGCAAATCGTCGAAGTACTTCGACATGAAGAATCCCGCCGTGCCGGCGATCGCCATCTGAGCCAACGAAATCTGACCCACGAAACCGACGAGCACCACCAAAGACAGAGCGATGACCACTGCCACCAACGTGTTGATGGTCGATTGTCGCCACTCGTAGTTCCAACCAAAGAGAAGCGCCAGGACCACGATCGACGCGACGATGGTGAACGGAATCACGTTCTTCGGAGCACTCGCGAACGGCATCTTGCCAACCGATACCGAACCTCGAACCGGCAAGGACTTTCCGCGCAGGTACATCGCCACCACGACCACGAAGAACGGCAGTGCCTGGGTGAGCCCGGCGGTCGGAAGAACTCCTTTGGGGAACCAGGTCTGCGCGCCTTGGTACTGGATCCAACCCTGAAGCATCGCGATACCCACTCCCGCGGCCACCGTGAGGCCGAACGAGGTGAAGTTGGCCAGCAAAGCAGCTCCCAGGGCGGGCACGATGAGAAGCGGAATGGTGATGGTGTCGAGGTTGGTGATCGGCGAGGCCAAGATGCCGAGCAAACCGGCGATGAGCGTGGACAGAACCCAATTCGCGCCAGCCAAGAAGTCGGGAGAGAAGCCCAAAACGATGGCGCCCTTTTCGTTCTCAGCGGCGGCTCGAGTGGCCAGACCGAATCGCGTGAACTTGAAAAGCGCCCACAAACCGACCGCGATGACGGTCACCACGATCACGAGGAACAACTGGTTCTTGGGAACGATGCCCAATTCACCCGGAAGGTCGATTTTGCCCTTGGGGAGCGGGAAGGGAACGCCGGTTTTGGCCAGTTCACCGAAACGAATCCGGATGAACTCTTGCAAGACGACGAAGAGTCCAACTGACGTCACGACTTTGGCCAGGACCGGCGCATTACGAAGAGGCTTGAATATGGCGAAGTGGAGGAAGAGACCCAGTAACACCGCAACCACCAACGCCAAGACCACGGCGGTAGCCGTGGTCAGCCGGTCTCCCGGCAGGTCGATGGACGTCGGCCAGTTGGGAAGGTCGAGATACTTGCCTTCATCTCTGAACCAGTTGACCGGAATCTCGATGAGCACGAACGGATTCGGCAGCGGCGGAACGTACAACCGGCCTTCGACTTTGAACCCGTAGTACCAATAAGCGACGAAGACGGTGATCACGCCGTTGGCGAAATTCACCACTCCGGAGCCACGGAAGGTCAGTACCACGCCCAGAGCGACGGCCGACATGAGTGCACCGGTTCCGATGTTCGAAAACATCGGTGCCAACTGTTGCGCGTCCCACGCGTAAAGAATCGCGAACAATGCAATGACGGTCACGATGCCGACGGGCAACTTTTGCTTTTTCACGAAGGCTTTGGACGATTGCTCCATGTCACTCCCCTGAACGCTCTCGCGAGCGAAACCCCAATGATCGGATCGAACGATCCAAGCACGAGGGTGCGGGGATGACTCCCCGCACCCTCGACGCGGAACACCGTTTGATTACGGCTGATCAGTGATCAACCGGCGAGAGCGGCCATTTCCTCCACGGGATTGATGGCCTTGCCGTTGTAGCCGTCCAAAATGGACACGTACTCGGTGCCCTGCTGCTGCTGGATACCGATGGAGAATCCGCACAACGACGGGAAGGTGGGATTGCCACCGCACTTGAAGTCGCCCACGCCGGCCCACATCGGTCCGACGAACGCCTTCACGTCAGCACGCAGCGACTCACTGTCCAGCGAACCGCCATTCATGAACTGAACCAACGTCATCAAGGTCGCAAAAGTCGGACCGGCGAAACCGGTGTACTCCGGATTCTCGATGCCCTCTTCCTTGGCATAGGCGAAGGCGGCGTCGATGTAGGAATCCAGATCGGGATTACCGGGGATCTCGTAGGCGAAGCCGTAACCGCCGAAGTACCAGCCATCAGGCAGGTCGCCCTCCTCACCGACGGACTTCAAGTGGTCCTGCATCGGAACTCCGAAGCACAACCCCGTGGTGACGACCGTGGTCGTGATTTCGAGGGTCTTGATGGCGTCGTAGATGCCGATGCATCCCTGGACGGTGACGAGCGGGTAGAAGACGTCGGCCGTGGCGGCTCCCGACGACTGAATGGCGGTCGCCATTTCGGTTGCCCCGGCCGTGTCGGGCACGGGAACGCCGGTTACTTCTTCGACTCCGAACATTTCCAGGATCGGCTTGGTCAGCGCGGTGAACGCGATGGTGCCGGCCGCGTTGTCCTGGTAGACGACCGCGACCTTCTTGACTTCCTTCCCCTCGAGTTCCGGGACGTACTTTGCGGCGAAAATCGCCAAACCTTGGACCACACCCGGTGAACCAGGTGTCAGCGCGAAACCGTCGGAGGCAAGGAACTCGGGAGTCGTCACTGGGTTACCGATGAAGACCGGCTTCTTGTCCTTCAAGGTGTCGAGCAAGGGCTGGTTGCCCGAAAGCATCGTTCCGGTGATGACGGCCTGGACCTCGTCATTGGCCAACATCTCCTGACCACACTTCAGACCGTCCTCTTCCTTGGTTACGAAGCACTTCACGAGCTCGATGGGACGGCCACCGACTCCGCCGAGGTAGTTGTTGATGAACCACACCGCAGTGTCGATTCCGAAGGTCGCTTCGGGAAACGCCGGTGTGCCACCCTCCTGGTTCACGAAACCGACCTTGATCGGATCGCCGGAGGCGGCGCCGCCGGGTCCACCGGTGTACGCCAAGCTGACATCGATCGAGCTCTGTTGAACCGGCAGGTCGTCGCTCGGCGCCTCAGACGTGGGCGCCTCAGACGTGGGCGCCTCGATCGTCGGCGCCACACTTTCATCGTCCTCGCTGCAGGCTCCCACGAGCAGGCCAAGGACGGCCAAGCCCGCGACGAATCTGATCTTGTTACTTCTCACTTTTCCCCCTTATCAGACCTCCCGCGGCGGCAGGTCCCCCTCCGTAGACTGGCACAAGACCGACATTTGGTCAAACGCGAAAGCACGGACAATCGTGGTCATCGCGCCTCGGACGAACCCGATTCTCGATAGTCCCCGAAAGCGGCATCGCGCTCACTCAAGGCCGCAGTGACGCCCTTGGTGGCAAAGCCCTGCATGTATTCCATGGACGACTTTTGGTGGAACCCCAGGGCCTGGATCTCCGCGGTAGCCCGGATGCCGGCCCGAATTCCCATGGCCTCCATGGCGCGATGGGCGGCGCGCTTGTTCAGCGCCAACAGGTCGGCCGGGATCTTGGCTACCCGCTCGGCCACTGCCACCACGGCCGAATCCAGGTCGGCCAGCGGGAAGGCTCGGTTGGCGAAGCCGTTGGTGACGGCCTCGATCCCCGACATCGAATCACCGGTGAGCAGGGCCTCCATACCCCGGCGTAGCCCCATGATCCAGGTCTGCCATTGCATATCGGGAGGTGACATCAATCGAACCGGCGGGTATCCGATCTTGGCATCCTCGGCGACGTACACCAGGTCGCACGCGGTGGCCAACTCGGTGCCACCGGCCAGGCAGTAGCCATGGACCTGCCCGATGATCGGAGTACTCATGTCCCACATTTCGAACCAGTTGTTCACGACGTGACGCGACCACCAGCCGTCCGCCCGCGAGATGGGACGTTCGACATCCGAGTTCGGCGAGCCGAGGTCGTAACCGGCGCAGAAACACGAGCCCGCTCCTCGGACGATCATCACCGAGATGTCGCGATCCTTGTCACCGGCACGCATCGCATCGAATAGGGCCCCACGGAGATCGTCGTTGAGGGCATTGCGTTTCTCGGGGCGGTTCAAGGTGAATCGACGCACCTTCGGAGCGGGGTCGTCGGTCAAAAGAACATCGTTTGCCATGGTCGTCAAGCTTTCTCCCAGTAGGGGGCGCGTAGTTTGCGTTTGTTGATCTTGCCCATGGTGTTGCGACCGAGATCGTCGACGAAGTCGATCGAGCGTGGGCACTTGTAGTGGCTCAAGCGCTCGCGACAAAACGCCAGCACCTCGGATGCCTCGGGCGGATTCGAGGGGTCGCGCAGAATCGCCAGCGCCTTCAACTCCTCCCCCATTTCACCGTGAGGCACGCCGATACATGCCACATCGAGGATCGCTGGGTACTGCACCAACACCTGCTCGGCCTCGGCCGGGTAAATGTTCACGCCACCCGATACCACCATGTCACTGAAACGATCGGTGATGAAGACGTAGCCATCCTGATTGACATAGCCGATCTCACCCAGCGTGAAGACGCCGGGGGCGATGTTGGCGGACCTGGTCTTATCGGCGTCGTTGGGGTAGACGACGCCTCGTCCCGTCGAGTCCCGGAAGAAAAGGCGACCCTCGGTGAGGGCGGGAACCTCGTTGCCCTCATCGTCCAAGACGAGCACCGAGAACGGCGGAACCGGGCGACCCACCGACCCGGGGTTCTCCAGCCACTCGGCACTGGTGATCTGGCAAGTGGTGCCCACCTCGGTGGCGCCGTAGGCATCGATGAAGATCGGACCCCACCATTCGATCATCGCCCGCTTCACGTCGATCGGACACGACGCTCCCGTATGAGCCGCCAACTTCATCGACGAAATGTCGTACCTTTTCTTCACCTCGTCGGGCAACGCCAACAGTCGGACGAAGTGGGTCGGCACCATCACCGACGACTCCGTGCGGTGCTCATGGATCGCCTGCAGGGTCTTCTCGGCGTCGAACTTGGCCAAGATGACCATCGGGACTCCACGCACCAGCAAGCGCATGCCGTTCAACGGACCGGTGTGGTACATCGGACCGACGACCAGATGCGTGCCGAATTGGGCGAAGCGATTGGCCTTCATGCCCTCGAGATGTTCGGCCATGGTCGACCCCCCGGCAAACATCGTGGGTGGCAATTCGGTGCCCTTGGGGCGACCCGTGGTACCCGAGGTGTAGAGCAGGTTCGCCCGCGGGGCGACGTCGAGGGGCGGATGCGCCGGATCGCCCGACGCCAGCCACTCGGCCCACGGTCGCACCCCCGCCGCGCTGACTCCCCAACCGATCACCTCGATCGCGAGTCCTTCGGATCGGGCGATGTCCACGGCGGCCACCCCACGCTCGACAGTCTCAGGACCGACGAACAACATGCGTGAATCGGAGTCGACGAGGATGTAGGCGGTCTCCTCGGCCGTCAGGTGGAAGTTCACCGGCACCGTCGACGTGCTGCCCAACAAGCACCCGAGGTGGGCCAAGGCTGTCTCGGCAGCGTTCTCGGCGAACACGGCGACACGGCGGTTCGGACCCAGATCGGCGGCCAACGCGTTGTTGGCCACTCGATTCAAGATGTCGTCGACATCGGCCCATCGCAGAGCCTTGTCGGGATCACGCACGGCGATCTCGTCGGGACGATCATGAGCCAGATCGGCGGCAAAGACAGGCATTGGTCGGCCTCAGACGTCAGCGGCCACGCCGCGCTCCACGAGAGCCTCGCGATGATTGGCGAAGTCCGCCGACAGGTCCGCGGGTCCTCCGTAGTGGACCTGCAGGAATCGGCGCGAGAAGAGCCATTGGCCGTTCACTTTGCGGTACGCGTCGTCGTAATGGGCGAGAAGGAGTCCCGTCTGACCGTCGGCCCGTCGAAAACGCTCGCTGATGGCCCAACGGCCGGTGGCCTCGTCGGCGGTCGCCCCCTGCCACGCGTCCCCGTTGTGGACGGTTTGCACCACCGCGGCAAAACCAGTCATGGCGCCGTACCACAACTTCGAGATGGAGTCCTTGCCCTCGACCAGGCGGCCGCGCCCCAGGTCCCACACTGCATCGTCGGTCCAACACGAACCCCATTGCTCACCCGACCGATGAACCACGGCATCGGCATAGCGATTGATCAGACGTTGAATCGCGACGTAATCATCGACGGAGACGGGAAGAACGTTTGTCATGGTCCTTTTCTAGCCCAACGGGGTGCTCCCGAGCGATGGGAACATCGCTCGGGAAGGTCCGTGCACCGCGACCGATCCGGTATCGGACAGAATGAGTCGGTGGACCACGAGATCGATCTCGAACGACTGACGTTGCTCGACCCCGAGGTATCCGACTGTCCGTACGCGGCCTACGACGCGCTGCGCCGTCGGGCACCGGTGTGGCGCGACAACGCCACCGGCATGTTCGTCGTGACCCGCTACGAGGATGTCCGGATGGTTCTCACCGACACCGTGCGCTTCACCAGCGCGCGCCACCGAGGCCGCATCGACCCGCGCAGTGCCCGTTTGAAGAAGATCTACGAGGAAAAGGGTTGGCTTCCGGGCGCGACGCTCGCCGGCCGCGATGACCCCGAGCATCGTGAGATGCGCGGCTTGTTCAACCATGCTTTTCGCCCCTCCAAGATCAAGGAGATGGACGGCTTCATCGTGGACCTGGCTCATTCGCTCATCGACGAGTTCGTCGGAGCCGGCCGGTGCGACTGGGTGCGTTCGTTCGCCATACCGCTCCCCTTGACCGTGATCGGGCGTCAGATGGGCGCTCGCGACGAGGACATGTGGCGCATCAAGGGCTGGACCGACGCCTGGGTGCATCGCTTGGGGATGATGCAGACCGAGGACGAGGCGGTCTGGTCGACCGAAATGGAAATCGAGGCCCAGCATTACTTCCAACCGATTTTCGAGCGTCTGCGCCACGAGCCCGATGACACCTTGTTGAGCGACTTGGTGAACACCGTCATCCCCGAGTGGGGCCGCACCCTCACCGACAACGAACTACACGCTGAGATGATGGCCGACACCTTCGTAGGCGGCTCGGAGACCACCACCAACGCATTGGCTGAGGGTGTTCGTCTGCTCATCGAAAACCCCGACGAGTGGGACAAGGTGAGTTCCGACCCCGATCGATACGTGCCGTTGTTGGCCGAGGAGGTGCTGCGGCTCGAAGGTCCGGTACAGGGTCTCTTCCGCACCACCGCCGTAGAAGTCGAGCTTCACGGAGTCACCATTCCCGCCGGTTCGGTGGTGAACGTGCGCTACGGAGCCGCCAACCGCGACGAGAACCAATTCGAGTGCCCCGAGGAGATGAACCTCGATCGCGACAACGTGCGCAGTCACGTGGCTTTCGGTTTCGGCACCCACCACTGTCTCGGAGCCCCTTTGGCTCGACGCGAGTTGATCATCGGTTTTCGAGCCCTCGTCGACCGCGTGGATCGCATGTGGTTCATCGACGGAGCGAACGATTTCCGTCACCACCCGAACTTCTGTCTACGGGCGCTGAAGCACCTTCACGTTGGTTTCACCGCGCGTTGAGCGACTTCAGCAACGCCCCGCTGTCGTGGTAATCGACCTCGTGCTCGACGCGTCCATCCACGATTCGCAACCAACTCATTCCCGGGCTCGACCATTTCTTGCCCACATGTTGCTTTCCGATCACCGAAGCCATCTCCTCGGTGATCGTCGCGCTCATGACCCAGTTGGTGGCCACGCCGTCGTCACTCGTCCAAAACTGATCGGGTAGCAACAGCAGATCGGGCCACTTGTCCAAGCCCTTCTTGAAGAACGAGCGAATGGCCGGCCAGCCATGGTGCGATCCACCGACGATGTCATTCAGAATCGCCTCCGGGTGCATCATCGATTCGGGGGCGTCGGCGTCACCACTGCTCCAGGCGGCGAAGAGATCGGTGACAAGTCGGATTCGTGGATCGGTGTTCGAACTCATGTCGAATACTGTCACACGGCGCCGTCGAACTCGATCAGCTTCTGCAGGAACATGCGGTACACCGCGGTGCCGACGATGGCCATGTTCGGCGCCGGATTCGCGCCCGTCTCGTAAAGTCGTCGACACGTCAGATTGGCGCACGAACCTTTGAAATAGTTGAACGCCTCCCAATAGCGCCAAACCTCGGGGGCGATACGAATTCCGGTGATCGTGGCCAGTTGGCCGAGCCACTCGTCCTTGGGCAACGCACGGGAGCCACGCATCTGGATACAGAACACCCAATCCTCCATCGGGTCTCCGACATGCCCGAATTCCCAATCGGTGATCGCCAAAACGCGTTTCCCGTCGTGGACGAAATTGTCCGGACCGGCGTCGCCATGAACGACACTCAATCGATCACCTTCCGGGGCATTGATCATGAGCCACTCCGCACTGCGTTCCAGTAGTGCGACGGGCTCGTCGGTCGACGAGCGGTACACGTCGCGCCATCGCCGAACCTGGGTCATGGTCGCTTCTCGCACATTCGCCACGTTCGACACTCCGAGTAGGTCGCCCAACGACCCGGATGTCGGATCGATGCCGTGCATCGCGTGGAGCACTCCGATGAAATCCCCCACTGGCGGAGGTTTCCCGGGCACGGAGGGCACGTACTCCATCACGAAGAAGCGACGACCCATGACCACACCCCGTTCGTCCCCGGCCAACACGCGGGCCACCGGAACCCCGTGCTCGTGAAGCCCGGTCATCAGACGCGACTCCCGAATCCCATCGGTGCCGAACACCCCACCCTGTTCGATCCGCACCACCACGCGCTCCCCGTTGGTCGCGGTCGCGACCACCATTTCCCGGGAATGTCCTTCGCTGATGCGATGGAACGATTCGACGGCGGACCAGTCGAGGACGGCCACCAACCAGTCGGCGAGGGCCTCGGACTCGGTCCGGTTCATGGCGGGCTCAGTCGACCTCGGAACGCCGATAGAACCCCGCCATCCGCCGCCAACTTCGCGACGAGGGCCTCGACCTCCGAGGAATCGGTCGCCATCACGTGCGTCGGGTCCACTTGACGCTCCAGCACCGCGATCAGTTGGATCACCGTCGTGCGGACCGCCGGATCTTCGACGGCGGGAAGAACCGTCTCGCGCAGGACCGCGGCGGTATTCCGCATGACGGTCGCGTCATCGAAGTCCGCCGTCATCGGACACCTCGCAGCATGGCGACCGCACGGGACTCGGCCTCGAAGTCCCAACTGGACCGCCACACCGGATCCGACAGCGGACCATCGAGACGATCCCACCCCTGCTTCTTGAACCAGTTGTACGTGTGCCGGTGCCCATCCTCGAAACCGAGTTCGGGCTCGAACCCCAGCAGGCGGCGTGCCTTGTCCGTGCTCAGCACGGCGTGATGTCCTGATCCGAAGAGGTGTCCGTGAACTCCGGACGGAAATCCCTCGGGTCGCTCGTCGGGAATCATCACCACCTCGGCCTCGACCCCGACGATGGCCGCCAGGGTGTCGACGTAGAGCATGCTGGTGACCGCTTCGGCGGTGGCGTTGAACACCTCGCCCTGGGCCGCTTCCACGCCGATCACGTCGACCATCAGTCGACACAGGTCATCGACGTGTCCATAGGAGCCAGCCACCAGGCCCCCGTGAGGCAACAAGATCGGGCGGCGTTGGATGAGTCGCAGGAACATGGGAGTTTCCATGTCGTAGATGTTGTTGTACGGGCCGTAAATGGCCGCCGGTCGAACGATCGTGACCGGGAAACCCGTGGATGCGTGACGCCTCAACATCTCGGTCTCGACCATGGCCTTGAATCCGCCGTACGAGCGGGGGCCGCTGCGATCGATGTCGAGTTCTTCGTGCCACGGGAAGACGCCGAGTTGCGACTGGTCGTACGCCATGATCGACGACACGTAGACGTAGTGCCCCACCGAACCATCGACGAGATCGAGCAAGCCGCCGATGTCGCCCCCGCCGGCGACCATCACGAAACCGGACACGTCGAAAATCGCGTCCCACCTTCGTCCTGACAGGACGCGGGAAACCGCATCCATGTCGGTGCGGTCGGCCACCAAGTGCTCGACGCCGTCGGGCAACGCAGTCGGCGTGACGCCCCGATTCAGCACCGCCAATTCGTGACCCTCGGCCAGCAAGTGCTCGACCAGCCGACGTCCGACGAAGACGGAGCCTCCGAGCACGAGGGCGCGCATCAGAGACCCTCGTACGGTCCGAGCACCACCGATTCCAGGTGTCCCGTTCCGGTGTCCCGGGTATCGGACAGGTTCGTGCAACGACCCCAGGCCTCGGCGTAATGCCAGCGATTGAGGTTGGTGGGCTTGGGAGTCACGACCGACGTCACGCGGTCGATTTCCCAGACCTCACCCTCGTGGTGGAGGTCGCCTCGATACACACCGCGACCCAAGGCGTCATCGAAGCCGTTGTGGTAGCCACCACCCTGTAGATACAGCGGGTAGGAAATCGGCTCGCTGCGATAGGACTCCACCACGCCATCGGGTCGGGTGAGGTGCACGGTGGAGGACTTCAGACGACTGGTGTTGCGACCGTCGACCCTCACGAACTCGACCTCGTAATCCAGAGACGAGTAGGCGAACGATTCCCGGGTGTCTCCGTAGGGATACACGCAACGCGTCTCGAGCTTGGTGTACGGCGCCCGTCCTCCGGCGTGATGGAACTGCCAAAAGATGGCCCGATCCGGCATGCGGTACCAGCACCACTGGCGGAGCCCGGGGGGCGGCGTGTGCACCGGTGGCGGGGCGATCACGTTGGTCCGCGGACCGCCAGTCTGGTTTCCGATACCCCACGAGTGATCACGCACACCGGTCCACTCGTTCACCTCGATGCGCTCTCCGGCCACCTCGATCCAACCGGTCACCTTCATCACCTGGTCGTAGTTCGAGCGATCGCTGTGCAGGCGACCGTTGACGTAGACCTGAACGTGATCCTCGTTGTAGGGAGCGTGGACGCCCTCCCACAGCAGGTCGTACGCCTGGCCGTGCTCGTTGGGGACACAGACGGTGCGCAGGGTGCGCAGTCCCTCCAATATCTCTATCGACATCGGTCCGACGGCGATGTCGTCGATGGCCGGACGGAGCCGACGGGACCAGCGCATGTTGTGTTGCCGGCCATCGATGGCCGTGCAGAGGAAACCGTCGATGACGTCGTTGTTGATGTGCAGACGTAGTCCCATGAACCACGCCACCCGGCCGGCGTCGTCACCCATCGTGAAGTAAAAGCCGTCGCTCCAATGCTGCGACCCGTCCATCACGGTGTCGAACGTGTTGCCGATCTGATGTCGGGGAAACTCGTCGAATCGGGTCAGTTCGCGCCCCACGGGGCAAACCCTAGAAGATCGGGTCGGTAAGAATGGTCCTCGGGGAAGCGTCGTGCTACGTCGCGCAACCAGCGAGGGAGACAAATGATCGCCGATCACAGCAACACATCACTCGACCAAATGTGGTCGTTGTCGGGTCGTCGCGCGGTCGTCACCGGCGGGGCCAAAGGCATCGGAGCCGCCACGGCCAAGCGACTCGCCGAAGCCGGTGCCGACGTGATCGTGGCCGACATCGACGAGAGCGGCGCGGCACGAACCGCCGTCGAGATCGCCGGTGCGTCCGGGCGCACCGTCATCAGCGCCGCACTCGACATCAGCGACACCGCGTCGATCGTCGCACTCACAGAACTCTGCGTCGACCGACTCGGGGGTCTCGACATCTGGGTGAACAACGCCGGCATCTACCCCACGACCGGTCCGGCGTTGCAGGCCAGCGACGACTTCGTCGATCGACTCCTCGAGGTGAACGTGCGTGGATCGTACGCGTGTGCCCGCGAGGCCGCCAAACGCATGAGCAGTGGTGGCGTGATCGTCAATCTCGCCTCCACCACCGGCTTTCGGGCCGCACCCGGCATCAGCGCCTACGTCGTCTCCAAGCACGCCGTGGTCGGACTCACGAAGTCCCTGGCGCTCGAGTTCGGTCCCATGAACATCCGGGTGGTTGGGGTCGCACCCGGACCGATCGACACCCCCGGGGTGCGCGACCAACTCGCGCCACTCAAGGCTGCCGGCCTCGACGTCGGCGCGCGCATGAGTCAGACATTGCTCGGTCGCGCCGGGCAGGCCGACGACATCGCCCGCGTCATCTTGTTCCTCGCGTGCGACATGGCCGCCTGGATCACCGGTGAGGTCGTGGTGGCCGATGCCGGATCTTTGGCGGGTTGACCATGTCCGTGCGTCCGCCGATACCGACCACCGCCGACCACCTCACCGCCGAATGGTTGAATCAGGCCTTCGACGGATCGATCGCCGAGATCGTCGGTGTCCGCGCCGAACGGTTGGGTGAGGGGGTCGGACTGCTGGGTGAAGTCACTCGTCTGCACCTGCAGTATCGCCCCGAAACCGAGGGTCCGCGACCGACCACCATGATCGCCAAGTGTCAGGCGGCTGCTCCCGGCAACGTTTTCATGTCTCAGGCAATGGGTTTCTACGAGCGAGAGTCGAGTTTCTATTCGCAGTTCTCACGCACCATCAACCTGCGCGTTCCCTATTGTCACTACACCGACGTCGATCCCGCCGGTGCCCCGTACATCGTCCTCATCGAGGAGATCACCGATGCGCGCATGGTCGACCAGATAGTCGGAGCCGGATACGACGACAGTGCCGCCATCATCGACCAGGCAATCACGCTGCACTCCACCTTCTGGGACAACGAACTGTTGCGATCGCTCCATTGGCTACCCCCCATGAACAATCCGCTCTATCGTGCGGCGCGCGAAATGGCCGAGCCCAAATTGGAGTCGTTCATCACCACGTGGACCGGCACGCTGCCCGAGCGCACGCTCTCCTGGATGCGGCAGCTGACCCCCAAATACCCCGACATGGTCGACTGGTGGGTGGACCAAGGCAAGGCCACTTTCGTGCACATGGACTTTCGTGCCGACAACTTCCTCTTCGGCGGATCAGCCGGGGCTGGCACGGTCACCGTGCTCGACTGGCAACTGAGCGCCCGTCACGTCGGAATGTGGGACGTGGCGAACTTCCTCGGTCAGTCCCTCACCATCGACAATCGCCGCGACTGGGAGTCCGACCTCGTGCGCGGCTATCACGACGGGCTTCTCGCCGCGGGTGTCACCGACTACTCCTGGGATCGTTGCTGGCGCGATTACCGGTACTGCTTGTTCCATCAAGCGTGGTCACAGGTGGCTGTCAGCGACATCGATCCGGGCAATGATCGCGGACGACGTTTGCTGCACGAGATGATCACGCGGGCCTTCACCGCCGTCGACGACAACGACTGTGACGATCTTCTCGGAGAGTTCTGAGAATGAATCCCGAGCTCATCGACCGACTCACTCGAGAGATGCATTACGAGTTCTCGCGCACTGCCCCACCTCCGGGTTTTCCGACGTTCCCCGACATCCCGGTCGGGCGCTTCACCAGCGACGAATTCTGGGACCTCGAACAACGGCACCTCTGGAGTGCGTGTTGGGTACTGGCTGGACGCAGCGAGGACCTGAGTCAGGTCGGTGACTTCATCACCTTCGACGATCTCACTCACCCGATCATCATCATCCGCGGTCACGACATGGTGTTGCGGGCCTACTACAACACTTGTCAGCATCGCGGCGCCCCGGTGGTGCGAGAGAGTTCGGGTAACTCGAAGCTGTTGCGATGCCAGTATCACTCGTGGTCCTACGACATCGACGACGGGCATCTGGTGTCGGTCCCCGACGAGCGCGACTTCGTCGGTCTCGATCGAGCGGACCGCTGTCTTCCGGCAATCCGTTGCGAGGTCTGGGACAATTGGATTTTCGTCAATCGCGACCAGAGCGCGATGCCCCTGATGCACTGGCTCGGAACCATCCCCGCCGAGATGTCCGAGTTCCAAGGACCACGCCTGCGCACGGTCGCACGACAGAGTGAGGTGGTGCCCTGCAATTGGAAGATCACGGCCGAGGCCTTCCTCGAGGTGTACCACTTCCGCCACATCCACAGTCGCAACGGCGAAAGCCTCTTGGACCACCGGGGTGCCACCATGGGCCTTTTGCCCAATGGTTGTTCGCGTATGATCACTCCTTTCACCAAATCGTCGTTCACCGCACTCGGAATGACGAACTGGGACGACTACAAACACGTCGTAACCCCAGGGTTCGCCGACATAGAGACCGTGAACGACATGGTTCGCTGCACCAGTAGCGCGTACGGAGTGTTCCCCAACCTCATCACCCCGGTCGCGGCATACGGTTTCCCGTTCATCACCTTCTGGCCTCTCGACAAACGAAACACACGCATCGAATGGACGCACTACGCGCCCGTCGACTTCGATCCCTCCGACGGACTCCCGGCCCACTGGCAGGTGCGCTTGGACAACTTCACGACGATCATGCACGAGGATTTCTCGAACATGGCGCCCATGCAGCGCTCGTTGGAGTCACCGGCAATGCGCGGCATACCCCTCAACTATCAGGAGCGGAGAATCTGGAATTTTCACGAGCAAGTCGATCGCATGATCGGCATCGAAAACATCCCTGAAAATCTGCGCGTACCGCAATTGCTCGCAGACTGGATCGAACGTTGATTTCAGCCGCGAGCCACCCGCGGATTGCCGTCGGTCCACATGACGATCAACTTGCGAAACACGATGCGCCACCCGTCGGGAGTGCGCTTCAACTCGTCCTCGTAGCGGCCGGCGATGATGTAGTTGGAGCCACCTTCGGCGGTTTTGCGTACGTGTTGTGATTGCAGGTAACACCGGCACCAGGCTCGATCACCATCCACCCGGATCATGTGGTTGGCGACCAGGTGCTGAGTCTGCTCGAGAGGCTCGAGAGCGCGACGAATGCGGTCCTTGATGGCGTCACGACCTCGGACGTCCGCCAGCAGGTCGCCGTTCGCCGCCGGATCGAAGATGTCGTCGAGCGCCTCGAAGTCTTTGGTGTCGAGCGCCCAGCAATAGCGGTGGGTCAGATCGACGATGGCCGCGCGATCGACGAGGAGGTGGGCGGCGACGGCGGCATCGAGATTCTCGATTGACTGGCCTTCGAACATGACCGAACCGTATCCGAGCGCCGTCGATCGGAACGACCGCTGTAGCGATGTGAAATGCTTTCCCCGTGGGCGCGCTCGGAGAACCGGTACAAATCGCCTACGCCGTGAGTCCGAGGATTCCCCTACGCGACCAGGCGGATCGTCACTCCCAACGTTGGGGATCGGGACCCTTCGTCGTCGTCGAACACATCGATCTCGTCGAGTCGCGCGTGAAGGGAGCGACAACTCCCTTCGATCACTCGTCGGCCTACGGCTGGTGGGGTGAACTCATGGTGGAGCTGGTCGTCGAACACACTCCTCCGTTGGTGCCTCCGGGACGCGTGCACCACGTGGCCTTCATGGTGGACTCTCTGTCAGCGGCCATCGATCATTGTCGATCGCAGGGTGCGGAGCTTCTGCTTGAGGCGCGCACGCGAGCCGGGGTCGACTTCGTCTTTTGCGACGCACGCGAGGAAAGCGGACATCTGATCGAGTTGTACGAAAGATGTGACGCCTTGACGACGTTCTACGGTCGCGTCCGGTCTCTCGCCCGGGGATGATCAGATCACCGAGTCGTCGACCCAACTGCCGTGGAAACCGAACGGCACCCGCTGGGGCAGGTGTACCCGAGCCACCGCGGGTTTCGACAGATCCGAAGCATCCAAAATGACCAGGTCGGTACGGTTGGTGGAGTAGTCGTGCACGAAGCCCATCGCCCACCCATCGTCTTCACCAGCGGCGTTGGAATCGGGGACGAACACGAATTCGCCCGGGTGAGCCTGCGGACCGAGATCATGAACGGTCTTGGAGCCGTCACTCATGTCGTAACGCGCCACCACTCCCAGATCGCCACCGGGCACACCCGATCCCGATCCGGTGACGGCCAGACGTGAGCCGGCCACCCATCCGTAGCGGTGCTTCAACCCGACCAGCCGCTCGTCGACGCGAGGAAACGCGTGGGCCCAATCGTCGATCTGGGTCTCACTCACCGCGCCGGTTCGCATGTTGAAACGCCAGCGGTACATGAAGCACGGTTCGAAATTGTCCATCGAGCCCCTCCACATCGCCTCGTGGCGACCAACGTCGCACACCACTTCGTCACCCTCGACGAAGGCGTTCAATGGGTGGAACACGTAGCAGGGATCGATCTCGAACCAACGAACGTCCTTGTCGGTGCCCATTCGCGGCAGGATGCCGATGCGTGCGCCGTAGTCGTCATCCCAACCAAGCGGGGCAAGACCCTGGGTCATCTTGTCGAGGTCGAAGACCACCGGCAGATCCATGAAGATGGCGTGCTCGCGGGTGATCATGAAGTCGTGCATCATCGTGCCTTTGGGCGTGGTGATGGGCGCCGAATGCACCAGTTGTCCCCGACCATCGAGGACGTGGTACGTCACGAACGGTGCCACCGGGGAGTACCCGAAGAAGTGCAGCTCGTTGGTCTCGGCACACAACTTCGGATGCGCGGTGAAGGCGGTCTTCAGTCGACCACCGAAGTCGTCACATCCGATCGTTTCCAGCTCCGGCGAAATCTCCCACGGCAGGTGACCCTCCTCGAGCGCCCAGATGCGTCCGGCGTGGGCCAAGACGTGCGTGTTGGCCGCACTGGCCGTGGGATCGAACATCGTCTCGGGGTCCATGGTGTCCATGCCCTTCAAGTATTTCGGCGTGCGCACGTAGCGGTTGCGGTACCACTTGGCCTGCCCGCCTTCGAGACGGACGCCGTGCACCATGCCGTCACCGAAGAACCAATGTCCGGCCTTGCCGTCCTTGGGATTCGATCCGTTGCGCACGTACAGACCCGACAGACTGGACGGGATGGACCCGGTCACCGTCAAATTGGTGTCGGTCACCTCGTCGAAGACGGGCGCGTAATTACCCCGAAGGAACCAAGGGGTTTGTTCGGCGTTGCGGTCCAGCATGTCGGTCATGTCGGTCATCCTCTCTGGTGATGTTTCAACGGTGTTCGCCCCACCAAGGCGCGACTTGGGCGGCGAAACGCCGAGCGTAGGCGCGGGTCAGCTCGTCGGTAGAACCGGAGAGGTCCTGCGCTTCGGTACTCGGCAACGGACTCGCGCCTTGCACCGGGTCGACCCACTCCAGGCGAAGACCGGCCAACACCGCTCCCAACTGAGGTGAGGCCGATTCGTGGTGTTCGCTCGTCTGATGCGCGATGAATGCGGCGAAATCGGTGAAGGCGAGCAAGGTGTAGTAGGTGCTGGGTTCGGCGCCACGCCAATACTCGTACCGCAACAACCCCTGTTCGCCGGCGTGACTGGCACGATAGAGGTCGCGCGAGATCTCCTCGAAGGCCGCCTCGGAGCCCGACTTGACCGTGATGTGCGCAAGGATCGTCGCCATTCCTTCACGGTAACAAACGCCCTCGCCTTCTCGGCGGAAAAGCGCCGAAAACCGACGCTTTCTCCAATTCGAATCGGCGTCAACCGATCAGTCGTTCACTCAACTCCCAGAGTTCCCGGGCCCGACCGGAGTCCACCGCGCGGGCCGCCACCCCGACGGCGGCCAAGGATTCCTCCTCGACCACCGGCGACACGTTGCAGTCCTCGCAGTACTCCCCTCCGCGACCCTCGAGCAACGCCGACGTGGCGGCCCATACCGTCGTGGCGGCTCCTTGTTCCGGGCTCTTCCACGTGAGTGCCTGCGGACGGTCACTGATGCGATCCATCAACGACTGGATCACCTCGGGTGTCATGTAGCGACCCAATTCGGTGTGGATGCCGCCCGGGTGCACAGCGAAGGCTCGCACCCCACGATCTCGGTAACGACGATCGATCTCCACGGCGTGCAACACGTTGCAGGTCTTGGCCGCCCCGTAGGACAGGAACGGGTCGTACTCGCGCCGCGCGAAATTCGGGTCCGCCAAATCGATGTCCCCCATGCGGTGACCCGCCGACGACAGCACCACCACCCGCGCCGGGGCCGACTCCACCAGCCGGGGCAATAACTCGCGCGCCAGCAAGAAGTGACCGAGGTGGTCGACACCGAACTGCTGCTCGAATCCATCGCTGGTCTGACCCCACGGCGTGGCCATGATGCCGGCGTTCAAGATGAGACCGTGGAGAGGGCGCGGGTCCATGAGGAACCGCGCCGACGCCGCTCGCACCGAGTCCAGCGAGCCGAGGTCGAGGTCCAACTCCTCCAGGTCGGCTCGGGAATGTGCGCCCCGGATGGATGCCATGGCTCGCCGATTCTTGTCGGGGTTTCGCGCGGCCATCACCACCGTGGCACCGTGGGCGGCCAGGGCCCGAGTCGTTTCGAGTCCGAGTCCGCCCGAGGCACCGGTGACCAAGAACCGACGACCCGTGAGATCGAGGCCGGCGAGAACGTCGTCGGTGGTGGACTCGGCCGAGAAGCCGCTCGAGGTGGGTGTGTGAGGCGCGGTCATGTCGTCGCTCATCCGAGAGGCCCGCCGGCGAACCAACGATCGAACATGGGTTTGATCGCGCTCCAGACCAACTCCACGACGAGTCCGCTGGGCGGTTGGACATAGGTGAAGGCTCCGTAGTTCTTTTCAGGTGGCGCTTGGGCCATGACGATCGTCCACCCCCGCTCGACCAAGGCCAGCGACTCGCCGGCCACGTCGTCGGACCACAGGCCGACGTGATGCAGACCGGGGTTCGACCGGCCGTCCCAGATCGAACCCACCGCGCCTTCGAGCAACTCGATGTGCTGGGGTCCCTCGGCCGAGTAGGTGAATCGCAGGGGAAGCTTTTTCTCCCCTTCTCCGCGAAGCCACACGTTCTGCTCGCGGGTTTGCGGCTCGCACCACGTCACCCCGAGTGATTCACCCAACTCGGACATCGCCCGCTCCAAATTGGGGACACGAATTCCTTGGTGGTAGCACCGGCTGTAATCGACTTGCTTCATGTCCCCCCTCAATCGGAACTCAGATACGTCGCCGATGACCTTCCCAATACGGCGCGCGCAGCGGAGCCTTTTGGATCTTGCCGGTTCCGGTGCGCGGAACGTGGGCCACATAATCGACCGACCGAGGCGCCTTGTACCCGGCCAACAGCTCGCGACAGTGCGCGACCAATTCCGACGCCAAGGCTTCGTCGGCCACGACACCGTCCTTCACCTGCACCAAGGCCTTCACACTCTCGCCGAACTCCTCGTCCGGGACACCGATGACCGCCACATCCTCGACCGCCGGGTGGGCCGCGAGCACACCTTCGATCTCAGCCGGATAGATGTTGACGCCCCCGCTGATGATCATGTCGATCTTGCGGTCGCTCAACCACAAGTAGCCCTCGGAGTCGAGGTAGCCCACGTCACCGGTGGTGAACACACCCGGTTCGAGGTGAGCCGCGGCCGTCTTTCCCTCGTCGTTGTGGTACGAGAAATCGGTGCCCATCTTGTTGCGGAAGTACAACGTGCCCTCCGCGCCTTCGACGACGCGATTGCCCTCGTCGTCGACCACGATCACCTCGACCGTCTCCAGAGGCTTTCCCACACTGCCGCCCTTGGCCAACCACTCGGCCGAGGAAATGGTGGAGATGATTGAACCCTCGGTGCTGCCGTAATACTCCGTGATCTTGGAGCCGAGCCATTCGATCAAGCCCCTCTTCACCGCTGGAGGACACGGAGCCGCCCCGTGCCACACCGTCGTGAGGGAGTCACCGACGAAACGATCCTTCACGTCCTGCGACAAGTCGAGCATGCGCTTCATCTGGGTGGGAACCAGGTGCACGTTGGTGCAGGCATGGCGGTCGATCAACTCCAACATTTCCGCCGAATCGAACTTGTGCTGCATCACCACCGAGGATCCACCGATCATCGGAAGGTACGAGAAAGCCCATTGGGCCGAGTGATAGAACGGCCCACACAACATCGTGCGACCGGGGATCGGGAGGAAATTGGAAAAACCAGCCGCCACCAGTTTCATGATGTCGGGGGTCATCGACAGGCCCCCGGACAACATGCCGCGAACGCCCTTGGGGCGCCCGGTGGTACCCGACGTGTAGAACATCGGACCGCCGAGCATCTGATCCGACGGCTCCTCGGCGGACCCGCCCGACACGACGACTTCGAACTCACGGAATCGTTCGTCCCCACGCAGTACCGATTCGGGGGCCGTTCGTATGCCGACCACCAGACGGACGTCCACGCTGCGATCGTCGCGCAGCGCCACAGCGGTCGCCTCGGCGAATCGATCGTCGACGAAAACAGCGGCAGAGTTGGCATCGGCGAACACGTACGCCAATTCGTCGGCCACCCAGTGCCAGTTGACCGGCACGTAGGTCCAGCCGCCGTGAGCGCACGCCATCGCCAACTCGAAATACTCGCAGTGGTTGCCCACGATGACCGCCACCGTGTCGCCGGTACGCAGACCGGCATCGCGCAAGCCGTTGACCAGCCGATTGACCCGCGCGTCCAACTGGGCCCAGGTGACTTCGCGGAACTCGTCGATCAGAGCGGCGACTTCGCCTCGGTCACGAGCGTGGTCGGTGGTGAGAAGAGCCATGAGGGATCCTCAACGCGACAAGATCGTGACCCCGGAGATGCCCGGAGCCCCGTAGACGTGCGTATAGGCGGTTTTGGGCTCGTTCGGCACCTGACGAGCTCCGGCCTGACCGCGCAACTGAAGGACATTTTCGTACACCTGTCGCAATCCGGACGCGCCAATCGGCTCACCATTGGCCAAACAACCACCGTCGGTGTTCACCGGGAACTTGCCACCGATCTCGGTCTCACCGGCTTGGATCATGAACTCTTGCTCGCCATGCTCACAAAAACCGTTCTCGGCCATGTGCATCACCTCGGCCCCCGACTCGGTGTCCTGCAACTGGGCGATGTCCATGTCCTGAGGGCCCATACCAGCCATCTCGAAGGCGGCCTTCGATGCGTCGACGGTGGGTCCGGCGTTGTGCTCGAGGGCGATCGAAGGAGCCAGCACCTCGAAGCTTCCGAAGCGACGACTGCGCACGACCGCGGCCTTCAAGAAGATCGGCTTGTCCGTGTACAAATGGGCCTTGTCGGCCCGAGCCAATATCAGGGCCACACCACCCTCTCCGGGCGAGCAGAACATGTACTGCGTCAACGGGTACGAGAGCATCGCCGAGTTGAGCACTTCTTCTTCCGAGATCGGCTTGCGACGCCACGCCATCGGGTTCAGGGACCCGTTGCGGAACGCCTTCTCCGACACCTTGGCCAGCGTGCTCTGCGAGATGCCGTACTCGTGCATGTACCGGTTGATCTTCATGCCGAAGAATTGTGTGGTGAGGGCCAGTCCCGACGCTCCGTACCAATCACCAAGACCACTGCCCTTGGTGTTGACGCGGAACGCGCCCCGCTCGTGCTTGTCGAAGCCGACCGCGATACCGAGGTCGAAGACGCCCGAACGAATGGTGTTGTAAGCGGAGAACAACGCCGATCCTCCCGTGGCGCAACCATTGGCCACATTGATGAACTGCAGACCGGTGAGACCGAGCAAGGACACCATGGTGTCGGCGGCCCCAGCGGCCATCGAACCACCAAAGGCGAACTGCATGTCCTCCCAACTGACACCCGCGTCGGCACAGGCCCGACGAACGGCGATGACTCCCTGATCCATGCCCGACACACCCTCGGTGCGCCCGAACTCGTGCATTCCGATTCCGACGATGGCAACTTGTGTGGTCATTTCTGCCTCCTTGGGTCTTGTCGTTTCTCAGGCCACCGGCGCGAAGGCGAAGGTGACGACCTCGTTCCCATGGGCATCGGTCGAGAGCGGCACGATGACCATCTCCATCTCCATGCCGATCTTCAACTTCTCCGGGTCGGCCTCGGTGAGGCGCGACTCGATCTTCAGCTGCCCCGGAAGTTCCACGTAACCGACCCCGAAAGCCTGGAAGGTTTTGGGATCCACGTCCCCGGCGTACGGCGGGGCCTTGGGTGGAAAACCTTGAACGGTCCAGGTCCACAAAGTTCCGCGGCGCCCGAGGAGAACTTCTTCGGTCTCGGCCCCGGTGCACTTCGGGCAACCCTGCTGAACCGGAAACATGTGGTTGCCGCACGTGACACAACGACTGCCGATCAACTGCGGGTGGTCCGAGGGCCACGTGAACACCCCGTCGGTCACCGGAACCTGCACCATCGTTGCCCCCTCACGCCCCTCGATGTGCCGACCCTCGACGTCGATGCACATCGCTGGCGAGACCTTAGTGAACCCTGACCCCGCGAAACGCACCCGGAAAAGTCGCCCGTCCCGGGCACTACTGTGCGGGCGATGACCACCGTTTCCGACGCTCAGGGACCACTGACCCCCGCGGGGGCCGTCGCCGCTTCGATGGCGATCCAGCGTTGCCTACTGGACTACTGCCGAGGAATCGACCGCTGCGACGCCGACTTGGTGGCCAGCGTCTATCACCCCGACGCGACGGACGATCATGGGTCGTTCGTGGGCCTGGGGGTGGACTTCGCCCGGTTGGCCACCACGAAGTTGCGCGGATACGCCATCGCCACCACCCACTTTTGCAACCCACCACACATCGTCTTCACCTCGGCGACGACGGCCGACGTCGAAACTCAGGTTCTGGCGTGGCATCGCTGTCGCGACGAACACGGTGAGTTTCTCGAGAAATTCGGCGGACGCTACTTCGACCGTTTCGAATGTCGCGACGGCGACTGGCGCATCGCCCATCGCGCCCTCACCCATGACTGGGATGCCGTCGAGCGCGTGACGAACGCGTTTCCCCCCGGGCGTTTCTCCGCGTCACCCCGTCTCACGAAGAACCCATGACCTCGTTGCCCGTTTCGATCGCCGCCATCGACGCCACGTGGTTGACCGAGGCCCTCCGTCACGGAGGTGCAATCGACGACGACACGACGGTCACCTCGGTCACCGTCAACAACATGGGCGCCGGCATCGGCTTCATGGGAGAGGTCGGTCGATTGGAGGTCGCCTATGTCGGCGGCCGCGGTCCCTCGACGGTCGTCTGCAAGATTCCGACCCAGGATGCCCACGTTCGCGGCCTGCTCGCACCGGCCCGCGTCTTCGAACGCGAAGCTCGTTTTTATCTCGACGTGGCACCGACATTGGACGTCGTTCCACGAGCCCACGCCGTCGTGGCCGATTTCGACACCGACGACTACGTGCTGATACTCGAGGACCTCGGACATCTTCGCGTCGGCGATCAGTCCATCGGTGTGAGCGCCCGCGAGGCTCACGCCGCCGTACGGGCACTGGCTCGTTTCCACGCCCGCTTCTGGAGGTCCGCCGACCTCGACCGCATCGAATGGATGCCCGCCATCAACGCCGAGGGTATGAAGATCGGCAGCGAGATATATCGGGCCTCACTGCCCGGCTTTTTACAAGTATTCGCCCATGCGGTGGACACCGACATGATTCCCGTCATGGAACGTTTCGCCGACAACGTGCACCAGTTGCTCGACCGATTCGCCGCCATGCCGACCACCATCGTCCACTTCGACTACCGACTCGACAACCTGTTCTTCGGCCCCGACGACGAAGTGTGGATGATCGACTTTCAGGCCTGCAGCAAAGGAGGCGGGGCCTTCGACGTCGGTTACTTCATCAGTCAGTCCGTGCCCATCGCCGTACGCAGGGCCGAGGAGCAGTCCTTGTTGCGCGCTTACCACGACGAACTCGTGGTCCGCGGAGTGGACGACTATTCGTTCGACCAGTTGTGCCAGGACCATCGGGTCGGCGTTTTGTACGGATGGATCATCCCCGTCTACGCCGTCGGGACCCTCGACTCATCGAGTGAGCGGGCCATGGCGCTGTGGACCGAGGTGATCAAGAGAGCCCAGTCGGCCATGCGCGATCATCACGTCGCCGACTTGTTGATCTGACGACCCTGCCGGTCATGACCCCGAAAGGACGTATCAGGCCTCGGGCAACGGATAATGGATGCCGGGGATACCCATCTCCATGACCTGGTACCAGTCCGGACGGGGCGACACCCCGGGATAACCGGTGCCCACCTTGGGTGTGGTGTCCTTGTTCCATTCATGGTGAATCGGCGGAATCTGGTAGGTGCCGTTGCTCGCGTTGGTGCCACCATCGACCATCAGATCGTGACCGGTGATGTAGCTCGCGACATCGGAGGCGAGGAACATCACCGGTCCGACGATCTCGCTCAGCTCCCCGATGCGACGCATCGGAGTACGACTGGCGATCCACTTGTCCATCCCCATGCCCTCGAGTGCCGGCCGCACCATCTCGGTGATGATGAAGCCGGGCGACACCGAGTTCACGCGTACCCCGCGATCCGCCCACTCACAACCGAGTTGCTGGGTCAGATTACGCAAGGCTCCCTTGGCCGCCGTGTAGGCGATGACGTTCATCTCGTTCGCACCACTACCCATGATCGAGCAGATGTTGACGATGTTGCCACTGTGATTCTCGAGCATGTGTCGGCCGACCTCACGGATGTACATGAACGCACCATTCAGGTCGATCGACAAGATCCAATTCCACGTGGTCATGTCGTACTGCTCCGGCGCGACGCCACGCATGTCACTCACACCGGCGTTGTTGATGAGGGCGTCGATCTTCCCGTGCTCGGCGATCGCGGTCTTCACCACGCGAATGACGTCCTCCTCGACGGCCACATCACCGGGGGCCACCGTCACCTTGGAGCCCAAGGCCCGACAGCGCTCCGCCACCGCCTCCAGCAGGTCCTTACTGCGAGCAGTCAGCACCAGATCGGCGCCCTCTTTGGCGAAACCCTCTGCGAAACCCTCTCCCAAGCCGTACGAAGCGCCGGTGATGAGAACCGTCTTGCCGGTGAACTGACCCATGACTTCCCCCTTCATTGCCACCGAAGTCGGTGGGACGTTGCGATTCTAGAGGCTGTTCTCGCCCAGACTTTTCACGGGAAGATCCATGTGCACGATGCCCGCCAGCAGACCGTCGAAGTCTCCCTCGAAGTTCGCCGCTCGCATTTCGGCCAAGGTGCGACGACTACCCAGCAGACGCAGGACCTCGAACGCGGACGCCGTCAGGGTGAGGATCGGCTGACCCTCACCCACCAGGTGTTCCTCTCCGTCGATGACGGCACGAAAGGCCCCGAGGCCCTTGGACCGCAGATCACCCTTCACGAGTTTCAGTCCGAGCACCGCCGAGCGCGCCACGCCCGTCGAGGAGCGGTCACCACGGCGACCCACCGCGGTGAACAAGTCGTGCTCGTGCACGACGGTGTCGTACGTGAGGGTCCACAGCGCCTGCGGAGCCGCGTCGATCATGGACTCGAACGCCGGAGCAATGGCATCCCACTCCTCCACCACACTGGCCAAGGATCGCGAGCGTCGATCGGCCACTTGGGCGTCCACCCACGCTTGCGTGTCTCCGCTCGGACGCTGGCCCGCAACGAGATCGGTGGCGATGCCCGTCACGTGCGAGAAGAGATCCTTCACGGTCCACTCCGGACAGGCACTGACGATGCCGGCGGCATCCTCGTCGGTCAATTCGGCGGCGACGGCCTGCATGCGCCGGCGAGCGTTCCGGTATTCGTCTCCCATCGATGTCGCGTCGTTCATGGGAGGAACTTTCTCATACCAGTCGCCAAGCGAGCGACATGTGCCTCGGGATCGGCCCAACCCGTTCGACTGGGAGCCTCGACCGACCACGGAATGGTGCAACCCGACGATCTCAGGATCGTCACGAGTCCGGCGATGTCGAACTCACCATCGCCCGGCGCGCGTCGACTGGACAAGCAGTCGGTGTAGTAGTCGGCGATCTCGGGCACGATCGGACCATCGCTCATCTGCACGCCGGTGACGAGTTCGCCGGGAATCGACTGCACCATCTGGACATCGCGAGCCCCGCGCTCGTGATGCCAAACATCGATGCACACGCCGCCGTTCGCACGGGCGGCGTCCTCGACGATCCGCAACGCATCGGCCGCCGTAGGGATGTCGTTGAAGGGCAGGAATTCCAGCCCCAACACCAGACCGTGATCGGCCGCACGATCACACAGGGCGCCGAACGCCCGGGCCGCATCGACGCGATCGCCCGCCGGGCCGATGACCTGTAGGTACCGACTGGTGTAGCGGTCGGCCATCCGCCACGCAGCTTGTTCGAACAACGCGGCCCTCTCACCGCCGGTTCCGTCGATGCCCAGTCCGCCGATCACCTCGATCTCGGCGAGACAGATGGAGTGCTCATCGAGTAGTTCGTGCAGATATCCCCCGGCCAAACCCTGCTTCTCCAATTCGATGTAGTGCCCGACGTACAGACCGATGCCCGAGAATCCATTCCGCGCAGCCAGGCGGATGCGATCCTCGATCGGGTGCATGGGCGCCAGACTGAAGTGGCTGAGGATCAACTCTTCGGCACCGAGGCGGCGCGGATTAGGTTGGGGCACGGGCCCAGCATCGCACACCGTGCGCGCGGCCTGACGAGGGGGGATATATGTCAGCCAACGGACGTCTTGCCGGCAAGATCGCGGTCATCACCGGTGCCGCCAGCGGCATCGGTGAAGGAGCGACGCGACGCTTCGTGGAGGAGGGTGCCAAAGTCGTGATGGCCGACGTACAAGATGATCGCGGACGGGCGTTGTGCGCCGAACTAGGAGCGCATGCCCGTTACACCCACTGTGATGTCACCGTCGAGAGCCAGGTGAGCGCGGCTGTCGACTTGGCGATCGCCGAATTCGGTCGACTCGATGTGATGTTCAACAATGCCGGCATCGTCGGCGCGGTCGGACGCATCGCCGACACCTCGGCGGAACACTGGGACCGCACAGTGGCCATCCTCTTGAACGGTGTCTTCTACGGCATGAAGCATGCCGCCCGGGTCATGGTTCCCCAGAAGTCCGGCGTGATCATCTCCACGTCGAGCACGGCCGGCATCCTCGGAGGACTCGGACCGCATTGCTACACCGCCTGCAAACACGCCGTCATCGGGATCACCAAGTCCGTGGCCTCGGAGATGGCCCAGCACGGCGTGCGGGTGAATGCCATCTCGCCCGGCAACACCGCCACCGCTATGACGTCGGCGGTCATGACCGGAAGAGCCGATTCCATCGACGCGGTCACCGAGCACATCGAGAGGTCGTCGTTGCTCGGCATCGCCGGTCTGCCGATCGACATCGCCAACGCCGCGGTGTATTTGGCCAGCGAGGAATCCCGCTACGTGACCGGCCACACCCTGGTTGTGGACGCCGGCACCACGACCGTTGGAGGGAACGGCCGTTTCCACCAACAGGACTCCGCCATTTTGCGCGAGGCCGGCATTCGCGAGAGAGCCTGACCCGCGTCACAAACGCGGATCGACGAGAACCTTCGTTTGGGTCGAGGTTCCCCCGGCCAGATCGGCCAACGCCGCCTCCAAGCCGTCGAGGGCGACCGTCGAGGAATGCAGCGGCTCGGTGCGAAAGCGTCCATCGGCGATCATGCCCATGACCATGTCGAACTCCTCGCGGTTGTAGGCCAGTGCCGAAGTTACGTTGATTTCCTTGATGAGCCACGATCCGGGCGTGATCGGTGCGTCCTCCTCGGCGAGACCGATGAGACACATGGAACCACCGCGTCGGGCCAGATCGACGGCGGACTGGACCGCGAAGGGACGCCCGACGCATTCGTACACGATGTCGGCTCCCAGACCATGTGTCAGTTCCTTGACCAGTGCGTCGGCGTCGGCCCCCGGCGCAACCCCGTGATGCGCGCCCAGATCCCGAGCCAACTGCCGCCGACCCTCGTTCGGTTCGATCGCCACCACTACACCCGCACCGGCGGCCCGCGCCCACTGCAGGGTTCCCAGTCCGATCGGTCCGGCTCCCTGGATCACGGCCACGTCACCGAGACGAATGCCGCTGCGACGAACGGCATGAAAGGCCACCGTGGTTGGCTCGACTTGGGCCGCCTGTTCGTCGGAGAGAGCCGAGTGGGCCTTCACCACGCGCGATGCCTCCACCGGTATTCGCGACGCGAAACCGCCGTGCGGCGGCGCACCCGGTTCACGTCCAAGCGCCGACAAGAAGGACGCCATGCAGCGATCGGCTTGGCCGGCTCGGCACGGTGCGCAACGCCCACATGCCGGCGCGATCGCCACCACCACCCGATCGCCCTCGGTCAGGCCTTTCACGTCGGCACCCTTGGCCGAAATCGTTCCGGTCCACTCGTGTCCGCAGATCGCCGGGTTGTACGGCCGACCGGACTGGTACGCGTGTATGTCGGTGCCACAGATGCCGCAGTAGGCGACGTCCACCACCACGCCGGTAACGCTCGGAGTCGGATCGGCGAACTCGACCATCTCCAATTTGGACTTCCCGGTGATCAATGCCGCGAACATGCGCCCTCCCCCGTCGGACCCTCCCGACATTACGACAACGATCCGAACCCGAGCGAACGCCTACAGTCGGCCCATGAGCCTGATCGCCATCGAAGCCTCCATCACCTTGAACGACGCCGCCGTGCGAGACGCAGCGGTGGCCGAGTCCGCCAAGTACCAACGGGCCACGCGTGATGAGGAGCCCGGTTGCCTGGTCTACTGCTTCGCCGCCGATCCGTGCGTGCCCGATCACATTCAGGTGTACGAGCTGTGGGCCGACGAGGAGTCTTTGGCCGCGCACTTCGACCACCCGAATTACCACAACATGCGCGACCTACTCGGGCGTTACGGCTTGAAGTCGGCGGTCAGCCGCAAGTTGCGTGTCGACAAGACGGCACCAGTGTACGGACCCGACTTCAAGGCCTCGGCGCGTTTCGACTGACGTCAACTCGCGGCCAGCGCCGCTTCTTTTGCCCAGCGATAGTCCGCCTTGCCCGAGGGACTGCGATACACCGCTTCCACGAACACCACACGGCGTGGAGCCTTGTACGCGGCGATCTCACCCTTGATGTGATCGATCACGTCGGTTTCCGACACCACCGAACCCGACGTGCGTGACGCCACCAGGCACACGGTCTCGCCGTACCGCTCGCTCGGCAAGGCCACCGCAACGCAATCGAGAACCCCCACGTGGCTGCGTCCAGCCACCTCGACCTCTTCGGGGTACACCTTCTCCCCTCCGGTGTTGATGCACACCGAACCGCGACCACGTAGGTGCACGGTTCCGTCGGCGTCGATTTCGGCGTAGTCGCCCGGCACCGTGTAGCGCACACCGTCCAGGGTTCGGAATGTTCTCGCCGTTTTCTCGGCATCCCCGAAATAACCGTCGGGCATCGATCCCGACGCCGCCAACACACCGGCTCGTCCGCTACCGAAGGGGATCTTCTCCCCGGTGTGCTCGTCGAGCAACACCGTGTTCGGCGTGGCCATGAAGTGCGCCGTGCTCACCGGATCCTGACCAGGCATGGTCATCGCCACGGCGAATGGTCCGCCCTCCGATGCGCCGATCATGTCGAGGATGAGCGCGTTGGTGGCTCTCTCCATGAGCGAGCGCTTCATCTCGGCTGACAACGTGGCGCCCGTGGACACGATGCGTCCGAGGCTCGACAGGTCGTAGGGGCTCCCGGCTGCCTCGGCCCGTTCGAGTTCCTCCACGATCGGACGTGCGAAGGCGTCTCCCACGATCGACAACTGGTTCACTTTCTCGCGTTGAACGAGACGCAACAACTCTGCCGCATCGAATCGACGACTGGCGAGCAGCACCACGGTGCCACCCAAGACGAATGTGGAGAATGCAAGGAACATCGCTGTGCCGTGCATCAACGGTGGTGCCGTCATGTTGACGGGTCCCGAACCCTTCTCGTTCAGCGCGCGGGCGACGCGGGCGACTTCGTCGGGGGTCTCGGGCACCGGCAAACCCATCGATGCGTAACCCGTGAAGGCCAGGGCCCCGAAAAGACTCGCGTGACTCCACACCACGCCCTTGGGCAAACCCGTGGTCCCGCCGGTGTACAACAACAACGAATCCGCGCCGGAGCGAGCCGAGGGAATCGACGGTGCAGCGGTGTCGATCGCCGAGGCGTAGTCGAGCGCGCCCTCCAATCGATCGCCCGGTGTCCCATCGGCCACTTCGATCAACAACTTCAACTCGGGCAGCGACCGACGGGCCTCGTCCACCACCTCCCGAAACGCTCCGTGGTACACCAGGGCTCTCGCGCCGGAGTCCGAGAGCACATGAACGATCTCGGGGGCGCGGTACCGATAGTTCACGTTCACCGTGCTGGCCCGCACCTTGAAACTGGCGTACGCCGACTCCAGATATTCGGGGCAGTTGTACATCAACTGACCGACCTTGGCGTCGTGACCCACACCGCCATCATCGAGGATGCTGGCCAGTCGAGCCGCCCGCGCATCCAGATCTCGCCAGCGAATGCGCGTGTCCCCGATCACCACCGCCACATGGTCAGGCTGTCCCGCGGCCAACGCCTCCCAGAGCGTCGCCCAACTTTCGTTCAACACTGCTCAGCCCTCGGGCACGATGTACGGGTCGAGCAGTGAGGCGTCTCGACCGTCGGCGGCCAATCCCTCGCGGATGAAACGATCGATGTGCCGATGGATCAGACGCATGCGCGCCTCCTGGTACAAGCCGAAGGACACACCCTTCTTGGCGCGTTTCGCCGTCATCTTCAAACCCAGTTGCACCTTGGGCAGGTTCTCCATGTCCTGCTCGAAGACATCGGCCAACTGACCCATGCCGTCGGCCTCCTTCCACGACTGCTCCAGGCGCAAAACCTGCATCGGCGCGGGCTTGGGACGCTCCTTGCCCTCGGGCACCGGCATCATTCTCAACACATCCATGTAACACGTGTCCGCCGTCGGACCGGGACGCCAGCGGTAGGTCAGCGATTGACCGACACCCGCCCACGGAGCGAACGCGGGGAACAGGTGATACAGGTGCGCGTCGAGAATCTCGGAATCCGAGACCTGTGTCAGGTCTATTTGGAACAGTTCACCCATCACCGAGCGGAACACGTCGGCGACCACCTCGCGCGCCGACTTGCCGTCGGGCACCTCCACCGAGCCACGGGACGCGCGCGCCGAGAACGCAAGATAGGCGTCGGCCACTTGTTGCTCGCTCAACGAACCGAGGTGCGGGCTTTGGATACCGAAACCGTTGACGAAACGCGTGACGTACGGCGAGTCGGGCCAGATCGAGTATTCACTGTTGGCATCGCCGGCGAACTCGAGGATCTGCGGATGCGTCGCGATGACGTGGTAACCCTCGGCGAAGGCCTCCATGACCACCTTCCAGTTGGCGGGCACTTCTTTCACCGCGTGGAACGCCTTGTACCGCTTCTCCATCGCGAAGTCACGACCGAAGTGCTCGATGAGCTTGCTGGCCACCTTCTCGAACGCCGGGGCCTCGGGGTCGAGGTTGACGAACACGAACCCGCACCACTCGGCCACCTGCGCTTGAGGCAGGCATGAATCGGGTTGGCCCCACACCTGGGGAAAGTCCCACTCGGCGGGTAACTCGACGAGATCACCGTCGAGATCCCAACGCCATCCGTGGAACGGACAACGGAACGACGCGACCCGCCCCGACTCCGTGCGCAGCTTCGTTCCGCGATGCAGACACGAATTGATGTACGCCTTGATCGAGCCGCTCTTCGTCCGGGTGACGATCACCGATTGGTCCGCCACGTCGTAGACGACGTGATCCCCGGGTTGAACCAACTCATCCACGGTGCAGGCCATCTGCCACGTACGCGTCCAGAGGTACTCGTTCTCGAGTGCGGCGAAATCGTCCGAGGTGTATCGCGTCTTGGGGATGTCCGCCCTCCCCTGCGGCACGTAGGAATGGTCCCTCAAGGACTCGGGCACCGGTCGCGTGTCGGCCGCCAAGAGATCCTGGACGCTCGGCCCCGAGCTTCGCGCTTGTCCGATCCCCGGATCGATCGTGGTCATTGTTTCCCCCGTTGTCGCCTAGCCCACAGCTTCGAACAACTTCTTGGCTGACGCGTAGTCGGCCTTGCCGTTCGGAGCGCGTGGAACGGTGGTCACGAAGACCAACTGCTTGGGCACTTTGTAACTGGACAACTTGGTCTTGGTGTGGGCGATCACCGCGTCGGCACCCGGCTCGGACTGACCCGGCGCCAACGAGGCCACCGCGACCACCCGTTGACCATATTTCTCGTCGGCCACGCCGAACACCAGACAGTCGGCCACCGCCGGGTGAGTCTTGACGGCCTCCTCCACCTCTTCGGGAAACACCTTTTCACCGGCGGTGTTGATGCAGTTCGAGCCGCGACCGAGCAACGTGATCGTGCCATCGGCCTCGACGACGGCCATGTCGCCCGGGAAGCTGTACCGAACGCCCCCCACCTCGCGAAACGTGCGGGCCGACTTCTCGGGATCCTTGTAGTACCCGATCGGGATGCCGGGACCGCTGACGCCGACCATTCCCTGCTCGCCGGATCCGGGTGCCACCTCCTGACCCGTTTCGAGGTTGATGACCTTGGTCGTGGGCATGGCCCCGAACTTGGCCGTGGTGTTCACGTTGGCCTTGGTGGCCATCGTCTGACCCATACCACCCTCGCTCGATCCGAGAATGTCCATCACGGCCGCGCCCGGAATGAACTCGAACATCTCCGCTTTCACCTCAGCGGAAAACATCGCACCGGTCGACACGATGGTGGTCACCGACGAGGTGTCGAAAGGACTGCCCGTGGCCGCCTGGGTGCGCAGGGCCTGCACCATGGGGCGGGCGAACGCGTCACCCACAATCACCAGAGTGCCGATGCGATGACGCTCGACGGCTCGGAACAACTCGGCGGCGTCGAAACTCCGCCCTTCCAACAAAACCACCTTGCCGGCGACCAGGTGCGGCAACAGCGCCCCCAACCACACACCCGTTCCGTGCATCAAAGGACAGCAGGGAACCGTTACCGGCTGGCCGAGCCCGTTCACCATTTTGGCCAAACCCGTCACTTCGGCGACACTCTCGACTGGTGGCCGACCCATTGGAGCGGTGTAAAAACCGAGGAAACCGGCGGTGAAGTTGCCCATGGCGTACATGACACCTTTGGGCATGCCCGTGGTGCCTCCGGTGTACAGCATGTAGAGGTCGTCGAGCCCTCGCTCGATACGCGGGGCGGGCACGTTCGCGGCCAGTACCGCCTCCCACGCCGACGCACCGACCACGTTGGCTGACGGACCGTCGGCGACCTCGACCAACAATCGCAATTTTGGCAGCCGATCCTTGATGCGCGCGATGCGATCGCCGAGGCTCGCGTGGAAGACGACCGCCTCACAGTCCGCGTTTTCGAGCAAGTACAAGAGTTCGTCGTCGAGATAGCGGTAGTTGACGTTGACCGGTGTGATGCGTTGCTTGAACGCGGCGAACTGGGTGATCAGATACTCGGGGCAGTTGTACAAGAACATGCCCACCTTCGAGTCGCGGGACATCCCGATCGCCGCGAAAGCCGACGCCAATCGGGCCGCGGCGTTCTCGTACTGCGACCACGTCATCTCGCGATCCCCGAACGCAATGGCGACGGAGTCAGAAAACTCGTCGGCGTGCGCCTCGAAAATATTCGGATACGTCAACATCCCTTCACCCCCATGTCTCACTGAACCGACCCCATTATGGATGCAAATCCTGTGACCCCCTGACAAAACGATGCTGTCACCTCCGTACTAGACGGAACTAACCCAACGGTCAATAATGGTGAAATGACGGCCCTCGACCCGCGACCTGCCCGCTCGCCGGGCGTCAGCTATCAAGAACTCCTGGACGCCGACACCCACCCGGTCCCCGCTGTCTTGCGGCTGGAGTCCCCTCGTTTCCTCGGCGACGAGGACATCCCGACCGCGCGCTACACCTCCCGGGAGTGGCACGAACTGGAGAAGGAATTCCTCTGGAAGCGAGTCTGGCAATTCGCCTGCCGTGAGGACCACATCCCCGAGGCCGGCGACTACATCGTCTACGACATCGCCGGACTGTCCTTTATCGTGGTTCGACAGCCCGACCTCTCGATCAAGGCCTACCCGAACGCGTGCCTGCACCGTGGTCGCCGTCTGAAGGATTACGACGGTCACTGCTCGGAAATTCGTTGTTCGTTCCACGGCTTCGCCTGGGCTCTTGACGGCGCTCTGGCCGACGTTCCCGCGAGGTGGGACTTCCCCCACGTCGACGAGCGACCCGATGATTTCCAATTGCCCGAATGTCGCGTCGGTACGTGGGCCGGATTCGTCTTCATCAATCCCGACCCCGACGCCGGGGCGCTCGAGGATTTCCTCGGTGGCATCCGTGAGCAATTCGACGTTTGGAATCTCGCGGATCGTTACGTCGAGACGCACGTGACCCGCGTGATTCACGCCAACTGGAAGGTGGCTCAGGAAGCGTTCAGCGAGGCGTACCATGTGAATGCCACTCATCCCCAGATCCTCTACTACCTCGCCGACACCAACTCGCAGGTCGACATCTGGGACAACTTCTCACGCGTCATCACCGCCGGCCTCAGCACCAGCCCGTTGTTGTGGTACCCGGTCGATGAGAACACCATGATGCGTTCGATGCTCGACGTGCGCGAGGACCAAGAGAGCCCCATCCACGTTCCCGACGGTGGCTCGGCGCGAGCGATAGCGTCTCAGGCGTCCCGAGAACGTTGGCGTCCCGCCGTCGGCGACCGCGTGGACTCGATGAGCGATTCCGAGATGATGGACAGCATCGACTACACCGTGTTCCCCAACTTTCATCCGTGGGGCGCGTTCAACCGCATCGTGTATCGCTTCCGTCCGAATGGGGACGACCATCGCTCCTCCATCATGGAGGTGATGTTCCTGTCGCCTTACTCGGGTCCCAAGCCGGCGAACGCCACCATTCGACATCTCGCCCACGACGAGCCCTTCACGGACGAGCCCGGCCTCGGAATGCTCGCCAAGGTGTTCGAGCAGGACGTGTTCAACATGTCGAAGGTGCAACTCGGGCTGGAGACGTCGCGCAAGCCCGGCATCACCTTGGCCAATTATCAGGAATCAAAGGTTCGCTGGTTGCACCAGCGCCTCGGAGAGTTCATCGACGAAGGCCGAAAGGCGGCCAACTGATGCTGGGAATCATCCATCCCTTCTCCGGTGCCTTGTACGAACAAGACGGACACGGAAACATCCGGGTGTCCCAGGACGGTAAGTGGGGCATCTTCCACGTGAACGGTCGACACGTCGAAGGTGAGATACGCGAATGCGACCCGCAGTTGTGCGGTTGGGTCGGCGGACCGCAGGTGGCCAACCACCGGGTCTCGGCAATCCCGAGCACGAAGCGGTAACCGACGCGTCGACCAACGAGGGGGAGCAATGATCGATCCGAATGTCATGCCCGGCAAACTCGCGGCGTTCCTGTCCGAGCACGAGGGCCAAAGAGCCACCATCACGGCCTACGAACCGATGTCGGGGGGCTACAGCCGTTTGATGGCCAAGGCGTCGGTCAGTTGGGCCGACGGACGGTCGGAACATCTCGTGCTGCGTGGTGACCCGCCCCCGGGCCGGGCGATGATGGAGACCGACCGCGCCACCGAATGGGCCCTGTTGAGTGCTCTTGGTCGCGCCGAGAGCATTTCCATGCCCCAGGCCCGCTATTTCGACGCCACCGGGGACGAACTGGGTACGAAGTGCATCGTCCTCGACTTCGTCGAGGGGCGCTCGTTGCAGTCTCACATCAACGAGTGCGAACCGGGCGAGTACGGTCGCCACACCTTCGACCTGGTGGACACCATGGCGAAGGTCCATTCGATCGATCCCGACGACGTCGGAAACGCCATCGCCCGTCCGAACGACTGGTCGACGTACTTGAGCGGACTCATCGATCGCTTTCGACAGGCCGACCGAGCGCACGCGGAGTCCAATCCGTTTCTGCGTTACGTCGCCGAATGGCTGGACGCCAACAAGCCGGCACCACTTCCTCTGCGTGTCGTGCACAGCGACTTCCAGCCAGCCAACATCATGGTGACGGCCGATGGGAGTCACCAAGTGATCGACTGGGAACTCACCCACATCGGTGACCCGCGCGAGGACATCGGTTACTACGCCGTTTATTCGGCGGCATCGGGTCCCAGTCTCATCATGAACGACCCCGTGGCGTTCCTCGCGCGCTATCGCGAAAAGACCGGCTTCGGCGAGGACACCGTGAATCTGGCGACGCTCGGCTTCTTCTCGTCATTGGCCGCCATCTCGGTGTACGCGCAGATCCTCGCCGGCGCCGCCGCCATGTCCAATGGCCACAACTCGGGAATCATGACCACGTACACGCTCAACGCCTTGACCGTCGGTCACGCCAACTTCATGGGCGGTTGCGTCGCCCCCACCATCTGAATCGGAGACACACCATGTTGTCCAAGCCCACCACGCCACAGATCATCCTCGACTGCCGTCGAGAGCTACTCGAAACCATCGACCCTGTCGTCAGTGATCCCACCGTCAAGATCGCCATCCAAATGCTGGAGAACGTTCTGCGCAACTGCGCCGAACGTTCGGCGCACGAGATCGCCTGGATGCGCGAGGAGTCGGACTCGATGGTCGCCTTCGCCCGCGATGTGAAATCGACCGTCGGCTCCAGCCCCGAAATCGACGTTGCCATCGCCTCCTACGAGAAAGGCGACAACGTCACTCTCCATCTCGACGCGGTGAGCGACTCGTACAGCCGTGCGGGAGAATGCCTCTCGGTCGCGCTGGAGCGAGCATTCGCCACCGGGCACACCGAACTCCATCTGCGCGGTCGCGAAATTCTCGCCCTGCGATTGGCCCACGAGGACGCCATAAAGGGCGACTGGGCCTTCGTCGGTCGAGGCTGACACGAATGACGATCCGCCTTCACGTCATCACCGGAGGACACCCCTTCGCGGCCACGGATTTCTTCGCGGTGTTCGACTGGTTGGCATCGTGCGAGGACGTGCGTTGGACTGGTCACGATGAGCCGGCTGTTCCCGACGTCGACGCTCCCGACGTCGTGCTGTTCTACGACATGCCCGGTCTGACATTCACCGGCGATCCGAACGCACCGGTGTCTCTGTCGGAACCGACGGCCGAGCAACGTCACGTGTTCGACGCCCTGTGCGAGCGAGGTGTCGGCATGGTCTTCATGCATCACGCCGTGGCCAGTTGGCCGGCCTGGGACGGATTCGCCGAATTGGTCGGCGGTCGGTTCCACTATCAGCCGGGCAGCCTGCGCGGCGTCGACTATCCCGACTCGGGATACGTGTTCGACGTCGAGCACACCATCGACGTCGTCGACCCCGACCACCCGATTTGCCGGGGCCTGGGACACTCCTTTCGACTGACCGACGAGTTGTACTGCTCACCGGTGCTCGAAGACGACGTCGTACCATTGATGCGCACACGCTTCCCCGTCGGTGACTCGTCACGTTTTTACTCGGCCGACCTGGCCATACGTGGTCGGCGCAATTGCAACGACGGTTGGACGCATCCTGCGGGGAGTGATCTCGTGGCGTGGGTGAAGAAGGCTGGTAATGCGCCGTTGACCTACATTCAATTCGGTGATGGACCGATCACATACGTCGATCCGAACTTTCGTCAGGTGATCCGCAACGCGGTGACGTGGGCCGCCTCGTCGTCGGCGCGCGACTGGGCGCGCACACGTCGATCAGGACCAACTGTCCCAGCGAACGAACTTCGCGGCGGGCACCCGTGACGCCAACTTGAAGTCGGTACCCACGGTGTAGGCGATCGGGAACAATCCGGCCTGGGTGTACTTGTCGAACGGAATCCCCAGCAGGTCAGCGGCCTCCTTCTCTTGCGGCAGATGCAAGGTGGTCCATGCCGAGCCGAGTCCGCGCTCGCGGAGGGCGAGCATGAAACTCCAGACCGCTGGCAACAACGAGCCCCACGCCGACGCCTGACCGAACGTCGGGGTACCGGCGTCGAGACGCCCGGCGATGAGCGGGATCATCAGCACCGGAACCTGGTCCAGGACCTTGGCCAGATGCATCGACGAGTCGACGATGCGCTCTCCTTGGGCGTCACGCTTGGGGCGGTTCGGGTCGTTCACGTACGGGTAATAGTTCGCTCGGTACATCTCAGCCAGCGCGGTTTTCTTCACCTGATCCTCGACGAACAACCAGCGCCATCCCTGCATGTTCGAGCCGGTCGGCGCTTGGTGCGCGATCTCGACGCACTCCATCAGCACCTCGCGCTCGACAGGCTTGGTGAGGTCGAGACGTTTGCGCACCGCGCGTGTCGTGGTGAGCACCTCATCGGCGGACAATCCGAGTTTCATGGCCATGTCTTTCTCCTTCGCAGGACGGGGTCGATCAGTCGTTCTTCACTTGGGCGGCCATCCATTCGGCGGTGGCCTTGCCCATCTTGGCTCCGTCGTAGCCGATTCGTTGGGTCGGGGTCACCTGGATGATCACGCGACGAGGCGAGTCGAGGAATTTGACGAAGGTGTCACGACGCGCGAGGTCCGAGCCCATGACGGCCTCGGCCAGTTCGGGGTAGAACCATGCCTTGGTGGCGTCGTCGTCGTACAGGGCGCAGGTGCCCTTCCAGGTGACGGCCTTGTTGCGGGGTAACGACGAACCCGTGGAGGTGACCACGACGCACACGCGGGGATCCCGACGGATCGCCGAGATGCGGGCGCGTTGGCTCGACGCGGTCAGCCAGAAAGACCCCCGGCGCCAGACGTACGACATGATGACACCGACCGGCCACCCTTCCTTGTTGGACCAGATGAAGGTGCATTCGTTGTGCGCGAGCAGCAACTTTTCCTCCATGTCCTCGTCCAATCCGTACACGGTGACGTCCTCGTAGTTCTCGGGATGTTCGGCCACGTCTTCCTCCAATGTGAGACGTTCGTTACGTTGTCAAGCTTTTTCGCGGGGCAGGAATTGTCCGGTGTTGGCCGTGATTCCGCCGTCCACCGGAACGACCGCCCCGGTGATGAAACTGGCCGCCGGAGACACGAGAAAAGCGATGACCGCGGCCACCTCGTCAGCGCGACCCCAACGCTGCATGGGAACCGCACGTCGCAGACCCTCGTACACCGCGGGAACCGACTTGATGCCCGACGTCATTCCCGTCTCGGTAGGCCCGGGGCAGACCACGTTCACGGTGATGGCGTCGGCCGCGAGATCGAGAGCCGCACCGCGAGCCAGATTGATGACAGCGGCCTTCGACGTGTTGTAGGGCCACATGGTGGGGTCGGCAGCGATGCCTGACGTCGATGCCGTCACGACCACCCGCCCTCCTCCACCTCGTCGCATGGGGGGCACCGCGGCGCGTAGACCGAGCAACACGGCCCGCACGTTGACCTCCATCGCGCGATCGAATTGTTCGATGGGCATGTCGACGATGTCACCGCTGCACGGCACTCCCGCGTTGCAGACCAACGCATCGAGACCCCCGAATTCGGTCACCGCCGTCTCCACCGCGCGTTGGTTGATCGCCGGATCGGTCACGTCTCCGACCACCGTTCGCACGTTGGTCCGCTGGGCGAGCACCTCGATCGGCGCCCCCGGACGATCGATCCCCACGACCGCTCCACCGAGTTCGACCAGTGCCTCGACCGTGGCCAGCCCGATGCCGGATGCCGCCCCGGTGACGATCGTCGTGCGCACGTCGCAAGACTACGTCGTCACTACGGCGGGCCTTGACCCCGGCGAGCGCAAGGTCCAACGGATGGGCAGGGTGGTCAAGCCACGGAGGATGAACGGCTGGTTCACCTTCACCTCACCGATCAGTTCCACGGTCTCGAACGTGTCGATCATCCAACGCAGAGCCAGTAGTCCCTCGCGCCGCGCCAACACGTTTCCGATGCAGTGATGAACTCCCCATCCAAAAGCCAGATGCGGGCGTGAGCCCGGCCCGAATCGATCCAAGCGAATGGCGTCGGGGTCGTCCCAGATCCGTGGATCACGGTTGGCCGCGGCGAACAGCAACTGCACCTTGGTACCCGCGGCGATGGTTTCGCCCCGCACCGGACACTCGCGACTGTTGGTGCGGAACAACCCCTGCACCGGAGAGTCATAACGCAAGAACTCCTCCACCGCCCACGGAACGAGATCGGGATCGGCGCGCAACTCGGTGACCAGACGCGGTTCCGTGATCAATCGATACAGCATGAGACTCAGCAAACTGGCGGTGGTCTCGTGGCCGGCCACCAGCACTTGTTGACACAATCGACGAACCTCGCTGTAGGTCAAATCTCCCGCCAAGTACGCCCCCGTCAGGACCGTCACCAGATCGTCGGGTGCCTCGGATCCGCCCTCGATCAGTGCCCGACGCTCGGCCACCAGACCGTCGACCAGGGCGAAGATCCCCTCGTTCGCCTTGTCGACCAATCGCAGATCCCCGCCACCCAGACCGTTCACGATGTCATCGGACCATTGTCCGAATCGATCACGGTCCTCGGATCGGATTCCGAGCATCTCGGCGATCACGATGGCCGGGAACGGAAAGGCGAACAAGTGGACGAAGTCGCCCTCACCGTCTTCGGCGAACGCCGCTTCCCAGAGTTCCCGACCGATCTGCTCGACCCGCGGCGCCAACGAGGCGATGGCGGCGGGACGGAATCCGTCTTGTAGAACCTTGCGCTGTCGCCGGTGATCCGGATCATCGGCCGAACCCAGAACTCCGCCCACTTGACGAAAGACCCCCGGACCATCCCCGTTGCGCCACAACTCGGGATCGGTCACCATCGACAACACGTCCTCGTGGCGGCTCACGACGTAGAACGGAGGTTCGAAGGACTCTTCGCGATGGATGGGACAGTGCTCGATGAGGTGGTGATGTCCCACCGAAGGCTCGAGATCGTTCGCGTGCCCCAAATGCGAGTACGACACGGTCACCCCACGAGTCCGCGAAGCGCATCCTTGATGCCGACGATCGCGCGACCCTGCTCGTCGATGTCGTCGGAGACCGCATCGGTCAGACCGACGAGCACCGTCAAGATGTAGGCGAACACGACCGCGCGACGTAGTGGGGAGATCTCACCGGTCGAAACACCCACCTCCACCATGTCGGCGAAGAATCGTTCGCGCTGACGAGCCCGCGGCTCGACCGACTCACGAATCTCGCGGTGTCGACGAACATCCACCCGCACGGCACCGAGGAAGCGCGCCACCGTTCGATCGGTCTTGTTCAGTTCGTGAGCGACGTCCAGTACCGCCGTGAACTGGTCGATGAAGGTATGGCGATCCCGAATGGCCTCATCGAAGCGCGAGTAGACCAGATCCTGGGTGTAGTCGTGAACCGCCAGATACAGATCCATTTTGGAGCCGAAATAGTGGTAGAGGGCTGCGGGCGTCACGCCGGACCGGGAGGCGATCTCGCGGTTGGTGGCCATTTCATAACCCAGGACCGAGAACGTCTCGCGGGCGATACGCAAGATCACGCGCCGGGTGTCGGCCGAATCGGTGTCCGGAGGCCGTCCGAGCCTCTTGGCCGACTCCCCCGGCACGACGTGCAACCTCGCGGCCTCGTGTTTCCCCACGAGACGAGTATGACCGAACCAACCAGTTCGAATCGGGTCGAGCGTCGAGTCCCCACACGGACCGAACGCCTCGCCACGGTGCGAGTACCGATGCGGAAGTCAATTACGATGATCTCGTGGATGCGTCGACCGATTCCGTCACTCCCCCGTCGCTGGAGGAGTTCACCAAGACCGCTCGCGAATGGTTGGAGGCCAACGCCGACTACCGCACCGGCGGCAACGACGAGAAGGAATTGGTGTGGGGCGAGGGCGAATTCTCGGTTTCGGTCTTCCATTCCCTGACCTTCGAAGAGGAGGCTGCCCTTCTCGAGCGAGGCAAAGCCTGGATTCGAAAGAAAGCCGAGCACGGCTACCACGCCATCACTGCTCCGGTGAAGTACGGCGGCCTGGGCTACCCACGCGCTTATTCGCGCGCTTTTTCGAAACTCGAGTCGCAGTTCGCCACGCCGACCGGCCACGAGACCATCAGCGTCACCGTGGGCTTGATCGCACCAACCATCGATCTCTTCGGAACCCCCGAGCAGAAGGAGCGATTCGTCGCCCGCTTCATGGCCACCGGTGATCTGTGCTGCCAGTTGTTCTCCGAGCCCGGCGCCGGTAGTGACTTGGCCTCGCTCGGTTGTCGTGCCGATCGCGACGGTGACGAGTGGGTTCTCAACGGCCAGAAGGTCTGGAGCTCGGGTGCGCAGTTCAGTGAGTGGGGCGAGTTGATCGCTCGCAGCAACGTCGACGTGGCCAAGCACAAGGGCATGACCGCTTTCATCATCCCGATGGATCTTCCCGGCATCGAGATCCGCCCGATCAAGCAGATGAGTGGCGGATCGTCATTCAACGAGGTGTTCTTCAACGACGTGCGCATCCCGGACTCCTTGCGCCTCGGACCCGAAGGCGAGGGTTGGAAGGTGGCGCTCACCACCCTCGGCTTCGAGCGTGACCACTCGGGCGACGGTGGTGGTGGCAGCCGCGTCGGAGGATCATGGCGTCAGGTGCTGGCAACCGCGCGGGCCATGGGTGTCACCAGCGACCCGGTACTGCGCCAAGAATTGGCCAAGGCCTACACCCATTTTCGCGTGGAGGGATTCGTGAACCGTCGCGCCGCCGACATGCGTCGCACCGGCGCACCCCCCGGACCCGAGGGTTCCTTGGGCAAGATCATCTGGACCGAGGGTATGACCCGGGTGTCGGATCTCATTTCCCGCATCCTGGGCGCCGCCCTGGTGGCCGACACCCAGGAGTGGGGAACGTTCGCTTGGGGTGAGCACGTGCTGGGCGCTCCGGGTTATCGCATCGCCGGTGGCTCGGATGAGACTCAGCGCAACATCATTGGTGAGCGGGTTCTCGGCCTGCCCGGGGAACCGCGCGTCGACAAGGATCTGGCGTGGAAGGACACTCGTCGCTGACGGGGGTCCGCGCCGGAATACACGCCGACGGAAAGGCCGTCGCGCAACACACATCCAGGGGGGAACATGGATCTCGGACTCAAGGGTAAGAAGGCTCTCGTCACCGGTGCTACCAAAGGCCTTGGTCGCGCCATCGCCGAAACGTTGCTCGCCGAGGGTGCCTCGGTCGCCATCTGTGCGCGCAACGCCGACGAGGTGGCCGCCGCCGTCGGGGAAATGTCGGCCAAGGGCACTGTCGTCGGTGCCTCGGTGGATGCCGGCAACACCGAAGCGCTTCAGGCGTGGGTGAACTCCTCGGCCGAGCAGCTCGGCGGCATCGACGTCTACGTTCACAACACGTCAGGCAAGCCGGCGCGCAAGCTCGAGCAGTGGGTGAACAACTTCAACATCGACTTGATGGCGTTGGTGTACGGCGTCGAGGCCGCCAAAGCCGCGCTGGCCGACGGTGGTGGATCCGTCATCAGCATCGGAACCACCGCGACCACCGAGCACTTTGCCAGCGGTTCAGGCAGCTACAGCGCCCTGAAGTCCGCCGTCACGAACTGGACCCTCGGTCAGGCCCAAGTGCTGGGCGCGCAGGGCATCCGTTGCAACGTCATCTCTCCCGGACCGATCATGGTGCAGGGTGGTGACTGGGACATGATCAAGAACGCCATGCCCCCGTTCTTCGAGGCCACGGAAAAGGCCCACCCGAGCGGACACATGGGCGAGCCCAGCGACGTCGCCAACGCCGTCGCGTTCCTCGTCAGTGATCGGGCCCGTCACATCAACGGTGTCAACCTCACCGTCGACGGCGGTTTCCTGAAGCGCGTCGACTTCTGAGCGACGAGCCATGAGCCAGAGACCGGTGTCGCGTCGGATCGAGGTGACCTTGGTTGCCGGTGGCAAGTACCACGACATCGACTTCGCCCGTCGTGAGTTGTTGGGATTGCTCGCCGAACACGACGAGTTCCGGGTGCGGGTGCAACCCGATTACGAGGACGTGGACGGCATCACATCGGCCGAGATCCTGGTGTCGTACACCTGCGACGTGCGCCCCAGTGAGAACGCTCAACGGGCGGTGCGGGCGTGGGTGGAGGACGGCGGACGATGGGTCGCTCTTCATGGCACCAACGCCGCGCTCACCCTGGGCGGGCCCCATGGTGTCGAGTCGCCGCGGATTTTTCCGCTCTGGGCCGAGACGCTCGGGAGCCAGTTCGTGGCCCACCCACCGATCCAGCCCTACACGGTGTCGGTCTCGGATCCGTCGCATTGGCTGGTTTCGGGTATCGAATCATTCGACACCGACGACGAGCTGTACCTCAGCGAGTACGCCGACCGCGCCGCTCTGAAGCCCTTACTTCACACCACGTGGCAAGGTCAGGCCGCCGGTTTCGCCGAGGACGATTGGACCACGGGCGACCCGACTCATCTCGTCATGTATCTGCGCGACCTGGGCCGGGGCGCGATCCTGTACAACACCCTCGGTCATTGCCGAGGCCACTACGACATGAAGCCGGTCCTCGACTACTACCCGCGCATCGAGCGGTGCTCGTGGGAGAAGCCCGCATACTACGAATTGCTTCGACGCTCACTACGGTGGGCGCGCCAACTCGACGCCTGACACGACGACCGACCACCCGAGCAAAAGGACGGACCACTCATGGATCTACCCGTACACGTGCAACTCGATCTGCACCGACGCATGGTGCGCATCCGCTTGTTCGAGGAGGCGGCCGGTCGACTCGCCGAATCCAATCGGCTACCCGGTTTTCTCCACCTCTACGTGGGCGAGGAGGCGGTGGCGGCTGGTGTGTGCGGAGCACTGAACGACGACGACCACATCACCTCCACCCACCGTGGCCATGGACATCTGGTGGCCAAGGGTGGCGACTTCAATCGCATGATGGCCGAACTGATGGGCAAGGCCACCGGCTACTGCAAAGGTAAGGGCGGATCGATGCACATCTCGGACACCTCGCTTGGCATGTTGGGAGCGAACGGCATCGTGGGAGCCGGATCACCCATCGCCGTCGGCGCGGCCTTCGCGAATCGCTACCGAGGCCGTGGTCAGGTCGCCGTGGCCTTCTTCGGTGACGGCTCGACCAACATCGGTGCCTTCCACGAGGCCGCCAACATGGCGTGCGCGCTTCACCTCCCGATCGTGTTCGCCTGCGAGAACAACGAGTACGGCGAGTTCACCCCGCGCGACAAGACCATGGCGATCACCGACATCGTCGACCGCGCGGCCGGGTACGGGATGCCCGGTGTCATCGTCGACGGCATGGACGTCATCGCGGTGCACGAAGCCGCCGTGGAGGCGGTCGAGCGTGCGCGCTCCGGTGGTGGACCGTCGCTCATCGAAGCCAAGACGTATCGCTTCTACAACCACCACGGCGTGCAGAACCTCGGCTTGAAGTACCGCTCCGACGATGAAGTCGCCATGTGGAAGCAACGTGACCCGATCTTCACCCTCGAGGATCGCATGATCGAGAACAAGGCGGCCACCCGCGATCAGTTCGACGCCATCTGGGCCGAACTGCGCGCCGGTATCGAGGCAGCCATCGCTTTCGCCGACGAAAGTCCCTACCCCACCCCCGATCAGATCACGGTCGGCGTGTACACCAGCATGAGCGGCGCGAGCTGATGGCCGACGAACGCAAACTCGCCTACGTGATGGCCTTCAATGAGGCCGTCAAGCAACAAATGGAAGTGGACTCCAGTGTGTTCTGTGCCGGTGAGGACATCGGAGCATTCGGTGGCGTGTTCGGAACCTTCGGTGGACTGCAGGCAAAATTCGGCGCCGATCGCGTGGTGGACACCCCCATCAGCGAACAGGCCATCGTCGGACTCGGCGTGGGCGCCGCAGTCACCGGATTGCGCCCCATCGTAGACCTGATGTTCATGGACTTCATCTGCGTGGCCCTCGACCAGATCGTGAATCAGGCCGCCAAGTTGAAGTACATGTTCGGCGGTGACGCCGTTCTGCCACTCACCATCACCACCGCCGGAGGGGGCGGTTTGTCGGCGGCCGCGCAACACAGTCAGTCGCTCGAGGCGTTGCTGTGCCACATCCCGGGCCTGAAGGTGGTCATGCCGTCGAACCCCTACGACATGAAGGGCTTGATGACGGCCTGCATCCAGGAGAACAACCCCACGGTCATGATCAAGCACAAACGTTTGCTCGGTATGACCGGCCACGTGCCCGAAGAGTCGTACTCCATTCCGCTCGGCAAGGGCAACATCGTGCGTCCGGGCAAGGACGTCACCATCGTGGCCTACGCCCGCATGAGCAACGAGGCCCTCATCGCCGCCGAGGAATTGGCCAAGGACGGTATCGACTGCGAGATCATCGACCCCCGTACGCTGCAACCTCTCGACACCGACCTCATCATCTCCTCGGTCAAGAAGACGAACCACGCCGTGGTGGTGCACGAGGCGGTGCGCTTCGGAGGACTCGGCGGCGAGATCGCCTCCCAGATCCAGGAATTGGCCTTCGACTATCTCGACGCTCCGGTGACGCGCATCGGTGCACCGTTCTCGCCCGTTCCCTTCAGTCCCGCCCTGGAACAGCACTACATCCCGGATTCCAAGACCATCGTTCAGGGCATCCGCGACGTGATGGCTCGCGTCTGATCGACGTCCATGTCCACCGTCGGTATCATCGTCAACCCCAACGCGGGTAAGGACATTCGCCGATTGGTGACCCCGGCCACCCACACGTCCGACGTCACCAAGGTGGGTATCGTGCGACGCGCCATCATCGCCGCCGCCGAGGCCGGCGCCACCCGCATCTTGTTGATGCCCGATCGACATCGTCTGGCCGAGCGTGCGGCCAAAGGCCTGGGACTCGACGGAAAAGACGGGCGTTGCTCGGTGGAGATGGTGGACGAGCCGCTCAGTGGCTCGCGTTTCGACACCATCGCCGCCGCACGACGTTTCTGGAAAGAGCAAGTCGGAGCCGTGATCGCCCTCGGTGGCGACGGCACCTCGCGCGACGTCGCCCTCGGCTGGCCCGACGCGCCTCTGATCGCCATCTCCACCGGCACGAACAACGTGTTTCCCAGTGCCATCGACGGGACATCGGCCGGAGCCGCCGCGGCGTTGGTCGCCGCCGGTCACGTGGATATCACCGTGGTCGCTCGTCGCTCGAAGAGCGTCACCGTGCGCATCGACGACGTCGTCGTCGACGGTGACGAGGAGCGACCCGTGTCCCGCGACGATCTGGCGTTGGTGGACCTGGCCGTCATCGATGCGCAGTTCGTGGGTGCCCGGGCGGTTCGCGACCCGAACACGGTGCGCGCCGTCGTTGCTGCGGTCGCCACGCCGGCCAGCACGGGGTTGTCGAGCATCGCCGGTCGCGTGCACCCCGTCGATCGCTGGGACAACACCGGTGTGCTCATCCGCCTCGGCCCTGGTGCTCGGCGGGTGCGCGTTCCACTGGCACCAGGATCGTTCACCACCCTCGACATCGCCGAGGTGCGACCCTTGGCCCTCGGCGAGAGTGTCGAGATGGAGGGTAAGTGCGTCCTCGCCTTCGACGGCGAGCGCGACGTGCCCGTGAGCGAGCGCGGACGGGTGACGATTCGTGTCGAAAAGAGCGGGCCCTTGCTCATCGACGTGGCCGCCACGCTCGTCATCGCCGCCCGTGAGCGACGCTTCGACGAGAATCGGCCCACGCTCGACGGCCACGACGCAGACGGAGGCCCCCATGGCCACTGAGTTCATCATGCCCAAGCTCGGTCTCACCATGGAGGAGGGCACCATTCTCGAATGGCTCGTGGAGGACGGCACCGCCATCACCCCCGGTATGGCCGTGTTGCGCATCGAAACCGACAAAGTCGAGAGCGACGTCGAATCCCCCACCGCCGGAATCCTGCATCGCACCGCTGGTGTCGGTGACACCTTCGCCTGCGGAGCCACCATCGGCTTCCTTCTGGCCGACGGCGAACAACCCCCGACGGTGACGACACCGGGCAACTCGGCGCCGGCGGTCGCACCCGTGACCCCACCGCTTGCGACTCCCACCGTGGCGCGCACCTCCTCCGATGGCCGTGCATTCGTCTCACCCAACGCCAAGCGCGTGGCGCGCGAGTTGGGTATCGACGTCGCCACCGTGGTCGGCACCGGACCCAACGGTCGCGTGGTGGCCGCCGACGTGCACAACGCCCACCAGAACCCCGGCGCCCGCCGTGCTCCGGCAACCGCGTTGTCCACGGTGGTCCCCATCGTGTCGTCGAACGGACAAGTGTTGGCCACCGCCGCCGCCCGCCAACTCGCCGAGTTGCTCGGTGTCGACCTGTCGCTCGTCCCCTACGATCCCACCGACGGTCGGGTGACGCGCGACGGTGTGGCCGCCTACGTCCGAGCCCGATTGGCGACGTCATCGGCCTCCGTTGCAACTTCCCCGGTGACCAAGTCGGCGCTCGCGCCCGCGACGCAGACGCCGACCTCGGTCAAGAAGATCTCCGGCATGCGGGGAACCATCGCCAAGCGCATGAACTCCAGTCTGCAGGAGATGGCGCAACTGACGTTGCACATGGATGCCGACCTCGACGCCGTGGTCGCCGATCGTGAGACACGCAAAGCGGAAGGCGGTGCGACCTTGCCCGGCTTCACCGATTACGTCATCGCCGCTTGTGCCCGCGCACTGCGCCTGCACCCCATCGTCAATTCGCAAGTCACCGACGACGGCATCGCTCTGTTGCCCGACGTGCACGTGAGCATGGCCGTGGCCCTCGACGAGGGACTCATCGTGCCGGTGATCAAGAACACGCTGTCACTCGACCTGCCCGCTCTGGCCGACCAGACCAAGCGCCTGTCGACGGCCGCTCGCGAGGGCAAACTGACCCTCGCGGAGCTCGAGGGCGGAACCTTCTCGGTGAGCACACTCGGGATGTTCGGAGTGGACGGATTCACGCCCATCGTCAACCCGCCCAACACCGCCATCTTGGGTGTCGGGCGCTTGCGCGACGACGTGGTGCTCGGAGCCAAGGGTAAGCCCACCACGGTCAAGCGCATGACCCTCAGTCTCACCTGGGATCACCGAGTGTTCGATGGTGCTCCGGCAGCTCAGTTCTGCAAGTCCATCGTCGATCTGTTGTCGGACCCCGCGGCCCTGAACGCCACCCACTGATCGTTCAACCGCGGGCGGCCTCGAGCACCGGCAGGAACTTTTCGGGTATCGACACCCAGTCGTCGGGCGACTGGACCCCGGACCAGAAGTTGTGCTCGAGGCTCAGGTCGGCGAAGCCCGCCTCGCGGGCCGCCATGGCGTCGTTCACCAGCGCCGCCATGTTGTCGGTGTCGACCGGGGGGACTCCGTTGGGCGCTTGCACGAAGGAGCGGTAGTACACCTCGAGACCAGCCCGCCCGGCATCGCGCTGGGCGTCCATCGACGCCACCATCTTGTGCACTCGACCAACCGGTAGTCCGGCTGGATTCCAGGCGTCGAACCATTTTGCCGTGCGCTCGAGACCACGTGCGGACCACATGCCGCTCAGCAACTTCGGGCGACGGCCCCCGAATGGCTTGGGATTGACACACGACTCGGGCACCTGAAAGAAGTCACCGGAGTATGACACCGGGTCGGCGGACCAACAGGCCAACAACGCGGGAATGAAGTCGTCCATTCGACGACCGCGCTCGGTGATGTCGGTGCCCGAGGCTTCGTGTTCCTCGGCGCTCCAGCCCACTCCGAGTCCCACGATCAAACGACCCTTCGACATCTGATCGATGGTGGCCAATCTCTGGGCCAACGGAACCGGCCAATGATTGCCCGCCACCAGGATGCTGGTGCCCAGGTCCACCTTGGAAGTGATGCCAGCCACGAACGCCAGCATCTCGGTGGGCGCCCACACCGACTTGTACTGGTCCGGTGGCAACATGTCCTTGCCGCCGTATCCGCGCGTCGGAGCGAGGGCGTACATGAAGTGGTCCTGCACCCAAAGACCCGAGTAGCCGAGGGCCTCGGCCCGTCGGGCGAATTCGGCGACCACCTCCACCGTCACGTGTGGTCCCAACTGGGGCAGACACAGTCCGACGCCCGTCATGAGCCTGATCCTCTCACGAGAACCGCTCCCAACGGATGACCTCGGACACCGCCTTGCGATTGACCGAGGTGAATTTCTTCTCAGGAAAGCCCAGAGCGATCGATGTACCGATGTGTGCGTCGTTCGGAACACCGAGTTCGGCCCGGAACGCGTCGGGGGCCACGAGGTGGAAGGTCGTGAACGTGGTCCCCAACCCCAGTGCGCGCGCCGCGAGCACCAGATTCTGAGAGGCCGGGTACACGGTCGACCACACGAAGGATTCATTGGGCGCCTGCGGCGGGTAGGCGTTGAGGCCGATCACGAAAATCCAGACCGGAACATCGGCAAATCCCTCGACCAGACGACGCGCTCCGGCCATCATCTTGTCCCGCGATTCGTCCCCCGTGGGCTCACCGGAAAATCTCGCCCCCATCGTCGCGCGCACGTGGGAGGCCAGGCGCTCCTTGCGATCGCGATCTCGAACGACGACGAAGCGCCAGTTCTGGCTGTTACCGGGATTCGAGGCGTAGGTGGCCGCACGCACCACGTCGATGATCATCTGCTCGGGCACCTCGTCGGTTTTGAGGTGACGCATGGCGATACACGTGCGCATCACCTCCCTGATGTCGTTGGACTGGTCGGACACGACGTCAGGGGTTCACGATTCGGGCGACGTCGAGGCCCCGACGGAACAAGTCCGAGAGCTCCGAATCCGACGTGGTCAAGATCTCGTCCAACCATCCGTGGACGTACTGAGCGCCTCCCTCGTTGCGACCGAAGACGAACTCGGTCTTAGCGCCGGTTTTCACCGTGCGCTGGATCTTCAATCCCGTGGCGTAGTCCTCGTCACGCACCACCATTTCGAGGAAAGCGATCTGCCTGTCGATCAACTCCACGAATTCAGGAGTCTTGGGTGCGGTGGATATGAAGTCCAGATAAGTGACGGACTCGTCGGGGTTCGCACCGGGAAAAATACGCGCCACTTGGTAAACCTTGTGTTCATCGACGTCGAAACCGGCGATCGACGCGTGAGGAAAGATGCTCCACACGCCTCCGGTGAGGATGGAGTCGGGCCATTCGTCTTGCGGGCGACTCTCCAGTTTCGCCCAGGGCCCGCGCGGTCCGGTGACCCGTTGGTGTGGACCCACGCGATGAAAGAGCGCATCGCACGGGAAATCGGGGCCGAAGGTGTTCTTGTGCAGGATGGGCAAGTGGTAGAAGTCGACGTAACCGTCGAAGGACACTTTCCAATTCGGACCGATCAGACGTCGCGAACCGAAATGATTCATGTCGGCGAAGTGGCAGAACTCCAACAACTCGTCGTACCCGGCGAAGAACGCGTCACAGTCGAGCGTAGACGTCGGGTTCAGGGTCACCCACACCAAACCCGCGCGCTCGGTTACCGGAAGTCTGGTGAGGCCGAGACAGGAGGTGTCCACGGAACCGAAGTCTTCCTGCTTGAAGATTCCGACCAGATCACCGTGTTGGTCGTAGACCCAGTTGTGGTAGGGGCACGCGAACCGTCGGGCCTCGCCGACTCCCTCGTCCACCAACATCGAGCCACGATGGCTGCACATGTTGACGAAGGCCCGTACCAAACTGTCGGCGCCACGCACGATCAACACCGGCATCCCGGCCACCTCGATGGCCTTGTAGGAGTTGGCCTGCTTGATCTCGGCGCTGGTGGCCAGCAAAAGCGGCACGCGCTTGAAGATCAGGTCGACCTCGCGACGCCAACGCTCGGGGTCGTAATAGTTGGAGACCGGGATGGTGGACGTCGACTCGGTGAGATGCGTGGTGCCGGCCTTGTTGTGAGCGATCGTGCGCTCGGCCATCTGCAACAGTCGCCGGCGCGACGAACTCAACAACGCGCCGTCGGATTGTTCGCCTGTCTGCGCGGTCATGAGAGCCCCCGATCCACGATCAGACTAGAGGCTGGCCCCGCGGTACATGAGATGGAGGTATCCCGTCAGTCGTTCTGAAGCAGGTGAATGAGGCTGCTGGTATCCCAACGGCGCCCACCACGGGCCATCACCTGCGCGTAAAACTGATCGACGAGAGCGGTCAGCGGCAAGCGGGCTCCGTTTTTCTCCGCCTCGTGCAGGCAGATGCCCAAATCCTTGCGCATCCATTCCACAGCGAAACCGAACTCGAACTCGCCCTTGGCCATCGTGTTGGCACGGTTATCCATTTGCCAACTCTGCGCCGCGCCTTTGCCGATGACATCCACCATTTTCTCCACGTCGAGCCCGGCCCGCTGCGCGAAGTTGATGCCCTCGGCCAATCCCTGCACCACGCCGGCGATGCAGATCTGGTTCACCATCTTGGCCAACTGGCCCGAGCCCACTCCACCCATCAACTCGCACGCACGCGTGTAGGGAGCGATGACCACCTTGACCTTTTCGAACACCGCCGGGTCGTCACAACCGCACATCACGGTGAGCGCTCCGTTCTGCGCCCCGGCCTGACCGCCCGAGACCGGAGCATCGACGAAACCGACTCCGCGCTCGGCGCAAGCAGTGGCGATCTCACGGGCCATATCGGCCGAGGCCGTCGTATGGTCGACGAGGATCGAACCGGGCCTCATTCCAGCCAGCGCCCCACTGGATCCGAACACCACCTTGCGTACGTCGTCATCGTTACCCACGCACAGCATCACGACCTCGGCGTCTTCCACCGCCTCCACCGGTGTCGGCTTGGCCAATCCTCGATGGAGAGCCACCCACGCCAAGGCCTTGGGGGCCGACCGGTTGTACACCGTGATGCGGTAGTCCGCTTTGGACAAATGTCCGGCCATTGGTGCTCCCATGACTCCGAGACCGAGGAACGCGACGCGCGGACCGGTTCCGATCACGGGGATGGGACCAGTGGCGTCTTCGGGGGCGGGACGTGAGGTTTCGGACACGATCACGAGTTTGGCAGGCGCGGAGGTGCCAACATGAACAACTGACCATGAGCAAGCACCTGCACATCGACCACTTGGTCTACGCCACCCCCGATTTGGCGGGAACGGTGGCTGATATCGAGGCCCGATTCGGCGTGGCTCCCCAGCCCGGCGGGGCTCACGTGGGCCTCGGAACCTTCAATGCCTTGCTCGGTCTGGGCGAGCGTACCTATCTCGAGATCATCGGACCCGACCCCGCACAACCGGCTCCCGATTTTCCCCGACCATTCGCAGTGGACACCCTCGAGCGCGCCACCTTCGTCGCCTGGTGCGCCGCCCCTCGTCGACCGTTGCCCGAAGTGGTGAGGGCGGCGCGCGAGGCCGGCTTCGATCCCGGCGACATCGTCCCCATGAGTCGTCAACGTCTGGATGGGGTGTTGGTCGAATGGACCTTGACCCTGGGGGCTCTACCCGAGAATGGGGTATTGCCGTTCTTCATCGATTGGGGCCGCACCGAGCACCCCACCCACGGACTACAGGTTGGCGGGACCCTGGTTCGCTTGGACCTCCATCACCCCCAGCCACGATCCGTCGACATGATGCTCTCCGCGGTCAGTGACGAATCGGTGCTGGGTGATGAAGAGTCGTTGATCTCACTCAACTACGCCGACCACGCCGCCATCGACGTCGAGATCCTCACCGCCAATGGACCGGTCATCTTGTCGTAGGACGTCACTCCGGCGTGACGTAGGCGGCGGTGATTCCACCGTCGATGATGAGTGACTGACCCGTCATCCAACTGCTCTCGTCGGAGGCCAGAAACAACGCCCCGTGGGCGATCTCGAGCGGGTCACCGAACCGCCCCATCGGAATGTGTACGACTCGGCGGTTTCTCTTCGTGTCGTCATCGAGGAACTTGGCCAGCATCGGCGTCATGATCGGACCGGGGCACAAGGCATTGGCCCGAATGCCCTGGCGGGCGTAGATAACGGCGATCTCCCGGGTCATCGCCAAAACCGCACCCTTGGATGCCGTGTAGGCCACCTGTGGGGTGGCGGCCCCCATGTGGGCCACGAAACTGGCCACGTTCACGATGGACCCACCACCGGAATCGAGCATCGCCGGTATCGCATAGCGGCATCCCAACAGAACACCCTTCACGTTGATGTCCATGGTGCGTTGATACGTGTCCACCGAGGTGTTGGTGGGGCCATCATCATCGCTGAGCATCACACCGGCGTTGTTGTAGAGCACGTGCAGTCCACCAAAAGCCTCCACCGCGTGCGCGACAGCAGATTTCAACGAGGCCTCATCGCTGACGTCGCATCGCACGTAGGAGGCCTGACCACCGGCCGCGTCGATCGCATCCACCACGTCGTCGCCATCCACCACGTCAGCCACGACCACCATGGCACCCTCACGAGCGAAGAGTTCCGATCCCACCCGGCCGAGCCCCGACGACCCGCCCGTGATCAAGGCCACTTTCCCCGACAAACGTCCCATGATGCTCCTCGTCCTCGCTTGCGCACGCTACTTCCTGGGCGAGAGGCCGATTCCGTATCGGCACCACGAGCCCGTGCTCGTGGCGCCGAGCAGTGCAACTTCCTGATCCCGCACCATGGATGCGCTGGTTGGATCGTTCGCTCGTTGTCAAGCGGATTCAGATGCGCTCGAAGTAACGCTTCATCTCCCAATCGGTGACGGTGTCATTGAAGTCCTCCCACTCAGCCTCGGCTGAGCGCAGTATCCAATGGTGCACCTCGTCTCCGAAGCATTCACGCGCGATGGCGCTGTCTCGCCACAAATCGATGGCGTCGGGGAGGTTCCACGGAATGCGCCCGACATTGCGATCCTCATATCCGTTGCCCTCGAAAGGCGCAGCAGGCTCCAATTCGTGCCTGATCCCGTACAGGCCCCCGGCGATCGTCCCGGCGAACGCCAGGTAACTCACCGCGTCAGCGCCCGGGATGCGATTCTCCACCCGGGTCGATGAGCCGTGACCCACCTTTCGGAAGCCCACGGTTCGGTTGTCGATGCCCCACCCGATTCCCGTCGGCGCCCAAGAGCCGGGTTTGAAACGTCGATAACTGTTGACCGTGGGTGCCCATAGCAACGAAAACTCGCGCGCCGAGGCGATCTGTCCGGCGACGAATCGCCTGAACAATGTGCTGGCCCCGTGGTCACCGTCGACATCGGCGAACAGTGCCGTGGCCCCGTCCATCGACCAAAGACTGGCGTGAACGTGGCATGACGACCCGACGTCCGACATGGACGGCTTGGCCATGAAAGTCACCGACCGTCCGTGAGCGGCGGCGATCTCCTTGGTTGCGTTCTTGTACACCTGATTGCGATCCGCCATCTCCAAAGGGGTCGAGTACGAGAGGTTGATCTCGTGCTGACCACGACCGGCCTCCCCCTTGGAGAACTCCACCGGGACCCCCGCGCCCTCCAAGGCCCGCCGAATGTCCCCGATCACGTATTCGTCGCGCGTGGTTTGCAAGATGTTGTAGTCCTCGGCGTTGGCGGAGTGGGTTCGCAGGCCGGAGTAGCCACGCGAGTGGGCCTCCTCGTAACTGTCGCGATACAGGTAGAACTCGATCTCGCTTCCAACCATCGGTTGGTAGCCCATTTTTTCCGCAGCCTCGACTTGTCGGCGAAGGATGGTTCGCGGAGCCACCTCGACCAAGTCACCCGTCTCGACGGAAAAGAGATCACACATGACCAAAGCGGTCTTGGGCACCCACGGCAGAACTCGCACGGTGTCCCAGTCGGCACGCGCAAGCATGTCGCCATAACCCTTGTCGAAACTGGAGAATCGAAAGCCGGTGGCGGGATCGTTCTCGATGTTGCACGTGAGGAGATAGTCGCAATTCTCCGTTCCGTGATCCGCCACGTGTTCGACGAAGAAACGACCCGAGGTACGTTTGCCGGTCAGACGTCCGTAACGATCGACGAATCCCATCACCACCGAATCGATGGAGCCTTGATCGATGAGGGCGGTCAGCTCGTCGCGGGAAATCTTCGGACGGGGCAACATGGGGTCACGCTACCCAGAGCCGACGCACCTACTTCTTCTTGGCTGCGGGAGCCTTCTTGGCCGGGGTCTTTTTCTCTGAGAGAGCCTTCTTCACGACCGGAGCCTTCTTCGCCGGAGCCTTCTTCACGACCGGAGCCTTCTTCACGACCGGAGCCTTCTTCACGACCGGAGCCTTCTTCGCAACAGGAGCCTTCTTCGCCGGGGCCTTGGTCGGGGCCGCCTTCTTCGCTGCGGGGGCCGGGGTCGAAGCGGCCTTCTTCGCTGCGGGGGCCTTGGTCGGTACCGCCTTCGGCCCGCCCTCGTCGTCGCCCTCGTCGTCGCCCTCGTCCCACATCGGCGTCTTGGCCACGGGGGTCTTGGCCGCCTTCAACGGCTTCAACACGCCCTTGGCCAGGGCGTCATCCAGATAGGCCTCGGCCTCCTCGGGCGTCACCTTCAAGGCCGGAGCAATCTCCGAGATGAGGTTCACGCGGGCTCGCTCGTACATGGTGCGCTCGGCCGCGGACAACGACGCATCACGGTTACGGGAAGCCAAGTTTCGCACCACTTCGGCCACCTGATACACGTCGCCACTCTTCAACTTCTCTTGGTGATTCTTGAAACGACGACTCCAATTCGACGGAACGCGCGGATCAGCTTTGGCCAACACCGCCACCAGGTCCTCGAGCTCGTCGGGTGAAACCGGTGGACGCACACCGACTTCATCCACCTTGGCCATGGGGACCAACAGGTCCATGTCCCCGATCACGGCCTTCAAGATCAGGTAATCCTGCAACTTGCCGATCTTGAGCGGATCGATCTTCTGGATGGCGACGACTCTGCACGCACCGTGCTGGGGATAGATGACCGTGTCACCCTTCTTGAACTTCACGCCAACCTCACTTCTTCACCGGCGACGCCCCACATCATGATGTTGGGCAGACCGAGAGTGTACGACCAGGGAGGGACGAACGGACAAGCAAACGACCCCCAAAGGCGACCGAATCCACACTGTTCGCGCCCTCGACACGTCGCGAATCAGGGGTCGACGGTCTCCTTGCGACGGAACAAAGAGAACTCGTTGCCCTCAGGGTCGCACATCACTTGAAACCAGTTCCCCGATTCTTGGACCGGAACGCCGACCTTGACGGCGCCGCTTGCCGTCGATACCTCCACGGCAGCCTCGGTGTCCGCCACGTCCGAATCCAGTTGCACGCGATTCTTCACGACCTTGTCCTCCGGCACCTGCTGAAATCCGACAAAGCCGAATCCGGAGACGATTTCGACCACGATGTAGTCGTCGTCATGCGGCTCCGACTCGAGATCGCCGTCCACCAGTGTGCGCCGGAATTCCGCCAGTCGCGCGGGATCGTGGCAGTCGACAGTGACGGCAAGTGGCGCCGTCAAGGTCGGCATGCGACGTCGATATCTCCGGCGCGGATTCACGTGTCAGCACTTGGCGCCCTCGGCACGATTCGAACGTGCGCGCTACGGATTAGAAGGCCGTTGCTCTATCCAACTGAGCTACGAGGGCTATCCACCCGCAGGCTACCGACCCGCGAGTCGCCGTCTCAGGAGGTCGAGTGCCGATATCACCGCCATTTGACGCATCTGATCGCGTTGGCCGGGCATGAGCAAACGCGTCGCGGTGGCCGGTTGATCCGGAAGGGCCACACCGACCCACAGCGTTCCCACGGGTTGACCATCCTGCTCGGTCGGGCCGGCCACTCCGGTCAACGACAATCCGACGGTCGAACCAAGGACGCGACAAACCTCCTCGGCCATGGCGACGGCGGCGGCCTCGCTCACCACCGGTCCTCGAGGCACACCGAGAAGGTCGAACTTCACCTCACTGGCGTAGGACACCACCGAGCCGCGCAGTACGTCGCTGGCTCCGGGAACCGCGGTGAGACGTCCGGCCACGAGACCGCCGGTTACCGACTCGGCGAGACCGAGGGTGAGTCCCCGGTCGCGACACTGATCGAGCACCACCGATTCCATGGTCTGGCCGTCGCGTCCGAACACGATCTCGCCCACGACATCGCACACGCGCGCATCCCATTCGTCCAACGTTGCGCGGGCTTCCTCGGCCGTCGCCCCTTTCGCGGTGAGGCGCACCTTGATGCCCTCCCAACCGCTGGCGAGGAACGCCAAGGTGGGACTCCCCAACGATTCCAGTTCGGCGATGATCGGATTCAAACGCTCGTTCAAACCACTTTCGCTCTCGCCCCAAGTGCGAATCACGCGACTGGCGATCACCGAGGTGTCCCCGCCTCGACGGCGCAGATCGGGGAGAACCGCGCGCTCCATCATGTCGTGCATCTCGTGGGGAACGCCGGGCAGCGCGTAGACCACCTTGTCCCCCATCGGACAGATGAGTCCGGGGGCGGTTCCGCGCGTCTGATGAATCACCGTGGCACCCCGTGGCACCATGGCCTGTTGGAGATTGTTGTCCGACATTCGACGACCACGGGACTCGAAGATCGAACGAATGACGGCGGCGATGTCGTCGTGCAATTCGAGAGGCTGGCCCATGACCTCGGCGAGGGCGTCACGGGTGAGGTCGTCGTGCGTCGGACCGAGACCACCGCACATGATCACCGCGTCGGCGTCGGCCAACGCGGACCGCAGAACATTCACGATACGTTCACGATTGTCACCCACCTTCACCTGAATGAGGGAATCGATCCCGTTGGCCGCCAACTGCTCACCGATCCACGAAGAATTGGTGTCGACGATCTGACCGAGCAGGAGCTCGGTTCCGACGGCGATCACCGAACAGCGCACGTCAACCCGCCGTCGCCGGGGCGGCCCGACGAAGCCGATGCGCCCGCCACATGTACTGCAGACCGCTTCCCACGGTGAACGTCACCGAGATCCACAGCAGCCACAACCACAACCAGGAGGCGTCTTGCGACGTGAGCGGCGCAATCGCGAAGGCCACGCTCAACTGCTGGAAGAGGGTCTTCCATTTGGCCAGTCGACTGGCGGGGACGCTGATGCCCTTGGCCCCCGCCAACACGCGGTACATGCTGATCGCCACCTCGCGCGCGCCGATGATGGCCACGGGAACGATCCAGTAGATGTCCCGACTGACGAGAGCAAACATCGCTCCCAACACCAGCACTTTGTCGGCCAGAGGATCGAGAAAGGCTCCCGAACGCGTGGCGCCGTGGCGTCGAGCGAGGTAACCGTCGATGCCGTCGCTCGAGCACAGGACGAACCACAGGGCCAAGGCCACCCATGACCCTTTCGCGGAGTCGGGGATGACGACGAACATGAGTGGGGACACCAGGATGCGCCCGACCGTGACCGCGTTGGCCCACGTGGCGATGGCATTGGGGTCGACCGGCACGCATTCATCGTGCCACATCGCACCCGACCGACCCGACCCCCATCGGTGCCCCTCGCGGGCGATTCAGTCGGCGACGAGGTCGGGTCCGATGGCGGACATCACCGTGACGTCGTGGAATTCACCAACCGTCAAGGAGTCGGGGATCTCGACGATGCCGTCGATCTCGGGCGCCTCACGATGGCTGCGGCCCACTCCCGGTTCGTCGACCAACACGCGAATCACCCGACCCACGAGATCGTCACGGCGACGTGCGGTGATCGAGTCCTGCAATTCGGACAATTCCGCGAGGCGATCGCGCACGAGCCCCTCGGGGACCGCGCCATCGAGGTCGTACGCGTAAGTTCCTTCCTCCGGTGAGAAGGCGAAGAAGCCGCACCAATCGAGTTGGGCCTCGGCGACGAAACCGAGGAGTCGGTCATGATCCTCTTCGGTCTCGCCCGGATAGCCGACGATGAAGTTGCTACGGAACACTGCTTCAGGTTCGCGACCTCGAATGTCGGTGATGCGATCGAGGAATCGTCGTCCGTCCCCCCAACGTCGCATGCGTCGCAACAGGGGTTTGCTCACGTGCTGCAGCGACAAATCGAAGTACGGTACCCCGCTGTCGAGGATCGCGTCGATCAAGTTGTCGGTCAGGTCACTCGGGTACAGGTACAGCAAGCGGGTCCGATCGACGCGATCACTCACCGCGCGCACCAATGGCACGATGGAGCCCGCGCCGAGGTCGTCGGGACGGTCCTTGCCGTAACTGGCCAAATCCTGGGCGATCAAAACGATCTCGCGGGCCTGCAGTTCATCCACCTCGCGCAGGATCGAGTCGAGGTCACGACTTCGTTGCGGCCCGCGGAACGACGGGATGGCACAAAAGCCGCACGACCGATCGCAGCCCTCGGCGATCTTCACGTAGGCCCAGGGGGCCGTGCTCTTCGGACGGGACAGATTCAACAGATCGAGCGAGGGAACCGGCGCACTCCCCACCGGTATCAGTTTGCGCGTGCCCGGTTCGTGAACCGGAACCCCGAAACCGGCCACCAGGTCGACTTCGGGCAACTCGGCGGCCAAGTCGTCGCCGTAGCGCTCGGCCATGCAGCCGGTCACCACCAGACGCGAGGACTCGTGACGACGTTCGTCGAGGCTCAAGATGGTCTCGATCGATTCCCGTCGCGCCTCTTCGATGAAGGCGCACGTGTTCACGACCACCAGGTCCGCTCGTTCGGCCGAATCGGCGGCCACCATGCCGTCAGCCAGCAACGTGCCGATCAGTTTGTCAGAATCGACCTGATTCTTCGGGCAACCGAGCGTTTCGACGTAGAAGCGCTTCTGCTGACCCGACACGGGCGTCAGGCTACCGGTCCCCTCACGCCGAGTGGGCGAGGCGCCGGCCGGGCCACGGCCATTCCATCTTCACCAGTCGCCCGGTTCCGGACAGAGTGATCCATGCCGTGCTCGAACCATCGGCGGCGAAGCAAATGTTGGTCGTCAACAAGTCGCCGGTGGCGATGTGGCGCAGGATGTCACCATTGGGTGCGATGACGGTGATGCCGCCGTTCACGAGCGTGGCCACGCAGACGTTGCCGGCGCCGTCGACCGCGAGCGAGTCCAACAACTGCAATCCGGGGAGGCCGCACAGCACGGCACTGGTGTCTCCCGGCATCGTCGGCGACAGGCTTCCGGGCGCAATGATGTCTCGCTGGAACACGCGACCCGTGTGGGTTTCGGCCCAATAAATCTTCTTGCCGTCCAGAGACAACCCGATTCCATTGGGCGCTTCGGCGGGGAAATCCACCTCCACGATCGAGGTTCCGTCGATCGTGGCGTAATAGATGCCGGTCAGGTCGCTCGTTCGAGCCGCGAGATCACGGATTCCGTGATCGGTGAAGTAAAACCCTCCCTCGGTGTCGAACACGAGGTCGTTCGGAGCCCGCAATGGGCGGCCGTCGCACGAGGTGTACAGATCGCGCACCGCACCGGTTTCGAGGTCGACCCGCTGGATGCGACCGCCGATGTACCGAGCCGGATCGTATGGTCCGGGAAAACAGAGACCGCCGAAGTCGACCTCACTGAAACAACCCCCGTTGTTGCACAGGTACAGGGCACCATCGGGACCGATGGCCGCGCCATTGGGTCCTCCGACGATCTCGGCGACGGTCTCCTTGGATCCGTCGGGGCGCACACGCGTGACACGAGGGCCGAACATCTCGACCAGGATCACGCTGCCGTCGGCCATGGCGATCGGACCTTCGGGGAATTTCAGCCCCGTGGTGACTTCGATGATTTCCGCTGAGTTCGTCATGCTCCGATCATGCCACGCCGGAGCCGAGCGAATTTCAGCCGAGAGCCTCGAACTCCTCGACCGTCATCAGCACCTCGCGAGCCTTGCTTCCGACACTCGGGCCGACGACACCACGTTCCTCGAGCAGGTCCATGATTCGACCGGCGCGAGCGAATCCCACCTTCAACTTGCGCTGCAACATCGAGGTCGAGCCCAGTTGACTGCGCACGACCAATTCCATGGCCGCCCTCATCAACGTCTCGTCGTCATCATCGTCGCTGTAAGTCTCGGTGATGGCCAAACCGCCCGGACCACCGGTCGCGGGCTCGTCACCCTCGACGCCCTTCACGTAGGTCACCGCGGGGGCCTGCTTGCGCCAGTGGGCCACCACCTTGCGTACCTCGTCCTCTTCCACCCAGCAACCTTGAATGCGCTGAGCGACCGAGGAATTGCCGGGCAGCAGCAACATGTCACCTTGGCCCACCAGTTTCTCGGCCCCCACCTGATCGAGAATGACCCGGCTGTCGGTCTGGCTGGAGACGGAATAGGCCGCACGGGCCGGAACGTTGGCCTTGATCACCCCGGTGATGACGTTCACCGACGGACGCTGGGTGGCCACGATGAGGTGTATTCCCACCGCGCGCGCCTTCTGAGCGATGCGGATGATGCTCTCCTCCACATCACGGGCCGCCACCATCATGAGGTCGTTCAACTCGTCGACCACCACGACGATGAAATACATCCGCTCGGCGACCGCGTCGGCGCCCTTTTCAGCGTGGATTTCCCCACGATCGAAGGCGGCGTTGTAGCCGGTGATGTCGCGATACCCCATCTCGAACAACAGGTCGTAACGACGTTCCATCTCACGCACGGCCCACGACAACGCGTTCGCCGCCTTCTTCGGATTGGTGACCGGTTGCGTGAGAAGATGCGGCAGGCGCGCGTACTGCCCCATCTCGACCTGCTTGGGATCGATCAGGATCATGCGCACTTGATCGGGTGTGGATCGCATCAGCAGCGATGTGATCATGCAGTTGATGCCACTCGACTTACCCGCACCGGTGGCTCCGGCGATGAGAAGGTGCGGCGTAGTGGCCAAATTCAGGAACACCGAGCGACCGGCGATGTCCTTGCCCACGGCCACGTCGAGTGAGTGCGTCGCCAGTTTGGACTCGGCCGACGACATGATGTCGCCGAGTGACACCAACTGTCGCGCTCGATTGGGCACCTCGATACCGATGAGGGACTCGCCGGGAATCGGAGCCAAGATGCGCACATCGGTGGCGGCCATCGCATAGGCGATGTCTTTTTGCAGACTCGTCACGCGCGCCACCTTTACACCGGGGTGCAATTCGAGTTCGTAGCGGGTGACGGTGGGACCGACGGTGCGGCCTTTCAGCGTGACCTCGACACCATGCGACCGCAACGACTCCTCCAACAAGCGACCCCGCGCGCTGATTTCGGCGTCGTCGACGGCCTGCTTGCCCGAGCGACTGAGCAACGACGGTGGCGGCAGAACCCATTCACTCGGCGGAGCCACCGGGGTGTCGAGCCGGCCTTGGGTGAACGACTCGGATCCTTCAGATCGCGGAGTGCGCTTGCGACGTTCCGCTTTGGCCGCGGACTCATCGACATCGTCGTCGGACTCATCGACATCGTCGTCGGACTCATCATCGTCCGCGGACTCATCATCGTCATCGGACTCATCGACGGAGGCGCTCGACTCATCATCACCATCGTCGTCGGACTCATCATCGTCGCGGGACTCGTCGTCGTCGCTCGGGAAGGGGTCGTACACGGCGCCGCCGGGATGTTGCGCCTCATCGGACTCGTCGCGGACCATCTCGGGTTCGCGCTCGGGGTTCATCACCCGACGAAGACTCGTCCCGATAGCTCCGAACAAACGCGACAGCATCGACCCGATCGCGTCGATCATGGCCTTCAGTCCCATGTTGGTGATCAGAAGCAACGAACCGAGGGCCAGAGCCACGAACACCAACGAGGCTCCGATGGGCCCGATGAGCGACGTCAATGTCTGACCGACGGCGGCGCCGACCCAACCACCCGCTCCACCCAGTGCGTCCACCCCGGTGAAGGCGTCGGGTCCGCGCAGGATGTGCAACTGACCGAGCGCCGCCAGCACCATGGCACCCCAACCCAAGGCCAACTTCATGCGGCTGGGGGCTTCGTCGCCCCGCAACAGGGCCACGCCAATGGCCACCGACACCAACGGCAGGCCATAGCGAGCCATACCCATGATGGCACCCAATGCGATGTCCGCCCCTCGTCCGACCGGACCCGCGAGGCGTACGTACACGGCCAGTCCGATCAGCACGCCCAGCACGAAGAAGGCGATAGCCGACAGTTCATGTTCGCGCCCCGACAGAGCCTCGCGCACCTCGCCGCGCGCGTTCGACTGGCGACGAGATCCCGACGGCGGGGTTTCCACGGCCGTTCCCGAACGCGAGGAGGCCCCCGACTTCTTGCCGGATCCGGAGGGTTTGGTGCTGGCCATCACATGAAACGCTAACAACCGGATGGTGGCGTGATCGGGCATACCCCGTGTCACGGGCACGGGTCGTACCTCATCGGAGCAGGACTTATTCGGCGTCGGTTCCGATGATGGATCCGTTCGCGTCGACCACCACCGCCAATTCGCCGCCACGGGACGAGCGCATCAACACGCGGTACTCGACCCGCTGGGCCACCCCAGAGACACCGGCACCGGTGACGACGAACATGATGGGTTCGCTGTCGGGAAGTTCCCGTAGAACGTCGTCCAACACGGCGTCCACGTTCACGTCCACGATCCCCCGCTCGAAGGTGACCCCACCGGCCTCCACGGGGGACGACGGTCCGGTGAGTGCTTCACCGTCGTAGATGTATTGAACGACCGAGTCGCCTTCGACGGCGATGAACACGTTGACGACCAACGGTGTGGCGTTGACTTCGAAGTACGCCGGGGAGTCCCCCCGTGACCCCTCGACCGCGTCGAGAGCCGCCCCGATCAGGTCGACGCGCAACGCCGAAGTCGCCGCTCCTCGATCACCTCCGCCACAGGCCGCCAGCACCGAGCAGAACACCGCGAACGACGCCACGACGGGACGCACGCGTCGCACGGGATCAGACCTCCATGACGACGGGCACGATCATCGGTCGGCGCTTGGTTCGTTCCGAGACGAATCGACCGGCCGCTCGACGAACGTCCTTCTCCAGGCCTTCGGGGTCGCGCACGCCCTCGGCCAGGGCCTTCTCCACCGCCGCGGCCACCGTCTCGCAGGCCTCGTCCAACAAATCCTCGGCCTCCGGGGCGTACACCCAGCCACGGGTGATGATCTCGGGACCCGTGAGCACCTTTCCGGTCGAGGTATCCACAGTGACGATCACCACCACCACACCCTCCTCGGCGAGCACCTGACGGTCGCGCAACACACCTTGCCCCACGTCGCCCACGATGCCATCGACGTACAACATGCCCGCGGGCACCCGACCCGAGGCGATCAAGCCGTCATCGGACAACTCGATCACGTCGCCGTCCTCACACAACAAGATGTGGTCGCGACGCACACCCATCAACTCCCCCAGTTTGGCGTGGGCCACCAGGTGGCGGTACTCACCGTGCACGGGCACGAACCACTCGGGCTTCACGATGGAAAGGTAGGTCTTCAATTCGTCGGCTTGGGCGTGTCCGGTGGCGTGAACGTCGGCGATTCCCGAATGCACCACCTCGGCTCCGGCTCGTAACAGACCGTCGATAACTCGTGTCACGTTGAATTCGTTGCCGGGAATGGCGTGACTGGACAAGATGACGGTGTCGTGCTCACCCACCTTCAGCAACTTGCTGTCGCCGCGCGCCATCAACGACAGCGCCGACATGGGCTCGCCCTGACTTCCGGTGGAGATGACGCACACCCGGTGCGGCGGATAGTCCGCAGCCTGCTCGATGTCGATGAGGGTGTCATCGGGGACCCTCAGAACACCGAGATCACGCGCCATACGAACGTTCTTCTGCATCGAACGACCCACGGTGGCCACCTTGCGTCCGGTGTCGACGGCAGCGTCGATGATTTGCTGCACACGGTGGATGTGACTGGCGAAGGACGCGGTGATGATGCGCCGTTCGCGATGCTCGTGGAACAGCGTGCGCAAGACCGCACCGATGCTCGTTTCGCTCGGCGCGTGACCGTGCTCCTCGGCGTTGGTCGAGTCGCACAACAACAGGCGCACCCCCTCGGTGGAGGCGATGGCACCGATGCGGGCCAGATCGGTGCGACGACCGTCGACCGGAGTCAGATCCAGTTTGAAGTCTCCCGAATGCAAGATGACTCCTTGCGGCGTGTGCACCGCCACCGCGAAAGCGTGGGGGACCGAGTGCGTCACGGGTATGAACTCCACGTCGAAAGGTCCGATCGCACGGCGCTCACCGTCACGCACCACCACGAGATCGGTGCGACCCAGAAGACCGGCCTCCTCGATACGACTGCGCGCTAGGCCCAGCGTGACCGCCGAACCGAACACCGGGAACGACAAATCCCGCAACAGGAACTGCAGTGCCCCCACGTGGTCCTCGTGGCCGTGGGTGGCCACGCATCCCACCACTCGGTCGGCATTCTCGCGCAACCACGTGAAGTCGGGCAGCACGAGATCGATGCCGTGCATGTCGACATCGGGGAACATCAGCCCGCAGTCGATGAGGAGCAATTTGTCATCTTGCTCTATCACCATGCAGTTACGACCGATTTCACCCAGTCCTCCGAGGAAGACCACCCGCACCGGATTCGGCATCAGGCGCCCTTCGATCGGGCCGCCTGCAGATTCGCCCACACCCTCTTGGCGCGCTCGGCGACGAAATCGGCCGGTGGTCCCATGGGCAGGCGACACTGCCCTACCGGAAGTCCGAGCATGTTCATCATCACTTTGCTGGGGATGGGATTCGGGGAATCGTCGCCGGTTTCGTAGGCGAAACTCTCGAGGAGTCGGGCGTTCACCACGCGCGCACCGGCGGTGTCGCCCGCGTGCCACTTCGCGAACATTTCCTGGTGGTCGACGGCCGACCAGTGCGTCGCCACGCCAATGACGCCGACCGCTCCCACCGCCATCAGTGCGAGGGTCAACCCATCGTCGCCGCTGTAGACCTCGAAGCCGTCCGGGGCCTGATCGATCACGTTGGCGGTTTCGGCCGGATTACCAGCGGCATCTTTGAGCGCGACGACGTTGGGGACCTCATGAGCCAGTTTCAAGAGCGTCGACGTGTTGATCTTGCGACCCGAGCGAACGGGAATGTCGTACACCACGATCGGTAGCCCGGTCGAGTCAGCGACCGCGCGAACGTGGGCCTCGATACCTGCTTGCGGTGGACGGTTGTAATACGGGCAGACCGCCAAGATCCCGGCGGCACCGAGTTTGGTGGCCTCCTTGGTCATGTGAATCGAATGCAAGGTGTCGTTGGTACCAGTTCCGGCGATGACGGGGATGGAGACACTCTCGATCACGGCGGCGAAGAGACTTAATCGCTCGTCGTCCGTGAGAACCGGTGCCTCACCGGTGGTGCCGGCGATCACCAGACCATCGTTACCGTTGGCCTCGAGCCATTTGGCGAGATGACGAGCACCATCCAAGTCGAGCGCGCCATCGGCGGTGAAGGGGGTCACCATGGCGGTGACCACGCGTCCGAAACGGGCCATCAGAAGGACCCCTCCGCGCCGCGATCGATGCCCTGGGAGAGGATCAGGTCCTCGTGCAGTTCCATCCAGACGTCGTGGAAGGACCCACACATGACTCCCGTGAACATGTTCGTCCGACCAGCAACGACCGCCTCGCACGTGCCGGCCAGACGCGGCACGTACGGAGAGAGTCGAGCGAGGATGCCGCTCATGACGGTCACCACCGGTGCCGCATCACCATGGAGGTCGACCAGGCGCCTCACGACCTGGTGGTCGTAGGCCTGGTCGGAGTGGTCGTTCGGTGCGCCATCGCGCAACTGCCAGTCTCCGCACAGCGTCTTGAATGCCGTGTTCAACTCGAGGAAGTCGCGATAGTGCGGCTTCATCGCACCAAGATCGATCCGCGCGACGTCGGCGGCCAACACCTTGGGATGTTCAGCCTTGCCCGCCGGGGTCAACTGCCACAGCGACCGCGCCTCACGAAACATGGCCCACTCTGCGGCCGCGAGATCGGCAAGGTGTCCTTCGATTTCGGCGTGCTCGAGAGCGGTCATTTCCGCCAGAGTCTCACTCTTCGCGAAGCCTTTGATGCGCAGGGCGTGATGGGTCAAGAAGCGGGCATCGTGGGTGATGTTGCGCTCAGAAGACATACCGCCCCAGCGTAGTGCCCACGCCCGACCCCCGACCGACCTGTATGTTCGGGACGTGGACGATTCGGGAGCGAGCACCTCGCGCACGACACTGATCGTCGTCTTCGGGGGACAATCCGCCGAGCACGACATCAGTTGCGTCACCGCCGCTCATGTCATGCGGGCCATAGATCGCGACCGTTACAACCTGCTGGCCATTGGAATCGACCGCTCCGGAGGTTGGCACCTCGCCGAGGCGGCCATGGCCGCCCTCGATCGCGAGCCCGATCATCCCGTGCCATTGGAGGCCACGGGCCGCGAGGTTTCCTCGGTCCCCGTTCTTCATGCCGCGGCCTCCACCGGACCCGTCGTCGTGATGCCCCTGTTGCACGGTCCGCTCGGTGAGGACGGAACCATCCAGGGAATGCTCGACCTGCTCGACCTGCCTTATGTCGGCTCCGGCGTGCTCGGTTCGGCCGTGAGCATGGACAAAGCCATGACGAAGAACCTGCTGGCGTCATTCGGAATTCCCCAACCTCGTTTCGTCGCTCTTCGCGACCACGAGGTGACGCCATCGCGTCTCGACGAGGTGGCCGCCACCTTGGGTCTGCCGTTGTTCGTGAAGCCGGCGAACATGGGCTCGTCGGTGGGCGTGGCCAAGGTGTCGACGATCGAGGAGCTGGCTCCCTGCGCACGGGCCGCTCTTTCCTACGACGAGTGGATCGTGTGCGAGGAAGCCATCGTCGGTCGCGAAATCGAGGTGGCGGTGCTGGGCAACATCGATCCCATGGCCAGCGTGGCCGGCGAGGTCATCCCGGGTAATGACTTTTACGACTACGAAGACAAGTACGTCACCGACGGGGCGAGGCTCGTGATCCCGGCCGATCTCGACGAGAGGCACAGTGACGAGGTGCGTGCTCTCGCAGTGCGAATCTTCGCCCTGTTGCGATGTGAGGGTCTCGCACGGGTGGATTTTTTCTACGAGCCCGACGGTCGCGGTTTTCTCTGTAACGAGATCAACACCATGCCCGGGTTCACGCCGATCTCCATGTACCCGAACCTGTGGCGAGCCTCGGGAGTGTCCTACCCCGAACTCGTCGATCGCTTGGTGAACTTGGCCCTCGAGCGTCATTCACGTCGACGACGCAACACCGCACGCTGATCGACTCCGACCTCTCCGTGGGGTGCGAGCGCGGCGCGCAGGAAATCGACCAGTTCGTCGCGTAGACGACGAAGGCCGGCAATGTCGGCGTTCCATCCCACGACCCGCAACGCTTCGGGTTCGGTGGCGATCCCGGTGACGGTGGCATAGGCCAGGGCCACGATCAGACCGGGATCGGCCCGGCGCAGTCGACCGGCCTCCATCTCGGTCTTCATCCAATTCATCGATCGCTCGATGAGGGGCCGCAAGGAGTCGGTCAATCGTTCCGACGACTCCGTTGGCAGGCGACTGATCTCGCGCACCAAACCGAGCAACGACGGCCGGCGTACCGCGGGTCGAAACACTGCCTTGATCACCGCCTCCATGCGATCGAGGGGATCGTCGGACGCCGAACGAATCGCCGCCTCCACGACCACGGTCAACTCGACCGCGGTTTCGGCCAGAACCTCTTGGACCAATTCGTCCTTGGTCGAAAACCAGTACAAGACGGTCTGCTTGGCCACCCCCACTTCGGCGGCGATCTGGTCCAGGCTGACCGCGTCAAAGCCCCGATGTCCGAACAGGTTGCCCGCCACTTCCAGGATCGCTTGTCGGGTCTGACGAGCCACGGGACTCTTCCTACCAAAAAACGGGACCTTTCTCTACCATTTGGTAGAGAATTGTGCTTCAATGGGCGCGTGATCGCCGATCGCCTCGCGGGACAACGCATTGCCATCACCGGCGCCACGGGTTTCGTCGGCACGGCGCTGGTCGAACGCCTCCTGCGTGCCGTGCCCGGCTGCGAGGTGGTGCTGCTCGTGCGAAACGGTCGTCGTACGTCGGCGGCCGATCGCGTGCGCAAGGAGATCCTCAAGAACAACGCCTTCGATCGCCTCCGCATCGAGTTGGGCGCAGACTTCGACGACACGATGTCCCGCCGCTTGTCGGTGGTGGCCGGCGACGTGAGCACCGACGGTTTGGGTCTGAACGATGCCGACCGCGCGACGTTCACCTCGTGCGATGTCGTCATCCACTCGGCAGCCAGCGTGTCGTTCGACTCCCCGCTCGACAGCGCCGTCGAGGTGAATCTGCTCGGTCCGACGCGCATCGCCAAACTCTTGAACGAGCAGGGCCCACGCGCCGACGGAACGTTCTCACATCTGGTGGCGGTCAGCACCTGTTACGTCGCGGGCAATCGGCGCGGTAGCGCTCCCGAGGAATTGGTCAGCGCGGGTCCTTTCGACATCGGATTGGATTGGCGCACCGAGGTGTCGGCGGCGCGTCGCTTGCGCGGAGACACCGAAGCTGCCAGTCGCCAAGCCGGGAACCTCGCGCGGTTCCGATCGCAGGCTCGAGGTGAACTCGGGGCCGCCGGGGCACCGGCTCTGGCCGAAAAGACCGAACAATTGCGCGAGAGGTGGGTGAAGGATCGCTTGATCGAAGCCGGCCGCACCCGCGCGGCCAGCGTCGGATGGCCTGATGCCTATGCGTTCACCAAGGCCTTGGGTGAGCAGGCCCTCACCGAGTCGAAGGGCGCGGTGCCCGTGAGCATCGTGCGTCCATCGATCATCGAGTCCGCTTTGGCCGAACCATCACCGGGTTGGATTCGCGGCTTTCGCATGGCCGAACCCGTCATCATCTCGTACGCACGGGGACTGCTCGACCAGTTCCCCGGCGTGCCCGAGGGAACCGTCGACGTCATTCCGGTCGACATCGTGGTGGCCACCATCATCGCCGTGGCCGCACTCGGACCCACCGAGGCACCCGCCATCACTCAGGTCGCCTCCGGGTCGACCAACCCGCTGAAATACCGCACTCTCGTCGACAACGTCCGGGATTGGTTCACCGAACACCCCATCTACGACTCGCAAGGCCAACCCATCGTGGTCCCCGATTGGAAGTTCCCCGGACGAGGGGCCGTCGAGAAGCAGTTGACCCGGGCCAAGGGTCTGATCACTCGGGGCGAGAAGGTGCTGCAGGCACTTCCGTTGCGCGGGGCGCAAGCGGAATGGTCGGCGAAGCTGGAGGATCGTCGAAACGATGTCGAACGCGCCTTGGAATACGTCGAGTTGTACGGGCTCTACACCGAGTGCGAGGCCATCTATTCGGTGGACAATTTGCTCCGTATCCACGACCGCCTCGATGAGAGCGATCGGGCGAACTTCTGCGTCGACCCTCGTGTCGTCGACTGGCCCACGTACATCTCCACCATTCACTTGCCGTCGATCGTGTTGCACAGCCGCGTCAAAACCACGCCAGGCAAGATCGTCGTCGGGCGGGCCGATCGATTGCGCAAACAGGTGCTCGACCCTCGCCGCCAGGTCGCCGCGTTCGATCTGGAAAACACCTTGATCGCCAGCAACGTGGTCGAGAGTTACTCGTGGTTGGCCACTCGGCGCCTCAACTCCCCCGAACGCTTGCGATACTTGGTGCGCACCCTGCGTGAAGCCCCGTCCCTGCTCTCCATGGATCGCAAGGATCGCTCGGACTTCTTGCGCTACTTCTACCGCCGTTACGAGGACGCCCCCGTAGAGCAGATCGACGCCGATGCTCGCGAGCTGTTGGCGCAATTGACCATGACCAAGAGTTTCCCCGCCGGTCTGCGCCGCGTGCGCGAACATCGCGCTCTCGGACACCGCACCATTCTGATCACCGGAGCAATGAACTTCGCCGTCGAGGGTCTGCGTCCCCTGTTCGACGAGATCGTGGCCGCCGAGATGACCGTGCGCGCCGATGGCACGTACTCAGGTGAGTTGTCGCGCGTGCCACCAACCGGAGAAACACGCGCGCAGGTCTTGGCCGATTATTGCGCGTCCGAGGGCTTCCGCCTCGAGGAGTCCGTCGCCTACGCCGACTCGAGTAGCGATCTGCCCATGCTCGAAGCGGTGGGATTCCCGGTGGCCGTCAACCCCGAGACGCGCCTGGCCGCCATCGCCCGCAAACGCGGCTGGCTCGTCGAGAATTGGGAGAGGGCCGCCGGAGGACCCCGTCCCCTTCTTCCCATCGGCCCCCGACTGTCCGACGGCGAACAGAAACGTTTCACGATTCGGGACGGGCGCATCGGAACTCGACGGAGCAATCGATGAAAGCTCTGCGAATTTCGCGCAAGACCGGCAAGTTCGCCGTGGCCCGGCTGGTGAGCCCCGTCAGTGCGCTCGGGGCGGCCAAGTTCGGACCCCTTTCCCTTGTCGACGACGACGCCCCCGTTTTGCCCGATGCCGACGGCTGGCATCGCATGACACCTCGCCTCACCGGCATCTGCGGAAGCGATCTGTCGTTGGTCGAGGGCCATGCCTCCACCTACTTCGACGATTGGGTGTCGTTCCCGTTCGTGCCCGGCCACGAAGTGGTGGCCGATTGCGATGACGGACGACGAGTGGTGCTCGAACCGGTCCTCGGACACGCATCGCGGGGGCTGGCTCTTCCTTTCGATGGCGCCGCTCCCGGCGACGGCGACGACTACGCCCATTTGGTGAGCGGGTGCCTCGACCCCGGAATTCAAACCGGCTTTTGCCGTTCGACGGGTGGTGGCTGGGCCACCGAATTGATCGCCCACGACAGCCAACTGCATGCCATCCCCGATTCGATGTCGGACGAGCAGGCGGTGCTCGTGGAGCCGGCCGCCGGTGGTATCCATGCCGCGTTGGCCACCTGGCCGGCGGTCTCGGCCGCCCTCGCCCGCGGCGAGACTCCGGTGGTTGCGGTGCTTGGTGCCGGAACCATGGGGCTGTGCTCCATCGCCGGTCTACGTCGCTACGTGCCCAACGTTCGAATCCTCGTCGGCGCTCGCTACCCGCATCAGCAGGCTTTGGCCCGCTCGCTCGGTGCCGACACGGTGGTCCCGACACCGGAACTGTCACGAGCGGTCCGCCGAGAAGTGGGTTGCCACGTCGTGGGAGACCACCTCACCGGTGGATCGCATGCCACCATCGACGCAGTCGGCAACTCCGAGAGCATCGCCGAGTGTCTGCGCTTCACCCGCCCGCGCGGACGCGTCGTGTTGTTGGGCATGCCCGCCGGGATCTCGTTGGACTTGACCGGATTGTGGCATCGCGAGACCGCCATCGTCGGTGCGTACACCTACGGGACCGAGCACCTACCCGACGGAACGAACAGGCACACGTTCGACCTCGCTATCGAAACGGCGGCCGAATGTCGACTCGAGCGTCTGGTCTCGGCGGCTTATCGACTCGAGGATTTTCATGATGCCATCGCCCACGCGGCCGCCGCCGGTCGCCGGGGTGCCGTGAAGATCGTGTTCGATCTGCGACACGATCGAAGCAAGAAGGAGAACAACTGATGCCCCGTCCGGGATTCGTCCTCGACGTCGACCGCTCGACGCCCCCGATTCTGTTCTGGCGGGGCGAGAACTTCTCGTTGGAGAAGTTGCCTGCTGGTCGCAGTCGCGTCATCTATGCGCCCGAACCTCTGCCGGCCATCGACGACGTGGACGGTGCGATCCACAACGCGTTGCTGAACCCCATCGATCAGGACCCACTGCCCTCTCTACTGTTCGCCGGCATGAGGCTCACCATCGCTTTCGACGACGTCAGCCTTCCGTTGCCCAAGATGCAGCGACCCGACATTCGTCAACGCGTCATCGAAGCCGTCCTCGACCTGGCCGCCACGGCCGGTGTCGACGACGTGCACATCATCGCGGCGCTCGCTTTACACCGACGTATGACCGAAGCCGAATTGCGCCACGCCGTCGGGGATCGTGTCTACGACGCGTTCGCTCCGCGCGGACTGCTGTATCAGCACGATGCCGAGGACCCCGACAATCTGTCGTATCTCGGTACCACGCCGCACGGCGAGGAAGTCGAGATCAACAAGCGTGCCGCCGAGAGCGACCTTTTGGTCTACGTGAACATCAACCTGGTGGCCATGGACGGTGGATGGAAAAGCACCGCCACCGGCCTCGCCTCGTACAAGTCGCTACGCCACCACCACAACCCCGAAACGATGATCCACTCTCGCAGCTTCATGGATCAGCACCGCAGCGAATTGCACAAGAGCAACTGGCGTATGGGCAAGGTGTTGGTGGACAGCGGCGTGAAAGTGTTCCAGATCGAGACCACCTTGAACACCGACACCTTCCCGTCGCCGTTCGGTTTCCTGGCCAAACGCGAGTGGGAGTGGAAGCCGTCAGATCGCATGACTTACCTCGGTACCACCAAGGCGTTGAAGCGCACGCCCCATCGGCTGGCGCGCAACATCTTCCACTCCATCGAGGCCCCGCACCAGATGACCAGCGTGCAGGCCGGCGAGGTGGAAGCCGTTCACCGCCTCACCACTGAGCACGTGTACAAACAGCAACTGGTCGCAGTGAAGGGACAGACCGACATCTTGACGCTGGGCATCCCCTACATCAGCCCGTACAACGTGCATTCCATCATGAATCCGATCCTGGTCATGTGCATGGGACTCGGCTACTACTTCAACATGTACCGAGGAATGCCCCTGGTGCGCGAGGGCGGAGTCATCATCATGACCCATCCGACGCGACCCGAGTTCCACCCCGTTCATCATCCGTCGTACATCGATTTCTTCGAGCAGGTGTTGGCCGATACCACGGACCCTCATGTGATGTCACAAAAGTGGGAGAAGCAGTACGCCGAGGACGAGTGGTACCGGCACCTGTATCGCACCACCTACGCGTATCACGGCGTTCACCCGTTCTACATGTGGTACTGGGGAAGCCATGCGCTGCAGCACTGCGGACGAATCATCGTGGTCGGTGGCGACCCCAAGACGGTGCGTCGTCTCGGTTTTGTTCCCGCCTCCTCCATGGACGACGCCCTCGAGATTGCCAGCGACGTCGTCGGTCGTACCCCGACCATCACCCACCTTCACACGCCGCCTCTGCTGGTCGCCGACGTCTCGTGAGACGATGATGCCCCGCCGCGACGACGCCCCGTGGAAGCCCAGCAACCTGGCCAAAGCGGCCCGGTTCGGCGACCTCGTGGAGCGCCTCACCCGTCCCCTCATCGTTCGCTTCAACAAACGGGGCTTCCCGTACCTGCCTCCCACGGTGCCTCGGGGTGTCGAGGTGCCACCCGACGCGGCGACGCTCGGCGCGGATTACGACACCGAATGGGCTCGAGGCACCATCGCCTCGGCGGTTCGTCGCGGACTGGTGGAGGGTCCGGTGCGGCTGGCGGTGAAGGCAATCGCCAGCCCGTCGGTGCACGGGACCGACCGATTGAGCGATCTCGCCCGTCTCGACGAGGTCCCGCCGTTGATCTTCACGCCCAATCATCATTCGCACCTGGACACCGCGGTGATGGCCATCGCCGTGCCAGAGCCGTGGCGATCCAAACTGGTGGTGGCCGCTGCCGCCGACTACTTCTTCGACAAACGATGGAAAGCGACCATGGCGGCGTTGGCCTTGAACGCCATCCCCATCGACCGCGAGGTAACCGGTCGCAAGTCGTCAGACATGATCCGCGATCTCATCAACGACGGCTGGAGTCTCGTGATCTATCCCGAGGGAGGTAGGTCACCCGACGGTTGGGGTCAGGACTTCAAGGGTGGCGCGGCGTACTTGTCGTCGCGAACCGGAGCGGCGGTGGTGCCGGTGTTCATCGACGGAACAGGTTCCATCTTCGGCAAGGGAATGAAGCGCCCGAAACGGGGCACCACCAAGGTGGTGTTCGGGCAGCCGCTACGAGCCGAAGACAGCGAGAACACTCGCCGGTTCTCGGCCCGCATCGAGCGCGCAGTCACAACCTTGGGTGACGAGTCATTGACCGATTATTGGAGTTCGCGCCAGCGAGCCGCCCGGCAGGAAAGCCCCAAGCTCAGTGGCCCGGAGTACACCGGATGGCGTCGCCAATGGGCGCTGTCCGAGCGACGTTCGATGGGCGACGTCGGTGAGCGTCGCCGACAGAAGCGCCGCTGGCCGGATCTCGGCGACTGACGTTTCAGTCGGCGCTGCGGGCGTATCCCCACCAGGCTGACGTCCCCTCAGGGCTTGGGATCCTTGGTTTGTGGCGGCACGTTGATCTCATCACCCGGCAGGATCACCACCGAGGCGTCGACCCAACCGTTGGCGGCCATCAGTGCGGAGGCCTCGACTCCCAACTTGTCGGCGATTCGCGAGATACAGCAGTCGCCGTCGACCACCGTGTACCTGGTGTACTGAGTGTTGTTGGGCGACGGTGACGTGCTGTCGGTCGGCATCGGCAGACCCGGCAGGGTCGTTGCTTTGCTGGCCGTGGGCGGGATCAGGATCGTCGCACCGATCGCGAGTGGGTGCAGAACGCCCTCGGGCCAGTTGTTGTACGCCGCCAATTCGTCGGGCTTCACGCCGAACGTGGAAGCGATTCCGTACACCGAGTCACCCTTGACGATGGTGTAGGCAATCGGAGGCGGCAACGTGTTCGCCGGGTCGAGGGTGGTCACGACCGACGGCGGGGTGGTCGCGTAATTGGTGCTGCTCAAGGGGCGCAGCGTGGTGGCCGTAGCCCCCGGATCACCTCCACATGCTGCCGCCACCGACAACGCGAGGAGAGCAAGGGCGCCAGCGGTGAAACGCTTCGTCGACACGCCCACCAATCTAGATCGCCGAAGGGCTCCGGACATGGCAGTCGGGGGCAGCGATGAACGTCCGATCGATTTTCACACCAAGGGTCGGGCCGTGGGCGCAATCGGGGCGGGAAGCGTCGTCTCCCCCATCAGTCGCTCATCGACCCCGGCTGCACAAGCTCGTCCCTCGGCGATCGCCCACACGATCAGGCTTTGACCCCGCCCCATGTCGCCGGCCACGAAAACACCAGGGACATTCGTCATGTAGTTATCGTCGCGCTTCAGGTTGCCACGTTGGTCGAACTCGACGCCCAACTTGTCGAGCCAGCCACCCTTTTCCGGCCCGACAAAACCGAGGGCGAGGAACACGAAGTCCGCCGGGATCTCACGATCGGATCCCTCCACCTTGACGAACCGACCATCTCTCGACTCGACCTCGTGCAGTAGGAGGGATTTCACCCGTCCGTTGCCGTCGTCGACGAATCGCTCCGTGCTCACGCTGTACAAACGCTCGCCCCCTTCTTCATGGGCCGAGGTCACCTTGTAGACCATGGCGAATTGCGGCCACGGGTTGTTGTCCCCGCGCGTCCCGGGCGGTTCGGGCATGATCTCGAGTTGAGTCACCGACGTGGCCCCCTGACGATGCGCCGTTCCCAGGCAGTCGGCTCCGGTGTCGCCGCCACCGATGATGACAACGTGCTTACCGTTCACGTTGATCGGAGAGTCCGCGAGATCACCCTCCTGGACACGATTGGCATACGGCAAGTACTCCATCGCCTGATGAATTCCCGCCAATTCGCGCCCCGGAACCGGAAGGTCGCGCCACGCCGTCGCACCACACGCCAACACGACCGCGTCGTGTGACGCCATCAAGACATCGATGTCCACGTTCTGTCCGACGACCGCGTTGGTGCGGAACTCGGTCCCCTCAGCCTCCATCTGCGTGATTCGCCGATCGAGATGACGCTTCTCCATTTTGAATTCGGGAATGCCGTAGCGCAGCAGTCCGCCGATGCGGTCGGCGCGCTCGAGCACCACCACCTCGTGACCGGCCCGCGTGAGTTGCTGAGCAACGGCCAAACCCGCCGGGCCCGACCCAATCACCGCCACCCGACGCCCGGTCTTCACCGATGGCAGTTGAGGCACGACCCAACCCTCGGACCACGCCCGGTCGATGATCTCCACCTCGACCTGTTTGATCGCCACCGGAGGCGCATTGATGCCCACCACGCAGGCCGACTCACACGGGGCCGGACACAGTCGGCCGGTGAATTCGGGGAAGTTGTTCGTGGCGTGTAGACGGTCGATGGCGTCGCGCCAGTGATCGCGATACACGAGGTCGTTCCAATCGGGGATCAGGTTGCCCAGCGGACAGCCGTTGTTGCAGAACGGGATTCCGCAGTCCATGCAGCGTCCGGCTTGCGTCCTCAAGGTGTCGCTATCGAACGGCTCGTAGACCTCTTTCCAGTCGCGCAGACGCACCCGAACCGGGCGGTGCTTGGGCGTTTGGCGATCCCATTTCAAGAATCCGGTCGTCTCACCCACGCGACACCTCCATCACCCGATCGAGTGTCTCCTGCTCGCTGCGACCCGAGGCGCGAGCTTCCTCCATCACGGCCAACACCCGCTTGAAGTCACGGGGCATCACCTTGCGGAAGTTCGCCAACTCGGTGTCCCACGACGCCAGCACCCGCGCACCGACGGCACTGTCGGTCTCGGCGACATGGCGTTGGATCGTCGAATGGAGGAACTCGATGTCCGACGGATCGAGGGCCTCCAACTCCACCATCTCATAGTTGACCTTCGCACCGAAGACCCCGTACGGGTCGTGGACATAGGCGATCCCACCGCTCATGCCGGCGGCGAAGTTGCGACCGGTCGGGCCGAGAACCACCACGCGTCCACCGGTCATGTACTCACATCCATGATCGCCGAGACCCTCGACCACCGCGGTCACACCGGAGTTGCGCACGCAGAAGCGCTCACCCACGATGCCCCGCAGGAAGATTTCTCCCCCCGTAGCGCCGTAGCCGATCACGTTGCCCGCGATGATGTTGTCCTCGGCCGAGAACGTCGCCGCTTGGTCGGGACGCACCACGATTCGACCGCCCGACAGGCCTTTCCCGACGTAATCGTTGGCGTCACCTTCCAACCGAAGGGTTATTCCCTTGGGCACGAAGGCGCCGAAACTCTGTCCGGCCGAGCCCGTGAAGTCGATGCTGATCGTGTCGTCAGGGAGTCCGGCGCCGCCCCACTTACGGGTGACAGCGTTGCCCAACATGGTTCCCACGGTTCGATTCACGTTGCGAATCGATCGTGCGAACCGAACCGGTATTCCGGATTCGATGGCTGCCGAAGCCGTCGCGATGAGTTCGTTGTCCAACGCCTCGGCGAGACCGTGATCTTGCTCGACGCTGTGGAACATCGTCTGTCCGTACGGGTTGCTGGCCACGGTGAGGATCGGCGAGATGTCGAGTCCCCGGGCTTTCCAGTGGTCGACAGCCTTCTTCGTGTCGAGGATCTCGCTGTGACCGACCATCTCTTCGATGGAGCGAAAACCGAGCGAGGCCATGATCTCGCGCACTTCCTCGGCGATGAACTCGAAGAAATTCACGACGAACTCGGGCTGGCCGGTGAAACGAGCCCGCAGAACCGGGTTCTGTGTCGCCACGCCGACCGGACAGGTGTCGAGATGACAAACGCGCATCATCACGCAACCACTCACCACCAGAGGTGCGGTGGCGAAACCGAATTCCTCGGCACCGAGCAAGGCCGCGATCACCACGTCGCGACCGGTTTTCATCTGACCGTCGGCCTGCACCACGATGCGATCGCGCAATCCGTTCAGAAGCAACGTCTGCTGAGTCTCGGCGAGCCCCAGTTCCCACGGGGCACCGGCGTGCTTCAGTGACGTCAGTGGCGACGCGCCGGTCCCACCATCATGGCCCGAGATCAGCACGACATCAGCCTTGGCCTTGCTCACACCCGCGGCCACGGTTCCCACGCCGACTTCGGCCACCAATTTCACGTGGACGCGCGCCGAGGGGTTCGAGTTCTTCAGGTCATGGATCAACTGCTTCAGATCCTCGATCGAGTAGATGTCGTGGTGCGGTGGCGGACTGATGAGTCCGACCCCCGGAGTGCTGTGGCGCGTCTTGGCCACCCACGGATACACCTTGTGACCCGGCAACTGGCCACCCTCGCCGGGCTTGGCGCCTTGGGCCATCTTGATTTGAAGATCGTCGGCGTTCACGAGGTATTCGCTGGTGACACCGAAGCGCCCGGAAGCCACCTGCTTGATGGCCGAGCGACGGGCCGGGTCGTACAGGCGCTCAGGATCCTCGCCACCCTCGCCGGTGTTGCTCTTACCACCGATGGAGTTCATCGCGATCGCCAGCGTCTCGTGAGCCTCAGCCGAGATGGATCCGTAACTCATCGCGCCGGTGGAGAATCGCTTCACGATGTCACCGACACTCTCCACCTCGTCGATCGGGACCGGCGCACGCCCCGTGTCCGCGAAATCGAAAAGGCCACGCAACGTTGCCAGATGCTTCGACTGGTCATCGACCAGACTGGTGTACTGCTTGAAAATGTCGTAGCGCTTCGCGCGCGTCGCGTGCTGCAACTTGAAGACCGTCTCCGGATTGAACAGGTGGTACTCGCCCTCGCGACGCCACTGGTACTCGCCACCCAGTTCCAATTTGCGGTGTGCCCGACGCTCCGGATTGCGCGGATAGGCCACGGCGTGGCGCGCGGCAACTTCGGCGGCGATCTCGTCGAGACCGATGCCGCCGAGACGGCTGACGGTTCCGGTGAAGTACTCGTCGACCAGATCCGATGCCAAGCCGATGGCCTCGAAGATCTGGGCACCGGTGTACGAGGCCACGGTGCTGACGCCCATCTTCGACATCACTTTCAACACTCCCTTACCGGAAGCCTTTATGTACTTCTTCAACGCGACCGCCGGATCCACCGATCCGAGATCGTGCAGATTCTCACGGATCATGTCCTCGATGGACTCGAACGCCAGATAAGGGTTGATGGCCCCGGCGCCGAAACCGATCAGCAGGGCCATGTGGTGGACCTCGCGGGCATCTCCCGATTCGACGACCAGACCAACCTGCGTGCGCTTTTTCTCGCGGATCAAGTGGTGGTGGACGGCCGCGGTGAGCAACAACGATGGAACAGGTGCCAGCACCTCGTCACTGTTGCGATCCGACAGAATGATCACGCGAGCACCGGCGTCGATGGCGGCCGACACGTCACGGCGGATGTCGTCGAGAGTCTCCATCAATGCCGATCCCCCGCCGGACACGCGATACAAACCGGACACCACGTGAGCCCGAAGCTCGGGATGTGACCCGTCATCATCGGCATGGACGATGCGCGACAACTCGTCGTTGTCGATCACCGGGAACGGTAGAACCAATTGACGACAACTACCGGGGCCGGGGGCCAGCAGGTTCGACTCGGGGCCGACCGTGGAGCCGACGCTGGTCACCACCTCCTCGCGGATGGCGTCGAGCGGCGGATTGGTGACCTGAGCGAACAATTGTTGGAAGTAGTCGAACAACAGACGCGGGCGGTCGGACAGCACGGCGATCGGAGTGTCGGTTCCCATCGAACCGATCGGCTCGGTTCCGGTCTTGGCCGTCGGGGCCAGGATGACCTTCATTTCCTCGTGCGTGTACCCGAACATCTGCTGACGCCGAATGACGCTGTCGTGGCTGTAGACGACGTGCTCCTGCTCGGGCAGATCGGCCAACTCCACCAACCCATCGGCCAGCCAGTCCTCGTACGGGTGCTCGGCCGCCAACGTCTGCTTTATCTCCTCGTCGTCGACGATGCGACCCTGAGCCGTGTCGATGAGGAACATCCGACCCGGCTGCAGACGACCCTTGCGCACCACCTTGGACTGCTCGATTTCGAGGACTCCGACCTCGGAGGCCATCACGACCAGGCCGTCTTCCATGACCCAATAGCGACTCGGACGAAGTCCGTTGCGATCGAGCACGGCTCCGATGACGGTGCCGTCGGTGAACGCGACGCTGGCCGGGCCGTCCCACGGTTCCATCAACGAGGCGTGGAAGCGGTAGAAGGCGCGCTTCTTGGCGTCCATCGTCTCGTGGTTCTCCCACGCCTCGGGGATCATCATCAAAACGGCATGGGGCAGTGAGCGACCGCCGAGGTGGAGCAACTCGAGCACTTCGTCGAACGACGCCGAGTCGCTTCCTCCCGGCGTGCAAATGGGGAACGCACGCTCGAGGCCCGGAAGGAGGTCGGACTGCAGCAGTGCCTCGCGGGTGCGCATCCAGTTACGGTTTCCCTGAACCGTGTTGATCTCTCCGTTGTGGGCGATGAATCGGTACGGATGGGCCAGCGGCCACGACGGGAACGTGTTCGTCGAGAATCGGCTGTGAACCAGAGCCAGCGCGCTCTCCACGCGCTCATCGGCCAAGTCGGGATAGAAAGCGCCGAGTTGCGGCGTCGTGAACATGCCCTTGTAGATGAGCGTGCGACTGCTCAAGGACGGGAAGTAGGTCTTCTGTTGCGCGGGGAGGTCGTGCTCGATTCTCTTGCGGGCCACGAACACTTTGCGGTCGAGGGCGATGTCGGTGGCACCGGCGGGATCGGTGACGAAGATCTGACGAAAGGTGGGCATGACGGCGCGAGCGCCCTGGCCCAAGGCGCTCGGGTCGACAGGGACGGAACGCCAACCGAGAACGGTCAGGCCCTCGTCGGCGAAGATCGCTTCGATGGCCGCCTGAGCTTGTGCGGCAACGTTCTCGTCGACCGGAAGGAAGGCCATGCCGACCGCGTAGGCGCCCCGACGGGGGAGCTCGAAGCCCGCCACGGCGCGCAAAAAACGATCGGGCACCTGGATGAGAACGCCGGCGCCGTCACCGGTATCGGCCTCGGCCCCCGTGGCACCGCGATGCTCCATGTTGCACAGGGCTCCCAAACTGCGCGCCACGATGTCGTGACTGGCTCGACCGTGGATGTCGGCGACGAAGGAGACACCGCAGGCGTCATGTTCGAAGCGGGGGTCGTACAACCCTTGCGCAGGCGGCAAGCCCGAGGCTGAAGTGTGGGAGGGCATCGTTTTCACTTTCGGGTCCACGAACGCGACGGTCCGGTTTTTGACCCTCGGGACGACGCTGGCCCGAATGGTGATCTAACCCTATCCCCCAGCCGCCACGTTCAGGGGGGTGGATTACCCCGATCGAGGCGTGATTCCTGCCACCGACCGGGCCGTCAGACGAAGGTGGCGGGCCGCTTCTCGAAGTTCGACATGACCGCTTCCACCTGATTCGGACGCCCGATGAGCGAGCTGATCACCCGACGCTCCTCGGCGAACTGCTCGGCGGCGTCATGGTTGACCAGTCGGTTGAAGAGTTCCTTGGCTCCACGGACCGCATCGGGACTGCGTCCGGCGATCTCGGCGGCCATGGCCAGCGCGTCGGCCCGCGGATCCGGCGACAGGCGCGTGGCGAGCCCGAGCGCGAAAGCCTCTCGACCATCGAACACCCGGGCCGTGAACGTCAGTTCCTTGGCTACGTCCGGACGGACCAACCGCGACAACACCAAGGTGCCGGTCATGTCGGGCACCAGACCCCAGTGCGCCTCGCGAACCGACATCTGAGTATCGGGATGGACGATTCGGATGTCGGCACCGAGGCAGATCTGAATTCCTCCCCCGAGCGCGTGACCGTGAACGGCGGCTATCACGGGCACCGGGATCTCCTGCCACACCCACGCAACCTGCTGGCCCAAGTGGGTGATTCGACCCGGCACCATGTTGCCCGGACTGCCCTCACTGTTCGTCGAGCCACCACCACCGGCCATCTGCTGGAACGACCCGAAGTCGAGACCGGCACAAAACGACGACCCCTCGCCCGACAAGACGACCGCGCGCACGCCGGCCTCGCACTTCAACCGCTCCCCGGCGTGCGCCAGAGCGAGGAACATCTCGCTGTCGAGCGCGTTGCGCTTGTCGGCTCGGTTCATGCGCACGTCGGCCACGCCGTTGGAAACGGTTATCGAAACTCGATCCTCAAAAGACATGCGGGCATCCTGCCAGAATCGTGTCGTGATTGAAAATCGTCGGCGTCGCCCGGGCGAGCGCACCATGGCGTGCGTCGTGGCGGCCATGGCGGCGGTGGCGGTGGGACTCGTGCAATTCCGCCACGGAATCGTGCACCTGCTCGACACCGTCTCGTACTGGAGTGGTGCGCAAGCCGTCGCCGACGGACACCCTTTCACGACCCGCTTGGCTCCGTCGTTTTCCAACTTCAGCGCAGTCGAGTTCGCCGAGCGAGGCGGGCGCATCCCCTTCGTCGACTTTCCGGTCGCCTATCCGCTTTCGGCGGGGAGCCTCGGGGCATTCATCGGTGTACGACGCGCCATGCAACTACTGAGCATCCTCGCTCTGGCCGCCATCGCATGGTCCGTTGTGGCCGGCACCGATCGTCGTACCCCCGTGCGGCGCATCTGGTTCATGGCCGTGGCGGGCGTGGCGATGGTGATGCTTCCGGCCACCCGCTTGGTAACCCAGGGAGCGCTCTCCGAGCCGCTCTTTTGCGCGCTGTGCCTGTGGCTGGTCGTTGCATTGGCCCGCTTCCGAGAGGGTGGGGGCTTGCGACCCGTCATCGTTTTGGGAACGCTCGTCGGACTGCTTCGTTTCATCGGTGCTCCCCTCGTCGTGTTGGTGGCTTGGGAACACCACCGCCGACATCGAGATCCACGTAAGGCCGCCCTCATCGCTTCGGCCATGGTCACCCCGTCGGCGCTCAACGCCCTGTGGGCGTCTTTCTCCGGGGGAGGCCACAACGCGGGTTGGCGCGGTCTGCAGCGAGCAGATGTCGAAACTCTCGTCCGCTCGGTCGGGGGTTGGTTCGACTCTCGACAAGGCGACCTACGGCGCACCTACTTCACTCTCGACGGACCGAGTTGGTGGTCGTGGATCACGACTCTGGCATGGCTCGTCCTCATGGCTCTCGCCCTGTTCGGTCTGCTCCGCAAGCGCTCTCGCCTGCCCGCCACGGCCGAACTGGCGTTGGTCTCTTCGGCCATCGTCACGGCCGGTTTGGTGGCCGGGATGGCCGGCTTCGACGGTTTGGTCATCGCCGACAATCGGTTGATGCTGCCGTCGGGCTTGCTCACGCTGGCAGCGATCTTCTGGACCGTCTCGGCCCGACCGGAATTTCGCCGTCGCCTGACTTTCGTCCCCGTCGTGGCGCTGATCGGTTGGACGTTGGTTGCTGTCGACCCCGGCAACTTGGCCGAGAGTTTCAGCGACAACAGTGGCCCCCGCTCGTACTCCGTCGCCGCCGACGATCTGGGCGCGTCGATCGTGGTGTCGAATGACGCCGACGCGCTCCATTGGGACACCGGCATTCCGGCCGCTTACGCGCCCCTCGCCTTGAAACCGCTCACCGGCGAATTGGTCGACGAAGTTCCGTTGTACGAGCAACTTCCCTGTGCGTTGTCGCGCAACGATGGTGTCGTCGTGCTCTCCGCCGAGGCCACGTTCTCGGTGGTGAATCGCGGTTTGCTCGACGCTCAAGTCGAGACCGGGCGATTGACCTTCGAGCCGATGGAAGGGGCCGACGTCTATCGGCCAACCGAAGACGCCTGCCGTTGACGGATGTTTCGAAACAGGGCAGTGATCAGAACCGCCGCCACGACCGTGGCGAGCGGATCGACCATGGTTCGAAAGCGAGCCTGCTCGCCCAGTTCGGCCACGGCACCCACGACGACGGAGAACGCGATCGTGAACGACGTCGCCACGAATGTCACGTCATTGGTGGTCAGTGCTCGACGACGCGACCGGCGCACCAACACACGCACCCCGGCCATGATCGACAGCGAGTACAGCAGGATGAGCGACAATCCGAAGTCGACCGGAGCCTCCAGTTGTCCATAGATCGGTGTCCCCCACCCGTACGTGGACAGGACGCCACCCATGTCGAGGCGTGCAATGGAAAATGTGGTGTCCAAGAACCTCATCACGATCGAATCGCTCTCCGAGGGATAAGTCGCGACGGCGAAGGTCGCTCGCAACGACCACATGCGCCCCTCCAACCACACCTCGGGATGCTCGCGAATCACTGCCATCGCGTCGTCGCCGGCCATCGAGAAGATGGGAAGGAAGCACTCGTAGTTGAAGTTCGGGCTCCACCGATCGGTCGTTCGCGTGGCCTCGGAGAGGGACCGATGATCGTGCTCCGGTTCGCAGGGCGGCATCGCGTCGGCGTACAGCTCGTAATTGCCGAAGGGTCCGATCATGGCGATCTCGGAAACGTCGCCGTCGGCGTACATCTTCTCGAGGTCCTCTCGTGGCAACACCGGAATCACCGCGCGTTGCAGATTCATACCGAACCAACTCGACAGGGTGGCCTCTCCGACGAGGAATTGGTTCTTGACCATCCAGCCCCCGACCACCAGCACCGGCACGGCCAGCGCAGCCAGCGTCGTGCGGCGATCAATGTGCCGACGCACCAACCACAGGCCGAGCACGATCAGCGCGAGGGCCCAGATCGGGTGGTAAAGGCTTCGGGTCATGGTCGTCGCGGTCACGAGCACCGCCAACATGAACACACCGCGTCGGGAATTCGGCATCGAAGTGAGGCGCGACAACGTCACCGCGACAGCCAACAAGAGAACCCCGACGGCCAACTCGTAGGTGGGCTCGAAGACCCCCTTCAACACCTCCGGGTTGGTAGTGGCGATCACGGCCACCACCACCGCCCACCGACGTGACAGACCGAGCGATTCCCCGAGTTCGGCGGCCAGGGCGGCACCGATCAGACCGATGAGGGCCATCAGCAATTGCAGCGTCGCCGAGTCTCCGATCGGCGACAACCACGCCATGCCGCCGATGAGGAGGTTCCACAACGGTGGCTGTACGTGCAAGTTCCACACACTGCGCAAAGGATCGGTCGACAACACGTCCCAGGGGATCAGTTGCCATCCGTAACTCAGATAGCGCGCGTCGAATCGCTGACCGGTGAGACTCACGGCGACGTACACGACCGCCCACACAGCAGCCGCTTTCGTCCCACCCCGACTCCAGAGAGTTTCGAGGAACCTTTTCATCGCTGCATCGCCCGGCGAATGACCACGTCGATGAAGTCGACCAGTTCGGGAGCGTGTTTCAAATCGATGTGTGCCCCGTCGGGTCGCATCAGGGGCTCGAACTGTCCTCCCGCATGAGCCTTCACGGCATCGCCGAATTCGACCACGCTCACGCGTGAATCCCGGGCCGCGTACTCTCGGATCAACTCGTTGTACCGGTCGGTGCGGGTCGGATCGGACTCGGCGAATGGGGGTTGTCCGGTCTCGCCGGCGATGTAGGGCGGGTTCACATCGGGGACCGTGAACCAGACCACGGACGAATCGGGACCCGCCACCGAGCTCACGAAATCGGCGAACTCGGCGAGCAACCATGCGTCGAACGCCGGTGTCCCGATGTGCGACCAATCATCGTCGCCGGGCAGCACACGGTCGCTCAGGTCCGCGGTTCCGCCGACGATGACCACGACGTTGGGGCGAAACTTCATCGCGATGGCCGGCAGCGCGTCGCGCCACGCCGTGCACCCCGGACGTTCGGGGACGTCGAGACCGAGATAGCGAATGCGCGTATTCTCCCCGATTCCGCAACCTACGCCCGGCGACGGCACCAACTCGACACCGTTGAGGGATTCCCATTCGTCCAAGCCCGATGCCAACACCCATGCTTGGGAATCGCCGACCATCAACACCCTCGCGGGAAGTTCGGGATCGTTCGCGGCCGTGTTCGGGGCGTCGGCGGGAACCAAGGTCAATGCCGCCAGCGCATCCCGCTGCAGTTCGAGGGCTTGCTCGTTCAACGAGGTCAACACGTTCTCCGATCGCTCGGATCGACGACCATCACCGACGAAGGCCACGATGGCGCCAGCCACCGCCATCAGCCCGAGCCATGCGTACAGACGACGACCCACCCACAGGCGACGCCTTCGCACCGGATTCTCGAGGCCGTAGTAAAGAGCCGCCACGATGACGAAGGTCGAGCCGGCCTTCAACACGAACATCCAGAAATGATCGACCGTCACCCAATCGGTGAAGGGGACGCGTAGACGGGGAAAATCCGGATCGACGTTCTGGGATTCCCAGAACATGAACACCGGCCAATGCACGAGGTAGGTGGTGTAGGTGACCTGACCGAGCCAGGCCAACGGCTTCCACGACAAGAATCTCGTCGATCCCTCACTCGTGTGAGCCCAGGCGATGATCGCCAGGGTCAGCAACCCGTTCAGGAACACCACCGTCGGGAAAAAGTGGCCGCCGAAGCGATTCCATGCCCCGAACGTGAACCACACGATGTAGGCACCCAAGACCATGGGCCAGCCAAGCGTTCGCATGACCGGACGCCGCAATGCCTCCACGATCACGGGGACTCTCGCCCAAACCGCCCACAGCACGGCAAAAGACGCCCCCATCAAGAACTCGCCGACTCGAACCTCGGTGGCGTAATAGGCACACGATCGCCCGGTGCAGGCGGCGTCCAGACCCGGTAATCGCGACCAAACGGGTGAATTGCCCTCGTAGAAAGCGCCGAGCGCGATCGCACCGAGGGCCAGCGTCGACAACACCCCGAAGGTGATCCACACGGTGCTTCGAGTGCGTGAGCGACGCATCAGCAACAACATCACGACCGGGAAGACCAAGTACACCTGCTCTTCGAGCGACAGACTCCACAGGTGTTGAACCGGATTACCCAAGCCGAAGAGGCTTGCGTAGTCCTTGCCCGCCGACTGCAAGTAGATGTTCTCGTAGTAAGAAAGGCCCCCGAACCATTCCCACGGATTCAGATAGCGACCCGCTCCGGCGAACACCGTCCACACCACGACCACGGCCAGTAAAACTGTGAACGAGGCCGGGAAGAGTCGACGTACCCGCCGGTCGTAGAACGTGCGCAACGAGATGGTTCCGCTTCCACCCCACTCGGCGACCATCAGTCGCGTGATCAAAAAACCCGACAAAGTAAAGAACATCGAGACGGTCAGTTCACCCCCGGTCATCCAGGTGACGCTGTGGTGATACAGCAGCACGATGGTGACGGCGAACCCGCGAATCCCGTCGAGAGCGGGCAGATGTCCGAGCTTGGTGTCCACCGGGGACTCGACGACAACGGATCCGGACATGCCCGACGAACACTATTCCAACACCTCGCGACAGAGGGCGAGGGTCACTCCACCAATCGCAACCCCGTGGGTGCGATGGAGGGCTCGGCCTGAGGGAGATCGACCACGAACTCGGTGCGATGCGCGGGGAACACGTGCTCACTCAACAAAACCGGCCTCCCGTCGATGTCGGTGGTGGTTCGCCGGCATCGAAGTACCGGCGAACCCGCCGGAACACCCAGCAAACGCGCGTCGTCACCCGATGCGGCATCGGCACCAATGGTTTGCGTGGCGCCTTTCAGAGGCACGTCGAGCAACTCGTAGAACGGCGAGCGTTCCACATCCGCGCGGCTGAGATGCTGACCCAGTTCTGCGCGACACCACACCGTCACGAGAGCGAAGGGTTGACCATCGGCCAAGTTCAGACGCTTCACGCGCAACACGTTGTCGGCACCCAGAAGGGCCTTCGCGCTTCGGGAGGCCTTCTCGAAGGCGAACTCCAGAATGCGACGCTCGGGTCGGATACCCCCGTCGACCAACTGCGCCTCGATGGTGGCCAAGCGACCGAGACTCTGACGCAGGGGCGCGGCGGCTACGAACCACCCGAATCCTTGGCGAGCATCGACCAAACCCTCGTCGCGCAACACCTCGAGGGCTCGGCGCACCGTGACGCGACTGGCGGTGAACTCACGACCAACCTCGTTTTCCGAGGGCAACAACTGTCCCGAGGCGTACACCCCATCGTCGACGCGACGGCGAAGTTCGTCGGCGATCACGCGGTATCTGATCTCTCTGCTTCCCGTTCCGCTCACACTTGTATTATACTTGTCTCGTGAGCCCCGTTTCTGCCGGCACCCCGATCGAACTCGTCGGTCGCGTCTACCGCACCTTGTCCGAGCGCGTGAGCCGGGGACGCACGCGTCTTGGCCGACCGCTGACCCTGGCCGAGAAAATCTTGATCAACCACCTCGTCGATCCGGCGACACAGGAGATGGAGCGTGGCGGCTCGTACGCCGACTTCGACCCCGACCGTGTGGCCATGCAGGATGCCACCGCTCAGATGGCTCTGTTGCAGTTCATGACCGCCGGACTTCCCGAGACCGTCGTACCCACGACCGTTCATTGCGATCACCTCATCTTGGCCAAGGTGGGCGCCAAAATCGATCTTGGCGTCGCCATCGACGACAACCGTGAGGTCTACGACTTCTTGAAGACCGTGTCGGCCAAATTCGGCATCGGTTTCTGGGGGCCCGGCAGCGGGATCATTCACCAAGTCGTGCTCGAGAACTATGCGTTTCCCGGCGGAATGATGATCGGCACCGACAGCCACACCCCCAACGCCGGTGGACTGGGCATGGTCGCCATCGGCGTCGGCGGCGCCGACGCCGTCGACGTGATGACCGGCTTCCCCTTCAATGTGAAGTGGCCCAAGGTGATCGGTGTCAGGCTCACCGGAACCCTCAGCGGGTGGTCGGCCCCCAAGGACATCATCCTCGAGGTGGCACGCGTGTTGACCGTCGAAGGTGGCACCGGCGCCATCGTCGAATACTTCGGACCCGGCGCCGACAGCATCTCGGCCACCGGCAAGGCCACCGTGTGCAACATGGGTGCAGAGATCGGTGCCACCTGCTCGGTGTTCGCCTACGACGCCAACATGAGCGCCTACCTCGCGGCCACCGGCCGCGCGGCGATCGCGGCCGCCGCCGACGCGGTGGCCGCCGATCTGCGTCCTGATGACGGTGCGATGTACGACCAACTCATCGAGATCGACCTCGACCAGTTGAAGCCGCTCATCAACGGTCCGCACTCCCCCGACCGCGCCCATCAGGTCGGCTCCGCGGTGGGCGCGGCAGCCCGCGAGAACGGTTGGCCCCTCGAGGTCTCCGCGGCCCTCATCGGCTCGTGCACCAATTCGTCGTACGAGGACATCACTCGGGCGGCATCGATCGCGCGTCAGGCCGTGACCAAGGGTTTGAAGGCCAAGTGCGAACTGCTCATCAGCCCGGGGTCGGAGCAGATTCGCGCCACCATCGAACGCGACGGCTTGTTGGCCGACCTCGAAGCCGTCGGAGCCACCGTGCTTGCCAACGCCTGCGGCCCGTGCATCGGGCAATGGGAACGCTCGAAGGAAGCGACCGCGAAGCCGAACAGCATCGTGAACTCCTTCAACCGCAATTTCCCCAAGCGCGCCGACGGCTCGGCCAACACGCTGTCATTCGTGACCTCACCTGACACGGTGATGGCTATCGCGCTGTCTGGTCGCCTGGACTTCGACCCCACCGTCGACACCATCACCGCTCCCGATGGTTCGCTGGTGAAACTCGACGCCCCCGTGGGAGAGGTTTTGCCCGCACGCGGCTACGACAAGGGTTCCAACACCTTCACCGCTCCGCCCGATGACGGGAGCGCGGTCGTGATTGCGATCAGCCCCACCAGCGATCGGCTGCAGTTGCTCGAACCTTTCCCCGCGTGGGACGGCCGGGACTACCTCGGACTACCCGTCTTGATGAAGGCTCGGGGCAAGTGCACCACCGACCACATCTCGGCGGCCGGCAAGTGGCTGACCTATCGCGGCCATCTGGAGAACATCTCGGGCAATCTCTTCATCGGTGCAGTCAACGCGTTCGATGGCGCGGTTGGCGAAGGCAGGGACATCACCGACGGGGCGCGACGCTCGTACCCCGACATCGCCAAGAATTACAGCCGAGAGGGTATCCGGTGGTGCGCCATCGGTGATCGCAACTACGGCGAGGGCTCGTCTCGTGAGCACGCGGCCATGGAGCCGCGTTTCCGCGGAGGTGTGGTGATCTTCGCGCGATCCTTCGCCCGCATCCACGAGACCAACCTGAAAAAGCAGGGCCTCGTACCGCTCACGTTCGCCGATCCGGACACCTACGAACTCATCGGTGAGGACGACCGCATCAACGTTCTGAATCTTCCCCCGATCCCGGGTCGCAACGTCGCCTGCCAGATCGTGAAGCCCGACGGCACCACCATCGACTTCGAGGGCGTACACACTTTCAGTCCGCCGCAAGTGGAGTGGTTCAAAGCCGGCTCCGCGCTGAACATCGTGCGGGCCAAGGTGGCTGGCAGTCGCTGAGGTGGACATCGTCGACGGACTCCGTGGCACCGGAGCAGTTCGCTCCTTCACCAACGATCGCGTCGACCACTCCACGATCGGTCGAATCCTCGACCTCGCCCGGTTTGCCCCGAGTGGGGGCAACCGTCAGCCGTGGCGTGTAGCCGTCGTCGAGGATCTCAACATCCGCGATCGACTCGGCGCGGCGATGCAGCCGGTCTGGGACGAATATGTCGCGATGTCGGCCCTGGGTGTCACTCCGTTCTCCGTCGTTCCGCCGGCACCGTACGAGATGACGTCGACGACTCCGGGTAACACCCCGAACCTGATGCTGTCCGAGATCGCGTCGATTCCGGTGGTCTTGGCCGTGGCCGCCGACCTGTCGTCGATCGCGATGATGGACAAGGACCTCGACCGCGCACCCATCACCGGTGGGGCGTCGGTGTATCCCTTTTGCTGGAGCATCCTGTTGGCGGCTCGGGCCGAGGGCCTCGGTGGCGTCATCACCACGTTTGCCTCCCGGGCCGAGAAAATCACCGGACCGCTTCTCGGCCTTCCGGAGAATCACGCGCTCGTGGCCACCATTTTCCTCGGTCATCCGGTGAAGCAGGCCACGAAGTTGTCCCGCGAGCCCGTCACGTCGTTCACCACCATCGATCGTTTCGACGGCCCGACGTTCACGATGTGACCGACCGTTCAGTCGCCCCCGGGTCGTCGCGTCGTCTCCGACGTCGGGTCGCCCGAGTATCCGGGCGGATAGGAACGACGTAGTTCGTCTTCGTTGGGCGTGCGTCTCGTGCGAGCTTCGGCAGGCAACAGATCGACGATCGACTTCATGATTCGCTTCGTGTTGCTGTCGGCGGTCTTGCCGCGCAACGTCAATGGCTCTCCGACGCGCACTCTCACGGTCGGAGGATTGGTGATGTTCAAAAGATTGGGAAGACGCGAGGAGCGAGGCCATACCAACTCGGTGCCCCACAATCCGACGGGAACCACCGGCACTTTGGCCCGCATGGCCAACGTCGCCGCGCCCCAGCGCCCCCTCAAAACCGGCTCGAAGAAGGCCGGACCCCGCGGTATGGTCCCCTCGGGCATGATCGCAACCAATTCACCGGCGGACAAGGCCTCGGCCGCCGAGCGCAACGGTTCGTCGCTGCCGGTGCCCCGGTCGACGCGGATACCGCCGAGCGCGGTGGCCAATTGACCCACCACGGGGGCATCGAAGACTTCTTTCTTGCCGAGGAAACGCACGGGGCGACCGGTTCGGGCCACCGTGACGGCGATGGCGATGACGTCGAAGTAGGAACGATGGTTCCCGCAAATGATCGCGGGTCCGTCTGCGGGTATGAGGTCGGAGCCGTCGATGTCGAAATTTGCGAACGGAAGGAACTCCGGGCGCGCCAGTTGTAGCAGCAAACGTTGCAACTCCATGTTGATAACCGGAATCTTGGCCACCCCGACCGGAACATCGAAGTGCAACACCGGCCAACGACGAGCCGACGCCACTATCACCAGTCGGGGATCCGGATTCACCGCCGTGGGATGTCCCACTGCCGCCAACAATGGCGCGTCGAACACGCTGTCGGAGTAGGCGTAGGACGAACCAAGATCGACGTCGTTCGCCCGTGCCCATTCGCGCACTGATTCGAGCTTTCCGATGCTCCATACGAAACGACCATCGATGGACCCGTCATACGTCCCGTCGTCGCGCACGCCGTAACGAGTGGCCACCACATCGTCGAATCCGAGAGCCTTCGCCAGAGGTTCCACGAGATCCGTCGGTGTCGTGGTCGCCATCACGAGTAGTCGCCCGCTCGAGCGGTGCATCTCGATGGCCTGACGAGCGTACGGGGGGACCAGGGCGAGCAATTTCGGCGCCACGGCCTCGGCCACGCGACGCACGTCGGCCTGTGATCGTCCCTTGGCCAACGAGGCGGCTTGACGTGCCAACGCCATCGATGGCAACGTCTCGCCGATGCGGTTGAAGAGTTCGAACAACGCCCTTTCACCGCGAAACGCCGGGCTCACCAATCCGGCCTCGCGCATGGCCTCGGAATAGACCGCTGCGGACGCACCGACGAGCAACGTACGGTCGAGATCGAAAAAGGCCGCCGACTTCACGGGCGAAACGGTAACGCCGAGCTCATCGCCATGGGATGCCGTAAATCCACGACAGAAAACGGGAGAAGCCCCGCATGGGGATGCGGGGCCTCTCAACCTGAATCCCTACGGTTGGGGGAACCGTTGCTCGGGACCATGTCGCAGGGGTTGGGGGGAACCACCTGACGATTTATGTTCTCTAGTATGCGCGTGAATTGGTGAGCATTCAACTCGATAACAGTGATTTCTGCTATCTTTTTTTGAGATGGATGTCCGCCAACTCGCCTCTCTGGTAGCCATTGCCGATCACGGCTCATTCTCGGCAGCCGCCCGCGCTCAGTTCACGGTGCAGTCGAACATTTCGGCCCACGTGGCCAAGTTGGAGCGAGACCTCGGCGCCACCCTGATCGACCGAGCCACGGGCACGCTGACCGACGCGGGCGTGCTGGTGGTGGAGCGGGGAAGACGGATCCTCCGAGAAATGGCCGAGATCTCGGCCGACATCTCGGCCCTTGACGACGTGGTTTCGGGCGAAACCCGCATCGGAGTGATCGGAACCACCGGGCGCTGGCTGATGCCCCAATTCCTGACCGCACTACGCGAGGCCCACCCCAAGGTGCAACCCATCATCTCGGAAGGAGGCACCTCGAGTTTGCTCCCCCGCTTGCTGGCGAGCCAGATCGACGCGGCCATCGTCCACCTTCCCGTCGACGACAAGGAACTCAGCGTGACCCCCTTGTTCGCCGAGGATTTGGTGCTCTTAGTCCACACCAAACACCCGTGGTCGACTTTCCGCACCCTCCCGATCACCCGGTTGGGTGAACATCCGTTGTTGTTGCCGCCTCGGTCGGCGACTTTACGACGAATCATCAACCGCGCCGCCGAGGCGAACGGGGTCACGTTGTCGGTCCGAGCCGAGATCGATGGTGTGCGCTTGATGGCCTCGTTGGCCTTCGAGGGATTTGGTGCCACCATCGTGCCCGCCACCGCCATTCCCCGTTGGTTGAAGGGTGATTTCTCCCGCATCGAGGTGCCCGGACTTCCGCGACGCGTCGTGGGTTGGGTGCAACGCAGTCGACCTCGACCGGGTGCGGCCACGCAGGTCGCCCGCGAATTGGCGGAGTCGCTGATCAGCGACCGCGGAGCGCGTCAGCCCGGTGTGCACGTCGGCGCCGAAGCGTTCCCTCTCAAGCCCTGATGAGGCGTACTCTTTGCCGATGACCCCGGTGAATCTGCGCGCCAGAGTTCCCGGTGTCGCGCGAGCGATGGTTCGCAATCTCGCAGAACGACGGGTGGTATGGCTCGAGGTCACCGCCGACGCCCACCGCGGAGCGTTGTCGAGCGAGTCGTCATCCATGATCACCGCCGCGGCACGTACCGCCGTGGCCGAGCGCCTGCCCCTGGTCGCGGTGATGGCTTCGTCGGGCGCCGACATTCGTGAGGGTTTCTCGGCGCTTCACGGATGGGGTTTGGCCGCCAAGGCCCTCACCGATTGCTCGGGCATGGTTCCCACCATCATCATCGTCGACGGTCCCGCGGTCTCGGGTCCGGCTTTGTTGCTCGGCATCGCCGATCACGTGATCATGACCGAGGGTTCCTACGCCTTCGTGTCGGGGCCAACCATGGTCACCGAGTTCACCGGTGTCACCACCGACAACGACGAACTGGGAGGCTCGGGGGCTCACACGCGCTTCACTGGTGCGGCCACTGTCGTGACTCCTGATCTCGAATCGGCTACGTCGGCCGCCGAACTTCTGTTGTCGTACCTACCCGACAATTGCGACGTCGAACCCCCCACGAGGGTCAGCGACGACTCGGCCACGCGATCGACTCCCGAAGCCGGTGCGGTCATCCCCCTCCTGTCCACCGGCAGTTACGACGTACGTTCGGTGATCGAGACCCTCGTCGACGAGGGAGACTTTTTCGAGCTGCGCGAACGCTGGGCCGCGAACCTGGTGACCTGTCTGGCCACGATGGACGGTCGACCCGTGGGTATCGTGGCCAATCAACCGATGTCTTTGGCGGGCACACTCGACATCCCCGCCTCGCAGAAAGGCGCACGATTCGTCTCGTTTTGCGACGCCTTCAACATTCCAATCATCACGCTCGTCGACACCCCCGGCTTCTATCCGGGCAAGGACCTCGAATGGCGCGGCATGATCCGCCACGGCGCGCAGTTGGTGTTCGCCTACGGGAGAGCGACCGTCCCACGCATCTGCCTCATCCTGCGCAAGAGCTACGGCGGCGCTTACATCGTGATGGACTCCAAAAGAATGGGTAACGACCTGTGTCTGGCCTGGCCGTGGGCCGAGCTGGCCGTGATGGGGGCCGGACAAGCCTCGGCCATCCTTCGACGGCGCGCGGGCCCGGACGAGAAAATGGCATTCGAGGCGGACTACACCGAACGCCTACTCAACCCCTATGTGGCCGCCGAGCGGGGGTACGTGGACGCCGTCATCGACCCGGCCGACACCCGAGCCTCCATTAACGCCGCTCTCGACGCGCTCATCGACAAACGAGAGGTGCTCGCCGGCCGAAAGCACGACAACTCGCCGCTGTGACTTCGAAGGTGGGGGCATCCTCGCCGATTGTCGGGAAGGGTCGGACACGATTATCCTGCTCAGCGGAGGAGAAAGCCTCCAAAAACCCGGCCCTTAATCCCAACCGGAAGAGGGCCCATCCAAAAGGGGACGAGCAAGGTGCCCGACACCATCACGATTACCGACGATCGCACGGGCAAGACCGTGACCGTACCGATCACCGACGGAGTGTTCCCGGCCGCCGCCGTGCGCGAACTGGACCCCTCGCTTTTCATTTACGACCCGGCCTACTTGCAGACCGCGGCCTGCAAAAGTTCCATCACCTACCTCGATGGTGAGGCCGGAATTCTTCGTTACCGCGGCTACCCCATCGAACAGTTGGCCGAGAAGAGCACCTACCTCGAGGTTGCTTATCTCCTGCTCAACGGCGATCTTCCGAACACCGAGCAGTTGGCACAGTGGATCCACGACGTCACTCATCACACCTTCATCCACGAGAACATGCGTAAGCGCTTCGTCGACGGTTTCCACTACGACGCGCATCCCATGGGGATGTTCGTGTCGTCGTTGGCCGCGCTGGGCACTTTCTACAACGACGCCAAGGAGATCGAGGACAAGGCCAGCCGCGACAAGCAGATCCTGCGCATGATCGCCAAGACCCCGACGCTGGCCGCCATGGCTTACCGATTCTCGGTCGGTCTCCCCTTCGTCTACCCCAACAACTCGCTGTCCTTCCCGGCCAACTTTCTCAACATGATGTGGAACGTGGGTGGCTACGAGGTCGACCCTCGCCTCGAGCGTGCGATGGACGTCCTCTTCATTTTGCACGCCGATCACGAGCAGAACTGCGGCACCACCGCCATGCGAGTGGTGGGCTCCAGCCATGCCGATCCGTACACCTCGGCCGCTGCCGCCGCCTCGGCCCTTTACGGTCCGTTGCATGGTGGTGCGAACGAAGCAGTCGTGCGCATGTTGGAAGAAATCGGAAGCGTCGAGAATGTTCCCGCCTTCATAAAAGAAGTCAAGAGCGGCAAAGGCAGTCGACTGATGGGATTCGGTCACCGGGTCTACAAGAATTACGACCCGCGGGCCACGATCATCAAGAAGACCGCCTACGACGTGTTCGAAGTGACCGGGAAAAACCCGTTGCTCGACATCGCTCTGAAGTTGGAAGAGACTGCTCTCCACGATTCCTACTTCGTCGACCGCAAGCTCTACCCGAACGTGGACTTCTACTCCGGTCTGATCTACCAGGCTCTCGGATTCCCCGTCGCGATGTTCACGGTGCTGTTCGCCATCCCCCGCACGGTTGGCTGGCTTGCCCACTGGCAGGAACTGTTGAACGACAAGGATCAGAAGATCAGTCGCCCGCGCCAGTGGTACACCGGTCCCGAGACGCGTGATTACGCCCCGATCGTCGCCCGCTGATCGCACGATCAGGCAACCGGCTGTCATTCGCAGCAGGATCGGGTCGTGACCGACGACGCCACCGCGACCGAAACCGACCCGGGCGCTCCCCGTCGTGCGGATCCTGACGTAGCCTCGCTGGTCATCCCGCGCTGGGCCGCGGCATTGGCGGGTCTGGCCAGCGGCGCCGTGGCCGTCACCACGGGGATGATCGTGGCCACATTCGCTGATCGTCCCTCGCCGATCGATGCCGTCGGCGGCTCGTTCATCGATCGCACGCCGCGTTGGTTGAAAGAGTTGGCCATCGACTGGTTCGGAACCAACGACAAAACCGCCCTGCGCGCGGGCATCGTCATCGTCCTGGCCGCGACCTCGATCGGTCTCGGTGTCGTCAGTCGACACCGCGTTCGACCGATGTTGGTCGGCATCGCCGTCTTCGCGATCGTCGGTGCGCTCGCGACCGGGGAACGACCGGGTTCGAACGCGCTTTCCGTCATCGCACCTTTCGTCGGGGCACTCGTTGGCTCATGGGCCACCTTGCTCCTGTTCGGCCGGGTGCGCACGATGTGGTTCGACGCTCATCGCCCTCGCGAGTCCCGAGTCCCTCTGGGTTGGGACCGCCGCCGCTTCATCGGCACCACCGCCGCGGTTGGTGCCTCATCGGTCGTTCTGGGCGCGGTGGCACGACGCGGAGAATCGGATCGGCTGCGCCGGGTCGAGGAACAACGTCAGTCCTCGCTGCCCGACGTCGATCCTGCCAATGCCGACACCGTCGCTGCCGACATCGATTTCTCCGGACTCGACAACGGAGAGACGACCTACATCACGCCCAACGACGACTTCTACCGAATCGACACTGCTCTTTCGTTTCCCACGGTGGACTTGGACGCGTGGAGACTGCGTATTGGTGGCATGGTCGACAACGAGATCGAGTTGTCCTACGACGACATCGCGGCCCTCACGCAGATCGAACGAACGATCACCATTTGTTGCGTTTCGAACGAGGTCGGTGGACCTTACGTCGGTAATGCCACCTGGCAAGGAGTTCTGCTGCGTGATCTCCTCGACTTGGTCGGCGTGCGCGAGGGAGCCGAGCAGTTGTTCAGCCGAAGCATCGACGGCTGGACTTGTGGCTTCCCCATCGATCTCGCTCGTGACGGTCGTGACGCCATGTTGGCCATCGGCATGAACGGCGAACCTCTCCCGCTGGTGCACGGCTTTCCGGCCCGGTTGATCGTGCCGGGTGTGTACGGCTACGTATCGGCCACGAAATGGATCGAGAGCATCGAGATCAATCGTTGGTCCGATGCCGAGGGCTATTGGGTGCCACGGGGTTGGGCTCGTGAAGCTCCGATCAAAACCCAATCACGCATCGACGTCCCCCGCCGGGGCGAGAAGCTGATTCCGGGTGCCACCAAGATCGCTGGCGTGGCCTGGGCCCAACACACCGGCATCGCCAAAGTCGAGGTGCGCGTCGACGAGGACGAGTGGATCGAAGCCACGCTGAGCGAGGACCTCACCGACGATGCGTGGCGCTTGTGGAGCGTCGACTGGAACGCCTCTGGGGGTCGTCACAGGATCCAGGTTCGTGCCACCGACAAGAGTGGCTACACCCAAACCGAGGAGGTCGCCAGTGTCGCTCCCGACGGAGCCACCGGCTGGCACACCCGCACCGTCGACGTGATCTGACGACCGCTGATCTACGACTCAGCCACGTCCGCCAACGTCGAAGCCCATGCCTGTCGGATGCGGGGGATCAGGTGGTCGCGAGCCAGATCGGCGGCAAAGGCTCGATCGAGGTGCACACCGTCGGGTCGCTCGACTCGACCGGACTGGCTGTCGGGATCGCTCAACAGATCGGCGTACGGCACCATGCGCACCGAGGCCCACTCTCGATCCCAACCTTCGATCACCTCGGACCATGCCGCGATGGACCTCGGATCATCGCCCAGCAGAACGGGATCGTCCCGCACCGACGGCGCTTCGAGGACCAGTGTCGCCACGCTGAGAGCCGCGACATGGTTCTGGATTCGCTCCATCAGCGAATCCAACGCGACCCGCTGTTCCAATGAACCCGCCGTCACCCATTGTGATCGACCGGCCGGCAAGTAGTCCCACTGGTTCGCGATGCCGACCACCACGAGAATGACGTCGACGTTCGATGCGTTGTCCACGGCGAGTTCGAACACGTCGGGACAATAGGTCACGTCCTGCTCGCCCGTCACGCGATCGCGAACCCTGTCCGACGAAATCAACGGACAGCCCAACACGCCACCAGACACCACCCCGATTTCTGAGTCGGCCGCGTCGGCCAGACCGCGAGCGATGTTCTCGGCCGTGGAGTCACCCACCACCAGAATGTTCAACGGCCCTCTGCCGTCGAAGAAAGTGCTACCCGGATCGGTTTGCTGATCGAACGGGGTGGTCACCGGTCGCGGGACGGTGGTCAGCACTTGGATCCGCGCATCCGGAGTGGCGTCGACCGAGGGAAGGAACGTGACGGCGAGTCCGATAGTGACAATGACGGACACGATGAAAGTCGTCGCGGCCAGCAACGGTTGTCGAAGCATTCGTCGCTCACGAATCGGCATCTCCAGCAACCGATAACTACCCCAAGCAATGAGTCCGGTCACTCCCATCTGAGCCGCGAACAGGATCACCCCGTCCAAGCCCAATCGCTCCTCGTTCAGCCACACGATGATCGGCCAGTGGATCAGGTACAGGCCGTAGCTGGCCTGGCCCACCACGACCAGTGGAGTCCAGCCGAGGACGCGGGCAGTGACGCCAGGAACGATGGACCCCAAGATCGCCACCGCCGACACCAGAGAGAACAAAGCGAGGCCCCCGCCGTACAACCACACAGATCGAACATCGCTGACTCGAGCCAGCACGATCACCACGAGCACCGCCATCGAACCGGGCGCCGCCCACAGACGCGAGTGCCATGCATCCCGCGCCCGAGGCCCCCCGATCAAGCAGGCCAACAGCGCACCCAACAGCAGTTCAGCGGCGCGGGCATGAGTTCCGTAGTACACGACGTCGTCACGATCGGTGGCCACGGAAGCCAACACCGATGCAGAGATGCCGATCGAGAACAGCGCCGACAGGACGCGACGACCACCGCCCCACGCGAACACCAAGGTCACCACGAGAGGAACCAACAGGTACATCTGCTCCTCGATCGACAAGGACCACAGATGTTGCAACGGGCTCGGTGTGGCGAAGAGCTGGTCATAGGTCTGACCCTCGATGATGAAGCGCCAGTTGGCCACGTAGACCATCGCCGAGATCGCGTCACCCCGGATGCGATCGGCTTCGACGGTCGTGCTGAGCCACGTCGCCAGACTCACCACCACGGCAACAACGGCCAGTGATGCGGGAGCCAGTCGGCGCAGCCGACGCGACCAAAACGCTCGAAGGTCGATTCGCCCCGCGCGCTCGCCTTCCAACAACAGCAGGTTGACGATCAAGTACCCGGACAGGGTGAAAAACAATGACACGCCCAGAAATCCGCCGGGAAGCCAATCGAGCCCGGAGTGGAAGACGAGAACCAGGATGACCGCGATCCCCCGAAGACCATCGAGGCCACGATGATGTGTCGAGCGAATACCTACGTCGGTCGCGGAAAGGTCAGCCGATTTTTGCGACATCGATCAGGATCTTGCCGGTGTTCGCGTTGGCACCCATCGCCTCGTGGGCCTCAGCGATGCGTTCGAGGGGGTAACGCCGGTCGATGATGGGTCGTAAGAGACCATCATCGAACAGCGGGAGCATTTCGCAAGCGAACCGTCGCGTGAGCGCCGCCTTTTCCTCGATGGGGCGCGCTCGCAGAGTGGTGCCGATCCAGCGCACTCGCTTGGCCAACAGCAGGCCGACGTTCACGTTCGTGACCGCGCCACCCATCAATCCGACTTGCACGATCGTGCCCTTGGTGGCCACGGCCCGCAGATTACGATCGACTTCGTCACCGCCGATCACGTCTAGAACCACGTCCACACCGGACGGAATCGCCCCCTGCAGGATCGCCAACCAATCATGGGGCGAGCGTTCGATCACCAGGTCCGCTCCCAGTTCGCGACAAGCCTCTATTTTACCCGCCGAACAGGTGACCGCGATGCGTGCCCCGATGGCGCGGGCGATCTGAATGGATGCGGTGCCAACTCCCGACGCTCCGGCGTGCACCAAGGCCCAGCGACCCGACGTCAAACCGCCTTGCACCACCAACGCGTCCCAGGCGGTGAGGAAGACCTCCGGAATGGCGGCGGCATCATCCAACGAGACCGACGCCGGCACCGACATCAACTGGCGTTCGTGCGTGCAGATGAACTCGGCATAGGCCCCACCGGACTCGATGGCCATGACCCGGTCGCCGGGTTTCCACATGGTGACCCGTGCACCAACGGCTTCGACGACTCCGCTGAATTCGAGGCCCGGGATCTCGCGAGACAACGCGCCCCGCGGGTCGGGATAACCGCCCATTCGTTGCAAGAGGTCGGCCCGATTCAACGCCGTCGCGCGAATCGCCACCAGCACGTCGTCGGGTCCGGGAACCGGCTGCTCGACATCTTCGAGACCGAGGACCTCGGGACCGCCATACCCGCGCAGAACGACGGCACGCATCGGCTCAGGACATCTTCTGCTGCAAGCGACGATCGAGGGCCGCCAGGTAGTCCTCGGTGGTGAGCCAGGGCTGATCCTTCGAGATCAGGATCGAGAGGTCTTTGGTCATCTCGCCACCTTCGACACTCTCGACGCACACACGCTCGAGGTTCTCGGCGAATTCGATGAGCCTGGGGTTGTTGTCGAGCTTGCCACGGTGCTTCAAACCGCCGGTCCAGGCGTACACCGACGCGATGGGGTTGGTGGACGTCTTGTTGCCCTTCTGGTGTTCGCGGTAGTGGCGCGTGACGGTGCCGTGGGCGGCCTCGGCCTCGACGGTCTTTCCGTCGGGTGTCAGCAGCACCGAGGTCATGAGACCGAGCGAGCCGTACCCCTGGGCCACGGTGTCGGACTGCACGTCACCGTCGTAGTTCTTGCAGGCCCACACATACCCGCCCTCCCACTTCATGGCGCAAGCGACCATGTCGTCGATGAGACGGTGTTCGTAGGTGAGGCCGGCCTTGACGTACTCGGCCTTGAATTCGGTGTCGAAGACCTCCTGGAAAAGATCCTTGAATTGACCGTCGTAGGCCTTCAGGATGGTGTTCTTGGTGCTCATGTACACCGGGTAGTTACGGTCCAGGCCGTAGCGGAACGACGCGCGCGCGAAGTCGCGGATGCTCTCGTTGAAGTTGTACATGCCCATGGTGACGCCACCGTCCTTGCCGAACTTGGCGACATCGAACTTCATCGGCTCGCTGCCATCGTCGGGCGTGTAGGTGATGGTCACGGTGCCGGCGCCGGGCACCTTGAAGTCGGTGGCCTTGTACTGATCGCCGTGCGCGTGACGTCCGATGACGATGGGCTTGGTCCAGCCGGGGACGAGACGCGGAATGTTGTTGCAGATGATCGGCTCGCGGAACACGACGCCACCCAAGATGTTGCGAATGGTGCCGTTGGGCGACTTCCACATCTTCTTCAGTTTGAATTCCTCGACGCGGGCCTCGTCGGGGGTAATGGTGGCGCACTTCACGCCCACACCGTGCTTCAGGATGGCGTTGGCGGCATCGATGGTGACCTGATCGTCGGTGGCGTCGCGGTATTCCATGCCGAGGTCGTAGTACTCGAGCCGCACGTCGAGGTACGGCAGGATGAGACGGTCCTTGATGAACTGCCAGATGATGCGGGTCATCTCGTCGCCGTCGAGTTCGACGACGGGGTTGTCAACCTTGATCTTGGCCATGATTCCTGCTTTCGTCCTTGCCCCGACCCCTGGCCGAGCACTTGTCTTGCACTTGTATCCTAACGCGGCGCATCCTCCGACGGCGACCAGGGCCAGCGCCATCCCCGCGCACACCATGCCCGCCACGGGGGATCGCGTCAGCCGCTCGCGGTCGAGCCTCATGGCCGACAAGATGGTGGTCACCCGAGAGAGCGCCGTCGGGCCCTCATTCGCGCCGTGTCCGAACAGTCCGGCTCGACAAACCCCAAGAAACGTCGTTGACCAATCTCGTCGACCCGCGCACTTGACACTGACAAGTCGCCGGACTAGACATTGTCAACATGAATCCCTCGGACACTCTCGTGCACCCCGACCTCACGGTGCAGCGTCGACGCTGGCGCATCCTGGCCATCCTCTGTCTGTCGATCTTCCTGGTGGTGGTCGACAACCTCATCATCAACGTGGCCATCCCCACCCTGGCCCGCGAGTTGGGCGCCACCACCAGTGGCCTGCAATGGATCGTGGACTCCTACGCACTGGTGTTCGCCGGACTGTTGCTGGCGTGCGGTGGTCTGGGCGACCGGTTCGGTCGGTTACGAGTGATGCAGATCGGCATGCTGCTGTTCGGGGTCTTCTCGGCGTGGGCCGCATTCTCCGATTCGACGGGCGAACTCATCACCGCCCGGGGCCTGATGGGGGTCGGTGCGGCGCTGGTCTTCCCGGGCACGCTTGCCATCGTGATCGACGTCTTCCGAGATCCCACCGAACGCGCCAAGGCCATCGGAGTGTGGTCGGCGGTGTCGGGAGCCGCCGTGGCGTTCGGGCCGGTCTCGGGCGGATTCCTCTTGGAACACTTCTGGTGGGGCTCGGTGTTCCTCGTCAACATACCCATCGTGCTCGTGGCCCTGTTCCTGCAGTGGCGTTTCGTCCCAGAATCCCGCGATCCGAACGCCAAACGACTGGACGCTCCCGGCTTTTTGCTCTCGATCATCTTCGTCTCGTTGCTCGTCTACACCATCATCGAGGGACCGCACCGAGGATGGTCGAGCGCCCCGTCCGTCCTCGGTTTCGTCGGTGCGCTCGCGTTCGGCGTCACCTTCGTGATGCGCGAACGTTCGACCGAGCACCCGTTGCTTAACGTGAAGGTCTTCCGCGACATGCGCGTCACCGCCGCCACGTCGTCCATCTTCATCGCCTTTTTCTCGCTGTTCGGATTCACCTTCCTCATCACCCAGTACTTCCAGTTCGTGCGCGGCTACGACCCGTTCGAATCCGGGTTGCACACCCTTCCGTTCGCCGTGGGCGCCGGTGTCACCGCCCCGATCGCCGCCCGACTCGCGCTGAAGTACGGTCCTCGGCGCGTCATTCCTGTCGGCTTGTTGTTCATGGGCATCTCACAGATCTGGGCCGGGACGTTCCAGGTGGACTCGGCCTACTTCGGACCGATCGTCGCCAGCATGGTGTTGATGGCCTCCGGATTGGCACTGGTGACGAGCCCGGCATCGGAGTCGGTGATGGGTACGCTCCCCCGCGAGATGGCCGGAGTCGGCTCGGCCATCAACGACACGGGACGCGAGGTGGGCGGAACCCTCGGCGTCGCCATCATCGGCAGCATCTTCGCCACGACGTACGGACCGCGCATCGTGGAGTTGCTCACCCCCCTGCAACTCCCCGATGCTGCAGTCTCGGCGGCCGAGGAGTCCGTCGGGGCGGCCTTCGCGGTGGCCGAACAGGTCGGCGATCCGGCGGTGACCGGGTTGATCCGCGAGGTGGCGAGCTCGTCTTTCCTGGACGGATTCCAGGCCGCGTGCACCACGGTCGGAGTCGTGGCGATCATCGGCGCCGCGTTGGCGGCCCGCTTCCTCCCCTCCCGCCACGTGGTCTGATCACAGATCCGTCGCGGTGATCCGCCGGTCCTCACGACACTTGCGACGGCGCTCCTCCCGATCCTCGAAGCAGTGCGTGTCGGTGTACACGACGCCGAAACGACCGAGATAATCGATCGTTCCGTCGTCCATGGCCGATGATCATCCACCCCAAGCCGCACCCCCGAGAGCCGCGAGGGCCATGATGCGGCGGGAGGTCAGCACGTGGGCCACCCCGACCGCTCCGCAGACGAGGGCCACCCCGACGATGGCGATCACCACTGCGAGGCAACGCTCGACGAGGGCGGGCCCAAGGGGCTCACGGCGAGGGACGTACGCCACCTGGCTAGAGTTCGTCCAACATTCCCGGGAGGTCCGATGCCGAGGACTCATTGGCGACTCGTTGCCGTCACACTGACCTTGGCGCCTGTCGCATGTTCCGGATCGGGTGAATCGGCCCCATCACTCGATTTCGATGCCGAGTTCTCCACCAACTCCGCCCTCGACGACACGGTGGCTGCCATCGCGATCCAGGCCGACGGCAAGATCCTCGTGGGCGGAGGATTTTCCACGCCCAGCCGGTCACTCGCCCGATTCACCGCCGACGGCGCTTCTGATACTGAGTTCAACGCCAATATCGCTGACGTCATCGACACGGCCGTCTACTCGCTCGCCGTTCAGTCCGACGGCAAGATCCTCGTGGGCGGATACTTCACCGCACCGAGCAGTCGGCTCGCCCGCTTCAATCCCGACGGAACCCCCGACGAAGCCTTCAATTCCTCCATCGGTGACGCGATCGACGGTGGTGTGGTGTCGATCGACGTTTTGAGTAACGGCGACATCGTGATCGGCGGGCAATTCACCACGCCGAGCCGTTCACTCGCCCGCTTCGACTCCGACGGCGAACCGATCGAATCGTTCAACTCTGCCGTCGGTGATGCGGTGAATCTTCCAATCAGCTCGGTCGCCGTGGATGCCAGCGGCGGGTTCATCGTGGGCGGCTCCTTCAGCACCCCCTCGACCTCGTTGGCTCGATTCGATCCCGATGGCGCTCCCGACGCGGTTTTCAACGCGAAGGTCGATGGCTCGGTTTCGGGCTTCGTATCGACGGTGGAAATCGACCCGGCCAGCCGAATCGTGATCGGCGGACAATTCACGGCCCCGGCCAACTCGGTGGCGCGTTACGCCGCTGACGGCACGCCCGATGACGACTTCAACCAGAAGTTCACGACAGCCGTCGGCGAGACCCTCGACGGTTACGTCGAGAAACTGGTCATCGAAAAATCAGGACGCATCACCGTGGGTGGTTGGTTCACCGCGCCGTACGGTCGGATCATGGCCGTCAATGACAACGGGACGATCGACGCCGAGGCATCCGCGACGTGGAGCGAGCAACTGGACGCAGCCGTGCTCAGCGTGATGATCGACCGCGACGGTCGTCTGTTGGTGGGCGGTGCGTTCACCACACCGGGGCGACACCTGATGCGACTCAGCTGAGCCAGTTCTCTTGGGTACGTGGTAGCAGCGATCCGAGGGAGGAATGTCACGCCGATCTCACGATCGAGCCACTGATCCGCCTGGTCCCACCTCGTACATTCACACGACCAAAGCCGGCCTCTCGTCCTGGTGACCGCGTCGACGACCGTGACGCGGGCCGGCCTACTGGCCTTGGTGCTGGCGGAACCAGTCGATGGTGACAGCCAGCGACTCGTCGAGCGGCGTGGCGTGATCGCCGAACACCGCGGCGTAGGCCGAGTGGTCGATCACGAAGTCGTGCTCGAACTCGTACAACATCTCGATGACTTCGCGCGCCGGCGGAACAAAGAGTCCGGCCAGCCGCAACTGGAACGCGGTTCGCTTCACCGACTTCGCCTCTACTCCGACGATGGCCGCCGCCCGGGCCAAGAACTCGGCGTTGGTGACGGCAGGTGCATTGGGCACGTGCCAGGCCCGACCGAGCGAGCGCTCGTCGAGGGCCAAGCGAACCAACGCCTCACCGAAGTCGACGACGTTGGTGTAGGAATGGACTGCATTCGGGTTGCCGAACGTCTCGGCCTTCTTGCCGGCGAGCAGCGTGCCGAAGAAGCGCTCGCCCACCTGTGATCCGAGCGCGAACGGCCCGAAAAAGTCGGACGCGCGGCCCGAGGTGACCTTCAGATTGCCGGCCCTCCATTCGGCCTCGAGGGCGCGCCACATGTCGGCGCGAGTACGACCCTTGCGAGTGGTGGACGACTGGGGCAGATCTTCGGTGAGCGGCTCGGTGTTCGGTGCGTAGCCGTACAGATTGTCGACGGCGACAAGTGTGGAGCCCGATCGCTTGGCGGCGTTCACAACACTCGCCTGCAACGCGGGGAACTCCTGCGGCCAGCGGTGGTATTCGGGTTGCGACGCCTGGTACACCACGTCGGCCCCGGCCAGCACTGTTGCCAACGCATTGCGGTCACGTGCGTCGACTTTCACCGCACGTGCGCCCGGCACGTCGGTGCCCGAGCGCGTGATGACAATGGCATCGATCTGTCGCTGGGCGAGCGAGTTGACGATGGCCCGACCAACCGGTCCGGCTCCGAGTACGGCGTGGCGGGTCATCTCGTTATCACTTGGGGTCGGGACACCAGTTGCCGTGGAATCCGAACGGAATGCGCTGCGGCAGTCTCACTTGGGCCACGTAGCCACGTCCGAAGTCGCGGGCGTCGAGAACGGCGAACTCGGCTGAGTCGGTGTTGCCGTCGTGCACGAACGTCACCAACCAACCGTCGTCTTCTTCGGTGCTGCCGGGTCTGGCCACGAACACCGGCTCGCCAGCGGCGCGGCCCGGACCATGGTCGAACACCTCGCGCTTGCCGGTGTGCAGGTCGTGCTTGAGGGTGGGCCAATACATCGAATCGGGATCGGGCTGGGCGCAGTAGCCGTAGCGATACGGCTTGCCGGTGAGAGCACCGCGATGGCGCGGGAACTCGTTGGGGGTCTCGTCGATCGTCGTGACCGAGACGCTGCGTGTGCGCGGATCGACTTCCCAACGGACGAGTCGACCCGTCGAGTCGCCGAAGGGGCCGAGCAGATCGTCGCGCATCATCACGTCGTAGAAGCACACGTCGAGCACCACCCTGCCGTCGGGCGTGTCGAAGGAATTCATCGGGTGGAACACGTACCCGACGGGCACGTCGACCCACACGATGTCGGAAGCGGTTCCCTCTCGGGGCATCAGCCCCACGCGGTTGCCGTACTCGTCGTTCCAGCGGAAGGGGAACCGACCGGCGAACGCCAAATCGAGGTCCACCAACACCGGCTGGTCGTACACCACCACATAGCGATCCGTGATCGACATGTCGTGCACCATCGACATTCCCGGCAGCGGGATGTCGACGGTTCGATTCACGCGCCCGTCCTTACCAACACGGACGTACTGGACGTGGTCCATCCACTCGGCCCACGCGTAGACCACGGCGTGCATCTCGCCGGAGACCGGATCGAACTTCGGGTGGGCGGTGAACGCACCGGGCAACGTGCCGAAGAAGTCGTTGCGACCAACGGTCTCCAACTCCTCGGTGAGTTCCACCGGACAACCACCCGCCTCGACCATGGCCCACGTGGCGCCGGCGAAGGTCCCGACGTTCGTGTTGGGACCTCCGGGCGAGTTGTTCCAATTGCGACCGGGAATGTCGCGCAGTCCGCGGGCCGAACTGACCGAGGAGGAGCCGACGTAGCGGTTGCGGTACCACTCGGCGCGACCCTCACGCAGTCGGATGCCGTGCACCATGCCGTCACCGACGAACCAGTGGTGGGCCGACGGATCGACGGGCCCGATCGGGTTCGGTCCGTTGCGCAGGTAACGACCGTTCAATTCGGCAGGCAGTTCGCCGATCACCGCGAGATCGAACGCGGTCACCTCCTCGGCGACCGGCGCGTAGTTACCCGCGAGATAGCGGTTGTGGGCGACTTCGTCGGACAACGTGGTCATGCAACGGTGTCTAGTCGCCGAAGTTGACGGTGTCAAGGGTCGGGCGTATCCTGCCCGTATGGCGACCGAGAGTTTGCGCGACACCGTTCTGACCGCCGCCGTGGAGTACATCGCCGAGCACGGACCCGACGGCCTGTCGTTTCGCCAGGTAGCCCAGGCCGCCGGAGTGAGCCACCAGGCGCCGTACCACCACTTCACCGACCGCCGCGGCATCTTCCAGGCCATCGCGGCCGAGGGCTACGAATCGTTCACCAACGCGATGATCGATGCACTGGCCGGCGATCCCGACGATCCCACCACCGCCCTACTCGAGGCCTACGTGAACTTCGCGCTCGACCACCCCGGGCACTTCCGCGTCATGTTCCGCCCCGATCTGTGCGCCATCGCTGAGAACCGCGAACTGGAGAGGGTCGCCGACGCCTCCTTCGACGTACTGGTGAACCACGTACGAGACATGCTCGGCCCCAAAGCGCCCTTGAAGGACATCCGAGCTCGCGCTGCGGCGATGTGGTCGCTGGCTCACGGTTTGTCCACGCTGCTGATCGACGGTCCGCTCGAGGCCAAGATCGGCCCCGTTTCCAGCCGTCGGGCCCTCATTCGCTCGGTGGCCGAGCAGTCGGGAATGGCCACGCCCAAGAAGCGCAGCCGCTGACTCTCGTCGTCAGCCGAAGAGGTGGAGCAGGCCCCGTGAGAGGGCACCCGATCGCACCGTCACGTGATGCTCGTCGGCGAACGTGACGCTAGTAACCCGAGCACCCGCGTCGACGGCCGCAACGGCAAGTCCAAGATCTTTCGCCGATTGTCTTCAGCCACCGAGCACGACCATAGTTGGCGGTCTGGTCCGTTGATCCGATGATACAACGGGACCGAGCAATACTTCTGGTGGGCGTGACGGGACTCGAATCCGGGACATCTTCCTTGTAAGAGCGGCGTCGTTCGTGCTTGACAAGTCCTCTAGTGGCGTTGACGTGCGCCTTGATCCCGAGGTCATCGGCGTC
>VFYV01000003.1 GCA_016871395.1 Actinomycetota bacterium
TCCCACTCACCGGGCTTCATGGGCACCAGGTGTTCCTCGGCGGGAAAGTTTCCGGATTCCACGTCGAGGCGGTACTCGGTGAACGCGGCCACACGTTCGTGTTGAAGTCGCTCGTATTCGGCGGCGAAGTCGCGGTACACCTTCGAATGACGAGGCACGTGTGCGATACCGGACAGTTCTCGATTGGAGAAATCTCCGAGGATGTCCATGGCGAACAGGTACTGCGCGTCGCATCCGGCACCCGATCCCATCGACCACAACGAGAGGCGCTTCAGCCGTCGACTGATCTCGGTGGCGACTTCGGGCGGCACCACCTCGATCTCGGCGGCGATGGCCCCCGCGTTCTCGAGGGCGACGCACTCGTCGTACACCCGTAACGCTTCGTCGGCGGTCTTGCCCACCGCTTTGAACCCGCCGGTCCAACCGGCGCGCGAGGGAACCAAGCCCACGTGTCCGACCACCGGGATGTACTCCTTGGCCAAGTGTTCGACCCGATCCATGCTCCCCGAGCAGTAGATGCAGTCCGCACCGGCCAGGAGCATCGCTCCGGCCCAACGCAGGTGATCGTCGGTCGAACCCGCCTCGAGATGAGAGCGCCCGGTGAGGGTGAACAGTGACGGAGCGACTTCGCGATAGCGAGGGTCGCTCACCAGTTCCGGTGGCGCGGATGCGATGTCGATACCGGCCTCCTCGGCCGCGGCGGCCTCGTCGATGGTGAAGATGCGCAACATCGTGAGTTGTCGTTGGCCCTTCAGCCGAGCCAGGTCCGCGACAGTGAGACGGTGGCGGGACGTCATGATTTGATGCTAGGTGGGCACGGAGTGCCAGGAGTTCCGTGGCAGACTTCGGGCATGAAAGTCGATCGTGCGAAGGTGATGTCAGCTATGGCCCTGTCGGCCGGACTCCTCTTGGGGGCATGTGGTTCGTCGGACTCCAGTGGTCCGAGTACCTCCCCGACGCCGTCCACCGAGCAGGTTGTCGCAACGCCGACCGATCCGCAGAACACCATGGCCCCCACGAGTACGGCATCGCGCGACGAACCCGAGACCGGAACGCCGCCCACGTTGTCGACCAACATCGAGATCGACGTGGAGGCCGACGCGCCGGTGGAGGCCTCGACCACCGTCGGTTCACCGGTACGGATCCGCATCGTCAGCGAGGAAGAGCGCGAGTTCCATCTCCACGGCTACGACATCGAGTTGACCGGCGACGAGGTGGTGTTCGAGTTCGTCGCCGACGAATTGGGCGTTTTCGAGCTGGAGGATCACGACTCGGGTGACCTCATCCTCACTCTCGAGGTTCTGGCCGACTGACACCGACGGGCGAGTGAATGGCTCCGCTCACCCGATCAAAGCGAACGACAGGGCTGACCGCGCAGCGCCCCGCAGGGAGCGACGCCACGGGGAACGTTCAGTCCGGTGATGGTGCTGAACACGATCGACGAAGGATGTTCGGCATCGTGGTGGATCGTCACGTTTTCTCCGGCGCTGATGGTTCGGAATTCCCACTCGCCATGGTTGCCGCCGGGAGCATCGATCGTGACGCGAATGCGAGATCCGGCGCGGAACGGATGAGCCACCGGGAAGATCTCCACGCGTACCAGTGTGATCTCGCCGGGGGTCAAGGGCGCGGCGTCGGCTTCGAGGTGCGTGTGCGAGGGGCGGCTTTTGGTGCTGACGCCCTCGTCGAGCGCCCGATGGCTGGCACGCAACCAGCCGCTCTGTACGAACGTTTCCGTTCCGTCGGGTCGGATCTCCGAGATCATCACCTCGAGGTCGGTGTCGGTGGCATCGGACGAGATCCAAAGATCGGCCGAGCCCGGCCCGACGATCACGAGATCTTCGACGAGCGGTTCGCTCGTGAACTCGGCCGCCGTTCCCGCGGGGTTACGGACCCAGTTCCAGGCCACGTCGGCACGCCAAATGTCGCTACCGGAGCCGTCGAAGTACGTGCCCGGTGTGGCAGTCGGGTCGGCGACGTATCTCGTGCTTCCCGACGAGCCGTTGGTCGAAAGCGTTCCGTTGGCGCCCAAGTTCAGACGAACCAACTCGGTCTGCGGGATGGGCCAGGCGCTGAACTCGGCCTGCCAGCGCGCCAAAGGTGAGCCGGCGGGCTGACCATCGGCGGCGCCTTCTTCGAACAGAACGCGCACCTTGGGTTCGGACTCGAACATCGCGAGAGCCTCGTCGAAGGTCATGCCGGTGAAACGATCCTGCTGCGGCAACCCCACCGCGGAACCGGTGATGCTGCTGGAAAGGATCGGAGCTATCAACGACGCGGCCGTCAGGTCAGGTACGGCGCGGGCCACGTAAAGGCTGAGGAACTCGGCGTAACGCGGGAAGACCGCGGTGCTGATGGACTCCGTGTGCAGACCATTCAGCAACGTGACGTACAAGTGCGGCGCAGAGTCGAAGTTCTCGAGCAAGGCGGGGAAATGTCCGCCCGTCTGCTCGTCTTGCCAGGCTCCGGCGAGGAACACGGGGACCTCGATCTTGTCGACGAGAAGCGATGGATTGATCTCGTCCCCAACCTCGGGCGAGTAGAAGGGATTGGCGTCGATTTCGGCCACCAGATCGGGGTTCTGCAGACGAAGATTCTGGTTCGACGCGCAAGTCTCGTCGCCTTCGTCCGAGCGTTCCTTGGCCCACGATTGACCGAAAGGCTTGGATTCCTCCATGCGGGCCTCGGTCCATTCGACGGCGAACCCCGTGTTCAGGATTCCGCCGGGGTACAGGGTGCCTCGGTAGCTGTCGTCGATGACCGACAACGGTGTGATCGCCGCCAAACTCGGCGGCTGCGTGGACGCGACAAAGAGCTGACTGATGCCCGGGTAACTGATGCCGACCATGCCGACCTTGTTGTTGGCCACCCACGACTGGGCGGCCACGGCTTCGATGACGTCGTAGCCGTCGAGAAGTTGGCTCTCCTCGAAGAAGAGGTACGAACCGCCCGAGCAACCCGTGCCCCGCATGTTCACCCCGACGTAGGCGTATCCGAGCGTGTTGAACAACTCTGCGAAGGTGGAAGCACCGGGGTCGCTGGGAGCATATCCGGAGTACTCCACGACGGTGGGGTACGGACCCGCGTCGGGTTCACCGGGTAGCCACACCGTGGCCGACAGGGTGGTTCCGTCGCGCACGGTGATGTAGCCGAAACCCGACTCGATGGTCTGGTCGTCGTAGAACGACTGGTCGGGGACGTAACTGGCGTCGTAGACGGTGACGATGTCGCTGGCGGCTGAGCGATCGGCCAGCACGACGCGATAATCACCCGCCTCGACATCACGCTGCAAGAACGAGCCCAGTTCGTCGACAGTACCTTCGGCCACGGCGGCACCATCGACGGATTCGATCGACAGTTCCAAGCCGGGCTCGGCTCCGGTGACGGTTATCTGGTGCGTGCCGGGCACCACCGAGAAATCGACCGGTTCGAGCTCGACCGATGTCGGAGGTGCCGATGTGTCCGCCGTTTCGGTCGCGGACTCGTCGTTTCCGCTGGAGCAGGCCGTCACCCCGATCAGAAACACGACGGCAGAGATGGTCGAGCGGCTGGTGATCGATTTCATAATCCTCCCGGCTATTCGTCCGACTGTAGGGGGTGACGATGAGGCACAATGTTGTCGTGTCGAAAACTGCTGTACGTGCGCCGGCGATCGAGCCGATGCTCGACGATCTTCGTGCCCTGGTGGAAGTGGAGTCTCCGTCGAGGGATCTCGATGCCCTGAGAACGAGCGCCGAGACGCTGGCATCGATAATGCACCGGTTGCTCGGAGCGCCTCCGGCGATCGTCGAGAGTCCCGGCGGACCGCACGTTCACTGGAAGGGCGGGTCGAACGCGAAGGTGTTGATCGTGGGTCACCACGACACGGTCTTTCCGAAGGGGGCCTTGGCGATGCGGCCGTTCACGGTGTCCGATGGTCGTGCGACGGGGCCGGGAGTGTTCGACATGAAGGCGGGTATCGTGCAGGCCCTCCACGGCGTGGCGGCGTTGTCGGATCGGTCGGCGGTCGAGGTGCTGATCACAGCGGACGAAGAGGTTGGCTCGGCTCATTCACGTGATCTCATCGTCGAGCGTGCCCGGCACTGCGGCGCGGTGTTGGTGCTGGAACCGAGCGCCGATGGCGGTGCCCTCAAGACGGGTCGAAAGGGAACGGGAACGTTCGAGGTGCGGGTGCACGGTCGGGCGTCGCATGCCGGACTCGAGCCCGAGAAGGGCGTGAACTCGTTGGTCGAAGCGGCGACGCAGGTGTTGCGCATCGCGACCTTCGGCGACCCCGATCGGGGGACCACGGTGACCCCGACGGTGGCGTCGGCGGGGACCGCGGACAACGTGGTGCCGGCCTTGACCACCGTGTTCGTGGACGTTCGCGTGGAACATGCGGACGAACGGGAGCGGGTCGACCGGGCGATGGCCGGTTTGGTGTCGACACACCCGGGGGCGCGCGTGGAGATTTTGGGTGGTTTCAACCGCCCTCCGATGCCGATGTCGGCGTCGGAGACGTTGTTCCCGGTCGCGGTCCTGGCGGCCGAGTCGGTCGGAATCGACGGGTTGCGTGGCGTGGCGGTCGGCGGCGGGTCGGACGGGAATTTCACGGCGGCGGCGGGGGTGCCGACACTGGATGGACTGGGAGCAGTGGGGGGCGGGGCACACGCCGAGCACGAATGGGTGGACGTGATGGCGATGCCCTCGCGCGCGCTCCTCATCGAGGCCATCGTTCGACAGTTGTCCTCTCGGTGACCCCCTCGACGAAGAGGGGCCGGGGGGAATGCTCCCACCCGACCCCTCTGGAACTCGTCGGGTTCGGTCGTCTCGGTCGGTTGCCCACCCGATCCTGTCGAACCGTCCTGTGACGCGTCAGTCCGTGATGGACGTCCAGTCACTGGTGACGACACCACAAATCACCGGTGCCGCACAACCGTTGTAGAGACCGTTCGCATCGGGGGCGGTGTCGGCCGCGGCGGCCGTCACCTTCACCACGTGGACGGCGTTGGCCGCGAACGGCTTGTCCGGAGCAAGAAGCCCGGTACCGCCACCGATCAGAGCCAAGGGCACCTCACCGAGTCCGCGTGCGGCCTCCAAAAAGGACGCCCGAGTCGGGTTGACCCCGGCGGCTTCGAGGGCCAGTTTCAAAATGTTCGCGATCGAACATTCCTGCGGGGTGTAATCGGAGTTGAGGACCTTACCCGTCGAGTCGGTGATTTGCTGACCAGCCGGCACGCCCGGATTGGTCGGACCGCCGTAGTACTCGGTGAAGTTGCTCTCGAAGTGTGCACGGCACTCAGCCTCGAACTCGGTGTCGGGACGAATCGACGTTCCATCGGTCGAATGGTCGTACGAAGTCGTGCAGGAGCTTCCGACGGCAGCAGCCGGAGCGCGGCTCAGGCCGAACGGTGAGCAACCCGACGACGACACGTCCATCAACGTGAACGGCAATCCGGCGGGGGCTGCCGCGTTCCAGAAACCGGTGTTTTCCGTGAACGGGGTGGCCAAAAGCACGTGCTGTGCATTCTCGGCTTGGAATACCCCGACAGCCGACGCGCCCTCCTCGTTGATCGCAGCGGTGTCGCCGGACAACGAGTTCAGTTCGATCTTCTTCACGGTGTAGCCCGCTGCGGTCAGCGTCGCCTCGGCAGCACTTCCGGCGGCGGTTCCGCCGGGGGTGTTGTTGGCTAGCACTCCCACCACGGAGCCGACGGCGACATCAGTCGTCTCGATCCACTGTTTGGCACCCGCTTGGGCGACCACTTCGGTCGGTGGCGCCAGAGAAATGGTCAACCCGGTCGCTAGTTCCGCGTTGGTCATCACGTCGCCGTAAATCAGGGGCATCCCGGCGTCGAGCAAACACTCTCGGGCGACCGACGACAAACCGGTGCCATTGAGCACGAGGAACAACTCGTTGTCGATTGTGGCGGCTGCGCACAAGGTGTCGAACGACGAGGGATCGAGCGGATTCCAGACCAGTTGCACCAGTTCGATGGTGCGCCCGTTGATACCGCCGGCCTCGTTGATGTCGTCCATGAAGACCTGCCAGCGGTCGAACAGGTGGTCGGTGGTCAAGGTCTCCGGAATGGATATTCCCGCGGCCCGAACGGCCTCGAGATCCGCGACGGCCACACCAAGTTTGATCGTGGTCTCGGTGATGCCGATGTCGGATGCCGTGGGCTCCTCGACGGGAGCCTCAGTGCTCGGCGCTTCGCTCGTAGGTGCTTCGGATGCGGGCGGATCTTCGGTGGTCTCTCCACCATCGTCGCCGCCACAGGCGGCGATGATGAGCGAAGCCCCCGCGAGCAACGTGACCGCGATACGTGACTTTCTCTTCATCGTTTCCCCCTCCAGGATTGTGAACCCCGCGCAAGCGAGGCGCGACAGCACGGTAGCACGTGGGGGATCGGTATCTGACGGTGCGTCAGATGGGTGCCAACCACTAGTGTCGGGGCATAACAACCGAGCCATGGTCGACGTGGGGGATCGATGAAAGACCAGCAAAACGCGCCCCAAGACCGTCCGCCGATGAGTTCGGCCTCGGCCCTGGTGGCATCCATCGCCGTCGAGGCACCCACTCACGACGCGACAAACCTCGATGTCGACGCCTCGGCGCTGAGCGGGTTCGTGGAGGCCGGTGACGCCCGGACATCGTTGCGGGCCGGTCTCAAAACCGGCGGTGTCGGAGTCGCCCTCGTTCTGCTGATCTTCACCATCCTCGAAGACTTCGATCGGGTTGCCATGCAGGTGCTCGGCCCCGACATCCAAGAGACCCTGGGGGTGTCTGACACTGTTCTCCTCGGCTTACAGAGTTTCGGCGGTGTCGTTCTCGTGCTGGCCACCTTGCCGTTCGCGTGGCTGGCCGATCGATACTCCCGGGTTCGTGTTCTCAGCGGCGCGTCGGGGTTGTGGTTGCTGTTCGTCGGGTTCACCGGTGCGGTGGTCAATCCTTTCTTGATGGGGGTCGCTCGCGCCGGCTCCGGATTCGGGGCCTCGGCTCGCATACCCATCGGCCCGTCCCTCGTCGCCGATCAATACCCCTTGAGAGTGCGAACGCGTATCTTTGCTCTCGAGGCTCTGGGTCGTCCGCTCGGTCAGGTGTTCGGTCCGTTGTTCGCCGGAGGAATTGTGTTGGCCGCTGGTGACGACGCGGGTGACTGGCGTGTCGTCTTTTTCGCGCTGATGATCCCCGCAGCCGCGTCGGTGTTGTGGTCGCTGACGTTGAAGGAACCCGTGCGCGGTCAGCAGGAACAAGAGGCCGTTTTGGGTGCGGCGATGACTGGTCCGGCGGCCGACCCCCCCGTGCGTTTGTCGGCGGCATTCCAGCGTCTGAAGAAAGTACGTACGTTCTACTTTCTCGTGGTTGGCATCGGTGTGCTCGGCTTCGCGTTGGTCGCGGTGCCGAGTGCTTTCAACTTGCTGCTCGAGGACGCGTATGGTTACGACGCGTTCAAGCGTGGTTGGCTGGGCGCGGTCACTTGGTCGGGAGCACTCATCGGCATCCCACTCGCTGGTCGATTCGGTGACCGGATTTTCCGCAAGAACCCCTCGACATCTTTGAAGATGATGGGTGGATTCATCCTCCTCTACGGACTTTTCCTCACCGTGGGACTGCGGTTTCAAAATCCGGTCGTGATGGTTGCTCTCGTCACCGTCGGCTATTCCTTCCAAGGCATGGCCTTCACTCAATTGGGTCCGGCGATCTCGTCGATCATTCCGTATCAAATGCGCTCACAGGCGTTCGCGATGGTCGGGGTGTACATCTTCCTCATGGGTGGATTTTTCGGCGGTTTACTGGCCGGTGCCCTCTCTGACGCGCACGGCGAGCGCACGGCGCTCACCTCCGTCGTTCCGCCCGCGGCTCTGTTGGGGGGATTGCTCATCATTTACGGAAGTCGTTACATGAAAAGGGACATCGCGCTTTGCGTCGCCGAGTTGAAAGAGCAGCGCGAGGAACAAGTCCGACTCAGCGCAGACCCGGACGGCGTCCCGGTGTTGCAGGTCCGCAACGTCGACGTCAGTTACGGAAACTTGCAGGTGCTCTTCGATGTCAACTTCGACGTACGGAGGGGCGAGGTCCTCGCTCTGCTCGGCACCAATGGGGCGGGTAAATCGACCATCTTGCGGGCGATCTCCGGACTGGTGATGCCGGATCGGGGAGTGGTCCGCATGAACGGCCGCACCGTCACGTTGGTCGATCCGCAATTCCGTTCGCAGATGGGTTTGGTGCAGATTCCTGGTGGTGAGGCGGTGTTCCCGTCCATGACGGTGGCCGAGAATCTGGCCATCTGGAGTCGCCAGATCCCCGATGTCGGCAAGCGTCGGGAGAAGTTGAATTTGGTCGAAGAGACGTTTCCCATGCTTCAGAATCGCATCGACCAACGTGCGGGTTCGTTGTCCGGTGGCCAGCAGCAGATGCTGGCGCTCGCCAAAGCCATCATGCTCGAGCCCGAGTTGCTGTGCATCGACGAATTGTCGTTGGGTCTGGCACCGGTGGTGGTGCAGGATCTGTTGCGTGTAGTGGAACGATTGAAAGAGCAGGGAACCACGATGCTCATCGTCGAACAGTCGGTGAACGTCGCTCTTTCCATCGCCGACCGGGCGGTTTTCATGGAGCGCGGTCAGGTCAGGTTCGAGGGTCCGGCGAGGGATCTCCTCGAGCGAGGTGACTTGTTGCGCGCGGTCTTCTTGTCGGGCGCGGGCGCGTGATGGCCATGCTCGGTTTGGTTCTTTCCGGAGACATCGTCTTCGACGGTCTGGTGCAGGGTCTCGTTTACGCCCTGGTGGCGTTCGGATTGCTGTTGATCTACCGGGCCACGGGGGTCATCAACTTCGCCCACGGTCAGATCGGGGCTTTCGGTGGTTACCTGATGGCCGTTCTCCAGATTCGCTACGACGTGGCGTTCGGAGTGTCATTGCCCCTGGCGCTCTTGGCCGGGACGGTGCTCGGGGTGGTGTCGGAACTGGTTCTGCGCCGTCTGTTCACTCAACCACGCTTGTTGTTGTTCGTGGCGACCCTCGGGCTCACTCAGGTGATCCAGTTACTCCAATTACGGCTTCCCATTCCTGACGAACAAGCATCGAGTGTCACGTTCCCCGTGTTGATCGTCGGCAGCTGGGAGGTTGCCGGAGTCTCCGTGACGGGACCGCAAGTACAGGTCCTGCTCGTGGTTCCGGCGCTGATGGCCTTTCTCGGCTGGTTGTTCTTGAAAAGTCCCTTCGGCATGCAGGTACGCGCGTCGGCCGACAACCTGTCGGCGGCGCAATTGGCCGGAATCAGCGTGCGCAAAGTGTCGACGAAGACGTGGGCATTGGCCGGCCTGTTGGCCGCTCTCAGCGCGCTACTCATCGCGCCAATGCAGGGGAGTTCGATTGCCACGGTTCAAAATGCACTCGGTCCCAAATTGCTCCTGCTCTCCCTGGTTGCGGCCATGTTCGGGCGAATGAAGTCCTTCGGCTGGACCTTGGTCGGCGGAGTGGTGGCTGGAGTGGTCGACCGCTTGCTGCTGTCCTGGTCCCTCGGCGGAGACCTGCCGATGGGGTCCAACGTCGCTCTACTGTTCCTCATCTTGCTGGTGGTGTTGTTCACGATCGGGCGCAGCGAGTCGATGCGCGACAGCGGATGGCAGCTCACCAACAAGGTGCGTGCCGCTCGCCAAGAATTGACTCGCCATCCGCTGTACCGCGTCCTGACGTGGGGAGGGGTCGTCGCCCTGGGTGCCCTGGCTCTCGCGGTTCCGATCATCGCCGAAAAGCCCAGCGACATCTTGAAGTTCACCACCGTGCCCGTTTTTTTGATCGTGGCGCTGTCCATCACGATCTTGACCGGTTGGGGCGGTCAATTGTCGCTGGGTCAATTCGGTTTCGTGGCACTCGGCTCGTACTCCACCATCTATTTCGCCAACGGACTTCCCTATTGGACCGCGTCACTCATCGGTGTGTCCGTCGGGGTGGCCGCGGCCGTCGTCATCGGAGTCCCGGCGTTGCGGGTGAAGGGTCTGTATCTGGCGGTCATCACCCTGGGTTTCGGATTGGTCATCCGCTCTTGGTTCATCGTGGCCGACAAGGTCGCTGACGGGGGAACGGCAAAGTTGAATGTCGACCGGGCCAAGGGCTTTCGTCTCCTCTTCTTCACCGTCAAGGGAAACGATTTCGATGGCGCGTATTATTTCTGTCTGCTCATCGCGGTCGTGGCGATTCTTCTTGTTTGGCGAGTACGTCGCACCGGGATCGGACGTTCGATCATCGCCACGCGCGACAACGAGAACTCGGCGGCGGCCTTCACGGTTTCTCCCCAACGGGCGAAGTTGTTGGCGTTCGCCATGTCGGGAGGTTTGGCTGCCCTGGCTGGTGCCCTCATGCCCTTGGCGGACCGCAGCGGTCAATTCAAGGTCGACCTGCTCGCTTTCGAGTTCGAGGATTCCCTTCGTATCGTCGCGGTTGCGGTCGTTGGCGGAATCGGCTCCATCACCGGTGCGGTTTTGGGAACGTTGGTGATCATCGCTGTTCCGATCTTCTTCGACGGAACCGACCAAGTCCAGTTGTTCGCCAGCGGTTTTGGCATGTTGATCGTGTTGCTCTACTTCCCGAGTGGTCTCATCTCGATCCTGCACTCGTTCCGCGACGTTCTCTTGTCCTGGATCGCCCGTCGCACCGACTGGACCCCGCCGGTTCGTGAGAGGGGCGCCAACGTCGTTTCGTTGGCCAATTCCACGGCGAAGAAGCCGTCGGTGGCGATGCCTTTGCGTACCGACGGGCTGACGGTGAACCTCGGTGGTCGCATCATCGTCGAAGGCGTCGACCTGGAGGTTCGCTCCGGCGAGATCGTCGGGCTCATCGGAACGAATGGTGCCGGCAAGACGACCATCCTCAACGCGGTCTCAGGTTTACTGCCGTCCACGGGTGTGGTGGAGTTGTACGGACGAGACATCGCGAACCTCTCGGCCCACCGTCGCGCTCGATTGGGGCAGGGGCGGGCGTTTCAGAACGCCCGTCTGTTCGCCTCTCTCACCGTACGCGAGACCGTGATGGTCGCTCTCGAATCGCGTCAGCGTTCGTTGTTCGTTCCCTCCGTCCTCGGGTTGCCGCCGTCACCAATCGCCGAGCGTCGTAAGCGCCGCGAATCCGACGAGATCATCAGTTATCTCGGGCTCGGTCGGTATGCGGACTCGTTGTTGGGCGAGTTGTCCACCGGGACGCGTCGCGTCGTCGAGCTGGGGGCGCTCATCGCTCTGGACTCGAGATTGTTGCTGCTCGACGAGCCGACCGCCGGAGTCGCCCAGCGCGAAACCGAAGCTTTCGGACCGCTGGTCCAGACCATCCAACGAGAGCTCGGTGCGTCTATTCTGATCATCGAGCACGACATGCCGATGGTCATGTCCATCTCCGATCGCATTTACTGCCTGGAGGCCGGACGGGTCATCGCCGAGGGCGACCCCAAGTCGATCCGCGAGAACCCCGCCGTGATCGCCAGTTATCTGGGGACCGACGAACGGGCCATCCAACGCAGCAACACGAATGACTGATTCTCCATGACCGAACGCGCGTACAACTCCCTACTTTCGTCCGGTCGCATCGCTGGACTCGAATTGTCGAATCGGGTGTTCCTGGCGGCCATGGACATGAACCTTTGTGTCGACGGCGAGATCAGCGACGGCGAGATCGCCCACTACACGGCCCGAGCGGCGGGCGGAACCGCCATGGTCATCACCGGCACCGGTGCGGTGGCGTGGCCCGTGGGTGCCACCTCGCGCCATCAGCCGGCGTTCTCCGACGATCGTTTCATTCCCGGCATCGGCCGGTTGGCGGACTCGGTTCACGCCGCCGGCGGTCGTCTGTGCATGCAGCTCTGTCACCACGGCAAGACCGCCAGTGTGGACACGGCCGAGGGTCGACCGCAGTTGGTGCCCTCGTTGCTCGACGGTACCCCCGATCTGTCGGCCCTTCGAGACAGCCCAATGGACGAGTTGCGGCGACTCGCCACGGCCACGCAAGGCAAGAAAGCCACCTACAAGGTGGCCGACGAGGAAGACTTGGTCTGGGTGATCGATCAGTTCGCCGCCGCCGCCCGACGCGTGAAGTTCGCCGGCGTCGACGCCATCGAGATCCACGCCGCCCACGGCTATCTGTTGTCGACCTTTTTGTCGCGCACCTATAACAAGCGTGACGATCGTTGGGGAGGTTCGATCGAGAACCGGGCACGCCTCACCTGTGAGGTGGTGCGGGCGGTGAAGCGCGAGGTGGGTGCGGATTACCCGGTGCTCGTTCGACTGAATGGTCATGAATACGGACCGTGGGATGGCCTGACCGCGGCTGAGAGCGCCGAAGCGGCGGCTCTCATCGAGCGAGCGGGGGCTGACGCCATCCACGTCTCGGCCAACGCGCACAATCCCTTCGCCGACTTCACCGACGGGCCGTTGCCCAGCGCGGTGGGGGCGTATCGCGAGCACACCAAGACGATCAAGCAGGCCGTATCCATCCCCGTGGTGGCCGTGGGGCGCATGTTGCCCGAGTTGGCCGACGAGATGATTGCCGCCGGCGAATGCGACTTCGTCTCCATGGGACGCCAGCTCCTGGCCGATCCCGAATTGGTGAACAAGATTCGGGCCGGCCGTCGTCGCTCGGTGAGGCCGTGCATCAACTGCTACGTGTGCGTCGAGCAGAACTTCTTCGATGGCAACCCGAAATGCGCCGTCAACCCGGCCTTGTGCAACGAGGAGGTGGCGCTCCTCACGCCGTTCGATCGTCCTCGGCACGTTGTCGTCATCGGTGGCGGACCCGGTGGCATGGAGGCCGCGCGCGTGGCGGCGACTCGTGGGGCCAAGGTCACTCTCATCGAAAAGGGCGGGCGTCTCGGTGGAACGCTGTGGTTCTCCCAACTCACGACGCCGGCCAATGAGATGCTCGTCGACTGGTTGACCCACGAGGTCGAGCGCCTCGGTGTGGAAGTTTTGCTGGGCACCCGTGCCGACGTCGATCTCGTCGACAGTCTGCGGCCCGATGTGGTGATCGTGGCCACGGGTGCTCGTCGCGGTCGTCCGGACGTTCCTGGTGCGGATCTACCCCATGTGCTCACCGGTGATGCACTGCGCGGTGTCATCACCGGCGAGGCCGATGCCGATCTCGCGGCGCTGGGTCCACTCCAACGAGTGGTGGTGGCGGCGGGTCGCGCGGTGGGAGCGTTGAGCGATGCGAACCGCGTCCGTCGCCTTTCCAAGATGTGGATGCCGATCGGCAGACGCGTGGTCGTCGTCGGAGGCGGTTTGGTGGGTCTCGAACTGGCCGAGTATCTGGCCGAGCGCGGACGTCACGTCACGGTGTTGGAAGAGGGCCAACACCTTGGTCTTCCGATGGCCATGCCCCGTCGTTGGACGGCGGTGCGCGAGGCCCGCGAGCACGGCGTCGTCCTCGTTCGTGAAGCGCGTCTGGTGTCGATTTCGTGCGACTCGGTCCGTTACCACGTGGGTGACGAGCAGTTCGACGTGGGGGCGGACAACGTGATCGTGGCCGGCGAAGTTCGTGCTGACGCATCCCTCGCCGACGAGCTGTCGGCGCGGGGGCTGAACGTGAGGTTGGTCGGTGATGCCGCCGAGGTGGGCTACATAGAGGGTGCCATTCACGGCGCCATGAAGGTGGCCCGTGACCTCTGAGCAAAGTGCCACTCTCACCTTCGCCGATCACGTTCGCGCGCGCGCCGAGGACGACAACGTGGCGATCCTGTTCGAGGATTCCTCGATCACGTATCGACAGTGGTGTCGAGAGGTCGCGCGTCGGGCCTCGCTGTGGCGCTCGGTCATCGACGCCGCGCCGACGGGGACGTCGCCCCACATCGGCGTGATGCTCGACAACACCCCCGAATTCACCATGTGGCTCGGGGCTGCCGCGGTGACCGGTGCCAGTGTGGTGGGGATCAACAGCACGCGCCGTGGCGCTGAGCTGGCCCGCGACATCGTGCACACATCGTGTCGAGTGGTGGTGACCGATTCGACCCAATCGGGCCTACTCGACGGATTGGATCTCGGTGGCGCGAACGGGCGGGTCTTCGTCGTCGACTCGACTGAACACGGGTTGTTACTCGCCGAACACGATGGGGCGAGGCTGCCCACCTCGGCACAATGTCCGGTCGAGCCGTCCTCCACGTTCCTGTTGCTCTTCACGTCGGGAACCAGCGGTGCGCCCAAGGCGGTCATCACCAGTCACCAACGGTTGAATTTCGTGTCGGGTTCGATGGTGATGATCACCGAGCTGACATCCACGGACGTGACCTACATATCGATGCCACTGTTCCACTCCAACGCGTTGTTCACCGCCTGGGCGCCCTCGGTGTTGTCAGGGGCCACGATTGCCCTGCGCCGCAAGTTCTCGGCATCGGAGTTCATGCCCGACGTCCGCCGCTATGGTGCGACGTACTTCAATTACGTAGGCAAACCGCTCACTTACATCCTGGCCACTCCCGAGAGTCCGAACGACCGGGACCACAAACTGCGTATCGGATTCGGCAACGAGGGTTCGGAAGTCGATCTGGCTCGATTCGCCGAACGATTCGGGGTGCGGCTCATCGACGGGTACGGTCAAACCGAGACCGGAGCGTCGATCGTGCGCGTCCCCGGGATGCCAGCGGGGGCCCTCGGGGTGGCGGCCCAACCCACCATCACCGTTCGTGACCCCGGGTCCAATCGCGAGTGCCCGCGGGCGGTCTTCGACGATCGAGGTCGGGTGCTCAACTTGGAGGAGGCCACCGGAGAGATCGTCAATGCCGGCGGAGGCACGTTCGAGGGGTACTTCAACAACGAGGAAGCGAATCGGGAGCGTCTTCGTGACGGGGCGTATTGGACCGGTGACCTCGCGTACCGTGACGAGTCGGGATTCTTTTACTTCGCCGGTCGAAGCGCCGATTGGATGCGCGTCGATGGAGAGAACTTCGCCGGAGCGCCCATCGAGCGCATCATCATGCGCCACCCGAGCGTCCTGCTCGCCGCCGTGTACGGGGTGCCCGACGCCGAGATCGGTGATCGTGTCATGGTGGCCATGCAGTTGAAGCCCGAGACCAACTTCGACATCGACGAGTTCGCCTTGTTCCTGTCGACCCAGGGCGACTTGTCCCCGAAGTGGCTTCCCTCCTTCGTGCAAGTGGTCGACGGGTTTCCGATGACCTCCACCAACAAGGTCGTCAAGCGTGATTTGGTGAAGCGACGATGGCACGACGTGGAAGGCGGGGGATCCGCGCGCATCTGGTGGCGTCGTGGTCGTGAGACGAACTTCGTGAGTTTCGATGCTGCTGCCGCGGACGAACTCCGCCGACGATTCGAATCGGTCGGGCGCGGTCAGATGTTGGCCTGATCGCCAAAGCGCACCGCATGCGCGCGCCGGTCCCGCCTCAGGGGCGCAGGGCGATCTTGCCGGCCACTCGGCGATTCTCGAGGTCGCGCAGTGCATCGGCAGCCTGCGCGAGGGGGTACGTCACCGGTTCGACGGGACGCAATTCACCGCGCGCGATGAGAGCCAGCACGTCGTCCAGCAGGGCGTTGTTGCGATCGGGATTCTTGCCCGCCCACCCACCCCAGTCGACTCCGGTGATTCGTCGATTGCGCAACAAGACCTGGTTCGCCGGCAACCGGGGAATACCTGCGACGAATCCGATCACCAGATACTGACCGTCGTCGCCCAGGGCGCGAAGACAGGTTTCGCCGACCTCACCACCGATCGGGTCGTAGAGGTAGTCGATGGCCCCGCCCGACACCCGCTTGGCGGTCTCCTTGATTTCGTCGGCCGACAAGGTGGAGTCGATCGTGACCTCGGCACCGCGCTCGGCGGCCAGTCGACGCTTCTCGTCCGTGGAGGCCACCGCGACGACCCGCAGACCGAGTGAGCGCCCGACGTCGACGGCGGCCAGACCCACTCCGCTTCCGGCTCCCAGCACCATCAGCCACCGGCCCGACTCCACGTGCGCCCGTTCCACCAACGCGAACCAGGCCGTGAGGTAGCTCTGCATGAAGGTGGCCGCCTGACCGTCGGACAGCGTGCTGGGGATGCGGACGAGACGCTTGGCCGCCACGATCGCTTGGGAGGAGTAACCGCCCAATCCGACGTTGGCGAACACACGTTGGCCGAGTGAGATTCCCTCCACGTCGGGAGCGATCTCGATCACTCGCCCGACGACCTCCATGCCGGGGACGAAGGGCACGGGTGGTTTGATCTGATATTTGCCTTGCACGAAAAGGGCGTCGACGAAGTTCACGCCACAGGCGGTGACGTCGAGGCGCACGCAACCGGGGAACAGATCGCCGGCCGACGCTTCCTCCAACACGAGGCGGTCGAGGGGGCCGAACTCGCGACACACGATGGAGCGAACGACTGCCGACACGTCGAACACCGTAGTCACCGACGATGGATTCTGGTGGTGCCGGTCAGCGTCGATCTGACACACTGTCACGTGGCGGAGGGGATGAAATGAGAACGATCTGCGTCACGGGATCGGCGTCGGGGATCGGCGCGGCTACCAAGAGGCGTCTGGAGGCCGACGGACATCGGGTGATCGGGGTCGATCTTCGTGACGCCGATGTGATCGGTGATCTGTCCAAGGTCGGCGATCGACACCGGATCGTGGAGGAGGTGACCACGAAGTGCGGGGGAGTCCTCGACGGATTGGTGCCGTGCGCGGGGGTGAGCACACCGGCCTCGAACGAGTTGGTGGTTCGGGTGAACTTCTACGGAACCTTGGCCGTCGTCGAGGGCCTGCGCGGTTGTCTCGAAAAGGGGGTGAATCCGGCGGTGGTCATGATTTCGTCGAACAGCACCACCATGACCCCCGGTCTCCCGGTGGAGGAGGCCATCGCTCTCTTGAACGGTGACGAGGAGACGATGGTGGCCCGTCACGCGACCCCCCAGACGTTCCTCGCCTACCCCGCGGGGAAGTTGGCGATTGCGTTCTGGGTGCGTTCCCAGTCGGCTTCGTGGATCGCATCGGGTATTCGTTTGAACGCGGTCGCACCCGGCGTCATCGACACCGGCATGACCCGACCCTTGCTCGAAATGCCGGAGTTGAAGGACTCGCTCGAGCTGATCCCCATCCCGATCGGTCGATGGGGCAAGCCCGACGAGATCGCCGGCGCGATCTGTTTTTTGCTGTCGGCCGACGCGTCGTACGTGGTGGGTCAGGTGCTGTTCGTCGACGGGGGAACCGACGCGTTGTTGCAACCCACCGCCCATCCGCATCCGTTGCCGAGGGGACGCTGACCCGTGGACGAGCTTCGCGATTCCGATCCCATCGCCTGGTTGTCGGCGTGTGAGGAGATCCGTCAACTGGCCAGCCGTTACGCCGTTTGGTTCGGCGTTCGCGACACCGAGAACCTGGCCCGGCTCTTCGTTCCCGATGTCAAGGTCACGCGGGAGACCGCGGGAACCGACGCCTTGCGCGCCAGTTTCGACGGTCAGATGGACTCGCTCGGTCGGGTGATCCTGATGGTGGGCAATCACGTCATCGACGCGACCGACCACGACAACGCCACCGGGATCGTGAGTTGTCGCGGGGAGATCGAGGATGCCGAGGGCCAGTGGATCATCCATCAGATCCAGTACCACGACGTCTACCGGCGTGTGAACGGTCGGTGGCTGTTCGTGCGTCGGCGCCATTTGCTCTGGTACGGGCACGACATGCCCAATCCGCCCGTCGGTTTGGCCGACGCCAACTGGCCCCGTAGTCAGACGGGTCGAGGTGAATTGCCCGAGTGCATCGAGACCTGGCGCACCTGGTCGGCCAGGAAGGCCTGATCGGCGTCAGAGTCCGCTGAGGACGTGGGTGCGCTTGTTGTCGGCAAAGGCCTGTTCCAGGTCTGCTTTGTCGTCGTCGGTCATGGGGCGCAGGCCTTCTCCCCGTCGGGCGCGCCAATAGAGGGTCTCGGTGGTTCGCCACTTCTCCGTCCGCAACGGCGGTTTGTGCACCTTGTTGTTGGCGGTCAAAGGCATGGCGGTGGTGACCCGAACCAACTGCGGAGACCACTTCGTTCCCAGATCGCGTTGCGCCTCGAGGAAGGCGTCGAAGGCCACGGGATCGAAGTCGACGGCAGGGTTCATCTCGATGGCCACCATCACCATGTCGCCGGTCACCGGATCGGGCACCGGATAGACCGCGGCCATCACCACGCCGGGGAAGCGACTGACGATGTTCTCCACGGGGGCGCTGGCGAAATTTTCGCTGTCGACGCGCAGCCAATCCGCGCTTCGTCCCGCGAAGTAGAAGAAGCCCTCGGCGTCGCGGTACCCGAGGTCGCCGGTCCAGTACCAGCCGTTTCGCACTCGCTCGCTCGATGCCTCGGGGTTGTTGTAATAACCCTCGAAGGACGAACCACCCGCGGTGTTCACGATCTCACCGATGCACTCGGGATTACTGATGGCTCCGTGCTCGTCGAAGATGACTCGCGGACATTCGACGCTGGTGCCCGGATCGACGATGATGACGGAGCCGGCCATGTCGGGCCGTTCACGACCCAACGCGTTCGCCGGTGTGTCGGGAGATCGGATGATGGCCACCACGCTCTCGCTCGACCCGTAACCCTCGACCAACTCGCAACCGAAACGCTCGAGAAAGCGCTCACGATCGAGCGCGCTGGCCTCGGTGCCGAATCCGAGGCGCAGTCGATGGCGACGATCGTTCTCGGTTGGTGGTTGCCCCAACACGTAGGCGATCGTGCGACCGACGTAGGTGAAATACGTGCAGTCGTAGGTGCGCACGTCCTCGAGGAACCCGCTGGCGGAGAATTTACGACGTAGCACCAACGTGGCTCCCACGGCCAATGCCGGGCCCCAACACGCCATCAACGCGTTGCCGTGGAAAAGTGGCATGGGGCTGTAGCACACCTCGTCGCGAACGACGCCATAGATCTCACCGGCGCGCACGGCGGTGAAGGCCATGCGCTCGTTGGAGCACACCACGGCTTTGGGTGCGCTCGTGGACCCGGAGGTGAAGAGTAAGAAGAGGGGCAGCGAGCCGTCCGGTGAACTGGAGGCCAACAGGTCGGCGTCGAACGGGGGCAGACTCGATCGAACGACGTCCACATCGACGAAGGAGTCCGACGGCACCCCACAATCGAGGCCGTCGAAGGTGGCTCGTCCGGCCGCGTCGGTGACGATCATCTGACAGTCCGTGTGGCGCACGTCGCGGGCCAACTCCGACCCCCGACGGGTGGGATTGATTCCCACGATGCACGACCCGGTGAGGGCCGCAGCCCCGATCCAGTAGAGGTACTCGGGGGTATTCTCCAGCAGCACTCCGACGTGGGGTTTGGCCGTCGGTCGCAGGTGTTCGCGCAGATACGCGGCGCGACGCGCGGATTCGCGTACCACCTCGTCCCACGACGCAGTTCGACCCTCGAAGACGTAACCGGCGTGTTCGTCGCCGAGTCGATCGCGCAACAGATCGGCAACTGTGCTCATGGAACAATTTCCTTCGGGAGCGGTTGGCGGTAGAGGGCGGCAGCGTTCTCGCAGCACAATTTGCGCAACAACGCGGGCGAGAGATGACCCCAGGCATCACGGAGTATCGACTGGGTGTTCGGCCACGTGCTGTCACCGTGAGGGTAATCCACCTCGACCATGATGTGGTCATCGCCGATCACGTCGTGCAGGTCGATGGTGGAGGGGTCGTCGATCGTGCAGAACCAGAAGTTGCGGCGCAGAACTTCGGCCGGACGTAGATCCCAGCCCGCGCCATATCCACTGCGATCGACCACGTTCTCGAGGCGATCGAGCAACATGGGCACCCAACCGATACCACCCTCGCTCATGGCGATCTTGAGATCGGGGTACCGGTAGGCGTATCCACTCCACAACCACTCGGCGCACGCCGTCAACGACAACTGTCCGAACAGGGTGGCGCCCAGTTGGAGGGCCGGTGCGTCACTGGGCATGGAGTACATCCCCGAGGAACCGACGTGGAGAGAGATGACGGTGTCGGTTTCGACGCAGGCTTCGATGATGGGGTCCCACCAACCACTGAAGAGGCTGGGACATCCGATGTTGTGGGGCCGCTCGGGCAGGGTGACCGAGGTGAAGCCACGCGAGGCGTTGCGTCGGATCTCGTCGGCACCCAGACGCGCCGAACCGTCGGGGCCCGGGGCCAACCAGGTGATGCCGCACGGAATGATGCGCTCGGGATAGGGCTGCCACCATTCTTCGTAGAGCCAATCGTTCCAGGCGCGCATGGTGGCCAGGCCCAGTTCGGGGTCGCTGCACGCGCTGAACACTCGTCCGGCGAAACCGGTGATCTGCGACGGAAAATTGAGCGACGCCCAGCAGCCGATCAAGTCCATGTCCTTGATGCGCTCGTGAATGTTCCAACACCCGGGTCGCATGTCCTCGAAGCGGGCGGGCTCCAATGATCGAAGTTCCGGCTTGCGCCCGGCCACGGCGTTCATGCCGACTTGGCTGAAGATCTGGTCGTCGAAGTTCCAGACCTGGTGTCCACGCTCGTTCTCGATGAGGCGAGGGGCACGGTCCTGAAGTGCCGAGGGAAGCCGGCCATCGAACATGTGTGGCGGTTCGACAAGATGGTCGTCGACGGAGATCAACGTGTAATGGACCGGGGCCATTTCGGGCTCGGGAAGGAGAATGTCGTAATTGGTCGATCTGATCACGTAGGTGTCAAGGGCCATGACGTCCTGCCTCTGCTTGTAAAACGACCCTCTCATATTCATCGTCTCCGAGGTGTCGGCGCAAGTAGGGCTGGGCGTGTATGTAGCCCCCGTTCGGAATGCTCGGGTCGGTCACAATCATCGCCACGGCCCGCCCGATCACCGCGGGTGGAACCCCATGGCGAGCGACCCACTCGAGGCCGGCACCGGAGTCGAGAACTCGTTCAGTGGTGACGAACCCGGGATTCACATTGAAGGCTCGGATCGTCGGATGCTCGACGACGACCATGTCGGCGATGCGGTGGAATCCGGCCTTGGTGGCCGCGTAGACGAGAGACCAACCACCGCGGCCCGCCGGGTGGTCTGGGGAGCGCTGACCAGCATCACTGGTGATGCCGATGATCGTGGCCTGATCGGTTCGCCCGGTCGCCACGACGTGGCGCAGAAACGCGCGGGTCATCAGCAAGGGCGCGGTGAGATTGCCACTGACCCGTCGGATGACGTCGTCGGCCGATCCCTCGGCCAAGAGGACGTCGTTGCCCGGTCCGACGTACACGGCGTTGTTGACGAGGATGTCGACGTCCCCCACCGCCGCGATGCAACGATCGAACGAGGCCTCGACGTCGTCGAGGTCGAGGACGTCGGCTTGGATGCAGTGTGCACGTCCGCCAGCGCGTTCGACGGCCTCGGCCGTGGCTTGCAGACTGCCGGGAAGTCGGTTTCCGGTGGCGGGATTGGTGGCCGATCCCTCGACGAGAGTACGACCGGTGATCACCAGGTCATGACCCGACGACGCCAGCGAGACGGCGATGGCACGTCCGATTCCGCGACTGGCACCGGTGACGAGAGCAACGGGGCGCGTCTTTTCCGCCAATCTCCACCCCCTCCACACGAGTCGAACGGTGACGGCCATCGCGCGAATCTTCGGAGCTGGCCGTTGGACGACTAGTTTTCACGACGGTATCAGAAGCGTCGGAATCGGAGACGGGGCGAATGGGTGCATTGACGGGCAAAGTGGCGATCGTGACCGGAGCGGGTCAGGGTGTGGGTCGTTGCCACGCGGAGTTGTTGGCCAAGGAGGGTGCCAGCGTGGTGGTGAACGATCGGTCCGATCTGGCCGACGAGGTGGTCGAAGAGATCACCGCCGTTGGTGGTCGTGCCGTGGCGTGCAAGGGCAGTGTCACCGACTGGGCGTTCGCGGAGTCGTTGGTCGATACCGCGGTTCGCGAGTTCGGTGATCTGCACATCCTGGTCAACAACGCGGGTTTCATTCGCGACGCCATGAGTTTCTCGATGGAGGAGCAACAGTTCGACAGCGTGGTGAGCGTGCACCTGAAGGGTCACTTCGCCCCGGCGCATTTCGCCGCAGTGCTGTGGCGCAACAAGGCCAAGGAGTTGGAAGGTGCCGAGGGCGGCTTGCCCGCGCGACGGATCATCAACACCACCAGCGAGAGCGGATTGTTCGGTGGACCCGGTCAGGGCAACTACGGCTCGGCCAAGGGGGGAATCATCACGATGACGACGATCTTGGCCCGCGAACTGGGTCGCTACAACGTGACCGTCAACTGCATCGCCCCCCGGGCACGAACACCGATGACCGAGGTGAATCCGAAGTTCGCCAAGCCTGAGACCGGTTTCGACAAGTACGACCCGGCCAACATCAGCCCGATGGTGGCTTTCCTGGCCAGTGACCTGGCGTCCGACATCAGCGCTCAGACGTTCATCGTTCTGGGCGACCAGGTGCACCGCATTCGCCCCACCGAGATCGCCGGCTCGATCACGGCCGGCGGCAAGCAATGGACGGTCGAAGATCTTGCCGCCGCCAAGGGTCGACTATTCGGCGACGCGTCAAGCGGTACGCCCGCGTGGGGCGGCCCGCCGATGTGACGGGGTCCCCGAGTGGGGCGGCCCGGGCGGTCAGTGCGGAGCGCCGAACTGGCGATCACCGGCGTCGCCCAGACCGGGGACGATGAAGGCGTTCTCGTTCAGGCGCTCGTCGATCGATGCGGTGAAGATGCGCAGATTCAACCCGGTGCCACGTAGGAACTCGATGCCCTCGGGGGCGGCCAACGCGCAGATCACGGTGATCGGACCGGTGGGATTGCGCTCCATGAGGAGTTCGCACGTGTGAGCGAGCGAACCACCGGTGGCCAACATGGGGTCGAGCACGATGCAGGTGCGCCCCGCCAACGTTTCGGGCAACTTGTTGACGTAGGGCTTTGGTTCGAAGGTCTTCTCATCGCGGCTGATGCCGACGAAGCCGACGTCAGCGTTGGGCATCAACTCTTGGGCGGCGTGGACGAAGCCCAATCCGGCGCGTAGCACGGGCACGACGACGGGTTGGCTCGAGAGCGCGCGACCACTGGTGGTGGTGAGCGGCGTCTGCACGGTCACATCGTGTGTCGCGAGGTTGCGGGTGGCCTCGGCGAGCAGCAGCGTTCCAACCCGCTCGAGTTCCTGTCGGAAGAGAGCGTTGGGCGTGGAGACGTCGCGTATTCGGGTCAGCGAGTCGGCGATGAGCGGATGGGCGACGACGGTGACCTCGACGGGCATGGCCTCAGTCTTGCCGATCAGCGGGTCTGACTTCCCATTGCCAGTTCGGCCCGTAGCAAGGCGTAGCGAGGCTTGATCATGCCGTTGATGATCCGTAGGCGCTCAGGGAACGGGGCGAAGGCGCTCTTCATGGCGTTCAGGGTCATCCACTCGAAGTCGTCCAGCCCCCAACCGAAAGCGACGCTCAGTTGGGCGAATTCCTTGGTCATACTGGTGTCGCTCATGAGGCGGTTGTCGGTGTTCACGGTCACCCGGAACCGCAGACGGCGCAGCAATCCGATGGGATGTTCGGCGATCGAGCCACACACACCGGTGTTGACGTTACTGGTGGGGCACAACTCGAGAGGGATGCGTCGGTCGCGCACGAAGGCCGCCAGACGTCCGAGTTGCTCGGCCCCCTCGGGTCCGGTGATGTCGTCCACGATCCGAACTCCGTGCCCGAGGCGCTCGGCTCCGCACAACTGCACGGCCTCCCAGATGCTCGGGAGGCCGAAGGCCTCTCCGGCGTGGATGGTGGAATGAAAGTTCTCGCGCTGCACGTGGTTGAAGGCTTCCAGATGCCGAGTGGGAGGATGGCCGGCCTCGGCTCCGGCGATGTCGAATCCGATCACGCCACGATCGCGCCAACGCACTGCGAGGTCAGCGATCTCGAGACTCCGGCGAGCCGTACGCATCGCCGTGCAGATGGCGTAAATGGTCAAGTCGGTGCCGCTCGCCCCGCGGGCGAAGCCGTCCATGATGGACTCCATCACCTCGTCCAAGGTGAGACCCTTCTCGGTGCACAGCTCAGGTGCCATGCGCACCTCGGCGTACACCACCCCGTCGGCAGCCAGATCGTGGGCGCACTCGTAGGACACGCGTTCGATGGCGTCCTTGTCCTGCATGACGCCCACGGTGTGGGCGAAGGTCTCGAGGTACAGCACGAGATCGTTGCGCTTGGCACCGCGGTGGAACCATCTCGAGAGATCCGTCACGTCGGCGGTGGGTAGTCCCCGGTAGCCGTACTCGGCCGCCAGTTCGACCACGGTCTCGGGTCGAAGACCTCCGTCGAGGTGATCGTGCAACAGCACCTTGGGTGCACGGCTCAGGACGTCGCTCATCGGGCTCGGGCCATGTCGCTGAGTCGTCGCAACGGGAGGTCGGCTGATCGCTGCAACCAATTCCACGACGGATAGTCGGCCGAGGCGGCGATGCAATGCAGTGAATAGGCGTGGCGACTCTTGTCGCTGCGGTTCACGTCGCTCCAGTGCGGCAAGAGACCGTGAAGGACGATCATGGTCCCGGCCGACACCTCGAGGGGAACGAGATCACCGGGGGCCTCGGGAAGAGGATTCGGATCGAGCACGTCGAAGGTGGCTCCGTCGTTCTCGACGTTGCGCACGAACTTCTTGCGCAACGACGTGCGATGACCACCCGGAGACGCCCACATGCAACCGTTTTCCAACGTGGCGTCCTCGATGGCGAACCAGAAGCCGGTGACGGTGATCGGGACGGTGTAGAGAAAGGTCGCGTCCTGATGGCAGCCGACCTCACCACCGATACGGGGTTGCTTGCAGATGTACATGCTCTGCAGGGCCAAGGCATCGGGTATTCCGATGTCGGCGGCCACGCCGGCGAGTTTTGTGGTGTACGTGAAGGCGGCGAAAACGGGATCGAGGTCGTGCATGGCGTGGCCGATCTTGTTGACACTCAATTCCTTGGCTTGGCGAAGTCGACCCTCCTCGTCGAAAGCTTCCTCCTCGAAAAAACAGTGGATGCCGTTGGCCGACTCGATGAACTCACGATCGGCGTGACGGCTCTGCTCGTTGGTGGTGAAGACACTGCGATGGGACTCGGGATCGAAGGCCCGCAAGATCTCCTCGGCGCGGGTCTTGACGGCTCGGCAGGCCGAGGCGTCGGTGAAGTCGGGGATCACCAAAAACCCGTCGCGGTGGTAACCGGCGATCTGAGACTCGGAAAGGACCTGACCCATGGTCGAAGCCTAGGGGGTGGACTTCGGGCCGTGGCGTGGGTGCGGACCCGGTGAAAGACCCATACGCTGTTTCTCCATGGGAAAGAACTCGTCCGACATCCCGCACGACGGCCTGACCGTTCTGGGCGCCACGGTTCGCGAGGCGATCGAGCACGTCGAGGTCTTTGCGGCCCCAGCCAACGTGTCGGTGGTGACCTTCACCACCGATGAGCTGGCATCGCTGTGCCCGGTCACCCGCCAGCCTGATCTCGCGACCGTGGTCATCGAATATCGGCCTGTCGCGTGGTGCGTGGAATCCAAGAGTTTGAAGTTGTATCTGTGGAACTTCCGCGACCGGGCGGTGTTCGCCGAGACATTGGCGGCCGAAATCGCCGATGAGATCATGAACACCGCCGCGCCGGCGGGCGTTCGGGTGACCCTGACCCAACGGCCCCGAGGAGGCATCGAGGTACGCGCCGTCGCCGAGCTGGGGGGCTTTTTCTGACTCAGTGATTCTCGCCGGGGCGATACGACTGCCCGGCGTGCGCGGGTGGACGCAGTTGTTGTCGAGCGCCGGCCAGCACGATGATCGTCACGATGTACGGCGTGGCAGCCACGAATTCCGAGGGCACCTCGTCGACGGTGATCCAGGTGAACAAGGCCAATACCGATCCGAACGCGGTGCCACTGGCGGCCAGAGACTTGCGTCGCGACCCCAGCAATACGCTGACCAGAGCCAACACGACGGCGGTCACCAACAGCAGTGCGGGCACGTTCTTGGCGTCACGGAACCTCAGCGCGGTCGGGAAACCGAACAGGATCGCACCGCGCAGGACGCCGACCGGATTCCAGTTGCCGAAGATGGTGGTGGCCAAACCGATGAATCCCCGGCCACCGGTTTGCCCCTGCCGATACGTGCTGGTGAGAACGCACGACAAGTATGCGCCACCGAATGCGGCCAGCGAGCCGCTGATGGCCATGGCCTGGTAGCGCAGGCGCACCACTGGTACACCGAGGCTCTCACCGGCTCGCGGTGACTCGCCGCTGGAACGAAGTCGCAAGCCCCATCGCGTTCGCCACAGGACCCACGCCGTCAGCGGGACGATGGCGAGTGCCACCATTGTCGGGATGTACACGTTGCTGGAGACACCCCGCGCGAACGAGGCCAGGTCGGGGATGAGGGGGATGTCGTTCTTCTTCTCGATCCAACCGAGGATGTTCGGGCTCTTCCAATCACCGATGTGACCACCGCTGAGGAACGGCAAGTCGAAGGTCCCGTATCCGCCCTTACCGTTGGGAGACTGACTCTCGCCTCCTCCGTTGTTTTTGAAGGCGATGATGGACAGATATTCGGTGGCACCGGCGGCGAGAATGTTGACGGCGATCCCCGACACCACGTGATCGACGTTGAACCGAACCGTGGCCAACGCATGGATGAGACCCACCAGTGCTCCGCCGACGAGCGCGAGACCGATACCAGCCCACGAACCCCACTTCCAGGCTCCGAAACCACCGAGCCACGAGCCAACGATCATCATGCCTTCGATGCCGATGTTCACGATGCCCGCACGCTCGGCCCACAAACCAGCGAGACCGGCCAGCAGGATCGGTGTGGCCACGCGAAGCGTCGACGAGATGGTGCCCGAACTCGTGAGATCGTCGGTCCCGGTGAGGACCCGCACCATGGACAGGATGAAGACGAAGCCGAGTGACACGAAAATCACGCGACGCGCCGGACTCAAGGAGGACAGGATCGAGATGCGACTCACGATGCCGCCTCGACCATCGCTGCGGCGCGACGCTGGATTCGTCGGTCGTCCCAACGTTTGACCGCCTCGTTGATTATGACCACCGCCAGCACGATGATGCCGGTCATGATGGTGACGATCTCCTTGGGAATGTCGTCCAACTGCAGACGTCCGGAGGCCTCGCCGAGGAATCCGAACAAGAGAGCCGAGAAGAAGATGCCCAAGGGATGATTGCGTCCGAGGAGAGCGACCGCGATTCCATTGAACCCTTGCTGTTCAGCCAGATTGTTCTGGTAGGCGTGAACGTCACCCATCAAGGCGCGCATACCCACCAGACCGGCGAGTGCACCCGAGATCAACATGGATATCACGATCATGCGCTTGGGATTCACACCGGAGGCACGCGCCGCTCCGGCGTTGGCCCCCGACGCACGTAACTGGAATCCGAATTTGGTTTTCCACACCAGTATCCAGAACAGGATCAGGATGACGACGGCCACGATCAGAATTCCGTTCAAACGTCGATCGACCAGATCGGGGAACCAAGCACTTCGCGGCAGGTCCTTGGTCTTCACCAGAAGGCTCGTGGATTCACCTTCCTCGTCGAGGCGGAAGAAGGTGTCGAACGCCCAAGCCACCACACTGAGTCCGATGAAGTTCAACATGATCGTCGAGATGACTTCGTTGACGTTGCGCTTCACCTTCAGCCAACCGGCGATTCCGGACCAGAGGGCACCGGTGGCCATGGCGATCATGAAGCAGAAAGCGACATGCAACGGGGCGGGTAGGTCCACGGCTCCGCCGATGACCGCGGTGGACAACAACGCCACCCGCATCTGACCCTCGACGCCGATGTTGAAGAGATTCATCTTGAAGCCGATGGCCACCGCCGCCGCCGAAATCATGAGAGGGGTCGCGCGGTTGAGCATGCCCTGCAAGACCTTCGTCTCGCTGGCCGCGCCGAAGAGCGTCGAGTATGCCTTCACCGGGTCCTTGCCGGTGACGAGCAGGATGACGGCGCAGACGACGAGGGCCACGATGATCGCGAGAACCGAACTGGCCGACGTCACCAGCACACGCTGCAATCTCTGACGATTCACGAATCGACTTCCTGCACTTCACCGGTCATGTAGGTGCCCAGCAGCTCCGGAGTGGCCTCGGTCGGATCCAAGTGCGCCGTGATGCGACCGTCGAACATGACGAGGATGGTGTCGCTCAGTCCGATGAGTTCCTCGAGGTCGGCGCTGATCAGCAACACCCCCATGCCGTTGTCGCGGGCGTTACGGAGCTCTTCCCAAATGGCGGCTTGGGCGCCAACGTCGACGCCTCGCGTGGGGTGCGCGGCCAGCAGAATCTTGGGGTCGCTGGCCATCTCTCGTCCGACCACCAGCTTTTGTTGGTTCCCACCAGAGAGGGCGAAGGCCGGCGCTTGCTCGCTCGGTGTGCGCACGCCGAAACGCTCGATGACGGCGCGACTGTCGGCCTCGATCGCCCGCCGGCGCGTGAACAGCACCGACGAGAGTTGGCGGTCGTCCTCTCGGCCGAGGAACGTGTTCTCCCATAGGGGGGCATCGAGCAGTAAACCCTCGCGATGGCGGTCGAACGGGATGTACGAGAGTCCCGAGTTGATACGTTCGCGGGTCGGCGTGTGAGTGATGTCGCGACCCTCCAGGGACACCGAACCGTGATCGGTCGCAATGAGACCGAGGATCGCCTCGCACAATTCGAACTGGCCGTTCCCCTCCACTCCGGCGATGCCGACGATCTCTCCGGACCGGACGCGCAACGAGACTTGATCGAGAGCCAACTTGGAACCGATGGTTGCTCCCGCCACATCGATACGGTCGACGTCGAGCAGCACCGAGTCGCGGATGTGGGTGTCACGACCGGAGGGATCGGGAAGATCACCACCAACCATCAACTCGGCCAATCCGCGTCGGCTGGTTTCTCGCGGCGACGTGTGCGCGACGGTGGTGCCCTGGCGAATGACGGTGATCTCGTCGCAATTCTCCAACACCTCATCGAGTTTGTGTGAGATGAAAATGACCGTGGAGCCCTCTCGAACCAGACGCTTCAGGATCACGAAGAGTTCGGAGACCTCTTGGGGCACCAGGACCGCCGTGGGTTCGTCGAGGATCAGGATGCGAGCGCCTCGAAACAGAACCTTGAGAATCTCGACGCGCTGGCGCTGGCCCACACCGAGACTCGACACCGGGGCATCGAGGTCGAAGTCGACGCCGAGCATCGTCATGAGAGCGTTGATTCGGGTATTGGCGGCGACGAAGTCGATACGTCCGCGCGACGTCACGGGCTCGTTGCCCAGAATGATGTTCTCGGTGATGGTGAGATTGTCAGCCAACATGAAGTGTTGGTGAACCATGCCGATTCCGGCTTCGATGGCGTCGGTGGGGGACCGGAAAACACTGGTCACGCCGTCGACCGTGATGGACCCCTCGTCGGGTTGGTGCATTCCGTACAAGGTCTTCATCAACGTGGACTTGCCGGCCCCGTTCTCGCCGACGATTGCGTGGATGGTGCCGGGACGAACTGCCAGACTCACGTGGCGATTTGCGATCACCCCGGGGAAGGTTTTGGTGATTCCACGCAGTTCGACCGCGAAGTCGCCGCGCGCTTGCGGATGTTCCGGCATGGTTCCCCTCGATGAGATCCGTCAGTTATAGCAGAGAGCCCGGGTCGTGGACCCGGGCTCTCGCGTTGTGCTGGTAGCGGAACGAGCCCGCTGATTCCCGATCAGGGAGCCGTCGGAACCTCGATCTCGCCCGCGATGATCGCGGCCTTGATCTCGTCGAGGTCAGCGACGATGTCGTCGATCCATCCACCAGAGGTGGCATAGCCGACGCCGTCATTGCTCAGATCGAACACCTTGATCCCGCCAGAGGTATCTCCCGAGGCGACGGCCTTGATGGTCTCGCACACGGCCACGTCGACGCGCTTCAGCATCGAAGTGAGGATGTGCTCCTGAGCCTCGGGGTCACCCGAGGTGAGGTATTGGTCGCTGTCGACACCGATAGCCCACGCATCGGCCTCGATGGCCGCTTGGATGGTGCCCGCACCCGAACCGCCAGCGGCGGTGTAGATGATGTCGGCGCCTGCGGCGTACCAGCCGGCGGCGATTTCCTTGGCTCCGTCCACGTTGCCCCACGCGGTGTTGTCACCAGCGGGTCCGAGGTAGGCAACTTCTACGACGATGTCGGGGTTCACGTACTTGGCGCCCGCGGCGTAACCGGCCTCGAACTTCTTGATGAGGTCGATCTCCTGACCACCGATGAAACCAATGGTGCCGGTCTCGCTCTTCAGCGCGGCGGCGGCTCCGACCAGGAACGAGCCCTGCTCCTCGGCGAACACCAGGCTCGACACGTTGTCAGCCTCGACCACCGAGTCGACGATGCCGAACGACACGTCGGGGTTGGCCGCGGCGACCTCACCCATGGGATCGGTGAACATGAAGCCCACACCCACGATGACCTTGGCGCCACCTTCGACCAATAGTTCGAGGTTGGCCTTGCGGTCCTCGTCGACATTCGCCTCGAGTTCCTTGACTTCTGCACCGGTTGCCTCGGCGGCGCACTCGCCACCGGCGGCGGCCGAGTCGTTGAACGTGCCGTCGCCACGGCCACCGGTGTCGAAGGCGATTCCGGCGATCAGATCGCTGGTTGCCGGAGCCTCGGACGACTCGGTCGGGGCCTCGCTACTGGTTGATCCGCCGTCGTCGCCACCGCAAGCCGCGGCGAAGAGGCCGAGAGCAGCCAGCGAAGCCGCCAGCAGTCGTGCTTTCTTACGCATGTGGTTTTCCTCCCCTGAATCGTCGAACGGGGTGTCCGACGAAGTGAATGTCAAACCTTACACAATCCGCGGATGCCTACTGGTGACGCCCGCGATCTTGAATGGCCTCGCGTCGTTCGGCCACTTTTTCCGGAGAAAACTGTGTTGCCCGCCAGCGGGAACCGTCGCGGGCCTCGATCTCCCAGCCCGCGGCGTCGGCGTGGATGGACGCATAGGTCCGACGAATCTGGCGCACCCCGGGCTGGTCATTGCCCGCGATGTCGAGGGCCAGTCGGCGGGTGAACCCCATCAGGTCGTCGTGGGGCACCACGTGGTTCACCAGCCCGCGAGCCAGGGCCTCGTCGGCCGACATGAAGTTGCCCGTCATGCTCATCTCGCGCGCTCGTCGCACGCCGATGGCTTGGGGCAACAACACGGTGAGACCCCAACCGGGCATGACGCCGACGCGCGCGTGGGTGTCTCCGAACTTGGCGCGCTCCGACGCCACCAAGAAGTCGCAATTCAAGGCCAACTCGAGGCCACCGGTGATGGCCACGCCGTTCACGGCACCGATGAGGGGCTTGGTCACGTTGGGGAACGGTCCGCGCACGCTGTCGGCTTTCGTTCGGCCCGCGGTGCCCGATCCGAGATTCTGGCCCGTCGAGCCCAACTCTTTCAGGTCGAGTCCGGCGCAGAAAGCCGGGTCTGTGCCCGTGAGGATGATCACGTCGACGTCGTCGCTGGCATCGACCTGTCTCAAAATTTGCGGCATCATCCTCAGTACCTCGGAGGACAACGCGTTGCGAGCCGCCGGACGATTGAGCGTGATGGTGGCGATGCGTTCGCTGACCTCCAGCAGAACCACGCCGTCGGTGATGGGGAGAGCAGTCATGTTCGTTTGCTTTCGTCGGATTTCTTCGGAGATTGATGTCAGTCGGCGGGAAGGAACGTGTACTTGACGTCACCCATTTTCACGAGCATGGCGGCCACCCAGCCTCCGAGGGCCCCGAAATGGTCGTCGAGCAACGAGCTGGCACCGTCGGCCAACGATTCCTCCGACAATTCGTACCGGCCCTCGTACGTGGCCTCCACCGCGTGTTCGACGAATTCCTCGTCGTCGAGATGAGTGGTCTCGACAGTGAGTCCGGCACGTTCCATCCGACCGTTTCCGATGAGGGGACTGAGCCGGGGGAGAAAGGACCGCACAAGATCGAGATCCGGTCGGTCACCGACGCGTTGAATACGCAAGACCACTTCCATCTCGATGAATGGTTGCTCGTCGAGTTTTTCGTCGACGTACCAGCGTCGGTAGGCGGTCTGGCTCCATGACGGCCAGTCGAAGGTCACGTGCGCGACCACGCGTGGCGGAAGTCCCTCGCCGGGGAGCCCGTAACTGGTTTCCCAGGTGACGTCGCCCAACATCACGTCGACCTGAAAGTGCTCTTCGAACGCTTGGCGCTCCAGGAAGGCGCGCTCGAACGCGTCGCGAAGGGCGCTGATGACGTCGGTGAACACGTGGTCGAGCATCGTCCATGACGCTACTTGCTCGCTCGTGTCATCGTTTCGCCCCGGCGAACGCTCACGCGCGGACGTAGATCCATTCCGTCCCGCCGAAACCGTTCAGCATCACCAGGCGATTGCGGGATCCCGGAAGGTCGGCATCACCCGACTCGTATCCCGCGTCTCCGGTCCACATCATCACGTCTTGGCCGTCGCCGGTACGACCGGGACGGGTGACGTAGGCCGGAGGATTCGATCGCCCCCGGCGGATGGAGAGGTGGTCGCCCGCCTCGTGGAGTTCGTGGAGTGTGACGATGGTGGGCGGGGCCATCGGTAGCGCGGCGGCGAGCGCTCGGTCGGGAGCCAGCCAGCGGAAGTCGACGATCTCGCGGTTGTCGATGGTGATCTCACCAGTGTCGTGCGTCGCCACGAAGAACCACGTCGTGAAGCGAGTCGGTGCCGACAAAGGAGGGGTCCAATGGCTCCAGGGCACCAACGCGGCTCGGTCGACTCGAGCCGACACCTCCTCGTGGGCCTCGCGGACGGCGGCGGACATGGCGCGCGTGACGTCGTCGTGGCCCTCGTCGGCGTCGTCGACCCGCCCGCCGGGGAAGACCCACATCCCGGCGAAGGCACCGACGTTGCTGCGTCGTAGCAACAGCACCTCCAACCCGCAGGCGGAGTCCTCGGCGAGCCGGGTGAGTATCACCGTGGCGGCCGGGCGACTCTTGCGGGCCTTTTGCCGAGCCCCGTCGCCCTCGTCGATCGACATGGACCAACACTAGGCACGGCCAGCACGTCTGCGAGGATGAGCGGGTGACTGATTCGCCCGCTCCACTCGTCCTACTCGACGTCGCCGATGGCGTTGCCACCATCACCTTGAACAATCCGGCCGAGCGCAACACGCTCACCGCGCCCGTGGTGGTCGAGATCGTGGCGGTCATGGATCGGGTGGAGTCCGACCCAGCGATCGGAGCGATTGTGGTCACCGGTGCCCCGCCGGCCTTTTGCGCTGGCGCGAATTTGGGCAATCTTCGAACCAGCACGGCCGAGAGCCTGGGCGATATCTACGAGGGCTTCCTGCGCATCGCACGAAGCGAACTGCCCACCATCGCCGCGGTGAACGGAGCCGCCGTGGGGGCGGGAATGAACCTCGCCCTTGGATGCGACGTGCGCCTCGCGGCTCGCCGTGCCCGCTTCGACACTCGCTTCCTGCAGATCGGCATTCATCCCGGTGGCGGACACACCTGGATGTTGAGTCGCATCGCCGGACCGCAGACGACGATGGCGACGGTGGTCTTTGGTGAGGTCGTCGATGGCATCGAAGCCGAACGCCTCGGCATCGTCCATCGTTGCGTGGATGACGATCAGTTACTGAGCGTCGCTCACGCCATGGCGGCCCGTGCCGCCGCCGCGCCCCGCGAGTTGGTCATCGAGACGAAGAAGACCGTCAAGGCCATGGCCGAGATCACGGAGCATCCCGACGCCGTGGCACGCGAACTGACGCCGCAGTTGTGGAGTACGCGTCAGCCCTTCTTCGAGGAGCGCATCAAGGCTCTGCAGACGCAGATCTCCTCGAAGAAGCCCTGATCGATCAGGGATCGACCTTCATCGACGAACCACGGGCGGTGGGCCCGGCAATCTGCCCTTGAAACCTGGCCAAAATGATGTACCTTTCCCTTGGGGGGAGTTCAACGGAACCAAGGGGGGTCCGATGAGCCAGCGCCATCGAAGCCAAGAAGCGGTACCGCTGCCGAGAGCCGAGCTACGGGCCCACGCCCACGGCGAGCGTCACCGGGTGAAGAGCGAACTGCACGAGCTCGCCGACATGGTGAGTCACGGGCTCGAACCCGACGATGCGGACGAGCCGGGGAGGCAATGGCGACCCGCTCATCATCACGACGCGGAACGGGCCGTCAAAAAACTCGACCATCGTCGCAAATTGCGTCACTGGAAGGTCAAGGAGTGGAAGCGTCGCACCGTGGTGCGTCGACAAAAGGCCGCGGCGTATCGAAACTGGGCCCAATCGGCCTGATCAGAGCCAGGCTGCCGCAAGTTCATCGCGTCGCGCGGACCATTCCTCGGTGGTGAGGGCGTATCGCACGTGGTCCTCCCACGTGCCGTTGATCTCGAGGAATCGCTCGGCGGTTCCTTCGTTGCGTAGTCCCAACTTGTCCACCACACGATGCGAGTTGGCGTTGCGAGGCACGATGCAGATCTCGAGACGGTGCAAGCCCAATTCCTCGAAGGCGTAGCGACTCAACACGATCACCGCTTCCGATGTGTAGGAGTGTCCGGCCCGTGCTTGGTCGATCCAGTAACCGACCGAGCCCCCCATCATCGCCCCGCGCACGACGTTGTTGAGGTTCACCTCGCCGGCGAAGGCGTTGTCGACGAACATGCCGAAGGCGTAGGCCGTCCCGGATTGTCGTTCGCGGTCGCGCAACGCGCAACGCGCCGAAAAGGCCTCACGGTCGGTGCTGGGGTCGGGGGAAGTCGCCGGTCGTAACGGCTCCCAGACCGTGAGCCACTCGTGATTACGGGTTCGCACCTCGGACCAGCCGGAAAAGTCCGGCGGAACCAGGGGGCGCAACACCACCCGACGTCCGTACAAACGGACGGCGACAGAGCGTGTGGGGTGGACGTCGTGACGGCTCATCGGACTGACTCTTCGAGAAGTTCAGCACAAATCCCGTCCATGATGTTGTGAGCCGACACGACGATCTCGTCGGCGTCCCAACGTCGGAGCAGTCCGACGAGGACGCACAAGCCGCCGACGATGACGTCGGCCCGCTCGCGAGGCAAGCCGGGATTGTGCACACGGTCACTCAGTGGTTCGGTGGCCAATGTGCGAAAGACGTCCTCCACAGCGTTTCGTTCGAATCGGAATCCGTGCACCCGAGACGCATCGAAGGTGGCCATGCCGATTTCGACCGCGGCCGCCGTGACGATGGTGCCCGCGGTACCGATCAACTGACGTGCCCCGGCCACGGCGGGTGTCGCCCGGATCATCTCGTCGAACAGATCCTGCACGTCACCGATGGCGTTCAACAGTTCCTCGGGTCGGGGCGGATCGTGTTCGAGGTGACGTTCGGTCAGGCGAATCGCACCAACGTCGATGCTGTGCGTGTGCCGTAGTTCGGTGTCGCCGTAGGCGAATTCGGTGGACCCACCACCGATGTCGATGACGCAGTGCCCCATGGGGTCCGGGGTGAGACCGGTGAACGCGCCTCGGTACGCCAGACGCGCCTCGTCGTGCCCACTGATCAGTTCGGGTCGTCGACCCAGGACGTTGGTCACCCGGTCGAAGAACTCGTCGCGATTCGCCGCGTCGCGACAAGCACTCGACGCCGAGACTCGCAACGGAACGGGCCTCGACGAACCAGATGCGGAAATGATCGTTGCGTACCGGTTCAAGCAGCTCAGCGTGCGATCGATGGCCACCGGTGTGAGCGATCCGGACCGATCGACTCCGGAGCCGAGTCGGGTGACCTCGACGATCCGGTGCAACGTCGAGCCATCGTCTCCCACCACCAACAGGTTGGTGGAGTTGGTACCGATGTCGATGGCGGCCACGGGCACGATCAAACACCTCCGCCGAGAGTGGAGAGTCGCCGTTCGACCCAGCGTCCGACCGGATCGTCCCCGCCGGCGAGGTGCCAGGCGTAATGGGCGTGCAGACACTTCACTCCCGCACGAGTGCCGGCCACGCCTCCCGACGGCCGGGGACCCACGTGGTCGTCGGCGATGTCCGCGTCGCGTTCCACCGCGTAACGGCGATGGGCGGCGGCCAGTTCGATGCCGTCCACCTCGGCCTCGGCCCGATCCACTCCGCCGTCAGCCTCGAGACGACTCACTTGGACGACGATCCTCGGGTCGCACAGCCAGAACAAGGTCGGCATGGGGGTGCCGTCGTCCATCAACGGCGCGTTGCGCAGCACCACGGGCTCACCCGCGGGTGACCGCACGACCACTTCGAACCAACTGTTCGGGCGCCGACCGAGAAGGCGAGTGACCGTGTCTATGTCGGTGACCGAGGGCGCCGGACGCGCATTCATCCCAGAGTAAGACCCATACCCGACGGAGTACTCGAATCGGGGTTCGATTCAAGCCTTCTTACGACGGCGCGAGAGAATCCTCTTCAGGAACAAACCGAGAGCAGCCAGACCGGCCAGCACCGGAAGGATGCGCTTCATCATCGCGCCTCCGGCGACGTCTTGCAGATTCAGTGGCTCGGCGGCCGGTCCTTCGATCTTGCGCACCCTGGGGAGTTCACCCGAAGTGTCCAACGCATTCGGAGCCGGCGCCGTCGTGTCGGTTGTCGGCGCCGTCGCACCCTCGGTGTCGATCAAGGTGTTGAGATTGTCGGCGAACTGGGCGATGAGTTTCTCGCTGATGTCGGCCATCGCGCCACGACCGAACTGCGCCACCTTTCCGGTGATCGCCAGATCGGTGACCACCTCGCACATGGTGGAGGTGTCCGTGAGTGCGGTCAACTGAGCGGTGATGGTGGCCGAAGCGTTGCCTTTGCCGCCGGTGTCTCGACCCGAGGCTTTCAAGGTGGCCTTGAAGTTGGTGTCGTCGCGCTCGGCGATCTGGGCCTCGCCCTTGAACTGGGCCACGATCGGGCCGACCTTGATCTTCACCACGCCTCGGTGCACGTCACCGTCGACCTCTTGCAGCTGTGCTCCTGGCAAACACGGCGCGATGCGCTCGAGGTTGGTGAGGATCTTCCATGTCTCGGCAATCGATTGATTGACGGTGATCGAGTGGTTCAGGTCCATGGGTCGAGGTCCTCCTGGGTGTCGATGTCCGCCGCCGAACCAGCGCAGGCTACTTCGCGAACGAGTTCGGGGCGCAGGCGCATCAGTTCTCGCGCACCGACGTCACCGGTCGTTGGTAACAGTGGCCAGACCTCGGCGTCGAGCCGAACCGGATTACCGCGTGTGCCGTCGTAGGTGGCAACCGCGATCGGTGATTCGGCACGGGCCACGTCACGCCAGGCCGAGGCGGTGACGAAGGGTTGGTCACCCAGTCCGATCACGGCCACGGACGAACCGAGTTCGGCGACCGCCCGCAAACCGACGTTGATGGACGTCGCTTGGCCCCGAGCCCAACCCGCGTTGTGGCGCACGACGATGGTCGGATCCTCGAGCATCTCGGGCGGGATGGCAATCGCGCCGGTGACCACCACGATGGACCCGAACCCCGCCTCTCGTACGGCGGCGAGCGAGCACTCGAGAACGGTTGTGTTTCCGAGGGGGGCCAGGAGTTTGTGGGTCGGACCCCCGAATCGAGACCCGGCTCCGGCGACGAGGAGGACGGCCACGCCCGGCACGGACGTGCTCGGTGATGGCGTCATACCACCATCCTGTCCCGTGACCAGCGGTTTCTCGGAATCCGAGGCGCATGACACAGCCCCCGACTGGAATCATGTCGATCCTGCGACAAATGTGACGTTCGTGTTGCGAACCCATCTCTTCGTTCGTGTCGGTCCAACGGAAACCGACCGTCGGCCCCCCGGGGGCGAGCGGCCACGTCGCCGAGGTCGAGTTCTGGGTGGGGTTGTCGCGGTCGCTTCTGCCCTCGCCGTGTCTCTCGTGGGGGGCGACATGTCGCCGGTCTCCGCCGCGGGGGCGACCGTGGTTCCCGCGACGGTTCGATCGATCGATCCCATCGCCGACAGCGCCACCCGGGCGTTGGCCCTGTTACGTCGCGACCTGGCTCGAGGAGAGGCGTTGTCAGCGGCCTACCTCGCCGCCCGGGCCGGCCTTGCCGACGAGGTGGGAGCACGATTGTGGACGCCGGGAGAACAGTTCGACGAGGCGTGGGGTCAGGCCGATCACGAGCATCAGGTGGCGGTTCTGGGGGCCCTGACCCAGTTGGGAATCCCGTACAAGCGCAATGCTTCGCTTCCCGGAGTCGGGTTCGATTGCTCGGGGCTGACCTCGTTCGCATGGTCGGTGGCCGGCTTCCGGTTGCCGCGAAACTCCACGGCGCAGATTCGAGCCGCCGAGCCACGCACGTGGGATACGGCGCAGGCCGGAGACTTGGTGCGTTATCCGGGCCACGTGATGATGTGGCTCGGAGTGGGCAAAGCCGTGATCCACTCGCCACAGTCGGGCCGACATGTCGAGATCAAGTTCATCGCGAACCACCGCTTCACGAGGAGTAGCGTCGGCGACCCGACGCAGTGACGCGTTGGTCAGTTCGGCGGTTGGAAACGCGCCGGATCGGCGTTGTCCTCGACTACCAGCGTGCGCACGGACAAATCGGCGGTGTCCATCGACGCGATCACCCCGTAACTCTCGAAAACACAGTAGGTCTTCGTTCGTGAGGCACCTTGGGAGTCGACCACCGAGAAGTCCGCGCATCGGCTCGTGCGACCGTCGTCAGACGTGACCTCGTAGCCGGCAGCCGGACCGACCGCGATTCGGGCGTCCTGACGGATGCGGTCGATCGCCGACTGCTTGAAGAACGCGGACGTCAATTGACGATCGGATACCCGCGACTCGTCGATGCCTGTCGCGCACTCATACGTCGTCGTGGAACAGGTGGATGTGGTGCCCTCGGCGGTGAAGAGATAGCGCGTGTCACCGATCTCGACACTGGTCCCGAGGATCTCGTCGTTGGCAATCACGGCGCGGGTCGTCTGGCCGCCGAATTTGGTGGTGATCTCGTATTCGATGGTGAACGACGTGGTCGCTGTCGTCGTCAGGGCCGTGACGACGGCCGCCGCCGCGGTATCACCAAGGGGCACGACCGTGTCGATCGGTTCGAGTGTCGGTCGGGAGCCGGTGAAACACGATGAGAGTGTGAGGGCCAGCATGAGGGACGAGACCAATGTCGAGGTGAGACCACGCACGTTCTGCGTCACGTCGCCAGCCTAGGGTGTAGTGCGAACTCGACGACTGGTCGTAGCGTGACGACCGTGATTCGACTCGACGTGACCACCGTGCTCCTTCAATGGGCGATCGGCGGAATGTTCGGTTGTTGGTTCACCACTCGACACCGTGAGGTCGGTCTCGGTTACGGCTGGCTTCTTCGTGGAACGTACCTCGTGATGGCCATCGGAGCGGTCATGGCCACCGGCACGTCGTTCGATGGTGTCGCCGAGGGCGTGCGTGATGTCGGTGGAGTCGTGGTGGCAGTGGCGTGTCTGGTGCCGCTGCTGCAGAGCATCGTTCGTCGGCGCGCGGGCGTGCGTGGTTTTCTCGAAAAACACGATGAGCGGTCCGATCGCGTGGCGCGCATGACCGGAATCGAGCGTCAGGCATCCGACCGAATTCGCGACGCGGGCCCCGAGTTCGATCCGCGACTCGATCTCCTTGCGGTGGTTGTCGGCCTTCCGGTACTAGTGGCCGCCGGGATCACCGCCGGAGGTGCCGACGCATTGGCGGTGCTGCGCATCCTCGTCGGAGCGGTGTTCCTCGGTCTGGTGAGCGATGCGATGCTTCTCGGCCACTGGTATCTGGTGCAGCCGGGGTTGCCGCGTCGACACGTGAACGAGATCGTGCGCGCTTTCTTGTGGTCGTGGCCGGCCGAGGTGGTGGTGATGTTGATTCCCACGGGGATGTTCAGCGTCTTTTCCGGTTCGGTGGACGACGGGTGGGGCGGTCAGTTGGGTTGGTTCTGGGCGACCTGTGCCGTCACCACCGGTGTTCTGGGTGTCGTGACCTTGAAGGCCCTGACCGAGCGGGCGTATTCGGCAGTGATGGCGGCGACCGGGCTCATGTACCTGGCGATCCTCACGGCGTTTGGCACCGATCTGGTGGCCCGTGCGGTGTTGGCCGGGTGATGTGGGACCGTCACGGGTCGATGACCCAGGAGTTGATGGCGTAACTCCGATCGGCGTGGACCTCGATGTCGGCGGTCGACACCGCGGAGTGACCACCGGTGATGGCGGTGACCGACAGTCGTACCTTGCGCTGGATCGCCGCCGAGACCACGCCCGTGACGTAGTTCGTGGACGTGGAGGGTGCTCGGGCCAGTGAGTGTTCCAGGCGCGTAGCCACGACACCGCTGGAAGCAGACCAGGCGTAAGAGGCGGTGGTGCCCGTGACACGCAAGCCGGCGTTGGGGACGAAGATGTAGCCGTCGGCGAGAAACCGATTGGTGCTCACCGCCGTTCCGTTCAGTCGCACGTCGACGGCCCACGATGTCGCTGGTGAAAGAGTCGATGTACGATAGGAGACCGGAGTCGCGTTGGCGCTCGGGACGATGGAGTGGTTCGTGACCGAGGTGGTCGAGCCGTTGGCCAGTAGCACCGAGTCCGTCGGGACCGTGACCGAGGCGTTCGATTGACCGAAATTCACCGTCCGAATCGAGACCCCGTCACTTCCGCGGGTAGAAGCCGTGGACACTCGTCGGTTGAAGCGGACCGATGATTCCTGAACGGTGATCGTGGCGGCCTCCCCGAGCAAAAGCGTGGCCCCCTTGCCAGTGATCTCGTGATTCCTGGGCGCGGTCGAGGCGTAGGCCGCTTGGGCGTCGACGACGCATCCGGCATACAGGCCCTCACCGAAGACGACCTGGGCACCACCCGTGACGACGAGAGGTCGTTCGAAGTAATAGACGCCCGAGGCGAAGTAATGGGTACCGCCGCTCAATGTCAGCGGTGTGGTTCCGAGGTAACGCCCGGGGAAGTACACGAGGCACGCACCGATGGAGGCCTGTGAGCCGGGGCGCGAATAACTGGGCACTTGGGGCAGGGGTGGATAGGCCCGAGTGACGCCGTTGAGGTCGCCGACCATCTGCCACCAAGCGGTCGGCACCGTGGTCCATGAGTGGGTGCCATTGGCGCCGCGGGAGATCACGGAGGAGGACGAGACTCCCGGGGCTCCGGTGTTGATCGACACCTCTCCGGACAGCGCGCGAGCCATGCTCGCGGTCCAGGTTGGAGTGATGATGTTCGACGGGGTCCCCGAGTTCGCGGTGGTGACCGACCCGATGCGACCACGGCCGGTCGAGTAACTCGACAGGGTCGTGCACGTGACCGTGACATCGGCGCCACCGATCGTCCACTGCGTGGTGCCGACGAAGCAGTCGGACGGTCCGAACTCGCGTTGAAGGGAGATGGCCATGCGGGTGCCCGACTTGGCGGCCTCGGCGCCCGCGGTGCGCTCGTGCAACAGCGGTCGGGCGCGAATGACCGCTTGCGAATACGTCAACAGCCCGGAGGCGATGACGCCTCCGACCACCATCAGGATCATGACCATCAGCAATGCCGAGCCCCGATCGTCGGACTCGGGGCGCTTCATGAGGGCCTCGAGATCATCACGCACGACACCGCCTCGTCGGGTGTGAGTGTGACCACCACGCCGGGAGTGCCGTCGGCTGGCGGGGCGAGACGACCCGCGGTCAGCGCAGCGCCGCCCGATGTGCACTCAGCGCGCACGAACGTGTACCCCGCAACGGGAGTCTCGCTGATGCGCACGGAGCGGGAAGTGGTGCCGGTCCGGAAGGTGTAGTCGAAGGTGATCGACGACGAGGTTGCCAGATCGAGTTCGCGTACCCCGACGTCGGTGGTGTAACTCCACACTCCGTTGGCCTCGACCAACGAACCGCCGATCTCCAAGCGCTTTTGCACCGTGACGGTTCCTCCGCATTGGGCGGCGCTGATGGCGCGCAAAACGTTGCCCAGTTGGGCGAAGGAGGCTGAGTTGGCGGGGAGAAAGAAGTCCGCCGCGGAGGCGTTGCCGAGATTGGTCGGCCCGGTGCCGTTCCACGTGACCGGACCGACCACGCTTCGCATTCGATTCTGATTGATGGTGCTGGCGGCGTTGCCGACGAGCACTCCGACGATCCGGGCGCCGGTTCCGCGCCCGTAGTTGGCCGCAGCGACGGCCCGCGACAGAATCGTGGAGCTGTTACGAGTGTTTCCGTAGTCCGGCGGATGGGATCGAGTGCGGTTGGGCGCACCATCGGAAACGAAGACCACGAGTTCGGGTAGTTGCGAGAAGGGGGTACCCGAGGTGGTGCGAAATGCCTGCCAAAGTCCGTCCTCCCAATTGGTAGCGCCACCCCAGCGCCCCGCGGACGTGTCTTGGTCGTCGACCTTTTTGCGCATGGCGGTGAGTGACGGGGATGGATTGAGGATGTTGACGTACTGTCCGGCAACCGTGGGGTAGTACGAGTACGCGGAGATGTCGAACCCCACGATCCGCATGAATGTGGGGGTTCCCGTGTACGCGTCGATGAATCCCAGGGCCGCGTTCACGAGTGCGGTCTGGCCCTGCTGGAACGGAATCGAAGTGGACGTGTCGAGCACGATGGTGACCGTTCCACCGCATCTACTCGGTGGTGACGCCGGGTCCACGACGCCGCCGGCGTAGTTGGTTGGTAACTGGTCCTCGGAGGACAGGCCGGCGCCACCGGTGGTGAAGACCTCGCCACTGGCAAAGGTGAAGTCGATGTCCTCGCCGATGGGTCGCAGTACCACCTGGTTACGCGCCGTGACCAGAACGGCGTGGACCGGCGGTTGTGTCGGTGTCCAACTGGGCGGGGGTGCGATCAGCTCGTGGGCCACGCCGACGGGTGTCACCTTCGGGTTCGGTCCGTTCGGGTCGCGAATCTCGTAGCGCCGCAGTTGCCATTCGTCGCCGTCGTTCACGTAGCGATAGCTGATGGTGATGTACCTGGTGGTCGCCGAACCCGACAGATCCGGTCGGGTGATGGTGATGACGTTCGTGCCGGGAAGCACGATGGCGGACGCGGGTTGGTGCGTCGGCTCGATGTTGCGTGAGACCGCCGACGCGAGATCGGTGGGGATCCAGGCTTGTAGGAACGTCACGTCCTTGGATTCGGCGATGCGGTCGCGCGTGGGCGCCTCGGTGCGCAACATTACGACGACTGCTGCAGTCAACGAGGACATGATGACACCCAGGATGGTGACCGTCACGAGCATCTCGACGAGGGTCATTCCACGGTCGGTTTCGTTACGAGATGACGCGCGCAAAGACATTGTTCTTCACCACCTCGAGCGTCTTGCTGTAACCGGATGGTGAGGTGACCGAGATGGTGATCAATTGCAAGGTGCGCGCGGTGGTGAGCGACGCGGATTCGTTGCACTCGCCAGCCGTGAGTCCGTTGGCGGTGACCCAGGTGCCTTGAGATGGTGATGTTGGCGACCAATGGCGCAGCGAGACCAAGGCGACGGTGGAGACGGGCCAGTCCACCGTCCCGGCGGCGGCTTGCACGATGGGGAGGTATCCACCGTGACCCGAGAGCGTGGGGCAGGGAATGTACGCGTAGTTCGCCAAACGATCCGCCGCGCTACCCAACACGGCCTCGACCTTGGCCTGGTCGTCGGAGAAACGTGACAAGCGCACCGACGACCACATCGCCCCCAACACGCCGGCAACGACGAGGCCCATCAGTGAGACGGCGATCACCGTCTCCACCATGCTGGAACCTCGGTCTTTCCTCAACTGTCGTGCCATCAGCCGTTCCCGTCTCGCGCTGGAGCGGGTATCGGTTACCGCTCGGGAACGGTTCGTCAGGCTTTCGTCAAGACAACCACGATGCGGGTCGGCGCACCTTCGTGGCCCGCGCGCGCGGGCCTCAGCGGATGACCCCGGCGGCGCGCAAGGCCACGGGGTCGCGGCCGATCTCGGTCACCACGTCGTCGCTGTGCTGTCCGGCCAAGGGGGCGAAGTCACCCACGCGGGCCGGTGTGGACGAGAAGCGAGCTGCCGGTCGCGGCTCGCGCACGCGACCCGCCGAGGGATGCTGGCGTTCGACGAACACCTTGTTGTTCTCGATTTGGGGTTGGGACGCGAGATCGGGGATTCGCACCACCGACGCGGCGGGGACATCGTTGGACTGAGCACGCCTTACGAAATCCTCGGCCTCGATCTGGGCGTTCAACTCGGTCATGAGCGGTACCAACTGCGACGCATTCTGGGTGCGAGCCATCATGGTGGAGAAGCGAGCATCATCGGCCAGTTCGGGTCGCCCGTACGTGGCGCACAAACCGCGGAACTCGTCGTCGCTCACCACCGCCACGGCGGCAAAACCGTCCTTCAGTCGGGTGATGCTGTAATTCTCGCCGATGGTGGGCGTGCGATTCGCGTCGTCGTCCAACAGCACCGCGTCCATGCCCGAATCGGGCCACATGAAGGCAATGGCGGCATCGAGCATGGCGAGCACGACATGTTGGCCCTCGGCGTTGCCGGCGGCGCGGGCGAACAACGCAGCGGTGATGGCTTGGGCGGCCGTGAGCGAAGTGACCTTGTCGCAGATGAGCGTGCGGAACAACGACGGTTCTCCGGTGTGAGGATCCGTTTGCACACCGGCCAGCCCTGATGCCGCTTGGATCACATTGTCGTACACCCGGTGACCACTCGACGGACCATCCGGACCGTAGCCGCTGATGCTGCAATAAATCAGCCGCGGGTTCACCACCCGCAGATCCTCGTATCCGATACCCAGTCGTTCGACCGCACCGGGCCGGAAGTTCTGGATGACGACGTCGGCGGAGGCGGCCAACTCTTTGAACAGGTCGATGCCCTCGGGCTTCTTGAGATCGATCACGATCGACCGCTTGCCCCGGTTGTTGTTCAGGAAGATGCCGGTCATGCCGCCTTTGGACGAGCCGAGATATCGCATGAAGTCGCCTAGACCGGGCGATTCCACCTTGATGACATCGGCGCCCTGATCGGCGAGCATCATTCCGGCGAGCGGACCGGAGATCATGACGGAGAGATCGAGAACCTTGATTCCGGCCAAAGGGCCGGGTGTGTTCGCAGTGACGTCAGTTTTCGGCATGCGCAATATTGCCCGATGAGCCCCGACGAGAAACGCGTCGAGCGAGCAGGAGTCCGAGAAAGCCGAACAGCATGGCCATGATCAGGTTCGACGCGAGGGCGTGGGAGAGAGGCCATTGGGTGCGATCAGATGCGGCCACCGTGGCTCCACCGAATCCTCCCATCAGCGCAAAGCCCACGTTGTCGGCCAGATTGATCTGGCTTCCGATGGCTCCTTCGGTCCCACTGTCGGAGTACTCGAGGGCGGCAGCCGAGGTGGGCACAAAAAGCAGTCCCATGCCGAGACCGGCGATGCTCCACGTGAAAAAGGTGATCGACAGCGACCAATCCGCCGACAGCACGGGTACGACACCGGCCAATCCGACGACGAGCAAGAAGAAACCGGCTCGCGACGAGCGGACCAGGTCGTGCTCGAGGGAGTCGCGACGACTGCTGAATGCCGATCCCACGCTCCATGCCAGGGCCGCACCAATGATCACGAAGCCCTGCGCGGTGGCCGACGCACCGTGAATGCGATCGGCGGCCAACGGGATGAAGGAGTCGGCGCCGAGGAAAGCTGCCGTGGCCAACGATCGACAGGCCAAGATCGCAGGCAATCCTCGTCGGGCCCGAAGAACCCCCGGTGGCATCAGTCGTCGATACGACGCGACCCCGATGAAGGAACCGACCGCGGTGGAGGCCACGGCGAACGACGCGACGGGTGATTGGACACCGGCGATGATCAGACCGACCCCGACCGCCAGTCCGACAGCGAGTGGCACCTGACTGGATCGATCACGGGTCGACGTGAGGTGGGGATCAGTCGGCAACGAACCCATGGCGGACACGACGACGAGGGCGGTGACGATCGCCAAAGGCGCGATGCCGATGAACACCCATCGCCAATCGGCGACGCCGGTGATCCATCCGGCGATACCGGGGGCGATGAGACTGGGCAGAACCCAGCCGGCCGACACCCAGGCGAGGATGGAGGCGCGATTATCGGCGGGCCAGATCTTTCCGATGAGCGCGTACGTGATCGGAGCCAGACCACCCGCACCGGCGCCTTGAATGATTCGACCCAGCAGCACGATCAGCATGTCGTTGGCCGTTCCGGCAACGACGAGGCCTATCACGAACACTGTGATGCACGCGATGAAGGGGCGGCGGGGACCGAGACGGTCGGCTTGCTCGCCCGAAGCGACCAGACCCACGAGATTGGCCAACATATATGCAGCCAACGTCGCTCCGTACAGAGAATCACCATCGAGCTCTTCGGAGATCGTGGGAAGCGCGGTGAGAACCGACGTCACCTCGAAGGCGACCAACGATGTGGACAACACCAAACCGACCGCCAAGGTTCGGCGGTGCACGGGGTTGGTGATGTGAGCGTCGGTCACCGGGGACTGCCCGGTGCCACCAACGGCCACGGGTTGGTGCGCTCGACGTGCAGGGCGATGTCGAGGAGGAGTTGCTCGGTGAAGTGTCGTGACACCACCTGCAAGCCCACAGGGAGTCCGTCCACGTCGCCCACGGGAATGGAGATGGCCGGGTTGCCGTACAGGTTGGCCGGGAACGTGAGTCGACCGTTGTTGCCGATGCCACCGTGCACACCACCGAATTCGGAGGGCAACGGACCGTCGGCATCGAAGGCCACATCGGGGTTGCTGGCGGTGAGGACGAAGTCGACGCCGGTGCTCGCATCGAGGATCGCGGCCATTCGTTCGTTCAGTGCGCTGCGTCGCGACTCGATTCGGGCCCGGGCCTCGGTGCCGTAGCGACCAATGGTCGATTCGAGACCGAATCGCATCTCGGGGGTGAGGATGTCGGCGCACGCCGGCCAATGCTCGGCCAGTGCGGCCTGAATCTCGATCATGCCGCTGATGCTCCAAGCCGCTCCCATGCTCGGTAGCGAAGTGTCGAGGTCGACCCGCTTCCAGCCGAAGTCCGCGATCAGGCCGTCGATTCGAGCCGCGAGAACGTCCCACATCGTCGGAGAGATGACCGCACCTCCCCAATCGGGCACGACGGCGACGCGCTTTGCGCGCAACGTCTCGAGGAACGAACCGAGTCGAGGTTCCCACGGATCGGTGTCGGCGAGGCTGAGCGGGTCGCGTTCATCGCGACCGGCGCACACGTCGAACCAACGAGCGGTGTCGCGCACGCTACGCGACACGCATCCGGCGTTCACCGTGAGGTTTCCCAATTGGGCGTGCGGCGCGCGGGGAATGCGACCAAAGGTGGCCTTCAGGCCGATCAAGCCGGTGAAGCCCGAGGGGATACGGATCGATCCACCACCGTCACCAGCCGTGGCCAAGGTGACCAGTCCACCGGCCACCGCCGCCGCGCTTCCACCCGACGAGCCTCCGGGTGTGCGCCCTTGGCACCAAGGGTTGTGCGTGGTGCCGTTCAACACGGTGCGCGTCACGTTCACTCCACCGAACTCACTCGCCGTCGTCAGGCCGACCAGTACGGCGCCACCAGCCTGCAGTCGTTGGACCATCACCGAGGTGTGCGTGGCCTTGCGATCGGCGAAGAGTGCGCAGGCCTCGGTATCGGGCCAACCCGTGACCTGGTCGAGTTCCTTCACGCCGGTGGGTAGACCACCAAAAGGCCGGGAGACGTCGGCATGTTCGGCGCTGTGACGGGCGCGCTCCGGATCGAGAAAGGAGAATGCATTGAGCTGACTGGTCGAGATGGCCGCGAGCGACGCGTCGAGTTCCTCGACCGGTGAACGCTCGCCGCGTCGGAAAGCGTCCACCAACGAGCAGGCGTCTCCCTTCCACGTGTCGGAGGTGGACGGGGTGCCATGAGTTAGAGCCATGCGAAGCGACGCTAGTGCCCTCTCGGAGTCCCCATCTAGAGTCGTGAGAGATGGACAGCCTCCAATTCCTCGGTCTCGAGCCCACCCATAATCCGTACCGCTGGCTGTTGCCCGTGGTGCCCGGCATCTCGACGGGAGGCGGCTTCCTTTTTGGTGGTTGCGGATTGGGTGCGGCCATCTTGGCGATGGAGCGCACGTCGGGTCGTCGTGCCGTGTGGGCCACGGGTCAGTACTTGTCGTACGCCAAGCCCGGCGAGGTGATGGACATCGACGTCACGTTGGCGGTCTCGGGTCACCACATAAGCCAAGCCCGCGCGGTGTGTCACGTGGGTGATCGCGAGATACTGACCGTGAACGCCGCTCTGGGTGATCGCGATCTCGATGAGACCGGACAATGGGAGTCGATGCCTTCGAATGTCCCATCACCGCTCGACTGCAGGGAACGACCGCACGTGCTCGACTGGTCGGGCACCATCAGTGGCCGCATGGATCAGCGCATCGTGAAAGGTCGTGAGAGGCTGTCGGAACTCGACGGAACTCAGGGCGACGGTCAGGTGTTGATGTGGACCCGTATTCCCGAGGTCATCGAGGGAGTGGACGCGTCTACCTTGGCGATCCTGGGCGATTTCGTTCCGATGGGCGTCGGCCAGGCGCTGGGTATTCGCGGCGGTGGCAACAGCCTCGATAACACCTTGCGTATCGGTCGCCTCGTTCCCACCGAATGGGTGTTGCTCGACATCCACATCCACATGGTCCAGCGGGGCTTCGGACACGGATTGGTGCACATGTTCGCCGAGGACGGCACGTTGATGGCCACGGCCAGTCAGAGCTGCATCGTGCGTTTTTGGCGCGACATGCCGGGCCCGGGTCCAGCCGGTAAACATCGCCCGGAATCCGGGTAGGCGCGGCGGGTACCCGCGTGGGTTGCCCGAACAGTAAGAATGCGGGGATGACGCAATCTCCCGGTTCTGCTCTCGCGCGACGTGACGGGATGACGGTGCCCTTGCCCGGCCACCTGCACACCCACCGCGAACGATTGATGGAGTTGGCCGACCTTGGCTACTCCGACATCTGGTCAGCGGAGTCCGATGGTGCCGATGGTTTCACTCCGTTGGCCATGGCCGCAGTCTGGGAACCACGACTGCGTCTGGGGACCGCGATCATCCCGGCCTACACTCGGTCTCCCGCATGCTTCGCCCAGAGTGTGGCGAGCCTCGCCGATGCGGCCCCGGGTCGCTTCGCCATCGGCATCGGATCCAGCAGCAACGTCATCGTCGAGCGATGGAACGGAATACCCTTCGTCGAGCCGTACAAGAAGGTGCGCGACGTGGTGCGCTTCTTGAACGACGCCCTGTCCGGGGAGAAGGTGGCCAAGAAGTACGACACCTTCGAGGTGAACGGGTTCAAGTTGGGTGTGCGTCCCGAGCAAAAGCCCAAGATCCTGGTGGCGGCGTTGCGCGAGGGCATGCTCCGACTGGCCGGTCGCGAGAGCGATGGTGCCATCATCAATTGGCTGTCACCCTCCGACGTGTCCAAGGTTGCTGCCGTGGTTCACGGTGCCGCTGGAGGGGAGCAACGCGAGATCGTGGCGCGCATCTTCGTGTGTCCGTCGGAGAACACCGAGGTGGTGCGGGCGGCCGGTCGTTTCGCCATTGCCGCCTACCTGAACGTACCGGTGTACGCCGACTTTCATCGATGGCTCGGACGTGGGGAACTATTGCAGGAGATGTGGGATCTGTGGTCGGCCGGCGATCGCAAGGGCGCCCTGGCGGCCATTCCCGACGAGGTGGTGGACGACATCTTGATTCATGGTTCGCCCGCCCACTGTCGGGCCAAGATCGACGAGTATTTCGCCCACGGTGTCACCACCAGTTCGTTGGCCATTTTGGGTCTGGATCCCGAAGTGAATTTCTGGGAGTCGGTGAGGGCACTGTCGCCATCGGCCGGGTGATTCCGGTTCGACAGGGTTCGTCAGGCGGCCCGCTCGCAGTTGTTGTTTCGCGCGTCGATAGCGCGGCCGTTCGCCAGAATGCGTCGCATCTCGGCGAGGTGCTTGCGTCCGATTCGGCAGGTCTCGTCGGAGAGGATGAACCGGGGGTCGATGTCTGCCAAGGGGTCGGCGAAGCCCTCGAGAGTCAATTGTTTTGCGGGCTGATTCGCGGGTGTGTCGATGTGGTCGCTCATGTTCGTGACGGGGGTGGGCGGCAGGTTCGTGATCATGACCTCAGCCTGCCCACGGGGTGTGGCACGCCCCGCGATGAGTCGGTCTCCTCCCGGGGCGGTTGAGTAGTTTCGGAACGGTGGACTCCCTCGAGACGCAGGCGACCCGACAAGGGTGGAGGCTCTTGTGGCGGGTCCTCATGGAGCAACGGCGAGGTCTGATCGTCGGGGTGGTGGTGGGCCTGCTGTGGGCCGTGGGCAAGGTGTCGGTGCCCCAGATCACCAAACTCGGCATCGACCGTGGCATCAATGGCGACGGCAGCCTGCCGTTCTGGACCGGGTTGGTGGTGGCCGCGGCCGTGATCGCTGGCATCTTCACGGCTTTTCGCCGTTGGGTGGCTTTCCGGGAAAGTCGCTGGATCGAAACCCGTTTGCGCGAGCAGATTTTCGATCATCTGCTGCGCCTGCACGTGGGATATCACGATCGCACTCAAACCGGTCAGTTGATGAGTCGCGCCTCGTCGGATCTGCAACAACTTCAGGCCTTCGTGGTGATGATCCCCATCACTTTGTCCAACCTGGCCATGATCATCGCCGTCGTCGTGCTGCTGTTGGCGTCGCACCCCTATCTCGCCATGTTCGCCCTGGCGCCGTTGCCGCTCGTCAACGTGTTGGCCAGTCGCTTCTCGCGTCGGATCCAACCGGTGGTGATGGCGGTCCAACAGGAGCAGGCTCAATTGGCCACGGTGGTCGAGGAGAGCGTGTCCGGTGTTCGGGTGATCAAGGGCTTCGGCGCCGAGGGTGTGCAGTTCGCCAAGGTGAACATCGAGGCCGACGACATCCAGCGGGTGTCGATGGAGGCCGCGCGGATTCGAAGTCGGTTCTTGCCGGCTCTCGATGTGCTTCCCGCCCTTGGTTTGGTGGCCGTGCTCGGAATCGGTGGCCATCGGGTGATCGACGGTGCGATGACCGTCGGTGATCTGGTGAAATTCAACGCCTACATCACGATGCTCATCTGGCCGCTACGAAATCTGGCGATGACAGTGGCCTTGGGTCAACGAGCATCGGTCGCACTCACGCGAGTGAACGAGGTGTTGAGCACGCCTTCGGCGATCGTGGACCCGCTCGTACCAGTGCCCCTGCCAGCCGCCACGATCGAGAGGCCCGTCGGTGAGGTCCGCTTCCGCAACGTGGTTTTCGCCTACGAGGGATCCGACCCCGTGATCGACGGATTCGATCTGACGATTCCCGCCGGACGGGCGGTCGCCTTGGTGGGCGCCACCGGTTCGGGCAAGTCGACCCTCGTGCGCCTGCTCACGCGATTCCACGACGTGAGGTCCGGTGCCATCGAGATCGATGGGGTCGACGTGCGCTCGATGTCGCTCGCCGATCTGCGATCGGCGGTGGGAATCGTCTTCGAGGACACGTTCCTCTTTCACGATCCCGTGCGTGTGAACATCGCCTTCGCCCGTCCGGGGGTGTCCGAGGACGTCGTGCAGGGGGCCGCGCGACTGGCGGGGGCGCACGAGTTCATCACCCACTTGCCCGAGGGTTACGACACGATTTTGGGGGAGCGCGGTTATTCGTTGTCGGGGGGACAGCGTCAACGCATCGCCATCGCGCGAGCGATCGTGGCCGAACCTCGTGTGCTGGTGCTCGACGATGCGACCTCGGCGGTGGATCCGAGCAAAGAACACGAGATTCGCGAGGCGATGAGCACGGTCATGCGGGACCGCACCACCATCGTCATCGCTCACCGTTCCGGAACCATCGCTCTGGCCGACACCGTGGTGTTGCTCGACGACGGACGCGCGGTCGCCGTCGGGTCCCACGAGGAACTGCTCGCCACGAATGACCGCTATCGACAGGTGTTGGCGGCGTGGGCGGTACGCGACGAGGACGGCGACGATGACGCACCGACACCGAACCCCGAGGCGACGACCGCGGTCGTCGGGAGTCCGGTGGCGTTCAGTCGTGCGGTCGATGGGGGCGTGGTCTGAGTGTGGGGCATGGCCGCCATCAGCGAGCAGGATCGGCTCGATCGCGTGCAGACGTGGCGGGCGTTACGCCGTTCCTACGACCTGGCTCGGCCACAACGTCGGATCCTGCACGCCGCGTTGACCTTGATTCTCATGAGCACGCTGATCACCCTGGCCGGACCCTTGCTGTTGCGATCCGCCATCGATCACGGCATCAAAGACGGCGATGGACGGGTGTTGAACTGGTTGATCGTCGTGTACCTCGGCATCACGGCGTTCGGTTACATCGTGGGCCGCGTGCAGTATCTCGCCGTCAACCGCGCGGGTGAGGGCTTCCTGCGAACCCTACGACTCACCGTGTTCGAGCGACTGCAAAAACAGTCGATGGCATTTTTCGATCGCGAGAAGGCCGGCGTGTTGGTCTCCAGAATGACCAACGACATCGAATCCATGGGTGAGCTCATCCAATTCGGGTTGTTGCAGTTCGTATCGGCCTCCTTGTTGTTGGTCCTGGCCGTCATCGTGCTGCTCGTGATGTCGTGGCAGTTGGCTTTGGTGGCACTGGTGGTGTTGCCCCTGTTGGTGGTGGCGTCGGTGCGATTCCAGAAGCAGTCGAATCGCGCCTACCTGGACGTGCGGGAAAAGGTGGGCGAAAACCTGTCCGTCCTCCAGGAGGGCATCACGGGGGTCCGAGTGATCCAGGCGTACGGGCAGCAGAACGCGCGATCGCGTCGATTCCTCTCCACGAATCGTTCCCTGTTCGACTCGCACATGCACAGCGTGAAAGTGAGCACTTGGTACTTCGGTCTCGTCGAGTTCGCCGGTATCGCCGCCACCGGGGCGATCATCGGTGTCGGCGGTTGGCTGGTGCACCGTGACGACGTCAGTATCGGAACGGTGACAGCCTTCATCTTGTTGCTCGCCAACCTGTTCGACCCGGTCCAGCAGTTGAGCCAGCTGTACAACACCGTGCAGTCGTCCACGGCGGCGCTACACAAGTTGTTCATCATCATCGATGCCAAACCCGATGTCGGCGAGGTGGAGCACCCCGTACCGTTGCCCGCGCGAGGCGCCATCGACGTCGTCGATGTGACGTTCTCCTACGAGACCGCCGATCGAGCGGCGTTGCGTGGTGTCTCCATCACGGTGGCCGACGGGGAGCGACTGGCCCTGGTGGGCCCGACGGGCGCCGGCAAGTCCACCTTGGCCAAGTTGATGGCTCGTCTCTACGACCCGAGCACGGTGAACGGTTCGAGCGGCTCGGTGAGCTTCGGTGGTGTCGATCTACGGCAGTCGTCGATGAGCGATCTGCGGCGCCGCATCGTGGTGGTTCCCCAAGAGGGCTTCTGTTTCGGTGGCACCATTCGCGAGAACATTCGTATCGCGCGCCCGACCGCCACCGATGCCGAGGTCGAGCAGGCCCTGAACTCCATCGGGGCCCTCGGTCGCTTCCTCGACTTCCCCGAGGGCCTCGACACCGAGGTCCGCGAGCGGGGATCGAGATTGTCGGCGGGCGAGCGACAGTTGGTCGCGTTGGCTCGCGCCGCGTTGGTCGACCCCGCGGTGTTGGTACTCGACGAGGCGACATCGAATCTCGATCCCGGCACCGAGGCCGTCGTCGAGCACGCTCTCGAGCAGTTGATGCGCGGTCGCACCGTCATCGTGGTGGCGCATCGACTGTCGACCGTGCGACGGGCCGATCGCATCGCGGTGGTGGTTCACGGCGAGTTGGCCGAACTGGGCTCGCACGACCAGTTGGTGGCCCGCGGGGGTCGATACTCGGCGCTGGCTTCGGCGTGGGAGGCCAGCCAGCCCCATTGACGTGGGGGTGATCAGGCGCGTCGGAAGGCCAGCACGAACTCGATGAGACCGTCATCACCGGTGGTGACGAAGGGGTTGGACGGGTTGTCGATGTCGTAATCGGCGAAGAGAATCCCGATGCCACCCAGCACTCCGATGACACCGTTCTCGATGCGTGCGCTCACCTCGAACGAGACGTCGCGAGTGACACCGTGCATGGTGAGTTCGCCCACGGCGATCGCGGTGATGGTCGCGCCCGGCGCGGGAAAGGAGCCGAGTTCGATCGGCTGTGTCAATCGGAAAGATGCCGTCGGATGAATCGCGGTTTCCATGATCGGTCCGGCGAATTGCGAGTCTCGACGGGTGCTGTCGCTCGTGATGGTGGCGACCTCGACCGAGAAAGTGGTCTCGGTGATGGCGGTTCCTTCGATGGTCAAGGTACCGGTGACGTCGGTGGTGCGTCCCACGCCCTCGGTGTCGACCCCACCAAGAACCTCCTTCACGCGGTATCCGACTTCGGAGCCGCTGGTCGCCGTCCACGAACCTGTCGGGTCGTCGTCGGTGGGAGCCGGAGTCGCGTCGACGATGGTCGTGTCCGGTGAGTCGCCCGCAACGGTCGTGGTGACGTCCACGACGGCGGCCAGGTCATCGGAGTCGAAACGATCCTCGGGTTTGTTGATCACCTTGGTCCACAACAGGATTCCCCCGTACACGAGGCCGACACCGACCAGAGCGAGAACGACACCACGAATCAGCCACTTGTTCATGGACGTCATTCAACCCTGTCGAGCCGGGTCATGATCAGCGGGCGACGAAGTATTTCGCCTGCGGGTGGTGGCAGATGATCGCCGAGGTGGTCTGCTCGGGCTGGTACTGCCAACCTGTTTCTTCGCTGACCTCGATGCCCAGGCGTCCGGCCTGCAGTAAGCGCGCCACCGTGGCATTGTCTTCGAGGTCGGGGCAGGCGGGGTAGCCCCACGAGTAGCGACCGCCGCGGTACTGCTGGCGGAACAAGCCACCGATCGACGGGCCGTCCTCGGCGACGAAGCCCCATTCCTCGCGAATGCGCTTGTGCCACAACTCGGCGAGGGCCTCGGCCATTTCGACGCCGAGACCATGCACGGTCATGTACTTCTGGTACTCGTTCGCCGCGAACAGGCGGGCCGCTTCCTCGCTGACCGCGCTACCCATGGTGACGATGTGGAAGGCGGCGTAGTCCGGACCCCGGTCGACGGGGCGGAAAAAATCGGCGATGCACATGAACGGCGACTCGCTCTGACGCGGGTAGTGAAAGCGCTCCAACTCGGTGGAGCGCGTGGCGTCACTCCACACCACCAGGTCGTCACCGTCGGCGTTCACACAGAAGTAGCCGTAGACGACCTGCGGCACGAGGAAGCCATTGGCTTTGGCCTCGGCCAGTTCCAGGCGCAGCCGCGAGCGAAGTCGGGTCTTGAAGTCCTCGTCGGTCTCGTCGCCCTCCGGGCGGAACTGCCACTGGTTTCGGAACAGTGCGGTTTCGTTCACGTAGTGCACGATGTCATCGAGGGGGATGCCCTTGACGATACGAGTGCCGAGGAAGGGAGGCTCGAACACCTCGTTGTCGGCGGCCACCTCGGGTGAACGTGCCGGGTTGTTCACCGAACCCTTCGTGGCACCGGAGCGCGCAGGCAACACGCGCCCTGAGGGCAACCGGCCGAACTCGGGCTCGTCGGAGCCGGAGCGTTTCATCTCCATCAACTTGTCGAGGATGCCGAGGCCCTCGAAGGCGTCGCGACCGTAGAAGACGCGCCCCTGGTAGACCTCGCGCAGATCCTTCTCGACGTAGGTGCGCGTGAGAGCGGCACCACCGAGCAACACCGGTACATCGCAAACTCCGAGGTTGTTCATCTCCAACAGGTTCTCGCGCATGATGAGGGTGCTCTTGACCAGCAGTCCGCTCATACCCAGCGCGTCGGCGCGAACCTCTTTCACCTTCTGCACCATCTCGGAGATGGGGATCTTGATGCCGAGGTTGTGTACCTCGTAGCCGTTGTTGGTGCAGATGATGTCGACCAGGTTCTTGCCGATGTCGTGCACATCGCCTTTCACCGTGGCCAACACCAGTTTGCCCTTGGACGACGAGCCGGAAACCTTGTCCATCAACGGTTCCAGGTGGGTCACAGCAGCTTTCATGGTCTCGGCACTCTGCAGGACGAAGGGCAACTGCATCTGACCGGAGCCGAAGAGTTCACCGACCACCTTCATGCCGTCGAGAAGAATGTCGTTGACGATCGACAGAGGAGCGAGCCCACCGGCCATCGCCATTTCCAACTCGTCGGTCAAACCCTCGCGATCGCCGTCGATGATTCGCTGCTTCAGGAGTTGCTCGATGGTCCAGTCCGAGCGGTCCTCGCGCAACGTTGCCACGCTGTCGACGTCGGCGAAGACCTCCAGCAGCTTCTTCAGCGGGTCGTAATCGCCCGTGCGCCGGTCGTAGATGAGATCGAGACAAATCTGTTGGTGCTCTTGCGGCATACGAACCAGGGGCACGATCTTGCCGGCGTGCACGATGGCGGAATCGAGTCCGGCCGACACGCACTCGTGCAGAAACACGCTGTTCAGAGCCTGGCGGGCGGCGGGCTTGAGCCCGAAACTGACGTTGGAGACCCCCAGCGTGGTGAAGCAACCTGGTATCTCGACCTTGATGCGCCGAATCGCATCGAGAGTGTGTTTGGCGTCGAGACGCAGATCATCATCTCCCGTGGACAACGGGAAGGTGAGCGCGTCGAAGATGAGATCGCTGGCCGACAGCCCGTACCGATCGACCGCGATGCGGTGCAGACGATGAGCGATCTCCATCTTCCACTCGACATCGCGTGCTTGACCCTTCTCGTCGATCAACAGGCACACCACGGCGCAGCCGTACTCGCGAGCGAGGGAGAACACGCGATCGAGGCGACTGCCGTCTTGCTCACCATCCTCGAGATTGGCCGAGTTCAAGATGGTCCGCCCGCCGATGTGCATCAGGCCGGCCTCCATCACCTGGGGCTCGGTGGAGTCCAGCACGAGAGGGACACTGGCTTGGGTGCCGAAACGTGCGGCGATCTCGTCCATGTCGATCACACCGTCGCGACCCACGTAGTCGACGCAGACGTCGAGGACGTGAGCACCCTCGCGGATCTGCTCGGTGGCCATCTTGGTGCAGCTGTCCCAATCGCCGGCGATCATGGCGTCTCGGAAGGCCTTCGAGCCGTTGGTGTTCGTGCGCTCACCGATGATGAGGAACGAGTTGTCCTGCTTCACGGGCACCGACGAGTAGATGGACGACACGCTCGGTTCGAACATGCCCGAGCGACGGGGCACGTCGAGCCCGCTCACCGCATCGACGACGGCCTTCATGTGGGCCGGAGTGGTCCCACAGCATCCGCCCACCACACTGATGCCGAGATCCGTGACGTGATGGTGATGGAACTCGGCCAGTTCCTCGGGGGAGAGGTCGTAGTGCGTGCGGCCGTCGATGACGCTCGGAAGTCCGGCGTTCGGCAACACGCTGATGGGGATGGAAGAGCATTGACTCAAGTAGCGCAGGTGCTCCTGCATTTCGGCGGGACCGGTGGCGCAATTGATCCCGAACACGTCGGGTCGCATGGCACCGATCGCGGTGAGCGCGGCTCCGATCTCGGATCCGACCAACATTCGACCGGTGGTTTCCATGGTCACTTGGACCTGAATGGGTACCTCACGACCCTCGGCGGCCATGGCGCGTCGACAAGCGATCATCGCGGCCTTGATTTGCAGAAGATCCATGCAGGTCTCGATCATGAACAAATCCGCGCCGCCGACCAACAAGCCGCGAGCCTGTTCCACGTATGCGTCGCGAAGTTCGGCGAAGCGAATCTGGCCCAGGCTCGGCAACTTGGTGCCCGGCCCGATGGATCCGGCGACATACCGCGACCGGCCGTCGGACTCGTAGTCGTTCGCTGTCTGACGAGCCAGACGCGCGGCGGCCACGTTCAGTTCGTAGGCCCGCTCGGCGATGTTGTACTCGGAGAGAACGGTGGCGAAACTTCCGAAACTGGCGGTCTCCAGTGCATCGACCCCGACGTCGAGGAAGTCCGCGTGCATTTGTCGGATGATTTCGGGGCGAGACAGACAGAGCATCTCGTTGCAGCCCTCGAGAGAATCACCGCCGAAGTCGTCGGGTCCGAGATCGAGCCCTTGTAGGAACGTCCCGAAGGCGCCGTCGAACACGATGATGCGTTCTTTGATCGCTTCGAGATAAGGCTGTCGGGCCACCTCTCAAACGCTACCCGTGAGCGGTGCGGGATCGAAGACTCACCGAGTTTTTGCGGGTGTTTGGCCGGTTCTGACCTCTCGTCATCGGTCACATCGTTGTAGCGTCTCGATCGTGGTCAAAGCGCGCGTGTACACCCGTGAGGGGGATGACGGGACCACCGGCCTTCTATACGGTGGACGAGTTCCCAAGGACAGCCAACTTCCACGGGCGTACGGAAGCGTCGACGAGGCGCAGGCCGTCATTGGTATGGTCCGCGCCGAGTCGGGAGCCGGCTCGGAACTGGAGTCGATGCTCATCCCGATCATGCGCGACCTGTGGGTGCTGATGGCCGAGTTAGCCACGTTGCCGGAAAATCGCTCGAAGCTCGACCCCGGTGTGACCAGCGTGGAACCCGGGATGATCGATCGTCTGGAGAAGATGATCGACGAGCTCGACACTCGATTCGATCGCCCCAGCGAATTCGTGGTGCCCGGAGGCAACAAGACGTCGGGGTGGCTCGACGTCGCACGAACCGTCGTGCGTCGCGCCGAACGACACGCGCTGATGGCCGCACCACCGCCGTCGCAGGTGGTGCCGTATCTGAATCGACTGTCCGACTTGCTGTGGACCATGGCCCGGTGGCAGGAGGGCGAACCCCTCCCGGTTCGCCAGGTCACCTGAGTCGGGACTGCCTCTCCATCACTAAACTCGGCGCATGGCCAACAACGTCACCGTCGATTCCGTCCGATCCTTTCCGAGGAAGGTGGAGGTGATCGGCGTTCCGGTGGGCACCACCGGTGCCATTCCGCGTCAAGTGGGTCTGTCGCGGGCGACGTTGAACACGCACGGTTTCCACGGCCGGGTGGGCCAAACGCTGACCGTGCCGTCCTCGTCGGGTCCGACCATCATCGCGTTGGGCATCGGTGACTCTCGAAAGGCGACCGTCGCCACGGTTCGTCGCTCGGCCGCGGCGCTCGCTCGCGCGGCGTCGGGTCGCGCCTCGGTGGCCACTTCGCTCGTCGATGCCGTGTCGCTCGACGCCCGTGCGGCGGCCCAGGCCGCGGTAGAGGGTTTCGTGTTGGCGTCGTACCGGTACACCGACCTCAAGTCCGGCGTCGAGAACCCGGCCGTCTCCGTCGCGCTGGTGGCCACCGGATCAAGGGCCAAGGGTTGTGATTCCGGAGTCGAGCGTGGTCGTACGACAGCGGCCGCCGCATGGACTGCCCGTGATTTGGCCAACACTCCGCCGGCGTACCTGACGGCGAGGATGATGGCCGATCGCGCGGTGGCCATGGCCAAGGAGTCCGGCCTCGACGTCGAGGTGTTCGACAATGACAAGTTGGCCGTCATGGGATGCGGCGGACTGCTGGGAGTCAATCGTGGGTCCATCGAACCGGCGCGCATGGTCAAGTTGACGTACAACCCCTCCGGCAAGCCGTCCGGCTCACCGAGGCATCTCGTCATGGTGGGCAAGGGAATCACGTACGACTCCGGTGGCATCAGCTTGAAGCCGAGCGACGCCAGCCACGCCAACATGAAGATGGACATGTCGGGTGCGGCCGCGGTGTTGTCGGCGATGAGTGCGTTGAAAGCATTGCGGTGTCGCACGAAGGTCACCGGTTATCTGATGTGCACCGACAACCGCCCCTCGGGAAGCGCCATGGCCATGGGGGACGTGCTCACGTTCCGCAACGGTAAGACCTCCGAGATCCACAACACCGACGCCGAGGGTCGTTTGGTGCTGGCCGACGGACTGTCGCTCGGCACCGAGTCCAAGCCCGACGCCATGGTCGACATCGCGACGCTCACGGGTGCCTGCATGGCGGCTCTGGGCACCAAGATCGCCGGTGTGCTCGGTACCAACGAGGCGTTCATCGAGCAAGTGAAAGAGGCCGCCGGTCGCGCCGACGAGCCGGTGTGGCAGTTGCCGCTGGAGCGCGATTACCGCCGTTCATTGGACTCCAACGTGGCCGACATGCGCAACATCGGTGGTCCCTACGCCGGAGCCATCACGGCGGCGTTGTTCCTGTCCGAGTTCACCGGGAACGTTCCCTGGGCACATCTCGACATTGCCGGGCCCATGAGCGTGGACGGTGACGACGGTTGGCTGAGTCGCGGTGCCACGGGTTTCGGAACGCGTTTGCTCATCGAGTTGGCACTGAACTTCACCAAGCCGAAGCGCTGATCGACGCCGACCCCTCGTGAGGTTCGAGGTCGAGGGCGATGGCCAGCGCCGTCGAATTGTCGACGTCGCTCCAGAGCGCGTGCGCTCGTTGCAGGCGCTCGGGTAAGCGGGACAAGTGTCGCACGCTCAACGGTGGCACCACCGTCCGCACGGCCACCGCGACATCGACGTGGCGAGCCAGGCCGAACATCACCAGCCGTTGCAGGGCGCGGGTGAGGGCGTTGGTCCGGCTCGAGTCCCAGCCGAGTCCGAGAGCTGCCGCGGTAGTGGCAAGATCCACGCGGTGGCCCTCGGGGTGCGCCACTGCCACCACCGCCAAACGCCGGAGCAACCACGTGGCGGTTGGTCCGAGGATGCCGAGCCAGAACAGTTCGACGTAGTCACCCAAGGTGTCGTGACCGAGGCGCTCGATCAGCGGATCGCGCCAGGGTCGAACGACGAGATGGTCAGATGACGGATTGATCGAACGTTCGGACATGATGCCTCCGTGGTGGTGACCTCGGGGGTGAGCGCGGGTGGCGTGACGCTGGTGATCGGTGGAAGAGTGGGAGCGTGTCCGATCACCCCATCGCCACGTCCGTCCTCGACCCGTTGTTCGACGAAATCGTTGGTTGGGTCGCCGCGGCCGAGCGAATCACCGTGCTCACCGGAGCGGGTATCTCGACCGGCTCGGGTGTACCGGACTTTCGCGGGCCCAATGGACTGTGGACGCTCAACCCCGGCGCCGAGCGGGCGGCCCAGGTCCGGTACTACCTCGAGGACGAAGAGGCCCGGCGCGCCGGGTGGCGCGCCGCCCTCGACCGTCGCATGGGCAAGATCACACCCAACGTGGGTCATCTGGCCTTGGTGGACCTCGAGCGTTGCGGCAAGTTGCTCGGGTTGGCGACGCAGAACGTCGACGGACTGCACATCGCAGCCGGTAATTCGCCCGAGATCGTTCACGAACTACACGGAACGTGGCGTTTCTCGCGTTGTTTCGGTTGCGGCGATCGACGGCCGGTCGAAGAGACCATCGAGCGCGTGGCCGCGGGCGACCAAGATCCGCGCTGCCTGTTGTGCGGGGGAGTGATGAAACGTGACGTGGTCCTGTTCGGCGAAGCACTCGACGAGGACGTCATCGGGGCTGCCATGATCGCCGCGGAGGCCTGCGACCTGTTCTTGGCCATCGGCACTTCGCTCGGCGTCACCCCGGCGGCCAACACCATCTCGCGCGCTCGGGCTGCGGGAGCGCGCACCGTGATCATCAACGGACAGCCCACCGATCGTGACCATTTCGCCTCGGCCAGCCTGCGCGGGGAGATCAGCGAATTCCTCCCCGCGCTGGTGTTTCGCGCCACCTGACCCCTTCATCCCGATCGGTTGAATTCCCGACCAAATCGGTAGGCTTTAGACATGGCGACGTTTCGAGACCTCCTGGCCGCAGCCAAGTCCGAGATCACCGAGATCGACACCGGGGCGGCGCAGGCCCTGATCGACTCGGGTGGCGTGACGGTGCTCGACGTGCGCGAGCCCGACGAGCACGCCGAGGGTGCCTTGGTCGGCGCGCTGCACATTCCGCGCGGTCACCTCGAAGCCCAGATCGAGGGGCGCATCCTCGACAAGGACTCCACCGTGGTGGTCTATTGCGCCGGTGGGGTGCGCAGCGCGTTCGCCGCCAAAACCTTGGGGGAACTGGGGTACAGCAACGTGCTGTCGATGGCCGGTGGCTACGGCAAGTGGAAAGACGAGGGGCGCGCGTGGAAAGCGCCGGCGTCACTCACCGCCGAGCAGACCAATCGTTACAAGCGCCATGTGTTGCTACCCGAGGTGGGTGTCGAGGGCCAAGCCAAGTTGCTCAGCAGCAAGGTGTTGTTGCTCGGTGCCGGTGGGCTCGGTTCGCCAGCGGCGTTGTATCTGGCTGCCGCGGGCGTGGGCACGTTGGGCATCGTCGACATGGACGAGGTCGACGCCAGCAATCTGCAGCGTCAGATCCTTCACAACATCGATCGCGTCGGAGACCGCAAAGTGGATTCGGCCAAAAAGACGCTCACTTCGTTGAACCCCGACGTCGACGTGGTCACCTACGACACTCGTTTGTCGGCCGAGAACATCATGAGCATCATCTCGGGCTACGACGTGATCGTCGACGGCGCCGACAACTTCCCCTCGCGGTATTTGCTGAATGACGCCAGCGTGAAGTTGGGCATTCCCGTCGTGCACGGCTCGATTTTCCGTTTCGAGGGAATGGTGTCGGTGTTTCACCCCCAGCAGGGTCCGACCTATCGCGACATGGTTCCCGAGCCGCCGCCGGCCGAACTGGCACCGTCGTGTGCCGAAGCCGGCGTGCTCGGCGTGCTACCGGGCATCATCGGCTCGATTCAGGCGCTCGAGACCATCAAGATCCTGCTCGAACTGGGTGAGGGCTTGATCGGGCGGATTCTGGCGGTGGACACGACCGAGATGAGTTTCCGCACCTTCAAGTTGCGGGCCGATCCGACCAACCTGGTGACGTGGGCCAACCGCGACAAGATCCAGGTGCGCGACCTCGACGGTTCGTGCGCACCGTGGATGAATCACTGACGGTCAGTCAGGCGTCGAGTCTCTCGCGTTCCTGCACGACGACGCCGGTCAGCACCAACGCCATGCCCACGAGGTCGATCGTCGTCGGGCGCTGATCGAGGGCGATGAAGGCCACCAAGGTGGCGGTCACGGGCAACAGCGCCAACAACACGCTGAACCGACGGACCGGGATACGTCGCAACACCGACTGGTCGATGCCGTACCCGATGGCGTTCGACATCACGCCGACGAGCATGCACAGCAGGATCAGGTGGGGAGACGACCACACGGGACCACTCGACGGCGCACCGACGGGGGTGACGACCACGGCGCCGATCAACAAGCCGAATCCGAGTCCGGACACACCGCGATTCTGTTGGGCCACCTTGGACCCGATCACGATGTAGGTGGCCCACATGGCCGAGGCCAGGAAGATGAACAGCAATCCCAAAGGTTCGCCGTCGAGTTCCACGCCCGACAGGACGGCTACGCCCGCGGCGGCCAGCACCAATGCCAGCGCGTTGCGTCGCGAACGTGTTCGCACTGCGGCCACCGAGATGGGGCCGATGAACTCGATGGCCACCCCCTTGCCCAAGGGCAGGCGATCGATGGCCAAATAAAAGAACGTGTTCATCGACGCGGTCGCCACACCGAAAACGGTCATGGCCACGAAATCAGCGCGGCTCCACGGTCGCCGCAGATGACGCCCCGACACCAACAGCACCGCGATGGCGGCACCGAACACCCGCAACCAGGCCACGGTGGCGGGGTCGACCCGATCGAACAGATCGATGGCGATGACGGCACCGACGTATTGCGCGATTGCGCTCAAGACGAAGAGAGCCTCCGGCGAGGCCGTGGCCATGAAGTGCCCGACGGGGGAGTCGGGTACGGGGGAGGGGTCGACGGAGGTCAGTCGAACAGTTCGGGATCGGTGCGGCAGATCTCCTGCCACAGCGGTTGGAACTGGAACCAGCCGGCCAGTGAATGCCCGGTCTGGTCACGCGTGTACGAGGCGTACTCGGGTTTGATTTTCTTGGGCGTGCCGGCGGCCATGGCGAGCAACTGAGCCTGACACGAGCGATCCATCGACAAGAACCAGAACGCGGCTTCCTCGACGGTGCTGCCCACGGTGAACAAGCCGTGGTTCTGATGGATGGCCGCCTTGCCTGTCGGGAACATCGACGCCAACTCCTTACCGGCGTCGACGTCGAACACCACGGCGCCACCCTGCTCGGAGATCACCACGTGATCCTCGTAGAAGATGCAGGCATCCTGGGTGATGGGGTCGAGGGGAATACCCAACGAACTGAAGGCCTTGCCGTGCACCGAATGCGCGTGGGCGGCCGAGACGACGTCGGGTCGAGCTGCGTGAATGGCCGAGTGAATCACGAAGGCCGCCCGATTGACGGGAAGTTCACCCACCACGACCTCGCCGTGATGATTCACCAGCAGTAGATCGCTCACGCGCATGTGACGGAAACTGAGACCGAAGGGGTTGACCCAGAAGTGGTCGGGCTTCTCAGGGTCGCGCACGGTGATGTGTCCGGCCACGCCCTCGCCGAAGCCCAGGCGACCGAAGATGCGCAAGGCCCCGGCCAGACGCGATTTGCGATAGGCGCGCTCCTCCTCGACGGTGTTGAACGAGGGCATCGTCAGCAAGTTGGTGTTGCCGCCTTGGGCGGCGACGAGAGGTGATTCGGCGTTGGTGGTCACGGGCCAAAGACTAGACCCGATACGGCGCGTCACCCACCAGGGTCCGTGACGAGCGGGACGGTGGGCCCGGTGGTGGCACAATCGTCCCATGAACCTGGAGATCGCCCCCGCCGGCATCGCCCCGACCGCTGCCAACTACGCGCACGCGATCCTGAGCGTCGGACCTTCACGACTTCTGCACACGTCGGGGATCGTGCCGATAGCCGTCGATGGAACGGTGCCCTCCGATCTGGCCGAGCAGGCGGCCACGGTGTGGCTCAACGTTCGGGCCATTCTCGAACAGGCCGAGATGAAGGTGACCGATATCGTCTCGGTGACCACCTATGTCGTGGTCGGCGAACCACTGGCCCCGGTGATGGCGGCTCGGGATTCCGCGCTCGGCGCACATCGCGCCGCCAGCACGTTGATCACCGTTCCCGCGTTGGCGCGCGCGGAATGGCGAATGGAGATCGCCCTGGTCGCGGCGGGCTGAGGCCGCGGTTCGGCTCGGTATCGGGTCGCGTGGCGCCGAGATAGATGACGGACGGGTTCGCCCCGTACAGTCGAGTTCATGAGTGACGACATCCGCACCGACTCCGGTATCGAAATCAAGGCCTTGTACACCGCGGCCGACTTGGCCGGCTTCGATGCCGCCGCACAACTGGGTGAGCCGGGCAAACCCCCGTACACGCGGGGCGTGTACCCCACCATGTACCGCGGCAAGTTGTGGACGATGCGCCAATACGCCGGCTTCGGTACGGCGGAATCCACCAACGAGCGATTCAAGTTCCTCCTCGGCGCCGGACAGACCGGCTTGTCGTGCGCCTTCGACCTTCCGACCCAGATGGGGTACGACTCGGATCATCCTCGCGCTGAGGGCGAGGTGGGCAAGGTGGGCGTGGCCATCGACTCGATGGCCGACATGCGTCTGTTGCTGAAGGACCTGCCCCTCGACAAAGTCACCACGTCGATGACCATCAACTCCACCGGCGCGATTCTGCTGCTCATGTACGAACTGGTGGCCGAGGAGCAGGGCGTGCCCTCCACGTCCATCAGCGGGACCATTCAGAACGACTTGTTGAAGGAATACATCGCCCGCGGTACGTACGTGTACCCGCCACGGCCGAGCATGCGCATCATCACCGACATCTTCGAGTACTGCGCCAAGCACGTCCCGAAGTGGAACACCATCTCCATCTCCGGATACCACATTCGTGAGGCCGGATCGACGGCGGTGCAGGAGATCGCTTTCACCATCGCCAACGGCATCGCCTACGTCGAAGCCGCCATCGACGCCGGACTCGACGTGGACGACTTTGCCCCGCGCTTGTCCTTCTTCTGGAACGCGCACAACAATTTCTTCGAGGAGGTGGCCAAGTTCCGAGCCGCCCGTCGCATCTGGTACCGCCTCATGAACGATCGTTTCGGGGCCAAGAAAGAGTCCAGCAAGTTGCTCCGGTTCCACACCCAGACCGGTGGCAGCACACTCACGGCCCAGCAACCCGAGAACAACATCGTTCGTGTGGCTCTGCAGAGCATGGCCGCGGTGATGGGTGGAACCCAGAGCCTCCACACGAACGGTTTCGACGAGGCGCTCAGCCTTCCGACGGAACGCGCCGCGCGCATCGCGCTGCGCACCCAGCAGATCATCGGTTACGAGAGTGGCATCGCCGACACCCCCGATCCGATGGCTGGCAGCTACCTGGTCGAGAGCCTCACCGATGAGATCGAGCGTTTGGCCCTGGAGTACATCACGCGCATCGATGAGATGGGTGGTGCGGTCGCGGCCATCGAGGCCGGCTATCAGATGGACGAGATCGAGCAGGCCGCCTACGAGTACGCCAAATCGATCGACGACGACCAGCGTGTCATCGTCGGTGTCAACAAGTTCGGCGTCGACGACGACCCCGAGCCCGAGGTGTTCCCGATCGATCCCGCCCTCGAGCGGGGACAAAAGAATCGTCTTGGTGACTACAAGGCCGCGCGCGACCAAGCCAAGGTGAAAGCGACCCTCGACGCGGTGGTCGATGCGGCCAAAACCAGTGACAACCTCTTGTACCCGATGAAGGAGGCGTTGCGAGCCGGTGCCACCCTGGGCGAGATCAGCAATGCTCTGCGCGAGGTGTTCGGGATCTACCAGCCCTGATCAATCCGAGATCCGCGTGATGAGTGGTGCCGGTCGAGTCGGCGTCTCCATCGACGTGGCTTCGTACCCGACATAGAAGATTCCCGCGATGTGAGTACCGCGCTCGAAACCGGCGAACTCGGCCACCGCCTCGTGCGAGCCTTTGGGACACGAGCCCCAATACGTGGCTATTCCGCGCGCGGTGGCGGCCAGCATCAGATTCTGGGCCGCCGCCGCCGCGGCATCTCGGTTCTCGGCGGTGCGCTCATCGGAGTCGCCGGGAATCGATCCGATGATCAAGATGTTCGGGGTGCGCTCGTACTTGGTGAGGGCCTTGGTGACCTTGGCCGGGTCGTCGCCGTGGGCGGCCATGGCGTTCGACACCACGTGGCCGAGTCGGGACCGACCGGCACCGACGACCGACGCGAAGCGCCAAGGCCAGGTGCGCTTGTGGTTGGGGGCCCAAGTGGCCAGTTCACACAGTTCGGTGATGATGCGCTCGGCAACCGGTCGCTCGCGGTCGACGAACATGTTGGTGCGACGCGCCCGGATGACGTGGTCGATGGCGGCAGGATCGGCACTCACGGCGCGAATCGATCGGCGAGCCGCTTCAAGGTCTTCTCGATCGAGACACGGTTCTTGTCGGGGTAGTTCATGACCCGCATCATCAACGGGGACCTCGAGCCGTTCCAATCGAATTGCTCAGTGACCATCGTGCCACCGTCGACGGGTTCGAGGATGTAGCGCCACACGTGTCCACCGAAGTGGCGCCAAGCGATGCGCCGTGGTTCGTCGAACTCCACGACCTCGTTGGTGATCTTGTACTTCAACCCGATTTTCATGTCCATGCCGAACTTGGCGCCCAACGACAGTCTTTCGGGAGCCGTCGACGAGGCGTTCTGAACGGAGCCCGATCCATCGATCTCACCGTGTTTGGACGGATCGGCGAGGAGATCGAAGATGGAGGACGCATCGGCGTTCACCTTCATGGTCACGGAGACGATTTTGTTCGCATCGGCTTTCCGGGGTTCTGAACTCGACATGACTTGCTCCTTCAATGAGTGTTGGTGAGGTGGGCGTACACGGCATCGGCCGCTCGACGACCCGAGAACAACGCCCCCTGGATGGACGCGGTGTCGCGGTGGTCTCCGGCCACGAAGATGTTGTCACGCAAACGGACTCGTTTCTTCGGCGAGAAGGGCGGGCTTTGGTCGGGTTGTCCATGGGCGATGCGGTACGTGCGCAGATGGGTCCACGACCGAGCCCGGGGCCCGAACATCCGCGCCATCTGCTCGCGCACGGTGGCCTCGAGGCCGTCTTGCAGAGGCCCCGGAACAGCGGCCGCGATCAGGTGACGGCCCGCGGGTGCGTAACACCCGCTGATGTTGCTCATCACTGCGATGTTCAGGGCCGGACCAGCGGCCGAACCATCGAGGATGATGTACCGTGAAGCGCTGGGGGCCTCGTCGGCGGCGAAGTAGACGCAGGACACCGAACGCGAACGGACCGCCGGCAATCCGAGCAACGATGCCGCGGCCGGGCCCTCGGTGGCCACCAGCACCGCACGCGCGTCGATGTGTCGCCCCGCCACCTCGACGCCATCGGAGTGAATCGCGGTCACCGGGGTCGACAGGTGAATCGATCGGGCGTCGATGCGGCCGGCCAGTTGTGCCGGGATGGCACCCATTCCCTGCGCGGGAACGGCCGCGTCACCCTGGCTGAGCATGCGGAACACCACGTCGAACATGCGTCGGGAAGCGTCGAGGTGCGGGTCCAGTTGGATGCCGCCGACCAGGGGAGTGAAGAAACACCGCAGCATTCGCTCGGAGAATCCGGCCCCGCGGAGCATCTCGGCGGTGGTCATGTCCTCGCCGCGCAACAGTTGCGATCCGTCTCCCCGTCGAACCCGCGAGCGCAGCACCGCGATTCGGCCCTTGTCGAGAGGCGTGCCAACGGGCGCCGTGGCGGTGGCGAGCAAGGTCGACGGTTTGCGGAAAGGATCCGACACGGTGTACCCACGCCCGCCCATCCAGACCAACGCGCCGGGATCGAAAGCCCGAAGATCGAGCGCATCCACGTCGAATTGGACTTTCAGTTCCGGATACGCGGTGAGTAGCACTTGGAAGCCTCGATCGAGGAGGAAGCCGTCGACACGGTCGGTGCGCACGCGACCCCCGACTCCGTCTGAGGCCTCGAGCACCGTGACCTCGAGACCCCGCTCGTGGAGCAGTCGAGCCGCTGACAATCCGGCCAAACCGGCTCCCACCACCACCACGTCGCAACGCTCGGGTAACGGAGCGGCCATGTCAGCGCTTCAGAAGATGACGCAGCGCGGTTTCGAGATCGCCATGAATGAACGAATAACCGCTCGACGCGAGAACTCCGGGCATCACTTTTTGCCCCGTGAACAAGAGCGCATCGGCCAACTCGCCACCGAGCAGCAGGCGGGGTCCGAAAGAGGGAACGGGCAACAACGCCGGCCGCTTGAGAACTTTGGCGAGCACGCGCGTGAACTCGGCCTGGGTGGTCGGCGTGGGGGCGGTCAGGTTGACGGCGCCGCTGACGTCGGTACGCAAGAGGTGGTCGATCGCCGACACTTCATCGTCGATCGAGATCCAACTCTGCCACTGGCGTCCCGAGCCCATCCGACCTCCGGCGCCCAGCTTGAACAACGGCAACAACTTCTTGAGAGCTCCTCCCGCGGGGCTGAGCACGATGCCGGTGCGCAAGTAGGCGGTGCGAATTCCCGCCGCCACGGCCGGGGCGGCGCTTTGCTCCCATCGGACGCACACGTCGGCGAGGAAACCCGTTCCCGCAGCCGACGACTCGTCGAACTCGGTGTCGAGAGATTCTCCGTAGTAACCGATGGCCGAACCGGACAACAAGACGCGCGGGCCGTCGGCGAGGCTCGCCATCGCCGATGCCAAGAGAGCGGTGCTCTTGGTGCGACTGTCGAGGATTTGGCGCTTGTAGTCGTCGGTCCAACGCTTGTCGCCGATGCCGGCGCCAGCCAGGTGCACCACCGCGTCGACGCCCTTCAAACGATCGGCATCGATGCGGCCCACCGCCGGATCCCAGGCGATCGTCGAATCCGAACTGGTCCCGGTGCGGGTGAATCGGACGACGCGATCGCCGGCGGACGTCAGGCGCGAGGCAAGAGCAGAGCCGATGAGACCACTGGCTCCGGTGATGGCGATTGTTCGCGTGACCATGACGTCAGGCTACGACCGTGGTGGGCTCGGTGAGAGACCGGAGCGAATCGTGACGTCTAGATCTCGACGTGCGAACCGACCTCGAAGATCTGGTCCCTGGGCAGGTTGAAGAAGCGACCGGCGCTGTCAGCACCGCGATTGAGTAGCACGAACAGTTGCTCGGCTAGCGGGTTCATGCCCGGTGCCTTGCCGGCGACGATCGATTCGTGACCGAGGAAGAACGTGGCATGCTCGGGGTCGAAGTCGAAGCCGCGTTCGTGGATATCCGAAAGCGCGGCGATCACGTCGGGTTCCTCCATGAAGCCGAAGCGCAGGAGGATCTGGAACACCCCGGGCTCCACCTTGGTGACAACGGTTCGCTCGCGGGGATCCACGCGGGGGATCTCGGCGGTTTGCACGGCGACGATCAGCGTGCACTTGTGCAGAACCTTGTTGTGCTTGAGGTTGTTGACCAGTGCCGGTGGAGCCTTTCCCAAGTCCTTGAACATGAAAACCGCGGTGCCGGCTACGCGGGCCACGTCCACGTGCTCGTCCAGTACTTCGACGATCGGACGCTCGCCGCGGTTGATGCGGGCCGCCACCAGTTGGCGACCACGATGCCAAGTCGTCATCTGCACCAAGAGCACGATGGCCACGGCCAACGGGAACCAACCGCCGTGCGGGATCTTGGGGATGTTGGCCCCGAGGAATGCTGCGTCGACGGTGGCGAGGGGAATGCACACCGCCAACGCCTTCCAGTTCGACCAACCCCACCGCTTGCGACACACCTCGTAGAACAGCAACGTGGTGACCAGCATCGTGGATGTGACGGCGATTCCGTAGGCCGATGCGAGTGACTTGGATGATCGGAACACCACCACGAGTCCGATACAGCCGATCATGAGCAACCAATTCACGAGGGGCACATAGACCTGACCCCGCTGCGTGGACGAGGTGTGCCGGATCTTCACGCGCGGCAGGTAATCCAACTGAACCGCCTGCACCGTGAGCGAGAACGCGCCGGAGATGAGGGCTTGGGAGGCGATGACGGTGGCCAAGGTGGCCAACACGACCAACGGCAACACTCCCCATTCGGGGGCCATCTTGAAAAGGGGGCGTTCGACCGCCTCGGGATCGTTCAAGATGAGAGAGGCCTGTCCGAAATAGTTGAGCAGCAGTCCGGGAAGCACGATTCCGTACCAACTCCACATGATGGGGCGACGACCGAAGTGGCCCATGTCGGCGTACAGAGCCTCACCGCCGGTCACCACGAGGAAGATCGAACCCAACGTCAGGAACGACTTCATGGGTGATTCGGCGAAAAAGTCCAACGCGTACACCGGGTTGACGGCCTTCAGGACGCTCGCGTCCTCCAACAGTTGAGCGAGGCCGAGCAAGCCGAGGACCGTGAACCACACCATCATCACCGGACCGAAGATGCGTCCGATGCCGGCAGTTCCACGCCTCTGCACGAGGAACAGCACGGCCAGGATGACCACTGCAGCGGGGATGATGAGGTCATCGAGGGCGGAGGTGGCCTCTTTGACGCCCTCCACGGCACTCAGCACCGAGATCGCCGGCGTGATGAGTCCGTCCCCGTAGAGCAGTGCCGTGCCGAAAACTCCGAGGCCGACGACGATACGACCCCGGCCCTTCAGGGTGCCTTTGGGCATCACCATCGCGGTGAGGGCGAGGATTCCGCCCTCGCCGCGATTGTCGGCTTTCATCACGAAGGTGAGGTACTTGATGGAGATGATGATCACGAGGGACCAAAAGGCCAATGACGCCACTCCGAAGGGGTACACGGGGTTCGACGCGTCGAGTTTCTGGTGATCGAACGCTTCTCGGAACGCGTACAAGGGCGAGGTGCCGATGTCGCCGTACACGATGCCCAGTGCGCCGAGCGCGAGAGCGCCCGTGCCCGCCTTGTGTCCGCCGTGTTGACCGTCGCCCACTGGGTCGGCGTCGGACACGGGGGAGTCGACGGATTCGCTTGAGTCGTTCGCCGACTCGCGTTCGAATGTCACGAGATGATGCTAACCACGTGGTGAGTCGCGCGGTCGTCTCGGGCTCTAGCCTGCAGAGTCGTGAAGACCCGCACTTTGCTGTTGTTGTCGGTCGGATGCGGACTTCTGATCGTGTTGGCCGGCGGGATCAAACTCTTCCAGGTAGCCTCGGATCGCACCGACGTTCCGGTCCTGGAGTTGGGCGATGAGGCGTTGATCGGCGACATGTCGGTGATGGTGAGCACTATCGAAGGCACCTCATCGGGGGTCGAGGTCGCCGTCGAGATGTCGGGAGTGTCCGGTGCGGCAGTTCTCGAGGGTTGGTCTTTGTTGGGTGACGGTGAACTGAGCGAACCCACGGCGGCGGTTTTCGAGGGTGCGTGCGATGCCACAACCGTCGTCCCCGACGGCGGCGTCGAAATCCGGTGCACCTTACGCTTTCCAGCGGTCGAGGCCGCTCAGTACGTGGCCTATCAGCGAGGTGGGGAGTTGCGTCGCTGGGCCCCCTGAGTCGGCGGCGAATCGTCGGATTCGGCGCATGAAATGGGTCATGAGCCCCGTGGCCCGACCCGACTGACGGCTACCGTTGTTCACGCACAGCGCCACGGGCGCGAAGATGTCGGAGGTGGTCCGTACGGCCGAGCAATTTGACCTGGTGGTGATCGGTGGTGGTCCCGGTGGCTACGGCGCCGCCTTGTATGCGGCATCGGCGGGCATGAACGTGGCCTTGGTCGAGCGCGACGCTCTCGGCGGGACGTGTCTGAACCGCGGGTGCATTCCCGCCAAGGCGTTCCTCGAGACCGCTTCGGTGTACCGCCACGTGGCTCACGCGTCCGACTTCGGAATCGAAGCGTCGGCACCATCGGTGAACTTCGCCAAGACTCAGGCACGCAAGCGCAAGATCGTCGAGGGACTCGTCAAGGGCATCGGCGGTATGTGCAAGGCCCGTAAGGTCACGGTCTTCAACGGCACCGGTTCGTTGGGTCCCGATCGCACCGTCGAGATTTCCATGGCCGACGGGTCGTCGCCCTCCATTCGAGGTGCGCACGTGATCCTGGCGGCCGGTTCGGTGCCGCGCACCCTTCCGGGCTTCGATCGAGGCGGTCCCATCATGACCAGCGACGAAGTGCTCGACCTCGAGTACGTGCCGGCGCGAGTGGCGGTCATCGGTGGTGGCGCGATCGGATGCGAGTTCGCCTCCACGTTCGCCGACCTCGGTGCGACGGTCACGATTCTCGAGGGCTTACCCCAGATCCTTCCGGGTCTCGACACCGATGTTGCCAACGTCGTGGTGAAGTCGTTCAAGAAGAAGAACATCGACATCCGCACCGGCGTAGCCGTGAAGAGTCATGCCCCCACGACCACGGGTGGCACCGTCGTCACCTTCGGAGAGGGTGAAACATTGGAAGTCGATGTGGTGGTGGTGTCGGTGGGCCGACGACCGCACGCCGACTTGCTCGGTCTGGTGGGCACCGGCGTCGTCGTCACCGATCGCGGTTTCGTCGATGTCGACCCGTGGTGTCGTACCAACGAACCCGGTGTCTACGCCGTCGGTGACCTGATCAACACCCCCCAGTTGGCCCACGTCGCTTACGCCGAGGCGATCCTGGCGGTCAAGCACATGCTCGGCGAAGACCCGTTGCCGATCGCTTACGACCGCGTACCGTGGGCCATCTACTGCCATCCCGAGGTGGCGTGGGCCGGTCCGGGCGAGGATGCGGCCAAGGTGGCCGGACTCGATGTGGTGGTGGCCAAGCATCCGTTCCGCGCCAACAGCCGGGCCCAGATTCTGGGGGAGATCGACGGCCTCGTGAAGATCGTCGCCAAGAAGAATCCCGACGGAACCGCCGGTCAGATTCTCGGCGTCCACATGGTCGGGCCGTGGGTCACCGAACAACTGTCGGGCGGTTACCTGGCGGTGAACTGGGAAGCCACGGTCGCCGAGGTCGCCGAGTTCATTCAGCCCCACCCGAGTTTGAGCGAATTGTTCGGCGAGACCGTGCTGTCGATGACCGGCCGTAGTCTGAACGCGTAACGAACGAGCGCGCAGCCCGAACACGAACGAAGGACGACACGGTCATGGCAGAGGTAACGCTCCCTCAACTCGGCGAAACGGTCACCGAGGGAACCATCACGCGTTGGTTCAAGAAGGTGGGCGACTCGGTGGCCGCCGACGAGCCGTTGTTCGAGGTGTCGACCGACAAGGTGGACACCGAAGTTCCGTCACCGATCGCTGGCGTGCTCACCGAGATTCGCGTGCCCGAGGGTGACACCGTGCCGGTGGGTGCCGTGATCGCCGTGGTCGGCGCGACCGACTCCGCCGCGCCCCCCGCGCCCGCCGCGCCCGCCGCGACCCCCGCGCCCGCCGCGCCCGCGGCCCCGGTCGAGGCTGTCGTGTCGACGATGGCTCCCGAATCGGTACCTACCCGACCCAGTGTCTCGTCCCCGACTCCCGCACCGGCCGCTGCTTCGGGCAACGACAAACGGTTGCTTTCGCCCGTCGTGCGACGCTTGGTGGCCGAGCACAACGTGAACGTCGACAGCATCCGGGGCACCGGGCCTGGTGGTCGCGTCACCCGCGAGGACGTTCTCGATCACGTCGACAAACTGTCGGCCGCGTCGCCACCAGCCTCCCCGGCCGCGTCGCCACCCACCGCGGTGGTTGCGGTGCCGACGGCCTCGGCTCCGCTCACGCCGGCTCGGAGCGTGCGCGTTGGTGAGCGCGACGATGTGGTGCCGTTGTCCAAGATTCGTCAACTCACCGGTTCGCACATGGTCATGTCCAAGAGCGTCAGCCCCCACGCGTTCAGCGTGGTCGAGGTCGATTACTTCAACGTGGATCGGACCCGTTCGCGCACGAAGTTCGAGTTCAAGTCGGCCGAGGGCTTCAGCCTCACCTACTTGCCGTTCATCTCGCGCGCCGTGGTCGACGCGTTGGCCGACTTTCCGCACATGAACTCCAGCATCTCGGGGACCGATTTGGTGATCCATCGCTACGTCGATCTCGGCGTCGCCGTCGACCTCGACGGGCAGGGTCTGCTGGTTCCGGTCATTCGTGGGGCCGAGGGCAAGCGTCTGCGGGCCATCGCGCGCGAGATCAGCGATCTGGCGTCTCGGGCCAAGAGTCGCAAGTTGGGTCCCGACGAGATTCAAGGCGGCACCTTCACCATCTCCAACAACGGCTCGGCGGGAAGCGTGCTCACGATGCCCATCATCAATCAACCACAGGTCGCGATCTTGTCCAGCGACGCCATCGTGCGCAAGCCGGTGGTCGTGTCGGTGCCCGGTGGAGGCGAGAGCATCGCCATTCATCCGGTCGGACATCTGGCCATGAGCTGGGACCATCGTGCATTCGACGGTGCATACGCGGCGGGTTTTCTGGTGCGGGTGAAAGAAATTCTCGAGACCCGCGACTGGTCGAGCGAGATTTAGGCCATGTTGCGTGTTCGTTGGGTCGGGCGCGTCGCGTATCGCGAGGCGTTGGAGTTGCAGACCGCACTATTCGAAAACGGGTCCGAGTCGCACCTTTTGTTGCTCGAGCATCCGCACGTCTTCACCTACGGGCCGCGGGCCGAACTGGACAAGAACCTGAGATGTGATCCGGCCGCTCTCGGGGCCGACTTCGTCGCGGTCAAACGCGGGGGTGACATCACCTATCACGGTCCCGGTCAACTGGTCGGCTATCCCATCTTGAACATCGAGAATGCCATTGGCGCCTCGCAACACGTGTGTGAGGTCGAGCAATTGGTGATCGACACCCTCCGGGAGATCGGGGTGGACGGGGTGGGTCGCATGGAGGGTTACGCCGGCGTCTGGCTCGACGTCGGCACCGACCGAGTTCGCAAGATCAGTGCCATCGGTGTGCGTCTGGCGCACGGTCGCACCATGCACGGTTTCGCGTTGAACATCGACCCCGACATGACGTTCATGCGAGAGCACATCGTTCCGTGTGGCATCGCGGACCTCCCGGTCACGTCTCTGCGGGAGGAGGGTTTCGACGTCGACATGAAAACCGTGGTCGACATCGTCGCCCGATTGGCCGCCGAGAAGTGGGGCCAGGGTGCGTGCGAACGCCAGGACGTGGTCTGGGTCCATCGCCCGGAGGACTTGTCTCGATTCTCGCGCGGTGAGGGTCCGGGGGAACCGGTCCGCTTGCTCGGTCGTCTGGCCGATGCCGGTGTGAACGCCGGTCTGGAGATCGCCGATCGCAAACCCGAGTGGTTGCGCCCGCGGGTGAAGATCGGCGAGGACGTGCTTCGCATCAAGCGCACTCTCGCCGACCTCGATCTGGTGACCGTGTGCGAGGAAGCCGGCTGCCCGAACCTGTCGGAATGTTGGAAGGACGGCACCGCGACTTTCATGGTTCTCGGTGAGCGCTGTACTCGTGCCTGTGGCTTTTGCCTGGTCGACACCCGTAAGCCCGAGCCACCGGCGATGGACGAGCCGGCTCGAGTGGCCGAGGCCGTGGAGCGAATGGGTCTGTCTTACGCGGTGCTCACCATGGTGGCACGCGACGATTTGAGTGATGGTGGTTTCGCCCATGTGGCCGAGTGCGTGCGGGCCATCCGTGAACGCAATCCGCACACCAGGGTCGAAACACTGGTCTCCGACGCCAAGGGTGATGCGTCGTCGATCGATTCGTTGGTGGTCGCCCGTCCCGACGTGTTCAACCACAACATCGAGACGGTGGCTCGACTGCAGCGAGCGGTGCGACCGTCGGCAGGTTACGCACGAAGCCTGGGTGTGTTGGCTCACGCCAAGTTGGCCGGGCTCGTGGTGAAGTCGGGGTTGGTGTTGGGAATGGGCGAAACCGTCGAGGAGGTGGATGGTTGTCTGGCCGACTTGGCCGGCGTCGGCGTCGACATCGTGACGATCGGTCAGTACCTGCGCCCCACGTCGTACCATCTTCCGGTGGCGCGCTGGATCCATCCCGACGAGTTCGCCCGCTGGAAAAGCGTGGGTGAGAGTCTGGGCATCGGACACGTGGAGTCCAGTCCGCTGACCCGATCCAGTTATCACGCCAAGCAGGCGGCGCAAACGACCGTGCCGGTCTCGTTGGTCGTGCGCCGTTGACTCGACGACCGCGGGGCCATCGGGCCGCGTCGGATTGTGACCAACGGACCCGACACGGGCACGACTGACTCGAGGTCGACCGCTAGTTTGAGGGTCGTGAGTGGACATTCGATCGTCTCTGAGCCGATCACCGACGTGAAGGTTTTCTCCGATCGCATCGACCGCACCCGTCGCGCCATGCGCGAGCAGGGGATCGACGTCACCTTGTTGTCCGTCGGCCTCGACATGCCCTATCTCACGGGCTATCACGCCATGCCACTGGAGCGACTCACGATGTTGGTGTTACCCGTCGACGGGGACGCCACGTTGGTGATTCCCCGCCTCGAAGCCCCCCGGGTGAACCATCTACCCGCGGTGTTCGACATGGCGCCGTGGGGCGAGACCGAGGATCCGGTGGCTCTCACGGCCTCGCTGGTGACGGCATCCTCGTGCGCCAAGGTGTTGGCCATCGGGGACACGATGTGGGCGCGTTTCCTGGTGGATCTGATGCCGATGTTGCCGGGAGCCGTCTTCCGTCGCGCGGTCGATGTGTTGGGTCCCATCCGCATGCGCAAAGATGCCGCCGAGATCGCCGCGTTGAAGGTCGCCGGTGCCGCCGCTGATCGCGTGGCGTCGCAACTTCAGGCCGGCGAGATCGATCTGGTCGGTCGCACCGAGGCTCAGGTGTCGGCCGACATCTCGGCGCGCTTGTTGTCCGAGGGGCACGATGTGGTCAACTTCGCCATCGTCGCCGCCGGAGAGAACGCCGCCAGTCCGCATCACCATCCGGGATCACGGGTCATCCGGCGCGGCGAGATCGTGTTGTGTGATTTCGGTGGAACCTTGAACGGCTACTGCAGTGACATCACCCGGTGCGTTCATCTGGGTCCCGTGCCGGGCGACATCGCCGAGGCCTACGCGGTGTTGAAGCAGTCCGAGGCCGCCGGAGTGCGCGCCGCCACCGTGGGTACACCGTGTGAGGACGTCGACCGTGCCGCTCGCGACGTCATCGATGCCGCCGGTTATGGCGAGTACTTCATTCATCGGACCGGTCACGGCATCGGCATGGGCGCTCACGAAGACCCCTACATGGTGAGTGGTAACACCTTGCTGCTCGAAGCCGGACACGCGTTCAGCGTCGAACCGGGCATCTACGTGGCCGGCAAATGGGGAATGCGCCTCGAAGACATTGTGGTGGTCACCAACGACGATCCCGACCCGATGAACCACGTGAATCACGACCTGGTGGTCCTCGACGTCTGACGCGCGTCAGCGGGTCCGGTGAGTGAGCCGGCCCGTCAGGAGTGAATGGAGCCGCTGGTCTGCTTCAAGCTGGAGGCCGAATGTCCGGTGCGACGGGCGATGATCTCGGCACAAATGGCGATGGCGGTTTCCTCCGGCGTGCGGCCGCCGAGGTCGAGGCCGATGGGCGACATCAGTCGGGACAACTGTTCGGCCGACGACACACCCACGTCGGCCAACCGCTCGAGGCGCTTGGCGTGGGTCTTGCGACTGCCCATGACCCCGATGTAGCCCACACCCGTCGCCAGCGCACCTCGAACGGCGGGTACGTCGAACTTCGGGTCGTGGGTGAGGATGCACACCGCGTCGCGCGGGCCGAGCGTGTGACCGCGAGAATCGAACATCGGCGTGGGCCAGGTGACCATGACCTCGTCGGCCATGGGAAAGCGTCGCGTGGTGGCGAAGACCTCACGGGCATCACACACCGTCACGCGATAGCCGAGCACCTTGGCCACGCGTGCGAGCGCGGCCGTGAAGTCGACCGCCCCGAAGATCCACATCTGCGGTGGCGGAGAGAAACTCTCGATGAAGACCACGACCGTGGGGGTGTCCACCAGATCCTCGGGGGTGGCCTGACCCTCGGGTCCGTAGTGGCGCACACCGGTGCGACCAGCCTCCAATTCTCCGGAAGTGTCTCGGGCCACCACGCGATCGAGGTCCCGATGACCGAGCGTTCCGGACACGATTTCGTCGCCATCGACCCGGGCCACCAGTAGTTTCGCGCCCACGCCGGGACCCTCGACGATGGTGGCCAGGGCCACCGGCGTTTGTGCTCGAACGTGCGCGCGAAACTCTTCGTAGAGCGACATGACTACCAGTCGAGTCGCTCGAGGTAGAGGCGGATGACGCCACCGCAGGTGAGTCCCACGGCGAAGGCCTCGTCGTCGGAATAACCGAATGACACCATGCGACCGGGGCCCCCGTCGTTGATCAGGTCGAGCGCCTCGCTCACCACGGCCCCCTCGACGCAGCCGCCGCTGACCGAACCGGTGACCTCGCCATCCTCGTTCACCGCCATGGCCGCCCCGGGATCACGCGGTCCGGAGCCCTCGATGTTTATGACGCGCGCGACGGCCACCTTCTTGCCCGCCGATCGCCAGCGGTCGATGTCGTCGAGGATCTCACGCATGTTCCACAGTCTGCCGTGAACCGTCGATGGGCGGCACCTCTCACGAGCCGATCTCGTGGGCGAGGCGCTCCATGGCCTCGAGGGAATGTCCCTCCACGAAGCGATCGACGTACGGCATCGCCGCCGCCATCCCGCGGGCCAACGGTGCGTAGCCCGGGGACACCTTCAGCGGGTTCACCCAGATCGTGCGAAAACTGACCCGCTGCAGACGCCGCATCTGTTCGGCCAAGAGCTCGGGGTCGCCCCGGTCCCAGCCGTCGCTGAGCACCACCACGATCGCACCACGGGCCACGCCCCGCACGCCCCATTCGTCGTTGAAGTGCCGTAAGCACTCGCCCAGTCGGGTGCCCCCACTCCAGTCGTGGACTCGACTCGACGCCAGTCGAAGTGCCTTGTCGGGATCGCGGGCCCCCAATTCGCGCGTGACGCGCGTGAGACGGGTGCCGATGGCGAAAGCCTCGACCTTCTGACGCCCGGCCACGGCGGCTTGAACGAAGCGCAACAGGGCGCGCGCGTACGGCTCCATCGAGCCGGAGATGTCGAGCAACAGAACGAGTCGTCGGAGACGCTGGTCGTTTTCCAGATGATGTCGGGTGATGGGCTCACCGGAGGTGCGCAGGCTGGAGCGCACCGTGCGTCGTAGGTCCGGTCGACCGCGTTTCGAGCCCGGGGTCATACGAAACGAGGAACGTGGTGTGCCGACGAGACGAAGCCTCGCCATCAAGACCTGGGCAAGTTGCAGCTCCGACGGGGAGTAGGCGGCGAAGTCCTTCGTGCGCAACGTTTCGATGGAGGAAAAGCGCAACGTCATGGACCCGTCGCCGTCGTCGGCGACGTTCGCTCGACCATCATCCGACGAGTCATCGGCGGCATCCATGTTGATCGTCAGATGAAAGGTCTCCGCCTCGACGTCAGAGGACTCGGTGCGACGGGAGTTCCAGAAAACCTCGAACACCCGATCGAACAAGGCGATGTCCTCGGGGCGACGAATCAGCGTGGCGCGTCCGGCCCAGTACACGTCGTCGCGTCGATTCATGCCAAGACGAGCGATCGACTCGGTGAAGGTGATCACGTTGCCGATGGGGGTGGCGATACCTGCTCCGCGCAACACCCGGGTGAACGCCACCGCCATACGCTCGGCGGGCGAGACGACCGCTCCGTTCGCGACGGAGGCGTTCATGTCAAGCGACGAGGGCGCGTCGCACCGCCGACCTCACGATCTCGGCCATGTCGGCGGCCTCGACGCGTTCTTGGTCCTCGCGGTACTTGAGCACGGTTCCCAGGGTGGAGCGCACGCTGTCCTCGTCGAGGGAGGTCACGCCGAGGCGGCCCAGTGCGGTGGCCCAGTCGATGGTCTCAGCGACGCCCGGGGGCTTGTACAACTGCATGGCGCGCATCGCCTCGGTGGCGGCAGCCAACTGGCGGGCCAGGTTCCCGTTCACCTCGGGGACACGTAGGGAAACGATGGCCACCTCGCGCTCGAACGAGGGATGCTCGACCCAGTGATAGAGGCAACGACGCTTCAGAGCGTCGTGGACATCTCGCGTGCGGTTGGAGGTGAGAACCACGATGGGTGGTCGAGGTGCGGTGAACGTACCGAGTTCGGGAATGGTCACCTGGAAGTCCGACAGGACCTCGAGTAGGTACGCCTCGAACTCGTCGTCGGCGCGATCGATCTCGTCGATCAACAACACCGGCGGGAGGACAGCCGGTGAAAGCGCGCGCAAGACCGCCCGGCGCAACAGGAAGCGCTCCTGGTAGAGCTGGTTCTCCAGGGCGTCAGCACCCAGGCCGGCGGCCTCACCGCTCGCTTCGGCGGCGCGCAGATGAAGGAGTTGACGCGAGTAGTCCCAGTCGTAGACGGCCTGGGCGGCGTCGATGCCCTCGTAGCACTGCAAGCGAATCAGTTCTCCGCCGGTCAGCCGAGCGAGCACCTTGGCCAACTCGGTCTTGCCCACACCAGCCTCGCCCTCCAACAACAACGGGCGTTGCAAGGTGAGCGCCAGGAACACCGAGGTCGCCAGCCCGCGGTCGGCCAGGTAGCCGTGTCGTCCGAGAGCCTCGTCGACGGCCTCCACGCTGTCGAGGGCGAAAGGTACTGCGCTCATCGAGCACAGGCTAGAGGGGTCCGAGTTGTAATCTCTGAACCGAGGGGGAGACATGTTCGATCTGATCATTCGTGGAGGGACCATCGTCGATGGCACGGGAGCAACCCGTTTCCGGGGCGACCTCGCCGTGCAGGGCGGTCGCATCGCGCGCATCGCGCCAACCATCGACGAGCCAGCGGCCGAGGTCATCGATGCCACCGGTTGCGTCGTCACCCCTGGATTCGTCGACATTCACACGCACTACGACGGGCAGGTGTCCTGGGACGACCTACTCGAACCGACGTCGGGACATGGTGTCACCACCATCGTGATGGGTAACTGTGGCGTGGGCTTCGCCCCGGTGCGCCCGGGTCGCGAGGAATGGTTGGTGCAACTGATGGAAGGGGTCGAGGACATTCCGGGCACGGCGTTGCACGAGGGCATCACGTGGTCGTGGGAGACCTTCCCCGAGTACCTGGACGCTGTCGCGTCACGGCGATACAGCATGGACGTGGCCGCGTACGTGCCGCACGCGTCGGTGCGCGCCTACGTGATGGGTGACCGTGGTGCGCGCAATGAGGCCGCGACTCCTGACGACATCGAGGCCATGGGCCGCATCGTGCGCGAGGCTCGTGAGGCCGGAGCGGTGGGTTTTTCCACCAGTCGCACACTCAACCACAAGGCGCGCGACGGAGAACCGGTACCCGGCACGTTCGCGGCCCTCGACGAGTTGCAAGGTATGGCCGACGCCTTGGTGGCCGCCGGAGGCGGTCTGTTCGAGGTCGCTCCGCAGGGTCTCGAATTCGATCGTCCCGTCTTCCTCGGTGAGGTGGACTGGATGGCCGGACTCGCCGAGCGCAGCGGATTGCCGGTGACGTTCGCGATGCTGCAGAACGAGTTGAACGCCGATTCGTGGCGCGAGGCCCTCGACGTCGTCGACCGCGTCAACGCCAGGGGCGGTCGGATGCACCCGCAGATCGCCGCCCGCCCGTTCGGAATGATGATCGGCTGGGACGGTTATCACTTTTTCTCCAAGCGACCCACCTTCATGGACCGGGCAGCGAAGATGACCATGCCCGAACTGCGCGCGGAACTGCGGCGCGGCGACGTGAAGGCTCGCATCCTCGCCGAGACCGATGCACCGGCCGATCCGACCAAGCAATTCGACGGCATCGGGGCGTTCTTGCAGATGTCGGTGGACAAGATGTACGCCATGGGCACCCCGCCCGATTACGAGCCCGGCCCCGAGTTGTTGGTGTCCAACTTGGCCCAGGCCGCCGGCCAGGACCCGTTGTCGTTCGCCTACGACCTGTTGAACCAGGACGACGGACATGCGTTCTTGATGTTGCCGTTCTTCAACTACGTGGGCGGCTCACAAGACGCGATCTACGAAATGTTGCAACACCCCGCGACGGTGTCGGGCTTGTCCGATGGGGGCGCCCACGTACGCATGATCTGTGACGCTTCGATCCCCACCTATGTGCTGACGCACTGGGCCCGCGACCGTCGTCGGGGCCCCAAGTTGACCTTGGAGCAGGCCGTGAAGGTGCAGACCCATGACACCGCCGACGTGGTGGGGTTCCATGACCGCGGTGTCCTGGTCGAGGGCAAGAAGGCCGACATCAACATCATCGACATGGAAGCGTTGACATTGGGCTTCCCCCACGCCGAGGACGACCTGCCCGCTGGTGGCACCCGATTGTTACAGACCGCCACGGGTTACGTGGCCACCATCGTCGATGGTGTGGTGACCCGGCGCCACGGTGCCGACACTGGCGCTCGCCCCGGTCGCCTCGTACGGGCCTGAGGGTTCAAGAGTCGGCGAGCAAGGCCGACAACTCGGAAATCTTCCCGGCGATGTCGGCGGTGCCGTCGGGCAACGCGTCGACCGGCCACCAACGAGCACCTTCGATCGGGCTCAACGGCGCGTCGAGGTCGGCGACGTACAGCCAGGCCACGTTCCAGTGTCGATGCGGTCGTTCGCCGTCGCGGTCGGTGGCGTGCACGAACGCTGGTCCGTCGAGCACCGGGCGTACGTCGAATTCGGTGAGTCCGGTTTCTTCCTCCAACTCGCGTAGCCCGGCGTCCCGTGTGGACTCGTTTCGCTCGACGTGCCCTCCCGGTGTCGACCAACCCAGCGACGGGTGCTTCACGAGCAGGGTGTGGGAGGCGGAGGGGTCGAGGATCCATGTGGTGGCACAGACGTGTCCGGCAACGACGGAGTGGTCACCGGTCAGGCCGCGCGACAATTCGTCGCCGAGCGCGTCGAGGAGGGTCACTCGTTCGACCTCTCGGCGAACCGCGGGCCAATCGCCCGGCACGTCGATGGTGGGATGGGGAAAAGCCACGTGCGTTCAACGCTCCGGACTGAACGTCATGACCTCGGCCGGTACTGACGAGACGATGCGAGCCTCGACGTTGTTCTCCGGCCCCGACCGGCCGAAGAGGCCTTCGTGACGGACTCGCGTGGCGGGTGTCCTCGTCGAATGGGCACGGGCATCGGTGCCCTTTCTCGTCGTGGCGGGTCCGGACCCGGAGTTGGCGGGCATGGCCGAGACGCTACCGACGAGCGCGCGGACCCTCTCAGTGGCCGAACTCTCCGCTTCGGAACAAAGCGGCGAACAGGGCCTCCTCGCGAGTGCGGGCCTCGCGGGTACGGTCTCCGCGGCCGGCCACCATCAGTCGTTTGATCACCCGGGTGGAATAGGCCGACTTCGAGGCGATGTCGTGGGCCAAGGTCATCGTCGAACCCATCAACGCCTCGTCGTCCTCGACGCGCAGAGCCATACCGATGGCCACCGCCTCATCGGCGTCGATCCAGCGCGAAGTCAGCAACAACTCGGCCGCTCGTTGCCAACCCACGCGATCGGCGAACAACACGCTGCTGGCGGCCTCGGGTGGCACGCCCAGTTCGCTGAAGGGAACGCGCATTCGCGCCGAGCGCGCCATCAACACGATGTCGCAATAGGGGAGCAAGGTCATCCCGATGCCCACGGCCACGCCGTTGACGGCGGCGATGAGCGGCTTGCCGAACGACTCCAACGCGTCGAGCAGAACCGTGAATCCACCGACCCCGGTGGAACCTCCGGCGACCGAGTCTCCGCTGGCGACGGCCGTAGCCATCTCGGCCATCTCTTTCAGGTCCTGGCCCGAACTGAACGCCGCACCAACGCCGGTGAGCACGGCCACCCGCAGGGTGTCGTCGGCGTCGATACGCGCCAACGCGGATCCCAGCGCGTCGTACTGCTCGCGCGTGAAGGCGTTCTTGCGCTCGGGCCGGTTCATGGTGACCACGGCGACGGCGCCGTCGATGTGCACGTCGATGCTCATACGGCGGTCACGGGTGCTGACTGCTGACCGAGATGGTTTCGCCGGTCATGTAACTGCTGTAGTCGCTGGCGAGGAACACGATCACGTTGGCGATCTCCCACGGCTCGGCGTACCGACCGAAGGCCTCGCGCGAGGTGAGCTCGGCCAGCAGTTCGTTGCTGGTGACTTTGGCCAGATTGGCGTGCATCGCGATGCTCGGTGACACCGCGTTGATACGCACCCCCCGCGGACCGGCCTCGATCGCGGCGCAACGTGTGAGGGCCATGACACCGGCCTTGGCCGCGGCGTAGTGCGCTTGACCTGCCTGAGCCCGCCAGCCGAGAACACTGGCGTTGTTCACGATGACCCCGGACCCCTGCGCGTACATGAGGTTCAACGCCGCGCGAGTGCAACGCATCGTGCCGTTCAAGGTGACATCGAGAACGACCGCCCATTGCTCATCGGTCATCTCGTGCAGTTCTGCCGTTCCTCCCAACCCGGCGTTGTTGACCAACACGTCGATGCCCCCCAATTCTTCGGTGGCGACGACGAACAGGTTTTGGACGCTGGCTTCGTCGGTGACGTCGCAGGGAATTCCGACTGCTCCCAACTCGGCGGCAGTCTCGACGAGTCGACGCTCGTGCTTGTCGCTGATGACGACTCGCGCACCCTCCTCGAGGCAGCGACGCGCGGTCGACGAACCGATCCCGCTACCGGCCGCCGCGGTGATCAGCACCCGCTTGTCGGTGAGCAGCCCATGTCCGGTCACGTAGGTGGGTTCCTTGGTCGACATGTTTCCCCCGAGATGTTGTTTGGGCGAGAGTTGACGAAGTCAGCGCGGAAGTCCGAGAACGCGCTCGCCCAACACATTGCGCTGAATCTCGTTGGAACCACCGTAGATGGTGTCGGACCTCGTGAAGAGGAACAACTTCTGCTCGAGGGTGAGTTCGTAGGGGAGGGCCTCGGCGATCAGTCCGGCCGGCCCCATGATCTCCATCATCAATTCGCCCAGGTCGCGGTGCCATGTTCCCCAGAACAGTTTGGAGATGCTGGCCTCGGGGCCGGGCACCCCCTTGGCCGACATGCTCCGCAAAGCGTTGAGCTTCAGTAGTTGCAAGCCGGTGTGAGCCTGGGCCAACTTTTGGCGTAGCACCGGATCATCGGCGCGACCGAAACGACGCGCCAAGGCGATGGTGTCCTGCAGTTCGCGCTCGAAGCCCACCTGTTGGGCCAAGGTGGAGATGCCACGTTCGTAGCCCAGTAGGGCCATGGCCACGCCCCAGCCGGCGCCCGGTCGACCGACCACCAGTGATGCCTCGGTCTCGGCGTCGGTGAAGAAAGTCTCGTTGAACTCGCCGCCCCCGGTGATCTGGCGAATGGCGCGGACCTCCACCCCCGATTGCTCCATGGGCACCAGCAGAAAGGTCAGCCCGGCGTGTCGTTGCGAACCGGGCTCGGTGCGAGCGACGACGAAACACCAGTGACTCACGTGCGCCAAGGACGTCCAGACCTTCTGGCCGTTGATCACCCAGCGGTCCCCGTCGAGGTGGGCTTTGGTTTGCACGTTGGCCAGATCGCTACCGGCGTTCGGCTCGCTGTAGCCCTGACACCAGCGTTCGTCACCGCGCAGAATGCCGGGTAGGAAGCGCTCGCATTGTTCGGGAGTGCCGTATTCGATGATGGTCGGCGCGAGAAGGTTCTCGCCCATGTGATTGGTTCGGGCCGGCGCCTGCGCGCGCACGTACTCCTCGGCCCAGATGATCTGCTGATCGACCGTGGCACCACGACCGCCGAACTCGACCGGCCACCCGAGGCCGATCCATCCGGCGCGACCGAGCACCTTTTCCCACTCGACGCGAATCTCGAAACCGATCTCCTCGTCGCCCGGACCGCCGCGACCTCGGAGTGCGGCGAACTCACCGACCACGTTCTCACGTAGCCAGGAGCGCACCAGGTCGCGAAAGTCGCGATCGTCGGTCGGCAAGGCGGCGTCTTGGGAGGCGGTGATGGTCATGGGAGTCGGCGGGGCTCGGTTGTTTTTGACGAACCGTCAGAAAGAGTAGCCGTGAGGCGTCCGACCGGCCGAGATCGGAACGGAGGCGATTACGGTCACACCATGGACTATGCCATTCCCGAGTCGATTCAACGCACCCTCGACGAACTCGACGTCTTCATCGCGCGTGAGATCGAGCCCCTGCAAGCGGCCGAGGACAACGAGCGTTTCTTCGACCATCGACGCGAGTGGGCCCGCACCGACTTCGACAACGATGGCGTCCCCCGGCCCGAGTGGGAGGACTTGTTGCGCGAGATGCGCCGCCGCGCCGACGCCGCCGGGTGGCTTCGTCTGGCCCTGCCACCGGAGTTCGGTGGTCGCAACGCCTCCAATCTCGAGATGGCCATCATTCGCGAACATCTGGCCACCAAGGGACTCGGCCTGCACAACGACCTGCAGAACGAGTCGTCGGTGGTGGGCAACTTCCCGACCGTGCTGATGATGCGTGACTTCGGCACCGAGGAGCAGAAGAAGGAGTGGATGTCGGGATTTCTCGACGGCACCAAGCGTCTGGCCTTCGGCCTGACCGAACCGAATCACGGCAGCGACGCCACCTTCCTCGAGACCACCGCGGTACGCGACGGCGACGAGTGGGTCATCAACGGCATGAAGCGATGGAACAGCGGCCTGCATCACGCCACCCACGACATCATCTTCGCGCGCACCTCCGGAGAACCCGGAAGCCCCATCGGCATCTCGGCCTTCCTCGTCCCGACGGACTCACCGGGCTTCAAGGTCGATTTCTTCTGGTGGACGTTCAACATGCCCACCGATCACGCCGAGGTCAGCATGAAAGACGTTCGCGTGCCGGCCGAGGCGTTGTTCGGGCGACTCGATCACGGACTCGACCTCGCTCAGCATTTCGTGCACGAGAACCGCATCCGTCAGGCTGCCTCGTCGCTGGGTGCCGCGCAGTACTGCATCAACGAAGCCGTGGCGTACGCGAACTCGCGCGTCACGTGGGGCAAGAAACTCTCCAGCAATCAGGGCATCCAGTTCCCGCTGATCGAATTGCACACCGAGGCCGCCATGTTGCGGCAACTGATTCGCTACACCGCCTGGATGATGGACAACTCGGTGAAGTCGGACCGTCCCGACGTGGAGGGCTTCATGGAGTTCACACACCTCGTCGCCATGTGCAATTACCGAGCGAATCGCCTCTGTTGCGATGCCGCCGATCGGGCGATGCAGACCTGCGGGGGAGTCGGATACAGCCGACACATGCCCTTCGAGCACATCTACCGTCATCACCGTCGCTACCGCATCACCGAGGGGGCCGAGGAGATCCAGATGCGCAAGGTCGGTCAGCACCTGTTCGGATTCGGTCGCAAGAAGTAGTTCGGCGACTCAACCCGCGAAAACGGTCGCTTGCCCGCGCATGATCACGTGGACGCGAGCACCCACCGGCGCCAATTCGGCGACACTGACGCGCACCGACACGACCTCGCCGTTTTCGAGTCGCACGCCGATGGTGCCGTCGTGACCGTAGTACGCGCGCCGCTCCACGAGGCCGGGGACTCCGTCGCTCGACACACTCAGTTGCTCGGGGCGGATCAGGACGGTCGCCGTTCCGGCCGCGATGTCGCTCGCCTGTGTTCCGAGCACGTGGGTGACAGAACTGCCGTCGGCGTGCGCCGTGAGGAGGTTCGCATCTCCGATGAATCGTGCGACCTCCACCGACGCGGGTCGCTCGTAGATGTCGGTGGGCGAACCTTGTTGGGCCACCATTCCGCCGAGCAGCACGACGACGTGGTCGGCGATCGACATGGCCTCCTCTTGATCGTGGGTGACCAGGAGCGTGGTGGTACTGGCGGCACGAAGAATGCCGATCACCTCGTCACGAATGCCGGCCCGCAAACCGGCGTCGAGTGCCGAGAACGGTTCGTCGAGAAGCACCAAGTGGGGCGAGGGTGCCAGAGCCCGAGCCAGTGCGACGCGTTGTTGCTGACCGCCCGATATCTCCGAGGGTCGACGTGATCCCATGTCGGAGAGGCCGACCAAGTCGATCAATTCGTCGATTCGGTGCTGGCTTTTTCTCGGCAAACCGAAGCCGATGTTGTCCGCCACATCGAGGTGAGGAAAGAGTGCACCCTCTTGAGGCACGATGCCGATGCCTCGTCGGTCCGGGCGCACGTGGACGCTCGATGATCCGACCACCTCACCATCGATCTCGATCCGGCCGTCACCCACGCGTTCGAAACCGGCGATGAGTCGAAGAAGCGTCGTCTTGCCCTGACCGGACGGGCCGAGAACCGCGGTGAGGCTGCCACGGGGTGCGTCGAAAGACACCCCCGAGAGAACCGACAGGGAGCCGAACGACTTGGAGACGTCGGTGAGGCGCAAGATGGGAGTCGTGTTCATGGATGGCGAATCAACGTTGTGAGGTGGCGATGGCGGTGGGAATCGCCACGAAAATGATGATGGCCAAAGCGTACGGACCGGCCGCGGCGTAGTCCGACACCGATGTATGGGTCCAGAGCCGCGTGGCCAACGTTTCGGTGCCGGTGGGGCGCAGAAGCATCGTCACCGGAAGTTCCTTCATCGCCGCCAAGGTGACGAGTGCAGTAGCCGACGCGATGCCCGGGGCGATGAGCGGAAGGTTGACCCGTCGGATCACGGCCATCGGCCCGCTGCCCAGTGAACGCGCGACATCGTCGAGGCCGAGGGGGATCTGTTCGGCGCTCGAACGCACTCCTCCCACCGCCACCGGCAGGAACAGAGCCACGTAGGCGAGCACCAGAAACGGCGACTCCAAGTACACCGGGCGGAAGAATCTGACCCCGATGAAGACCATCGAGATCGCCACCACGATGCCGGGCAACGCGTGGGTGACGTACGTGGCACGGTCGAGCAGCAACGAGGTCCGACTTCGGTATCGCGCCACCAGAAGTCCGATGGGCAGAGCGACCAGCACCGTGATGCAGGCGGCCACGAGGGAGTAGCGCACCGAACCCCACAACGCCGCGGCGACGTCGCCCACGCCGTCCTCGACGCCGTGGTCCGACACCCACGCGAGGATGCGCCAGAGAGGAAACAGCACGGCAAGGCCGACGACGATGACGATGGCCGCATGGAACCAGATCGCGAGCGAGCGAAGTCGTATCGGTCGTGGTCGTGCGACGGCGCGCGACGTCATGGTGGACACCGCGCGACCGCGGGCCACCGCCTCGGCGGCCACCAACACCAACGCGATCATCACCAGCACGACCGCCAACACGGCTGCGCGCGAGGGATTGAAGCCCGCTCGGTAGGCGCCGTAGATGACCCAGGTGAATGCGTCGTAACGCATGGTGGCCACGGCGCCGAAGTCACTGAGAACATAGAGTGCGACGAGTAGCGACCCGGCGGTGATGGTGCCCCGACACTGGCGTGCGGCCAGCACGATCAAGCGAGGCACCGATCCCTTGCCATGGATCGTGGCGATCTCATCGAGCGATTGATCCAGTCGCCCGAAGGCCGCGGTGAGGGGCAGGTAGACGTACGGGTACGACACGGCCGTCAGAACCAGAAACGCGCCCCAGAACCCGGCGAACGACGATTCCCAACTGATCCAGGCGAAGGCCGCGAGATAACTCGGAATGGCCAGCGGCAACGCCAACGCGACGCGCCACACGCGACGCCCCCGCAGATCGCTGCGCATCACCGACCACGCGAGAGGCACGGCGATGACGACGCTGGCCACGGTCACGCAGGCGGCCAAGAAACCGCTACGAACCACCAGATCGAGGGTTCGCCGTTGCCAGAGTTCGTCCCAAAGGAAGCCGGCTCCACGGTCGAAGGCGACATCGACCAGATACGCGAGAGGCACCAGGGAGGCCAAAGCTGCCAGCACCGCTGGGATGATCAGCGGGGCCGGCAGCTTGGAGCGCCAAGAGGATCCTCGGGCCGACGTCACGGACTCAGTGTGCCGTCACCGGGTGAGCAGACCGACCTCGGCCAGCAACTCCTGGGTCTCGGCGATGCTCGAGAGGTCCGACAAGTCCACCGCCGGGGGGTCCAGTTCGTCCAGGGTGGGTAATCCGTCGGCCGGGGCGATTCCGGCCACGAGCGGGTACTCGGAGGACCGTTCGACGAAATACTCCTGGCCGGCGTCAGAGACGAGGTAGGACACGAAGCACTGTGCCGCTTGGTCGTTGTCGGAGTTGTCGAGAACCCCGGCGCCCGCGACGTTGACGAGTCCACCGATGTCTCCGGGCAGGTACTGGTTCTCGGCCACCACGGCCTCGGCTCCCTCGGCCTCGATCTTCTCGAACAGGTAGTAGTGGTTCACGAGTCCGAGCGCCACCTCGCCCGAGTTCACCGCGTCACGCACCGCCGCGTTCTTCTCGAACGCCATCGGCTCGTTGGCGGCGAAGGCTTCCAGCCACTCGCGCGCCGCATCCTCGCCCCTTGTCACCCGCAAGGCGGTGACGAACGACTGCCACGACGCATTGGTGGGAGCGAAGCCGACTCGGCCTTTCCACGTCGGATCGAGCAACTCGTCGACCGTCGTCGGCGGGGTCGGCGCGAGGTCCGGGTTGTACACGATCACCCGCACCCGACCACTGGATCCCACCCAGTCGTTGGTGCGGGAACGAAACTCGACGGGCACGCGATCGAGCGTGGAGGAGCGCAGCTGCGCGAACAGGTTCGCTGATGCCACGGCACCCAGAGCACCGGCATCCTGCGAGAAGAACACGTCGGCGGTCGTGGCCGAATCCTCGGTGAGGATTTGGCCGGCCAACTCGCCGCTGTCGCCGTAACGGGCGTCGACGGTCACACCGGTCTCGCTGGTGAACTGGATGTACAGATCGGCGACGAGCTTTTCGCTTCGCCCGGAGTACACCGTCAAAGATCCGCTCGCCTCATCACACGGATTCGTGTCGGCGGCGATGCTGGTCTCGGGCGCCTCTGAGTTGCTCGGGGTTGGCGCCTCTGAGTTGCTCGGGGTTGTGGAATCGCTCCCGCCGCAGGCGACGAGGGTTCCGGTGATGACGAGGCTCGTCGCGATGACGAGGCTCGTGCGGTGGGCCAACAATCTCATGGTGACTCTTTTCGGTAGTAGGTTGGCGGGGTGGTTGCGGGGGCCGCTCCGCCCTCGTTAGGCGAACCTAACAGTTGTTAGGCATACCTAACAACTTTTCTTTTCCGGGTCGCCCTTCGCCCAATAACCTGCGGATATGGCTCTTCACCCCTCCGATCGTCCCGCGGGCACCTCGGTCGACGTCAAGCCCCGAAGTCGTGACGTCACCGACGGCATTCAAAAAGCGGCCTCGCGGGCCATGTTGCGCGCCGTTGGTCTCACCGACGACGACTGGGACAAACCCCAGGTCGGCGTGGCCTCGTCGTGGAACGAGATCACGCCGTGCAACATGTCGATCCGACGACTCACCGAGGCGGCCAAAGAGGGGGTTCGCTCTGCCGGTGGTGTGGCGCTGGAGTTCGGCACCATCACCGTCAGCGACGGTATCTCCATGGGTCACGAAGGCATGCGCGCGTCGCTCGTGAGTCGAGAGGTCATCTGTGACTCCGTGGAGGCCGTGATGCACGCCGAACGACTCGACGGTCTCGTGGCCACGGGCGGCTGTGACAAGAGCATGCCCGGAATGATGATGGCCATCGCGCGCCTGAACCTTCCGGCGGTCTTCATCTACAACGGATCCACGCTGCCCGGTCGACACGACGGAAAGAACATCGACATCACGACGGTCTTCGAGGCCATCGGTGCGTGCGCGGCCGGCACCATGAGCGAGAGCGAACTCATCGCGATCGAGAAGGCCGCGTGCCCGGGCGAGGGCGCGTGTGGCGGCATGTTCACCGCCAACACCATGTCGTCCATCGGTGAGGCCCTCGGGTTGTCGCTGCCCGGATCGGCTTCGGCTCCGGCAGTGGATCCCAGTCGCGAGGTCGATGCCCGACGCGCCGGCGAGGCCGTGGTGAACATGCTCCGCCTCGGTGTTCGCCCGCGCGACATCCTCACCAAGAAGGCCTTCGAGAACGCCATCGTTTTGTTCAACGCGCTCGGCGGAAGCACCAATGCGGTGCTTCATCTGCTGGCGATCGCCAACGAAGCCGGCGTTCCGTTGGAACTCGAGGACTTCAACCGAATCGCGGCGCGGGCCCCACACATCGCCGACATGAAGCCCGGTGGCAAGTACCACATGACCGACCTGCATCGAGTGGGCGGTGTCCCTGCCGTCATGAAACATCTTCTCGACGCCGGGTTGTTGCACGGCGACGTGCTCACCTGCACGGGCCAGACCCTGGCCGAGAACCTGGCCGAGATCGCCCCGCCGGCTCCGGACGGTGAGGTGGTGCATCCCTTGTCGAACCCCATCAACGCTGAGGGTGGAATCGTGGTCCTGAGCGGATCGCTGGCCCCGAAGGGGTCCGTGGTGAAAGTGGCCGGTCTCACGCCCGATCAACGTCGCTTCGAGGGTTCCGCGCGGGTGTTCGACGGTGAGGACGGTGCGATGGCCGCCATCATGGCCGGAGAGATCCAGCCGAACACGGTGCTCGTCATTCGCTACGAGGGTCCCAAGGGTGGCCCGGGCATGCGTGAGATGTTGGCCATCACGGGCGCGTTGAAAGGTGCCGGGCGGGGTGCCGACTGCGCGCTCATCACCGACGGCCGATTCAGTGGCGGCACGTGGGGATTCTGCATCGGTCACGTGGCCCCCGAAGCCGTCGACGGTGGACCGATCGCGTTCGTGCGCGACGGCGATCGCATTCGCATCGACGTGGCCAGCCACGGTCTCGACTTGTTGGTCGACGACGCCGAGTTGGCCCGCCGGCGCCAGGGGTGGACGCCGAATCCGCCGCGTTACACGAGTGGCGTGTTGGGCAAGTACGCCCGCCTCGCGCAGGGCGCCGACAAGGGCGCGATCACGAACCTGTTGTGAGTCGTGCCCGTCGCGTTCGCGCGGCGAGTCGCCAGCCGTTCAAAACCGCGCCGGTGAAGACCGTGGCGACGATCACGAACGCGGTCGCTGTGCCGTCGTCGAACACGACCTTGCGCAGAACCATGCCGAAGGCCACCGTCGTGATCCACACGATGACGCCGGTTCGCACCACGACGGGGGACCTCCATGCGCGCGCGAGCAACCACCCGGCCAGCAGGGCGATGATGAACGGGGCGGCGGTCTCGAGTACCCCGGTCGGAGCCACGCCCTCGTCGTGATTACGACGCCCGACGGTCACGAACACGACGATCCCGACGATGTCGGCCACCAACGCCCCGAGAGCGGCCTGACGCTTCATGGCGTTGCTTTTTCGATCGTGACGATCGCGTTGTAGTCGGGGATTCGGCTGGCGTCCTCGTTCACCGTGGCCTCGATCAGTGCGTTGCCCTCGGGCCAATGCACCTGCAGGGACCGGCGGGGGAGATCGACCACGTGGGCGGTTCCCTTCATCGTGCCGGTGGCGCTGCGAAGCACGACCCGGTCGCCGTGTGACACGGCGATCGCGGTGGCGTCGCGGCGGTCGATGTACACCGCATCGCGACCGGCGCCGGTGAGTGGGTCGCGCTCGGCGAAGACCATGCTGTTGAACTGTTTTCCCCGTCGGGTGGAAAGCAGGAACGATCCATCGGGAAGATCCGATGGACGAACATCGACGGCGGTGAAGACCGCACGACCATTCGGCAGCGGGAAGTCGCCGTTGGCGCACAGGTGGCGACCCCCGTACTGCACCGCGTCGTGAGGAGCGTGCAGCGTTTCGATTCCCGCGTACATCGGCACCACGCGCGCGATCTCGGCACGCAATCGTTGGTTGTCGATCCAGTCGAACGCTGTCGACAGGTCGGGGCGGACCCGCGTCGCCAGTTCGGCGAAAACGCGCCACTCACTGCGTGCCTCCCCGGGTGGATCGACCACTTGGGGACCAAATGCGATGCGACGTTCGGTGGTGGTGCTCGTGCCACCGCCCTCTTGTTCGTAGCGAGTGGCGGCTGGCAAAAGGATCACGTCGTCTCCCTCGACGAACATCTGCGACGTGAGAACGATGTCCTGATGCACGCGTAGCGGCACTCGCGAGAGTGCCGCGGCCACTCGGGTGGGGTCGGGCATGACGTCGAGAAAGTTGGAGCCGTCGAGGAACAGCACGTCGATGTCGTCGCACTCGGCCGCCAAGACCATCTCGGGAGCCGTCAGGCCCGGCGTCGACGGAACGTCGAAACCCCAGTGATCGCTCAGCGCACGAGCGTTGTCGGCGTTCACCGCGGCCCCACCGGGTAGGGCCGTCGAATACGCGCCCATCTCGGCGCCGCCCTGCACTCCGGAGTGTCCGCGTATGGGCATGAGTCCGGCGCCGTCACGTCCGACGTTGCCCCGTGCGAGAGCCACGTTGACGATGGCCTGCACTCCCTCCACGCCATGGCGATGCTGGGTGATGCCCATGCTCCAGATCAGGATGGCCCCGCGCGCATCGGCGTACAGCTTGGTGAGGGCCTCGAGAGTCGCTACGTCGACACCGGCGTCGGCGAGGAGTTCGTCCATGTCGAGCGAGTCGAGGTGGGTGAGGAGATCGGACCAACCACTGGTGTGCTCATCGATGAAGTGCCGATCGATCGCACGTCGGTCGATCAAGCGCTTCAGCAGGGCGTTCGCCAACGCGACGTCGCCTTCGGGTCGCACGGGTACGTGCAGGTCGCAGAGCTTGGTTCCGAAGAGGAACGACTCCGGCTTCGACGGCACCCAGTAGCGCTCGAGACCGGGTTCCAAATACGGATTGATGACCACGACCTTGGTGCCGTTCTTCTTGGCCTCGTAGAGGTACTTGGTGAACACCGGTTGATTGTTCGCGACGTTGGCGCCCCACAACACCACGAGGTCGGTCTCCAGCACGTCCTGCAGGCTGCACGTGCTGGCGGCCACGCCGATGGTGGCCTTCAGGCCGACCGTCGACGGCGCGTGGCACGTGCGCGCGGCCGAATCGATGTTGGCCACGCCCATGGCCCGTGCCGCTTTGCCGGCGACGTAGTACACCTCGTTGGTGAGCCCGCGACTGGTGAGGTAGATGGCGGTCCGATCCCCGCCGGCCAACTTGACCGCCGTGGCGATGGTGTCCAGGGCCTCGTCCCATCCGATGGGAACAAAGCCCTTCTCCCCGCGTCGTCGACGCATCGGATGGGCGAGACGTCCCATCTCGCGTAATTCGGTGCCGGTGCGTTTGGCCAACCACGTCACGTCCGACAGGACACCGTGATCAAATGGTTCCGCGCAGTTCACCTCCAGCAACTTCAATCGCGTCGTGCACAAGTGGATTCCGTCGAGGGTCCAGTCGTGCAGACCGGCCACGCCGAGCGCGCAACCATCGCACACGCCCTCGTTCAGGATCTTCCACGCCTTCTTCGGCGAGCGCCGAACATTGACGGCGACCCGGGTCATTTCGGCCAGGTGATTCGGTTTGGTGTGCCCGATGCCGTTCGGCGCCAGGCTCACCCACGAGGACGGGTTCCAACGCCGTGGGGCCACGGCCAACTCACGTCTCTTCGTAGTACTCGCGGCCGAGATGGGTGATGACGTCTTCGCCCATCATCCAGCGCAAGGTGTTCTTCAACTTGGTGAGTTGGATGAAGAGATCGTGCTCGGGATACAGACCGGGCGCCACCTGCGGGCTCTTGTAATAGAAGCTCAGCCACTCCTGGATTCCACCCATACCGGCGCGCGCGGCCAGATCGCTGAACAGGATCAGGTCGAGGGCCAGCGGAGCGGCCAGGATGGAGTCCCGGCAGAGGAAATTCACCTTGATCTGCATCGGATAACCCAGCCACCCGGTGATGTCGATGTTGTCCCAGCCCTCCTTGGCATCGCCGCGGGGTGGGTAGTAGTTGATCGACACCTTGTGGAAGACGTTGCCGTACAACTCGGGGTATTTGGAGGGCTGCAAGATGTCCTCGAGGACACCCAACTTCGACTCTTCCTTGGTTTTGAAGTTCTCGGGGGCGTCGAGCACCTCACCGTCGCGGTTCCCGAGGATGTTGGTGCTGTACCAACCGGAAAGTCCGAGCATGCGGGCCTTCAACATGGGGGCCAGGACCGTCTTCATGAGGGTCTGACCGGTTTTGAAGTCCTTGCCGCTGATGGCCACATTGCGGTCGGTGGCCAATTGGCGCAACACCGGAGCGTCGACGGCCAAGTTGGGTGCTCCGTTGGCGAACGGCACACCTTCCAAAAGCGCGGCGTAGGCGTAGAGCTGCGCGGGAGAGATGGTCTCGTCGTTGGCGTCGATGGCCCTCTCGAAGGACTCCAGGTCCATGTGGGCCCGACCCGGCTCGATGAAAATCTCGGTGCTGGCGCACCAGATCATGACGAGGCGATCACACTGCTTCTCTTCCCTGAAGCGGTTGATGTCCTCACGAATGGCGTTCAGCATGGCCCGCTTGTTGGTCGTGGGCTTCACGTGCTCGCCGTCGAGGTTGCGGGCGTACTTGCGCTCGAAGGCGGCCTGCATGGGGCGAACCTCGCGCAGGGCGTCGCTGATGGACTCGATGTGCTTGCCGCTCTCGAGCACCCCGGCGCGGCTGGCCGACACGTAGGCGTCGTCCGGGAAAACGTCCCACGCTCCCCAGACGAGGTCGTCGAGGGTGGCCAGGGGGACGAAGTCCTTGATCAGGGGCGAACGATCCTCGGTGCGCTTGCCGAGTCGGATGGTGCCCATCTGGGTGAGCGATCCGATGGGGGAGCCCAGACCCCGCTTGGAGAGTTCGACGCCGGCGATGAGGGTGGAGGCGACGGCGCCGAGTCCGACAGTGAGCACTCCGAGGCGACCCGAGGCCGGCTCGACAGTGGGTGACGGGGGTGTGGTCATGGGGTAAGGCTAGGGGGATGGGGGTCGCCGTAGCATCACCATCGTGACGTACCCGACCGCGCCCCCCACATCCCAGGGCGACGAGCGCACCCCCGGTGGGGCGATTCTGATGGACGGCAATCGTTTGCGCGACGAAATCGTCTCCGAATTGGCGACCACCATCGTGGCGGCGGGTTCCCCGTCGGTTTGTCTGGCCACGGTGCTGGTCGGTGACGACGCTCCGAGTCAGAGGTACGTGCGCAACAAACACCTGCAGGCCGCCAAAGCCGGCATGGTGAGTCGCAACGAGGTGTTGCCCGCCGACGCCGGTCAGACCCGTGTCGAACAGATCGTGTCGGCTCTGGCCGCGGATCCGAACGTGCACGGCATCTTGGTGCAGAGCCCCCTGCCCGCTGGCTACGACGAAGAGGCGGTGTTGCGATTGATCCCCGCGGTCAAAGACGTGGATGGATTGACGAGTGAGTCGATGGGGCGTTTGGTGCGCGGGTTGCCTGGCTTGGTCGGCTGCACGCCGTTGGGTGTGATGCGGTTGCTCGAGCGTCATGCGGTTCCCACCCGTGGCCGACGGGCGGTGGTGATCGGTCGTTCGATGTTGGTGGGGCTTCCGCTGTCGCTTCTGCTGGCCCGCAAGGGCGTCGACGCCACCGTGACCATCGCACACAGCCGAAGCGTGGACCTGGTCGACTTGTGTCGTGACGCCGACATCGTGGTGGGCGCGGTGGGTCAACCCGGGCTCATAACCGCGGCCCACGTGAAGCCGGGTGCGGCGGTCGTCGATGTCGGCATCTCGCGCACCGAGGCCGGGATCGTCGGTGACGTGGACTTCGACGCGGTGCAGGCCGTCGCCGGGCACATCACGCCCATGCCCGGGGGGACGGGCCCGATGACCATCGCCTGCCTGCTGGAGAACACGCTCACCGCAGCCCGACTCCAAGGCGTCTTGCCGGCCTGACTCGGCGCGAAATCTGGGACTCGGGTGGTTGCGAAGCTCCACTTGCGCTGGCACACTGAAGTGATGAACGCGAACCGCACCTCCGAGACCTCGGTCTTGTCGTTCGCGCTCGTAGTAATTCTCTGACGCGTTCGTTGCCTCGAACGCGTCGCCCAGCCTCCCACACGGGAGGCTGTTTCGTTTTCGGGGTTCGACACCGTCGGAAGAACCAACCAAATCCACGTCCGACCGCACGGTCGGCACACACGACACAGGAACCGACATGACACAGAAGATCACTGGTGCGCAGGCCCTGATCAAGGCCCTGGAGCTGGAGAACGTCGACACCATCTTCGGCTTGCCCGGCGGCTGCATCCTTCCCGCCTACGACCCGCTGCTCGACAGCCCGATCCGGCACATCCTCGTGCGTCACGAGCAGGGAGCCGGGCACATGGCCGAGGGCTACGCGCACGTCACCGGCCGACCCGGCGTCGCCCTGGTCACCTCCGGCCCGGCGGCCACCAACATGGTCACCCCGTTGTGCGACGCGTACATGGACTCCATCCCGATGGTCTGCATCACCGGTCAAGTGCCCACCACGGCCATCGGCACCGATGCTTTCCAGGAATGCGACACCGTCGGCATCACGCGCAGTGTCACCAAACACAACGAACTCATCATGGCGGCCGACGACATTCCGTTGTTGGTGCGTCAGGCGTTCCACATTGCGACCACCGGTCGTCCCGGGCCGGTTCTCTTGGACCTACCCAAGGATGTTCTGCAGAACTCCATGACGTGGCACTGGCCCTCCGACGAAGAAGTTCTCGACAGCCTTCCGGGCTACAAGCCGGTCACCAAGGGTCACCCGCGCATGATCAAAGAGGCGGCGCGCATGATCCTGAATTCCAAGCAGCCCGTCCTCTACGCCGGTGGCGGCATTCTGAAGGCTCGCGCGGCCGACGCTTTGCGCGAACTCGCAGAACTCATCGACACGCCGGTGGTCACCACGCTCATGGCCCGCGGTGCGTTCCCCGATGATCATCCGTTGTGTCTCGGGATGCCCGGTATGCACGGCAACGCGACCGCCATCACTGCGATGCAGAAGAGCGATTTGCTCATCACCCTGGGTGCACGTTTCGACGATCGCATCACCGGCAAGGTCGCCACGTTCGCCCCCGACGCCAAGATCATCCACGTCGACATCGATCCGGCCGAGCAGGGCAAGGTGCGTCGTCCCGACGTGCCGATCGTCGGTGACTGCCGCCTCGTCATCGAGGAGATCGTCAAGGCCATCAAGGATTTGTTGAACGCTGGCGAGAAGCAACAGGACATCTCGGCCTGGAAGAGTCGGGTCAGTGGTTGGCGTGAACAGTTCCCGCTGTACTACGCCAGCCACGAGCCCGGTGAAGCGCTCAAGCCGCAGTACTGCCTCGAACAATTGCGTGATGGTGCCCCCGAGGGAACCATTTTGTGTGCCGGGGTCGGTCAGCACCAGATGTGGTCGTCGCAGTATTGGAAGTTCAACGAGCCGTACACCTGGGTGAACTCGGGTGGTCTGGGGACGATGGGTTTCTCGGTTCCCGCCGCCATCGGCGCCAAGGTCGGTCGGCCCGACCGCACCGTGTGGGCCGTCGACGGCGACGGTTGCTTCCAGATGACCGCCCAAGAGTTGGTCACCGCCAGCGTCGAGCGCATCCCGATCAAGGTCGCCATTCTGAACAACTCGTACCTCGGCATGGTCCGCCAGTGGCAGGAGATGTTCTACGAGGAGCGCTACAGCGAGGTGTACCTGTCGCCCGAGTTGCCCGACTTCGTGAAGTGGGCCGAGTCCATGGGATGTATCGGCATTCGGGTCGAGAGCCCCGAAGAAGTGCAACCGGCCATAGAGAAAGCCAACAGCATCGACGACCGCTCGGTCGTGGTCGAGTTCCGTGTGGACGCCGGCGAAAAGGTGTTCCCGATGGTCCCGGCTGGCTCCAGCAACGACGACGTCTTGTTGCACCCCGACCAGAACAGTCGTCGGGAGTTTCTGCGATGAACTCGAATTCGCACTCCTCGAACCAGCCGACACACCACATCTTGTCGGTGTTGGTGCAGAACCGCCCCGGCGTGCTGGCTCGCGTGGCGGGTCTGTTCGCCCGTCGCGGTTACAACATTTTCAGCCTGGCGGTCGCTCCCACCGAGGACCCCATGCTCAGTCGACTCACGATCGTCGTCGACGTGGAGTCGGCCCCTTTGGAGCAAGTGGTGAAACAACTGTTCAAGTTGGTCGACGTGGTCAAGATCAGCGAACTGGACCCCCGACGCTCGGTCGAGCGCGAGCTCCTCATGGCCACGGTGCGGGTGCCGGCCGGCGATCGCGGCCAGGTCGTGGAGCTCACCAACATCTTCGAGGGCAAGATCCTGGCGGTCGGGGTCGAGGCCATCACGGTGTCTCTCGACGGCAGTCCCGACAAACTCGACGACTTCGAGGAACTTTTGCGCGGATACGGCATCGTGGAACTCCAACGAACGGGTCGCGTGGCCCTTCCGAAACTCGACAAAGAGGCGCGCCTCAAGGCCGTCAAACAAGGAAAGGCAAGTTGACCAATGGCAGCAAAGATGTATTACGACGGTGACTGCGACGTCTCCACCATCCGGGGCCGCAAGGTCGCGATCATCGGGTACGGATCGCAGGGACATGCGCACGCGCTGAATCTGAAGGAATCGGGCGTCCAGGTGGTCGTGGGTCTGCGCGAAGGTAGCAAGTCGGCGGCCAAGGCGCAGGCCGCTGGCCTCACCGTGATGGGCATCGCCGAGGCCGCCAAGTGGGCCAACGTGATCATGCTCACCATGCCCGACACCGAGCAGAAGGCCACCTACGAGCAGTTCATCAAGCCGCACATGAAGAAGGGCAAGGCGTTGGCTTTCGCCCACGGCTTCAACATCCGCTTCAAGCGCATACGTCCGCCCAAGACCGTCGATGTCATCATGATCGCCCCGAAGGGTCCGGGTCACTTGGTGCGTCGCACGTACACCGAGGGTGGTGGAGTGCCGGCGCTGATCGCCGTGCACCAGGACGCCACCGGTGGCGCCAAGGAATTGGCGCTCAGTTACGCCTCCGCGATCGGTGGCGCCCGCGCGGGTGTCATCGAGACGTCGTTCGCCGAGGAGACCGAGACCGATCTCTTCGGTGAGCAGGCCGTGCTGTGTGGGGGGGTCACGTCGCTGGTGCAGGCCGGCTTCGAGACGCTCGTCGAGGCGGGCTACCAGCCGGAGATGGCGTATTTCGAGTGCCTCCACGAGGTGAAGCTCATCGTCGACCTGATGTACGAAGAGGGCATCGCCGGCATGCGGTACAGCATCAGCGATACCGCCGAGTACGGCGATCTCACGCGGGGACCGCGGGTGGTGACCCCGCGCACCAAGGCCGAGATGAAGAAGATTCTGAAAGAGATCCAGTCGGGGCGATTCGCCAAGGAGTGGATCGCCGAAAGCGAGTCCGGTCGAGCCAAGATGAGGGACCTGCAGGTCGCCGGTGCCGCACACCAGATCGAGTCGGTGGGCAAGGAACTACGAGCGATGATGCCGTTCTTGGGGGCCGGCAAGCAGAAAGTGGCCGACGTCTCGGGCGGTTGATCTCTCGCCCACCCGGTGCTTTCGACGGGGTGACGGTCGGTCTTCGACCACCCGTCATCCCGGTACGGGAATCGATCCGAAATCCGACTTGTTTAGTCGGGAATTGCTGAGTAGCATTCGTGGGTCCAACGAGAAAGGCGCGTTCATGTCAGCACAGTGGGGTTTTGAGACCAAGCAGATCCATGTCGGCGGGGAGCCCGATCCGGCCACCGGTGCCCGGGCGGTGCCGATCTACCAGACCACGTCGTACGAGTTCCGCGACGCCCAGCACGCCGCGAACCTGTTCGCCTTGGCCGAGGTGGGCAACATCTACACCCGCATCATGAACCCCACCCAACTGGCGGTGGAGTCGCGCTTGAACGCCCTCGAGGGAGGCGTCATCACCGCGATCGGTCTGCCCGGCACGCTGGTGGTGTCGTCGGGACAGGCGGCCGAGACGTTGGCGATCCTCACGCTCGCCGAAGCCGGCGATCACATCGTGGCCTCACCGTCCTTGTACGGCGGTACGTACAACTTGTTCCACTACACGTTGCCCAAAATGGGCATCTCGGTCTCCTTCGTCGACGATCCGCACGATCTCCAGCAGTGGAAGTCGGCCGTGCGCCCGAACACCAAGGCGTTCTATGGCGAGGTGCTGGCCAACCCGCGCAACGACGTGTTCGACATCGAGGGTGTGTCCAAGGTGGCCCATGAAGCAGGTGTGCCGTTGATCGTCGACAACACGGTGCCGAGTCCGTACGGCATTCGACCCCTCGAGTGGGGCGCCGACATCGTGGTGCATTCGCTCACCAAGTTCGTGGGTGGACACGGAACGTCGGTGGCCGGTTCGATCACCGATGGTGGCAAGTTCGACTTCTCGGCGTCGGGCCGTTTCCCGAACTTCACCGAGCCCGACCCGTCCTACCACGGCCTGGCGTACTGGCCGGCTTTGGGCGCGGGATCGTACATTTTGAAGGCGCGCGTGCAGTTTTTGCGCGACCTCGGAATGGCGATTTCGCCGTTCAACGCGTTCTTGCTGTTGCAGGGACTCGAGACCCTGTCGCTTCGGATGGAGCGCCATTGGAGCAACGCGCAGGCCGTGGGCGAGTATCTCGCCGCGCACCCCCAGGTGGAAAGCGTGAGCTACGCCGGTCTGTCGAGTAGCCCCTGGCACGAGCGGGCCAAGAAATACTTCGGAGGCTTGGGGTTCGGCTCGGTACTGGCCTTCAACATCAAGGGTGGTCGTGATGCCGGTGAGAAGTTCGTGGCGGGACTGTCGTTGCACAGCCACGTGGCCAACATCGGTGACGTTCGCAGCCTGGTTATCCAGCCATCGTCGACGACGCACAGTCAGTTGACACCGGAGGAGCAGATGGCGTCGGGTGTGAACCCGGGGATGATCCGGTTGAGCGTGGGATTGGAATCGATCAAGGACATCCTGGCCGATCTCGACACCGGTTTCGCCGCCGCCCTCTGACCGACGACACGGCGACGATTCGTCGCGACGCGCTCAGGGTTGGTCGTCGAGAAACTTTTGGAATTGGTCCGCCAAGTCGTCCGCCGACGGGATCGCTGCCTCGGTCACCTGATCGTACTGTCGTTCCAAATCGCTCACTTGGAGGGCCAACTCCGGATCACCGCGCATCGCCTCGTCGTGAAGGCCACGCCATCTCTCCACATCCTCGGACAACTCGGTCGATCGGGTGGGCACCCCCAGCACGTGGCCGAGATGTTGCAACAGCGCCGCCGACGACTGGGGATGTTGGGAGTAGTCCAAGTAGTACGGCACTCCGACACGTAATGAGACCGCCGGCAGGTTCTCCTTCTCACACTCGGTCTGCAACACGCCGACGACACCGGTCATGCCTTGATACGACGGTTTGGACAATCCCAGACCCCGTGCCAGATCGGGATCGACCGAACTGCCCACCACGATGGGCGCCCGTGTGTGGGGGACCGCGTCGGGAGTCGCGCCGACGGTCACCATCGCCTCGCATCCGAGTCGTAGGTAGCAAGCGATCACGCTCCGTACGTACGTCTTCCACGCCGTGTGGGGCTCGACGCCGTTCAGGATCACGACGTCACGCAGGGCCTTCGGGTAGCGAATCGCGACCACGTCGTTGTTCGGCCACACGATCGTGCGTTCGTCGTTCTCGTCGAAACGAGCCTCCGGCCGCACCTGGGTGAAGTCGTAGAAGGGGTCAGCGTCGATGGTGGCGACCAACTCCACCTCGTTGGCGTCGGTGAGATGCCGAAGCGCCGTGGTGGCTGCTCCGGCGGCGTCGAACCATCCCGTCAGAGCCAACACCATCACCGGACGACGCAGGGGGGCCGACAATCCGTGCCATTCGAGAACGTCGGCCACTTCCATCATTCAGAGTCTCACCCGCCGAGAGCGTCGATCACAACGTCGACGCAGGCCGTCAAAGCAGACACATCTTCGGGGTCGACGGCCGGGAACATGCCCACGCGCAACTGGTTACGCCCCAACTTGCGATAACTGTCGGTGTCCCAGATTCCGTTGGCTCGAAGAGCGGCGCACACTTCGTTGGCGTCCACGCCACCATCGGCAGGTGCCGTCAGATCGATCGTGCCCACCACGTGCGAGCGCATCGCAGGGTTCGCCACGAACGGACTCGCCCACGGACGCGATTCGGCCCACGAGTACAGAATGTCGGAGGACTTTTTCGAGCGACCGTTGCAGGCGGCGAGTCCACCGATCTCGTTCATCCACCGAATCTGGGATTCGCACATCACCAAAGTCGCCAAAGCGGGGGTGTTGTAGGTCTGGTTCGCCACGCTGTTGTCGAGGGCGATCTTCAGGTCGAGCGACGCCGGAGTCCATCGTTTCGTCGCCGCGATGCGGTTGATCCGCTCGATCGCCCGCGGCGAGCACGCCGCCACCCACAAACCGCCGTCAGAGGCGAAGCACTTTTGTGGAGCGAAATAGTAGACGTCGACTTCCGCCGGGTTCCACAACAGACCGCCCGACGCCGAGGTGGCATCGACGATCACCAGAGCATCGTCGTCGGCGCCCGGGGGACGGACCAGTGGCATCATCACACCGGTCGATGTTTCATTGTGGGTGAGTGCGTAGCTGTCGATCCCCGACTCGGCGACGGCCGATGGATGGGTGCCGGGGTCGCACTTGATCACCGTCGGTTGGGCGAGATGCGGCGCCGCGACCGCCGCTTCGGCGAACTTGGACGAGAACTCGCCGAACACCAGATGTTGACTACGGCTTTCGATCAGTCCGAAGGTGGCCACATCCCAAAAGACCGTGGAGCCACCGTTGCCGAGGACGATCTCCCAGCCGTCGGGCAACGAGAACAGATCGGTCAGACCGGCGCGCAACGAGCCCACGAGATTCTTCACCGGAGCCTGTCGGTGAGATGTGCCCATCAAGTTGGCACCCGCATCGGCGAGAGCCCGCATCTGCTCGGGCCGTATCTTGGACGGGCCGCACCCGAAGCGTCCGTCGGCGGGCAAAAGGTCCGCAGATATTCGAATCGATCGGGGGTCGGTCACGCTCACTGTGTAAGCATGGCACCCATGAGTTCGTCTCCCCAACGGAATCGCCCATCTTCTCGTCTGGGCGCCATCGCGGAATCGGCCACCTTGGCCGTCGACGCCAAGGCCAAGGCCCTCAAGGCTGCCGGTGAGAACGTCATCGGCTTCGGCGCGGGCGAACCGGATTTTCCCACGCCCCAGCACATCGTCGAGGCCGCGGTGAGGGCATGTCGCGATCCCAAGATGCACCGCTACACGCCCGCTGCCGGCCTACCCGACTTGCGGGAGGCCATCGCCGCCAAGACCCTGCGCGACAGTGGTTTTCGGACCTCGGCGAGTCAAGTACTCGTCACCAACGGGGGCAAGCACGCGGTGTTCACGGCGTTCGCCGCGTTGTGCGATCCCGGCGATGAGGTCATCGTTCCCGCGCCGTATTGGACCACCTATCCCGAAGCCGTGGTGCTGGCCGGTGGGGTGCCGGTCATCGTCGACACCGACGAAGAAACCGCCTTTCGGGTCACCATCGAACAACTCGAGAAGGCGCTGACTGCGCGCACCAAGGTCTTGTTGTTCGTCTCGCCCGACAATCCGTCGGGCTCCGTGTACCCCCCCGAGGAGGTGAAGGCCATCGGCGAATGGGCGGTTTCGCGCGGCGTCTGGGTGGTCACCGACGAGATCTACGAGCATCTCACCTACGGTCCGCATGAATTCACCAGCATGCCCACGCTCGTTCCCGACGTGGCCGACCAGTGCGTCGTCGTCAATGGCGTCGCCAAGACCTATGCCATGACCGGTTGGCGCGTTGGTTGGATGATCGGACCTCCCGACGTCATCAAGGCGTCGATCAATTTCCAGAGCCACGCCACGTCGAACGTCAGTAATGTGGCCCAAGCGGCTGCCCTGGCCGCGGTCGTCGGCGATCTGAGTGCCGTCGAAATGATGCGCGAAGCCTTCGAGCGACGTGGTCGAACCATGCACCGCATGCTGAGTGCGATTCCCGGCGTCACCTGCCTCGAGCCGCAGGGGGCGTTCTATTGCTACCCCAACGTCAGCGGTTTGCTCGGTCGTTCGTACAACGGTCGTTCAGCCACCACGTCGATGGAATTGGCCGACATCGTTCTCTCGGAGTCCAAGGTGGCTTTTGTTCCGGGCGAGGCTTTTGGCTCGGCGGGGTACGCGCGCTTCTCTTTCGCGTTGGGCGACGCCGATCTCGAAGAAGGCATCAATCGCTTCGCCGATCTGGTCGCTCGCTCTCGAGCCAACGCTTCTTGACCAGGTTGGCTCACCACCATGGTGGGTGATGGCCGGCGATCATCGAGATGACGATCAACACTGCGACTTCACCACATTGTTCGATGGCACCGAGGACGTCACCGGAAAATCCGCCGATCTTGCGTCGAGACCACACTGTGACCATCACCGTCGTCACGATGACCGTGGCGACCGCGACCGCGGTCCACCAACCGCCGACCAGTGCCACGATCGCCACCCCGACGACGATCCCGGCCAGGCTCGGTGGACGTCGCAATCCGGTCACGTACTCCGACCCGAGTCCTTGTCCGCTCGCCGGACGGGCGGTCAGCATCGTGCCCACTGCGGCGATGCGGGCCAGGCCGTGGGCGGCCACGGCACCAATGAGGGCGACCTTGGGTCCCACGGCCACCAGAGAACCGAGGGCGACGAAGCGCAGGCTGATCGACGACACGATGGCGGCAACTCCGTAGGTGCCGTGGCGCGAATCCTTCAGAATGCGCAAGCGGTCTTCGACCGTCCACCCGCCCACGAAAGCATCGGCCACGTCTCCCAGACCGTCCTCGTGGAAACAACCCGAGATCAACAATCCGACGACGATCGCCACGCCGGCGGCGACCGCCGGCGAGGCCCATGGTTCGAGGAGCACGGCCGTGCCACCGACGAGTGCGCCGATGAGAAGGCCGACGATCGGGAACCATGGAACCGAACCTGCGGTGTCGAGGGGACGCGAGGTTCGTACCGGAAGACGGGTCAGGAACGCCAGGGCGCCGAGGAGTCCGGTCACACGGAGATCCTCACCCGCCGGGTCCGAAGAACTCGGCGAAGGTGGGGACGTCGGTGATGGCGGCACAGGCCATCTGAACGATCGGCACGGCGATCATGGCGCCACTCGCCTCGCCGAGTCGCATGTCGAGGTCGAGCAGAGGTTCGAGGCCGATCCGGTCCAGGAGGTGACGATGCCCCGGCTCGGCCGAGCAATGTCCGGCGATGCAGTGGTCGAGGGCATCGGGCCGAATCGCGTGCAGAACGGCTGCCGCAGCGCCGACCACGTAACCGTCGAGAATCACCGGGACGGATTTCTGTCGCGCGGCCACGATGGCCGCGGCGATCGCCACCAGTTCCAGCCCTCCCACCTCGGCGAGAACGTCGAGAGGAGACAGGCCGGTGGTTCGCGCGACTCCGCGTGCGACGGCGGTGCGCTTACGGGCCAGTCCCTCGTCGTCCAGACCGGTGCCACGACCCACCCAGTCGTCGACCGTGCCACCGTAGAGCGCGTGAGCCACCGCGGCGGCGGCGGTGGTGTTACCGATACCCATTTCGCCGAAAACGAACACGTCGGCGTCGCTCGTGTCGACCGCCCGTCGGGCGGCGGTGACGCACTCGTCGAAGCGATCGTCGTCGACCGCTCGCTCGTTCCGCAGATCGTTACTGGGTCGACCGACACCCACGTCGACGACCTCGATTCGCGCACCGACGACTCGGGCGAGTGTCGTGATCGTCGAGCGGTGTGTGGCGAAGGCATCGAGCATCGCTTTGGTCACCTCGATCGGGTACTTGCTCACACCGGCCAGCGCAACACCGTGATCGGCGGCGAACACGATGCCGTGAGGGCGCTCGACGGCCGGGGACGGGGAGCGCTGCCAGCCCGCCATCCACACGGCGACGTCATCCAGTCTCGACAGGGCCCCGGCCGGTCGCAAGATGTCGTCGGCCCGGCGACGTACGTCGTCTCGAGCCAGTCGATCGGGGGATGGCAAGACCGTCGAGGCGTCGAGGAGCCTTTGGCTTCCGTTCACGGTGACCCTTTTTCCGAGTCGCCACCTGGATCGCTCAGAAGCAAGACCCGACCCGACACCATGAACAGTGCCCGATCAGCCTGCGCCACCAGGATTTGATTCACTCGTCCGAGAAGATCTCGGTATCGCCGTCCGAGTTCGGTTTCCGGATGCACGCCGAGACCGACCTCATTGGTCACCAACACGATGTGGGCGGGGGAGGTGCGAGCATTCTCGGCCAGTTGCGAAGCTGTTGTCGCCACCTCTTCATCGTAGTCGCCACGACGCAGGAGGTTCGATACCCAGAGTGTGATGCAGTCGACGATCACCATGGTGTCGCCACTTGCTGAAGTGATCGTCGCGGAGAAGTCGTGAGGCTCCTCGACGGTGGGCCAGTCGGGTCGTTCGGCTCGGTGGCGAGCGATACGTGTCTCCATGTCGTCATCGAGCACCGGTGCGGTGGCCACGAAGACAACCGGACCCGGGTGTCGCATCCCCAAACGCACGACGTGCGAACTCTTTCCACTGCGAGCGCCACCGGTGACGACGGTGATCATCAGTAGTCGATACCTCGTTTGGCGGCGATTCCTCGGTCGTAGGCGTGTTTGATCTTGGTCATCGAGGTGACGGTGTCGGCCATTTCGATCAATTGAGGGAGAGCATCGCGACCGGTGCACACGATGTTGACGTGAGGGGGACGATTCGTCACGGTCTCGACGATCGCGCCGACGTCGACCCATTTCCACGATGCGAGGTAGGTGATCTCGTCGAGCACCACCAGATCGAATTCACCCGAGTCGATGATGCCGGCCGCCGTGAGCCAAGCCTCCTGCGCCAGCCGACGGTCGTGTTCGATGTTCTCGGAATCCCACGTGAATCCGGCACCGAGGGACATCCACGTCACTCCCAGATCCTCGGCGACCTTCTGCTCGCCGACCTGCCAATCGCCCGATTTGATGAACTGGATCACCCCGACCCGCCAGCCGCGCGCCACCGATCGCATCACCATCCCGAAGGCCGAACTGCTCTTGCCTTTTCCGTCGCCGGTCAGCAGTAGGACGAGTGACTCGGCATTTCGAAGACCGTCCGGACGGGGGTCGTCGGTGAGAGGTTCGGTACCGGGCACGAGGGGAATGGTAGAGCGTGATCGCCGAACGTGTTATCTTCGTCTGGTCGGCAATAGTCGATGACTCGATATCAGCGAAGTCCGGTGAGATTCCGGCACTGTCCCGCAACGGTGGTCCGACACGAAGTTTCTTCGTGTCGGCAAGTCCGGTCGCCTGACCCGAGTGCGGTTACCAACCCTCGAGGTAAGGGTGAATCGTGCAGGTGCGGGAGACCGCACTCCACATTCCTCTTGCTTCCCCTGAGCAATGGAGGAAGATTCAATGAGGCAATCACTGACAAGGCGCTCGTTCGCGAGCCCCCGACGATCCTTGATCGGACTTGTTCTGACGGGAGCGACCCTGATGGCGGCGTGCGGCGGAGACGACACCTCGTCGACGCCGGATTCGACCGTCACCGAGCAGGAGGCGTTGCGCATTGTCTCGTTGTCCCCGACGCACACCGAAATCCTGTACGCCATCGGGGCCGGCGGCGACGTGGTGGCTGTCGACTCCTACTCGAACTTTCCGGCCGACACCCCGATCACCGACCTGTCGTCGTACGAACCCAACGTCGAGGCCATTTCGGAGTACGACCCCGACCTCGTGGTGATCGGTGACGATTTCACCGGGTTGGCCGACCAATTGACCAAGATCGGGGTCGAGTCGTGGGCGTTGCCGGCGCCGGCCTCGCTCGACGACGTCTACGCGCAGATCGTCGATCTCGGTGCGGCGGTCGGACACCTCGAGGAAGCCGAGAATCTTGCCGCCTCGATGAAGGTCGAGATCGATGCCGTGGTGAACGGCGCGGCCAGCGTGCCCCAAGGGACGACTTTCTTCCACGAACTCGATGACACGTTGTACTCGGTCACGAGCAACACCTTCGTCGGCTCGCTCTACGAGATGTTCGGCTTGCGCAACATCGCCGACGCAACCGAGGATGACACGGATTATCCGCAACTGTCGGCGGAATTCGTCGTCAGTCAGGACCCTACGTTCATTTTCCTGGCCGACACCAAGTGCTGCGGAGCGAGTGTTGCCAGCGTCGGCGCTCGTCCGGGATGGGACGTGTTGAGCGCCGTGAAGACCGGCAATGTCATCGAACTGGACGACGACATTGCCTCGCGCTGGGGTCCTCGCCTGGTCGACTTCGTGAAGAAGATCGCCGACGTTCTGGAGACCGTCAGGTGATGTCCACCCGACAGGAGCGCGAGATCACCCGTTCGTGGTGGTTGCCGGTGGCCTGTGTCGCCCTGGCGTTGGCGTTCCTGTTCGGGGCCATGATCGGTCCGGCCGGCCCCGCATGGTGGCGGGTGCCGGCCGAACTGCTCGATCACCTTCCCTTCATCAGCGTCGATTCGGGAGCGACGGCGCTGCAGAGCACCGTGTTGTGGGAGATCCGCATGCCGCGTGTGGTCTTGGCCGGCATCGTCGGAGCCGTGCTGTCGTTGGCCGGCGCATCGTTTCAGGGTGTTTTCCGCAATCCCTTGGTCGATCCGTATCTGCTCGGGGTGGCGGCGGGGGCGGGTCTCGGCGCGACGTTGGTCTTCGTGGTAGGTCGGTCCACGAGTCAATCGTGGCCCGTCGACCCCTTGCCGTTGGCAGCGTTCCTTGGTGGCTTGTTGGCGGTGTTGCTCACCTACACGGTGGGTGCCGGTTTCGGTGCCCCACGTAATCCCACCACGTTGGTGTTGGCCGGAGTGGCTATCACGTCCCTCACCACCGCGGTGCAGACTTTCTTGTTGCAAAAGAACACTGATGTCGTGCGTCAGGTGTACAGCTGGATACTCGGTCGTCTCTCCTCGGCGACGTGGGCAGACGTGCGACTCGTGTTGCCCTACGCGATCGTGAGTGGAGGTGTGCTTCTCGTGCATCGTCGATTGCTCGATGTTCTGCGCGTCGGCGAGGACGAGGCTCGATCCCTGGGTGCTCGGGTCGACCGCATTCGTCTCACGGTGGTGATCGCCGCCACGCTCGGCACCTCGGCTGTCGTCAGCGTCAGTGGACTCATCGGCTTCGTCGGCATCGTGGTTCCCCACCTCGTCCGTTTGTTGGCTGGCGCCAGTTACCGACGACTACTTCCCCTCTCGATTCTGACCGGTGCGGCTTTCCTGATCGTGGCCGACATTCCCAGCCGAGTGTTGTCGGACCCTGCCGAAACCCCCATCGGGGTGGTTACGGCGTTTCTTGGTGCACCTTTCTTCATCCTCGTTCTTCGGTCACGACAAATCGAGGCGCGATGACTTCCCTGACGTTCGAGAAAGTCTCGGTGAAGTACGCGGATTCGACCGCGGTGGCGTCGTTCTCCGACACCGTTCGGCCGGGCGAGTGGTTGTGTCTCATCGGCCCCAATGGTGCCGGTAAGTCGTCGTTGTTGCGGGCCGCGGCCGGGTTGGTACAACACGACGGCGTCATCCTCGTCGACGGTACCCCAATCGAACTGCGCTCGACCCGTCGTCGGGCCGCCCTCATCGCGCACGTGCCGCAGTCCCCGTCTCTGCCCGACGACATGTCGACTTTCGAGTACGTGCTCCTCGGGCGCAATCCTTTCATCGGCTACTTCGGTCGGGAGAGCAAGCACGATCGATCGATGGTCCATCAGGTGCTCGAGCGGCTGTGCTTGGAAGAGCTCGCCCAACGTCGCCTGGGTTCGCTGTCCGGCGGCGAGCGTCAGCGCGTCGTGATCGCCCGCGCGTTGGCGCAGGAGGCGCCGATCATGCTGCTCGACGAGCCCACCAGCGCTCTCGACATTGGTCATCAGCAGCAAGCCTTGGAGTTGGTCGACACTTTGCGACGCGAGCACGGGTTCACCGTGGTTTCGGCCATGCACGATCTCACGCTTGCGGGCCTGTACAGCGATCGGCTCGCCCTGTTGCATCACGGTCACTGTGTCGCCGCCGGTGCCGCGGAGGAGGTGCTACGAGCCGAGACTCTGTCCGAGTTCTACGGGGTCGCGGTGTCGGTTCACCACGAGCCCGACGGTACTGTCGTGGTCATCCCACGGCGAACGGCTCCGCTGGCCTGATCTCGACGGCGACTAACGTTCGAAGATGGACGCTCTGACGTTGAATCGTCAGGTCGAGGGTCTCGCGGCGTCGCATCAGCGTTTGTTGTCGACGCTCGATCCGATCGAGGGCCAGGGCCTCACCGACGAGATGGTGCGACGACCGTCGCGATTGCCCAACTGGACGGTGGGCCACGTTCTCACGCATCTGGCGCGTCATGCCGACAGTTTCACGAGGCTCACCATGGCTGCGGAGAACGCCGCTCCTGGTTCCTTCGATCCGGTCGACCAGTATCCCGGGGGTGTCGAGATTCGAAACGCCGACATCGAGGCCGGGGCCACGCGAGGCGCCCGTGATCAGATGGTCGACCTACGTCGGTCGATCTATGAATTGGAGGGCGCTTGGGTGGTGGCTCGTCGAGCGTGGTTCGGTCGTGGTCGCCTGCTGGCGGGGTTCGAGGTCCCGATCTCGGAGTTGCCGTTGCGGCGATGGCGTGAAGTCGAGGTCCATATCGGTGATCTGGGTTTGGATGAGTTGGGTTGTGACGGGCCCGATTCATGGTCGGCCGAATACGTGCGCCACGACCTCACCGTCATGGCGATGCAGTGGAGGGCGAGAGGTCCCATGGGAATGACCGAGTTACCTACGTTGGTCCTGCGGCTGGATCCGGCGTATCGTCTGGCATGGCTCTTGGGTCGATTCGACGTGGAGGGTGTCGCATCGGCGGGGATGATCGCGTGATGTTCCGATGATTCGAAGGGCGATGTCGCGTCGGTTCCCACGTGTCGTGGGAGCGTCGCTGACCTTCGTCGTGTTCATCTCGATGCCATCGTCGGTATCGGCCCACGCACAACTGGAATCAGCGTCGCCATCTCCCTCGGCGGTGTTGGAGAGCGGGCCCACCGAGGTGGTACTCGACTTCGACGACCCGGTCTCCCCGGTGCCCCGTTCCATCGAGATCTACGACGAGAGTGGTAATCGGTTGATACTCGAGGAGGCTCTCGTTGCCGACGACGACCCCACCGTCATGTCGGCCGGAGGAGTGCCCGACTTGCCCGGGGGGATCTACGCGGTGGTCTATCGCGCGCTTTCCAGTGACGGTCATGTCGTCGAGGGTGCGTACACGTTCCGAGTGGGCACCGACCCCTCCGCTGTCGACCCTTCCGACCTCCTCGACGGGTTGCTCGACGGATCGGCCGGTCCGTCGGGTCTGTCGTGGGCGATGGGCATCGGTCGCTGGCTGGCCTACGTCGGAATGTCGGTTCTCCTCGGTGGATTGGCGCTCATGGCCGGCGGCGGAATCTCCTCGCGCCGTTCCGTGACGCTGATCGGTGGAGGTTGGTTGGCCGCGGTCGCCGGATCCCTGGTCGTGTTTTCCCTACAAGGCCCGTACACGGTGGCCGGTCGTTGGTCCGACGCGTGGGACCCTTCGTTGTGGTCCGATGTCGCCGACACGCGACTGGGCAAGGCGATCCTCGTTCGCTTGTCTCTGCTCGTGGTGTTGGCCGTCCTGCTGCTCGTCCTGCGCGGGGCCTTTGCGCGGACCACCACCACGTGGTGGAGGTCGACCACGGCGCTGGTGGGCGCCGGCAGCGTCGTTTCCTTCGCAGCGTCGGGTCACCTCAGCACCTCGAGTCTGTCCGGACTCGCCGTGGCCGTGGGCGCGGTCCACACGTCCTCGGTCGTTTTGTGGCTCGGAGGCCTTTCGCTGGTGGTCGGGGGAGGGGTTCTCCGGTCCCCCGACGCTCCGGCGGTGGTGGCGCGGTTCTCGCGTCTGGCCACGTGGGCGCTTCCGATCTCGGTGGTCACCGGACTGTGGCAGGCGTGGCATCTGTTGCCCGCGTTGTCGAGGATCACCTACTCCGATTGGGGTAAGGGTCTGCTCATCAAGGTGAGTCTCGTCGTCGGAGTAGTCACCTTGGGAATGTTCGGACGGTGGTTGGCGCGACGCGACGACAGGGAGGGCCTGCGGCGACTCGTCGCCGTGGAGTTGGTTCTCGGGGTTCTGGTGCTCGCCGTCACCGCCGGTATGGTCGCCAAGTCGCCGGAGGTTGCATCGGAGTCCACGGTGGTCGAGGTGGCATTGGTCGATGGAGACATGATCGCCAATCTCGCGGTGACGCCGGGTCGTGTCGGATTCACCGAGCTTCATCTCATCATCGAATCTCCGGCTGGTTCGCTGCGCCCCGTGGAATCCGTCGAGATGCGCATGACCCTCGCGAACTCGGAGATTCCGACTGTGGTGGTCCCGGTCGAGATTCTCGGTCCGAATCACTTCGTCGGTTCGTTGTCGGTTCCCTACGCCGGCGTATGGAACGTGGAGATTCTGGTCAGTCCCGATTCGACCTCGAGCAAGCGTCTCACCACCGACGTGACGATCGTTTCCTAGCGCTCGGCGAACGCATCGCCGAGGTCCGCGGCGTTCGAGATGGCGTCGGCGGCGTGTTGAATCTGCACGCGCACGTCGGCGGGTACGTGGGCCGAGTCGGGGTTCATCAAGCCGTCCTCGATGGCGGCTCGACGGGCGCTGGTCTCGGCGACGCGTGCCAGACGTTCGCGGTCGTGGTGCTCGGTTCGAGCGGAGCGTTCCGCGACGTCCTGCCGGGTGTCCATGCGACCCGCCAGCGTGGTGGTGACGGCCTCGAGAGCTTTTCCGGCCGGCCACGACAGGCCGAGGGGAAGATGGGTGGGGATCGACAGGAGCGCGGCACGGGTCGCCGTTTCTCGTCGAGCCCGTTCCACGTCCACGTCGCGCAGAATCTCGGTGCTCGCCCCGACAGCGAAGGCGATTTGGTCGATGCGCGTCATGCGTGCTTCGTGCTCGAGGGGCAGATCTCGGAAATCGCGCTCGATGGCGGGACCCAACGCTGTTCGAAGACGTCGCGCGGCCGCGTCGTGATCAGCGATTTGCCGCAACCGGTCGCGTCCGGCAACGGGATCGCCGTTCCAGCGTGCCGACAGGCCGGTGAAGTACAGAATCCACGGTGCGGCCATCGATCCCAGCATTTCCCGCAATTCGGAGCGTCGCTGTGCCAGCGCCCGGACATCGAGGCGGGCGCCACTGAAGACCTCACGTGTGTTCGGCTCGGCGAACACCGCGGCAGCGACGGCCTCGATGCGTATCCGCGCTTTCTCGGGGTTCACCGAGCGAGGATCGGTGGCTCGTATCCAAAGGTCACGAAGTTCGGAAATGTCCGTCGTGCTGAAGAGAAGTGCGGTCAGGTGTAGAGATTCGCGCTCGATGATGGAGTCCATCAGCGCATCGCGGGTGGGATCATGCGCCGCCATCGTGCGAACCACCGAATCGATCGGGGTGGAGTCGAACGTCGTGGATCGGGCCCACCACTTCACATCGGCGATCCAGTCGTCGATGATCGCGGTGAGAGCGGTGTTTCGTGGTAGCGGATCGAGCGCCAATGGGGAGGTCAGTATTCGGTGAACGCGACGCGTCACCTCCTCCAACGCCACCAGGCAACGTCCCACCTCGGCGACGTTGGCGACTCGCTCCGAGGTGACGCGGACCCGATGCAAGAGGTTCTGGGCTTCGGTGAGTCGATGGCGCCCCCGGTGCAGGGCCTCGATGTCGATCATGAGCGTGCTCACGGGAGCCACGTGTTCTGGAGGTGACGAAGCCGATGGACGAGGTGGGCGAGATCACGAGTGATCTCCTGGATCACCGGACCATGATTCAGTGATCGATCGATGATGCCCAACGTTTCCTCGATCAATTCGCGGGCGACGACGAGTTCTCGGGGAATATGTTGCGCGACGGCGACGCTCACGGCTGAGGGTGGGACGTGGGCGACGTTCTCAGGCGAGTCGAAGAACGACTCGGTGATGGGGCAGGGTGGTGACCGGTTCGACGAACCCCTCACCGACCACCACGAAACCGTTGCGTCGGTAGAAGTCGACAGCGGTGTCGCGCGCGTTCGCCCACACGATCTGAGCACCCTCGTGTCCGGCTCGATCGACGCCGGCTGCCAGCAAACGAGTTCCGATTCCGACTCCCTGCAGGTGGCGGGCGGTGGCCATACCTCGCAGTTGAACGGCCACGAGGTCGGGGTGATCGACGCTTGCCCGGCGCATCCACGTACTGGTCCCGACGATGCTTCCAGATCCGTCGACGGCGGCGAGGTGAAAGGTGGTGGGGTCGTGGTCGCCATCGAAATCGATCGAGCGATTGGCCATACCGCGGCGCAACACGTCGAGACGCAACGGTCTCACGTCGTCGACGCCAACTTCGAGGATCGCCTCCACGGGCTGAATGGCAACGGTGGTTCCATCGTGGCTGGCGGATCGGTACATGGCGTCCACCACCCGATGGGCCCGTAAAGCCACGCCGGCATCGGGGTGGGCGGGAACTCCGAGAAGAACGGCCCGCAGGAACGCGGCGTCCGGATTCGGATCCCGGCTCACCAGAGACCGGGTGGCGCTCATCAGCTCGGCGCCCCCGATGGAGGACGTCGAACCGTCGGAGTCGGTCCACGTGACCGGACCCGACCAGTCATCACCTTCGATGGTGATGAAACGCCGTTCGCACAAAACCTCCACTCGACGCGAGCCCGGGCGGGCGAGATTGTCGTGCCAGACACTGGTGAGAACTCCCTGCGGGGAGGCCGAGCCCGTCTCGGCGTCGAAGGTGAAGGAGGCAGCGACCACGTCCTCGATTCCGGCGTGTTCGTGGAAACTCGAACGACGGGCGCTGACGCTACGAATGGGTCCGATGAGGGCGTGCAACATGTCGACGTCGTGGATGCTGTGTTCGAGGAGGGTTCCGGCGCCGGCCTTACTGGCGTCGCTTCGCCACGTGGATGCGTAATGACCTTGGATTGGAATGAATTGGTCGTCACGAAACGCCACACTCATGACTCGGCCGGCACTCGGGTCCTCGATCAACCGTCGGGCCATCAGATACGCGGGAGAGTGTCGAAGCACGAGACCGACCTGATTGATGGTCCCCGACGATTCGAGGAGTTCGGTGATGGTGATGGCGTCGGCGAGGTTGGGGGCCAATGGCTTCTCGCAGAACACCGATCGGCCAGCGTCCACGGCGGCCTCGACCAGACGACGATGCTCCGACGTCCAGGTGCAGATGTAGACGGCGTCGCAGGAGGCCAGCACGTCGTCCACCGACTCCATCACGATGTGACCACTCGCTCGAGCGAAACTCTCGGCTCGGGTGCGTTCGGTGTCGAACACTCCGGCGCGCTCGACGGTGAAATCCAGATCGGCGCTGGCCCGGCGAATGCTCTTGGAGTGGTAGGTGGCGATGTGGCCGGCACCGATGAACCCGATGCGCACCACGTCCGAATGCACCGACCGTGACATGAGGGCAAACTATCCGAGGCGTACCGTCGAGGAGGCCAGGAAGTCGGCCTCGTTCTCGTCGTGTGTGACGATCAGAGTGGCCGTGTTGCTGTCGAGGAGGATCTCACCGACGTCGATCATCAATCGATCGTGAAGATCCCGATCCAAACCGGTGAGGGGTTCGTCCAACAGTAAGGCCGCCGGCATCGGAGCCAGTCCCCGAGCCAGAGCAACTCGTTTGGCCTCGCCTCCGGACAGGATGCCAACCGGATCGTCGTTGCGTCCGTCGAGACCCACGAGTCGTAAAAGTTCCTCGACACGCTCGTGGGTGCGACGTCCACGCCATGATCGCCGATCGTCGCGGTTGGCGGTATTGCGCAATCCGTAGGCGATGTTCTCGGCGACGGATAGGTGGGGGAAGAGTTGATTGTCCTGAAAGACCAGGCCGATTCGGCGTGCGTGGACGGGGGTGTCGGTGACGTCGATCCCGTCGAGGGTGACGCGACCGCTGAGGGGACGGTCGATGCCGGCGATGACCCGTAGCAGCGAGGACTTTCCTATTCCCGACGGTCCGAGGAGTGCCACGGCCGAGCCTCGTTCGACGGCGAAGGACAGATTGTCGACCAGTATCCGGCCCTCATGGGCGACGGAGATCCCGTCGATCTCGAGTCCGCTCACGACGACCCCCAAGTTCGGTCGGATCGCGAGGTCGAGATCAACGCGAAAGTGGTGACGAAAAGCAGCACGACCGCGGCCCCCTGCCCGGTGAGACGGGCCAGATCACCCGAGCGACCCAGCAGACGCTCGATGATTATGGGCAAGGTGTCGGTATCGGAGCGCGAAAGGAAACTGGTGGCCCCGAATTCACCGAGCGAGATCGCGATCGACAGGCCGATCGCCGTGCGAATCGCGCGGGCGATGAGAGGGACGTCGATCGTGGCCCATACGCGTGCCGGTGATGCTCCGAGGGTGGCGGCGACGGAGCGGAGTCGACCGGGAATTCGGGCCTGCACCGGCTGGACGACGCGAATGACGAAAGGTAGGGCGACCACTGCGTGCACGACCGGCACGAGCCACCACGCTCCACGGAAATCGAACGGAGCCGTGTCGTAGGTGATCAGGATGCCGAGGCCGACCGCGACCGCCGAGGCCCCCAACGGGATCAGGAGGATGCGATCGACGACCGTTCGACCCATGACGGCCGCGGTCGACGTGGCCACTCCGATCGGTACCGCGATGGCGGTCGCGACCAGGGCGAACAGCAGCGATCTTGGCAGGACGTGCGCCAGGTCGACTTGGAGTCCGGGCATGTTCGATCCCCCGAACAGCAGTCGCCAGCCGCCCAGAGTCCAGCGCCCCCGCGATCTCAGTGACGAAACGACGAGCGAGATCAACGGGAGCGCGGTGAGTGCGATGGTGATCGCGGTGACGAGTCGAGCCAAGGGTCGATCACGCCGACGGGAGCGATGAGACGAGTCGGTGAAGACGACCCGATCCTTTCTGAGCCACGAGAACAAGCACACCGCCGCCACGATCAACTGGGTGATCGCCAGGGTCGCAGCGCCGGGAAGGTCGTCGAACAGAATCGCCCGCCGGTACACCTCGACTTCGATCGTGGCGTGGTTGCCGCCCAGCATGCGAACCACGCCGTAAGAGGTGGCGCACATGAAGCCGACGATGGCCGTAGCCGACGTCAAGGCCGGCCGCAGCAGGGGGAGGGTGATGGTGGTGAAAGTTCGAACCCGACCGGCCCCCAAACTGCGGGCGGCGGCCGACAACAGAGGGTCGATGGTCGCCCAGACCGGGGCGATGGTGCGGATCACGACGGCGACGTTGACGTAGACGTGTGCGATGACCACGGGCGTCAGGCCTCGTTCGATGGAGTCGGGGAGGAGTCCGAGAAATGCCGCTCCGACCACGACGGTCGGCATCATGAAGGGCACCGTGGTGACGGCCAGCGCCGAACGATGACCGGGCATCGAGTGGTGGGAGAGGGCCCAGGCGGGTGCGAGACCGAGCAAAACGGTGACGACGGTGGACAAAGCCGTCTCGAGGAGGGTGAACGACAAGGCGTCACCGATACCCGGCCGTGACCAGACCCCGAACAAAGCGTCGGAGTCGATCGTTCGCAAGCCCAGAGCGATGACCGGAATCACGATCGATGCGAGCACCAGCAAAAATCCGGGTGCCGCGAGCAGCGGACCACGGAGTCGAGCGAGAGGCTCAGCCGACGATTTCATCCCATTCTTCCAACCAGCCGTCTCGCGAGGACGCGATGGTGTCAGGATCCATCACCAGTGGGCTCGTCACCGGCTGCACGTGCGCAGCGAAAGTCCGAGGTAAGGCGGCGCGTTCGTTGGCGGGGAAGACGAACAGGCTCTCGGGCATCGTCTCTTGGAACGTCGTCGACACGAGGAAGTCGATCAGTGTGCGGGCCTCGGTAACGTGTCTCGAGCCCCGGAGCACACCGACGTACTCGATTTGTCGAAAGCAGGTGGCCGTCACGACGGCGGTTGGTGCGGGGGCACCCTCCGGCAACGGGGGGTCGGCGTAGAGCACCTCGGCCGGTGGTGACGACGCGTAACTGACGACCAGTGGGCGATCCCCGCCGTATCGAGAAAAGGCGGTGTAGTAGGCCTCGTACCAGCCGTCGACCACCAAGAGGTCGTTGTCGCGGAGATCACGCCACGTGTCGCGCCAGTTCTCAGGGTCGGCGACGATGGACCCCAGCAGGAACGCCAGGCCCGTCGACGAAGTCAGAGCGCTCGGCGTGACCAGCAGACCCCGGTACTCCGGTTCGGTGAGGTCGGCGAACGAGTTCGGCGGCTCGATTCCCAACGTCTCCAGTCGTTCGATGTCGTAATTGACGCAGACGTCGCCGTAATCGACGGGAGTCACGGTGTCGGCGGCCGTGGCCACGAGTTCGGACGACAATCCGTCGACACGACTCACGTACGGGTCGAAGACGTCGGCCTCGATGGCTCGACCCAGAAGGGTGTTGTCGACACCCCACATCACGTCGCCCTCCGGGTTGCCAGCGGTGAGCGCGGCCTTGGCGAGCATCTCGCCGGTGTCGCCGGCCGCGATGACCCGAACCGCGATTCCGGTGTCGTTCGTGAAGTCGTCGAAGATTCCCTCGAGGGGGGTGAATGACTCGTACGCGACGATGGTCAGGGTGACACCGTCGGTCTCGGTGTCACTCCCGCCGGAGCAGGCCAACGAGGTCGCCACGCTCAGGCCGGCAATCGATAGGGCGGCAATCCGTGATCTCATGATGTCCTTTTCTCCATGGGGGACGCGGTCAGCAGGGTGGGTTCGAGGTGGACGGCGCCCGGGATGACGACCGCCAACACTCCTGACCGAAGGCTGATTCGGGTGGGGCCCGCGACGATGTTGCTGACACCACGTGCACGTTGCGACAGGAGGGTTTCGTCGCGCAGATCCCATCGCAGACCGGAGGTGACCACGCCGTGCGCCGGGCCGGTGATCGGTACGAGGCTCAACGTGGTTCCAACTGCTCGACCGACGTCGAACGCTCGGGGTCCGTGCAGAAAATGGACCAGATCATCGGCGACCCACAACCCGAGCCGCTCGATGGGGGAGAGCGCGGGTTCCGCCAGCGCGGCCATGACACCCAGCACGTGGTCGATACGGTTGCCGCCCCCCCAGAGGACCGTGACGGCCCGCGGGTGCATCGAGGCGATCGCCGCGAGAGCGAGTTCGGTGTCGGTTCGGTCCTTGTCCCGGTCGGTGATCGCAAAGGACGCCCCCTCGGCGGCGGCCCACGAGCGAGCGTCATCACTGATCGAGTCCATGTCCCCGATGACGAGGTTCGGAATCAAACCGAGGGCGCGAGCGTGATCGACGCCCGAGTCGGCGCACACGACCCGATCGAATGAAATCACGTGCCGCAACACGAGGGGATTGGGCGCCGACCCGCCGATGACGAGCAGGACGTGATCGGCATCGGTCGACGAATGCGGGTTGAAGGTGTCTGCTGACATTCGATTCCTCCGCTGGAATTACCCAGTTCAGGTTCTCGGGTCGATGGCGGCAGCCACCCTCTCAGCCCACTGTTCCCGTGAGCTCCCCGTCGTAATGACAACCCTACCCCGGCCGTCGTGGTTTGTCCCGCTGGAAACGATGTCGATGCCAGACTGTGGTTCGCACCGTCGATTCCGCTGGTGCGTTTCGGGGAGTCGGGGGTCGAAATGAACCAGGACAAATTCTTGACCGGTCGAGTCGCTCTGGTGTCGGGCGGGGGACGAGGTATCGGACGGGGTATCAGCGAGTTGTTGGCGGCCCACGGGGCGTCCATCGCGGTGAACTATCGATCGGACCGCGATGCGGCGTTGGAGACGGTGGCGACCATCGAGTCCAATGGTGGAAGGGCGCTCGCGTACGAAGCATCGGTCGACGATCCCGGTGCGGTGGCGTCGATGGTCGACTCGGTGGTGACGGATCTGGGAGGTATCGACATCTTGGTGTGCAACGCCGGGGTGGCGTCGCGCGGACGAGCCGTCGCCGACACCGACCCGGGAGAAGTCGAGCGTTTGCTGGCCACGCACGCCGTGGGTCCGCATCACCTCGCACGTTGTGCGTTGCCGAGCATGCGAACCCGTCGACGGGGTGACATCGTGATGATCTCGTCCGTGGCCACCTCCCACATGAACGCGAACGGCGCCCCCTATTCGATGGGCAAGGCGGCGATGGAGGCGTTGGCGCTGACGTTGGCCAAGGAAGAGCGTTCACACGGGATCCACGTGAACGTGGTGGCACCCGGCTTGGTGGAGACCGACATGGGGTTGCGACTGGCTCGCGCGATGACCGGTCAAAAGGAGATGACGGACCTGCGAGGCCTCGACAAGGGATCGCCTTTCGGTCGGGTGTGTCAGCCGTCAGATGTCGCCAACGTCGTGCTGTGGCTGTGCAGTGAGGGAGCCGGCTACGTCACGGGCCAACGAATCGAATGTGACGGTGGCGGACCGCGCTGACCGGTGGTTGGGTTTGGGCTGGCGGTATCCTGCGACCCGTGAGCCCATTTGCCCCCCAAAACTCGGGCGTCGACAGCGGAACCATCATCACGATCACCGACGACGCATTGGACGAACTGATCAAGTTGCGTGACGCCGAGCAGGACGCGTCGTCGCTGGGCTTGCGACTCGAGATCGTCAGCGGAGCCGGAGAGGAGTTCAAGTACGACCTCTCGCTCGACGAGTTTCGTAAGGCGGCGTTCACCGACGAGGTACGCACGCACGGTGGGATGAAGGTCATCATCCCCGCGAAGGATCTGGAATCACTACAGGGTGCGGTGCTCGATTACGCGTCGTCGACCGGCCTCGTGATTCGCAATCCCAACAAGCCCGTGGCGATGGTGGTCGAGGGATTGGTGAGCGACGATGCGATGTCGGCCGAGATCGAGGCGGTGATCGCGAGCGAGGTGAATCCGGCCCTGGCGGCCCACGGGGGGTTCGTGACCTACGTCGGACACGACGCCGAGGGGACGGCCTACCTGACGATGGGTGGCGGTTGCCACGGGTGCTCGATGAGCCGAATGACGATGCTGGAGGGCGTTCAGACCCAGTTGGTGGAAAAGGTGGACGGGCTCGAGCGAGTGCGCGACCTCACGGACCACAGTTCCGGCGAGAACCCCTTCTATCGCTGAGTCCCTCACCACGCGACGACCTCTGGTCGTCTTCGACTGGATGTGCTCGAGATGTCGAAGTGCCGACTTCAGCACCTTTGGGGACCGCGGATGAGGTGGCCGGGGAGAGCCCCCGTGAATTCGTCATGGTCCACCGTTTGTTGGCCGGCCACGAACGTGGCCACGTACCCGCGTCCTCGCTGGATCAAACGACGCCCGCCGGCTGGCAGGTCGAACGCCATGTGGGGCACATCGAACCCCAGATTTTCGTAGTCGATGATGTTCAAGTCTGCTCGTTGGCCGGGGGCGACCACACCGCGATCGAAGAGTCCGAACAATTTGGCGGTCTGGGCGGTCTGACGGTGAATCACGTACTCCAACCCCAAACGCGGCCCGCGCCGACGATCACGAGTCCAATGCGTCAACATGAAGGTCGGCATTCCGCCATCGCAGATCGCCCCACAGTGGGCGCCCGCGTCCGACAGTCCCATCCGCGTTCCGGGATGCAGGTGGGCCTCGTACGTCATCGACAGATCGCCGTAGGAATAGTTGAAGAACGGGGCATAGATCATCCCGTGCCCGTCGTTCGACATCAGTTGATCGAGGATGAGCTCGACCGGGTTCGCTCCCGTTCGTCGTGCGATTCCTCCGATCGAATCCTCGCGGCTCGGCTCATAATCGATGTTCTCGCCGTTCACCAACCACATCCCGTCCAACTTGTCGAGGACGATTCGTCGGAAGAATCCGCCGTCGTCGGGAACGTCCCCGATGATCCGGCGACGACGCTCCGGGTCCTCGAGGGCTCGAAGTCGTTCGCCCATGGGTAGGTCCTGAACCTCGCCGTAGGCGGGATGAAAAAGCAACGGGTGCAACGACCCGTGCAAGCAATACATGATTCCGATCGAGCGACCGGCCACCTGGGCCACCATGGGAATTCCCGCCGCTCGCGCTTCGTCGAGCCGCGAGAGGACCGAACGCCAAATCTCGGGGGATTGGTCGGTCTGGCTGAGGTTCACGCTCACGGTGCGACCGGTTCGGCGAGCCAACTCGCGCATCCAACCCCATTCCTCGTGGGGAACCCGGATGTGTTCGGGTGAAAACTGGAAGTTGCCGTGACCGGCCCTGGTCATGGCTTCGGCGATCTCGAACAACTCTTGGGCGTCGACCATCGTTCCGGGTACGAGTTCACCACTCTTGGACCTGTGGAGTGGGGTGCGACTGGTCGAGAAGCCGAGAGCGCCGGCGCGGAGGGCTTCCTCGACCAGTTCGGCCATTCGTTGGCGGTCGTCCCCGGTGGCCGGTGAGTTGTCGGCGCCACGTTGCCCCATCACGTACGCGCGAAGGGGTCCGTGCGCGATTTGTGTTCCGATGTCGAGCACGTACGAGCGGGCAGCGACGGCGTTCAGATAGTCGGGGAAGCTCTCCCATTGCCAGTCGATGCCGTCGGTCATGGCCGCGCCGGGGATGTCCTCGACGCCCTCCATCAACTCGATGAGCCATTGATGTCGCTCGGGGTGAGCGGGCGCGAAGCCGACTCCGCAGTTGCCCATGACCGCGGTCGTGACACCGTGCCACGAACTGGGGGTGAGCCAGGGATCCCACGACACCTGGGCGTCGTAATGAGTGTGAACATCGACGAAGCCGGGCGTCACGAGGGCGCCCGCAGCGTCCAACACCCGTGCAGCACCGGCGGTACCGGCCGAGCCCGCCCCACCCACGTCGATGAATCTGCCGTCCTCCATGGTGACGTCGGCCATGCGCGCGGGCGCACCGGTTCCGTCGACGAGATTGGCGTTCTTGATGACGACGCGAGTCATGCGCCGAGAATACCGATCACCGACGAGTGCAAACGACCGTTCGTCGAGATCGCCGAGTTGCTCGTGTAGTCGCGGTGCCCGAATCGGTCGGTGTGCGTACCTCCGGCGGCCTCGACGACCGCTTGAACCGCGGCGTTGTCGTAGGGAGCCAATCCGATGGCGTCCACGGCGACGTCGACGGCCCCTTCGGCGACGAGCATGTGTTGCCAGAAGTCTCCGTAACCGCGGGCTCGATACGCCGTCTGTTGCAGTCGGACGAGATTCGCGGTGTGTCCCGCCTCGTCCCAGCCGCGATTGAACGTGACACTGACCTGTGCGGCATTCACGGCATCCACCTCGGAGACGCGAATCGGCCGACCGTTGGCGAACGCACCCAGGCCGATTCCTCCCCACCAACGACGAGCCATGGCCGGTGCGGAAACGACTCCCAGCACCGGGCCCCGGTCGTGGTGGACGAGTGCGATGAGCGTCGCCCACACGGGCACCCCTCGCACGAAGTTGGACGTGCCGTCGATGGGGTCGATCGTCCAGGTCCAAGTCGACTCGGTGTCGCCGCTGATGCCGTGCTCCTCGCCATAGATGCCGTGCCCGGGCCGTTCCTCGAGAAGCATCGAGGTGATCGTCGACTCGGTGTTCCGGTCGGCCTCGGTCACCTCGCTCGAGTCGTCTTTTCGCGAGAGAGTGAAGGATCGTTCGACGAAGTAGGGCAGTGACACTGCGTCAGCGGCATCGGCGACCCGAATCGCCAAGTCCAATTCCGCGCCGAGATCGTCGACCGACGTCATGTCAGTCGGCTCGATTGTCGGCCGACTCGAAGGTCGAGATGATTCCGTCGGCGTCGAGTCCGAGTGAGGCCAAAAGCCGGTCGGGCTTCGCGTGAGGTAGGAATTTCGTCGGGACTCCGAGAACGTCGACGAGACACTGCTCGTCCCGAGCGTGGATTTCGGTGGCCATCGACATTCCGACTCCTCCCTCTCGAATTCCGTCTTCGATGGTGATGACTCTGCGGTGTCGCGCCGCGTCGTCACACATCGTCGTGTCGAGAGGTGCGCAGGACCGCACGTCCCACACCGTCGCGGCCACCCCACGTTCGCTGAGCGTGTCGGCGGCTTTGAGGGCAGCGGCCAACATCTTGCCCACGGCGAGAATGGCGAGCGAGCCGTCGCCGGAGCGAAGTTTGCGTGCCGCGAGCCCCGAACCGACCTCGTTTTCGGGCACCTGACGGGCGGCCCCCTTGGGATATCGAATCATGACGGGACCAGCGTCGGCCAGGGCGACCGCATCGTGCAACATCTGCTGAAGCTCCTGGGCGCTCGATGGTGCCAACACGCGCATACCGGGAACCTTCGTGAGCAATGCCATGTCGTAGATTCCGTGATGGCTGGGTCCGTCGTCGCCGGTGATGCCGGCTCGATCGAGACAGAAGATCACGGGTAGGCGGTGGAGAGCCACGTCGTAGACAACCTGGTCCCAAGCACGCGACAAGAACGTCGAATAGAGCGCGACGATCGGTCGCAAACCGCCCATGGCCATTCCGGCGGCGCCCGTGACGGCGTGCTGTTCGGCGATACCGACGTCGAAGAATCGATCGGCGAAACGATTTTGGAACGGCAACAACCCGGTCGGGCCCGGCATGGCGGCCGTGATGGCGACCACCCGAGGGTCGGCCTCGGCTTCTTTCAGGATCGCGTCGGCGAAAGCCTGGGTGTACCCGGTGGGCAGGGCCCGGGGAGGACCGACCGCCGGATCGAACACCGGCGTGTCGTGCAGGTGCTTCTCGTCGTCGTCCTCGGCGGGCGGATAGCCCTTTCCCTTCTGAGTAAGGACGTGGACGACGATCGGACCCTCGGCCGAGAGGTCCTCGGCGTTGCGCAAAGCGAACTCCAGTTCACGAATGTTGTGACCATCGATCGGGCCGATGTAACGCACGCCCAAGGCCTCGAAGAATGACGGCGGCTGGAGGAACTCTCGTACCGCGGCCTTGACCGCCTCCATGCCCTTCTCCGCTTGCTGGCCCACGACGGGGAGATTTTGTAACCAGGCCTCGATTCGACGTTGACGTTGCACGTACAGCGGATTCATTCGGATTCGCGTGAGGCCCTGCGAGAGTTTCTCCGAGATTCTTTCGGGGAACGCCGATCGGTCCGCCGGAAAGGGACGGTTGTTGTCGGCCAGGGAACTGAGCGGCTGGGTGAGAGTCGAGATGGTCGGCGCGTAGCTGCGACCGTTGTCGTTCAGCACCACGATGACCCGCTTGTTCGAGTGACCGAGATTGTTGAGAGCTTCGTACGCCATGCCGCCGGTCATCGACCCGTCGCCGATGACCGCGATGATGTGTCGGTGGTTCGCTGCGCCCGCGTCGCGGGCGACCGCCATGCCGTAGGCGTAAGACAGCACGGTGGACGCGTGACTGTTTTCGATGAAGTCGTGCTGGCTCTCTTCGCGACTCGGATAACCCGACAAGCCATCGGATTGCCGGAGGCGGTCGAAGCCCGACGCTCGGCCGGTCACGATCTTGTGAACGTAGGCCTGGTGCCCGGTGTCCCACAAAATGGCGTCGGTCGGAGACTCGAAGACCCGGTGCAGGGCCAATGTGAGTTCGACCGCCCCCAGGTTGGAGCCGAGGTGACCGCTGTTCGAGGCCACCGCCTGCACGATGAAATCACGTATCTCACCGGCGAGGTCGTCGAGTTCGGTGTACGACAGACGACGCAGGTCGTTCGGCTGGCGAATGGATTCGAGACTCATGACGAAACGAACGCTACCCCTCGATCACGGTGGGGTGGGATCTGGATTCACGCCGTTCGTCACGCCGGTCGAGCGGGCCTTTGGAGGCCCAAGGTGGTGTCGTGTCGTCGGTCCAGTCGGCGGCTGTTCCAGCGGTGAAGCGCCCATCCGCCCCACATGCCGAGGGCCAGCGCCAGCTGGCCGCCGATGCCGTCGATCCAGAAATGGTTTCCGGTGACCACGATGCAAAAGAGCGTGGTGGCGGGGTACAGCAACATGGCGATCCTCGCCCACCGCCGACGGAGCAGAGGCCACATGGCGAAGGCACACCAACTGCTCCAACCGATGTGCATGCTGGGCATGGCGGCGTACTGATTGGACAGTTGGGTCACGCCCTTGGAATCGAACGTCCAGAGCGCTCCTCCGTACTCGGGAAGAGTGTCGACGAAGCCGAATGATCCTTGCTCCGCGGTTCGCAGTCGTCCATCGAGCACGATCGGATCGACGCTGTCGAAGGTGCTACGAAAGGTGCTCGGGATGCACCCGCCACCGAAGCCGCCGGTCTCGGACGGACACGGTGCATCGAGCAGTCTCGGTGGCATCACCGGGAAGAGCGAAAAACCGACGATCCCCAGAGCAGTCGTGATGGCCAACGCGTTCCGCCATTGCGGGAACACGAGTTTGCGCTTGGCGAAGAGAATCCAAAAGACGGCGAGGGTGACGACGAAGTGGGCGGTTCCGTAGTAGACGTTCCAGAAGCGGATGAAGCCGCGCAACGGAAGGAACCAGTCCTGCACGGATTCCTCGTGGTAGAGACCGATCGCCCGTTCGAGACGAATGAGGCGTTCGGCATTGTGGAACGCGTTGAGTGGCTCGTCACCCGGTCCGATGTTGGCGGACCCGAACTGGTTGCGGCTCCACGAATACGCGACGTAGAAACCCAACATGATGAGGGCTTCTTTCCACCAGAAGGTCCGGTGAACCCGGGTCGGAGACACATCGTCGGCGGGGACAACCACGTCGGTCATCTTGGCAGACCGATCGTGACCTCCGAGGCGTTACCTCCTCACCTCCCCTCGACCAAATGCTCCCGATTAGGGTGGGGAGATGGAAATAGACGATGTGAGTTTCGCACCGATTCTCCCGCGGGTTCTCGCGGCCGCTCTGTCGACTGGTGCGGACTTCGCCGAAGTGTTCGCCTCCGATTGGCGCGGCACCGGTGTCGGTCTCGACGACGGCAAAATCGAGCAACTCTCGACCGGTCGCAATCGGGGTGCCGGCATCCGGGTGGTCGCGGGCGAGACCACCGGTTTTGCCCACACCGCGGATCTTTCCGAGGCTGGCCTGCTGGCGGCCGCACGGGTCGCCGCCGAAGCCGCTCGACAAGGTGGTGGAGGCACCCGCGTGGTCGCCCTCGACGAGCGCCCGCGTCGGGTCGTCAGTCCCATCGAGATCGATCCGTCGTCCATCGGTAAGAAGGCCAAGGTCGACTTGCTCCGTCGCGTCGACGAGGCCGCTCGGTCCACTGGCGGGGCGATCACTCAGGTCTCCGCTGGCTATTCCGACGGACGTACCCATATCGTGATCGCGAACAGCGACGGCGTGCTCGTGCGCGACGAGCGGGTGCGTTCACTTCTTCGGGTCAGCACGGTCGCCAACGGCGACACCGGTATGCAGACCGGCTTCGACTCGCTCGGGCACACGATGGGCTTCGAATTGTTCGACAAGGTCAGCGTGGAAGAGGTGGCCCGCACCGCCGCCAATCGTGCCCTCACCAAACTCCGAGCCCGCCCGGCCCCGTCGGGCTCCATGCCCGTCGTCATCAAGGCCGGCAGTGGCGGGGTTCTCTTTCACGAGGCCTGTGGCCACGGGCTGGAGGCGGATCTCGTCGCCAAGGGGGCCAGCGTCTACAAGGGCAAAGTCGGCGAACTGGTCGCGTCACCGCTCGTGACCTTGGTCGACGACGGGACCATGACCCACGAGTGGGGTGCCATCGCCTTCGACGACGAGGGTCACCCTTCGCAGTACAACGTTCTCATCGAGAATGGGGTACTGACTGATTACATGTGGGACTTTTTGCGCGCGCGCAAGGAGGGTCGTGCGCAGTCCGGCAATGGCCGCCGTCAGTCCTACAAGGATTTGCCGATGGTACGAATGACCAACACCTACGTTCTCAACGGACAAGAGGAGCCGACCGACATCATCAAGGACACCAAGGCGGGTGTCTACGTCGCGCATCTCGGGGGAGGGAGCGTCAACACCGCCACCGGTGATTTCGTCTTCGGTATGACCGAGGCGTATCTCATCGAGAACGGCGAGATCACCGAGCCCCTGCGTGAGGGCAACCTCATCGGCAACGGCCCGCAAGTGTTGCGTGATATCGATCGCCTCGGCAACGACTTCGCCATGGGCAACCCGGGCACATGTGGAAAGGACGGTCAGGGCGTTCCCGTTGGTGACGGACAACCGACTCTACGCGTGAAGTCACTCACCATCGGTGGAACGGCGGCATGAGTTCTCCCGATCGAAGTGGTGAGTTGCTCACCATCGCCGAGCGCGTGGTGGCCATGGCCGAGCACGGAGAGCAGGTCGAGGCCTACGTCAGTCGTGCTTTGTCGACCGATGTTCGGGTCTACGAAGGCGAGGTGGAGCACTTCGTCTCGGCGCAGAGTGAGGGCATCGGTATCCGAGTGATTCGTGACGGACGCACCGGAACGTCGTATTGCGGAACCTTGGATCCGGCCCAGATCGCCGAGGTGTTGGCCGAGGCGCGCGACAATCTCGGCTACGGCGAGCCCGACGAGTGGGCCGGACTCGCCACTCCCGACGGTGTCGACGTCACACCGCAGAATCTGTGGGACGACTCGCTCGAGTCGACATCCACCGCCCGCAAGATCGAACTCGCCAAGGAATTGGAGCGACTGGCCCGTGCCGGGGATTCGCGCGTTCGCGTCGACGATTCGAACTACTCCGACGCCTTCGGCGAAGCCGCGGTGGCCACCACCACCGGCATACGCGTGGCCGGTCGCGAGAATGGCTGCTACCTCAGCGTGGGCACGTTGGCCGACGACGGCGACGAAACCCAGACGGGCTTTGGCTTCGCCGTGGGTCGCAACACCGACGAACTCGACATCGACAAGGCGGCGCGCGACGCCGTCGACCGTGCCACGCGACTATTGGGAGCCACCAAGCCCACCAGCCGCCGCATCACGGTGGTGCTCGATCCGTATGTCACCGCGCAATTCCTCGGCATCATCGGTGGGACGCTGAACGGCGAGAGCGTGGTGAAGGGCCGAAGCCTCTTCGCGCAGCGGTTGGGTGAGACGGTGGCCAGCCCGCTCTTCACCCTTGTCGACGATCCCACCAATCCGTTGGCCTACACCGCCACCGACATCGACGGTGAGGGCTTGGCCGCGCGCCGCAACACGCTGATCGACAGCGGAACACTGAAGACCTTCGTGCAGTCGTCGTACTCGGCGCGCCGCATGGGCGTTGGCACCACGGGCAACGGTGTGCGCGGTGGCTACGGCGGCTCGCCGAGCGCGGGCTGTCTCGCATTGCAAATCGCCCCGGGCCAGCGCCAGCAGGACGAGATCATCGCCGGCATCGACGACGGGATTCTGATCCAACAAGTGCAAGGTCTGCACTCGGGGGTCAACCCGGTGTCAGGTGACTTCAGCACGGGTGCGGCGGGTCTGATGATCTCCAAGGGTTCGGTGGGTGCCCCCGTTCGTGAGTTCACCATCGCCTCCACTTTGCAACGCATGTTGCTCGACATCGTCGAGGTGGGTGGCGACCTCGAGTGGCTCCCCATGCGGGCCACCGGCGTGTCGCTCGTCATCCACGACGTCACTCTCAGCGGTTCGTGAGGGATCGAACCTCCCCATGCCCATCTTTCACGCCATCGTCCTCGGTCTCGTCCAGGGCTTGTCGGAGTTCTTGCCCATCTCCTCCAGTGGTCACCTTCTGTTGGTGCCGTGGCTCTTCGGCTGGAACGATCTCGACGACGTCTCGGTGAAGAAGGCCTTCGACGTGTCGCTCCATCTCGGAACGCTCATCGCCGTCACCGCGTACTACGGGCGCGACGTGGTGTCCTACGTGCGCGACGGTGTTCGCTCGATCGTGCGACGCGACCGCCCGACGACGGAACCCGGGCGGATGGCCCGCTTGCTCGTGGTGGCGAGCATTCCGGCGGCGGTGGTTGGCGTGGTGCTTGAGACGTGGATCGACGAGCGGCTGGGAAAGCCCTGGATCATCGCGGTTTCGTTGATCGGCTTCGGATTGGTTTTGGCGTGGGCCGATCGTCGTCGAGGTGAGCGAGCCTTCGAGCAGGTCGGTCTTCGTGACGCGGCCATCATCGGCGTGGCCCAGGTGCTGGCGCTCAATCCCGGTACCTCGCGCTCGGGTATCTGCATGTCGGCGGCGCGTGCCCGAGGCTTCAGCCGCGACGCCGCTGCGCGGTTCTCTTTCCTGCTCAGCATTCCCGTCACGGCCGGAGCGGTGGTGGTGAAAGTGGGTGGCCTCGTCACCGATGGCCTTCCCGACGGACTGCTCTGGCCGATGATCGCCGGGGTGATGACCGCGGGACTTTCGGGATGGTGGGCCGTGTGGGCGTTGATGCGATTGATCCGCACCAAGTCGTTCGACGGTTTCGTCGCCTATCGGGTGCTCGCTGGCGTCGGCGTGATGCTGGTGTTGGCCTCAGGCTGGCGTTGACGGCGCCGCCGTGCTGCCACTGGTGGTGGCCGACGTGCTCGCCGACGAGTCCGATGACGACGCGCTCGACGAGTCCGATGACGTGCTCGCCGACGAGTCCGATGACGACGCGCTCGACGAGTCCGACGGTGACGCGGGCGATGCGGCACCCGAAGATGACGAGCCGCCCCGTGAGTCGGTCTTGTAAAAGCCACCGCCTTTGAAGGTGACGCCCACGGGTTGGAACACCTTCTTGACCGGACGCAGGGCACCATCAGAGGGGTGGGGAAACTCGGCGAGAGCGTCGTCGGTGAAGGCTTGGTGCACCTCGATGGTCTCGCCGGTGTCGGTGAACTTGTAAACGTAGGTGGGCATGGGGGTGTCTCCGGACGGCGAAGTCTAGAGTCGGGGCATGGCGAATACCGCACCGACGTGGGGCGTGAACGAGGGTCTCGCGTGATCACCACCGCGGTCATCCCGGCTGCGGGCTTGGGTACTCGCATGTTGCCGGCCACCAAAGTGGTGCCCAAGGAGTTGCTGCCTATCGACGAGAGGCCTGCCCTCCAGTTGATCGTCGACGAGGCGGTGGGCGCTGGGGTCGACCACTTGGTGATCATCACCAGCAGGTCGAAGCCGGCTATCGAGCAGTATTTCGCCTCCGATCCGATGGTGGAGGCGTCTCTCGAGCGTCAGGGGCGTGGATCGGCGGCTGATCAGCTGCGCCGGTACGGAAACGACATACGCGTTTCGTTTGCGTACCAGGATCGACCCGAGGGTCTCGGACACGCCATCGGTTGCGCCCGCGCCGCGGTGGGAGAAGAACCGTTCTTCGTGATGTTGCCCGACGAGTTGATGTCGAATTCCTCGCTGTTGATCGGTTTGGCGCGCGTGGTCGAGGCGACGGGCATTGGCGCTGTGGCGTTGAAACGTATGCCACGCACCGAGTTGTCACGTTACGGAATCGTGGCGCCGGTGGGCGAAGAGCGCACCGTCAGTGATCTGGTGGTCTTCCCGTTCGTCGGTGTGGTGGAGAAGCCCGCGGTCGACGACGCGCCCAGTGATCTCGCCATCATCGGTCGTTACGCGTTGACGCCCGATATCTTCGACGACCTCGACGCTTTGACCCCCGGCTCCACCGGCGAACTGCAGTTGACCGACGCATTGGCCGCGCAAGCAAAACGCAAGCCGCTCTGGGGTGTCATCTCCGAGGTCGGTCGGATCGACATCGGGAATCCGTTGGGTTGGCGCCAAGCGGTCCTGGAAGCCGCCGTCGATGATCCCGAGCACGGCGCAGCATTTCGTCGATGGCTGTCCGCTCGCACCGCCGGCCTCGCCTGAGACGGCGCGATCTCCCCGCCGTCTCAGGCCAAGCGGGTGAAGTGACCGTCGATGTCGAGGGGCAAACCGTATTCGTCGACCGCGAACTCGTGCACCGGCAGATCATCGTCGCGATGCACCGCCCACAGTCTCTGTCCGAGCCGGGTGTAGTTCAGTCGCGCTCGAGTGATGTCGAGGGTCTCGGGGTCGATCACCACGGAATGCACGTCCACCGAGGCGCCTATTCGTGACCCCAATCGTCGAATCGCCATCGTGCGGGTGAACGAACTGCAGCGCACGTCGATATCGACGCACCCGCCCAGGTCGCGTCGCTCGGACCCGTTGACCTCGCCCCATTTACCCCGGCCGTCATTGGCCAGCCACAGGTCGGGCTCGTCCAAGTCCCGAAAGAGCAACATTTGCTGCAGTTGCCAGGTGGCCGAGAAACGGATCACGTATTGAACGTCTCCGTGATTAGTGGTCGGCACCGTCACCCGTCCGTCGACGGTCCACGCCTCGTTCTCGAAGGACACCGACAGATCCTCGAAGGTGTCGAGATCACCCATTCGGCCCATCCATCGTGCGGTGAACCCGGATTGGGGAAGACGCGCGTACGCGGTGGGCTCCATCCTCCGAGTGTGTCATCGGGGCGGTACCGTCGTCGTCATGGCCGGCCAATTGATCCCCATCGACGAGGCGCGATCGCACGTATTGGAACGCTGCTCGGCGCTGATTGCGGTGGCGGCTGACTCGTTGCCGGGACGATTCCCCGCGTCGGTGTCGGGCGCGGTGCTGGCCGGCGACGTGATCTCTGCCGAGGATGTTCCCCCGTTCGCCAACTCGGCGGTGGACGGGTACGCGGTTCGCGTGATCGACGTGAGCGAGGCGTCGGGGGCGAACCCGGTGGCCCTGCGCGTCACGGGCGAGATCGCCGCCGGCTCGGGTGCCTCCTGCGTGGTGCAGGGTGGTTGCGCGGTACGCATCATGACCGGTGCACCGACGCCGACTGGTGCCGACGCCGTGGTGATGGTCGAAGACACGGCGTTTGGTGGAGACAAAAGCATCCTCGACGGTTCACAGTCGGTGAGCGTGACCAAGTCGGCACGAGTGGGCGATGGCATTCGCGGTGTTGGTGACGACGTGTGTCGTGGCGACGTGGTGTTCACGGCGGGCACCGCCATCACGCCCGCGGTGGCCGCGGTGTTGGCCAGCGTCAACGCCCGCACGACACTGGTGCACCCTCGCCCGCGGGTCGCGGTGCTTTCCACCGGTGATGAGCTCGTCGATGACGGCTCGGAGCTGGCTCCGGGCCAGATACGCGAGAGCAATCGCACCATGTTGGTGGGTTTGGTGAACGAGAGCGGAGCGATCGCCATCGATCACGGAATCGTGCGCGACGACGAGAAGCTTCTGGAATCCGTTCTCCGTCGAGCGGCGAACGAGTGTGACGCCATCGTCACCAGTGGTGGCGTCAGCATGGGCGATTACGACGTGGTGAAAGCCGTGTTGTCACGAATCGCCGACATGCGTTGGATGCAGATCGCCATCAAGCCCGCCAAACCGTTCGCCTTCGGGTTACTCACGAACGATCACCGGCGGGCGGTGCCGGTGTTCGGACTTCCGGGTAACCCGGTCAGTTCGCTCGTGAGCTTCGAACTTTTGGCGCGGCCGGCGTTGCGCCGCATGGCTGGTCATCGCGAGGCGGCGTGGGACCGACCTCTCGTGACCGCTATCGCGGACCAGCCCCTGGCGCGCCGACGAGACGGCAAGGTGCACTACCAGCGCGTGGTAGCGCGATTCGCCGCCGACGGTCGGGTACACGTCGAATCGGTACGGGCCCAAGCCAGTCATCAGTTGGCCGCCACGGCACTGGCCAACGGCATTGCCGTCGTGCCCGACGGAGATGGTGTCCCCGCCGGGGGCGAGGTGTCGACGATCCTGCTCGTAACCTGAACTCATGGAAGAGGTCCGGGTGGCGAACGAACAGGCGATGGTTCGCGATCTCGTCGATCCCTTCGGTCGCACCATCCGCGACCTGAGGATCTCGGTGACCGATCGCTGCAACTTCCGATGCACCTACTGCATGCCCGCTGAGGGCATGAATTGGCTGCCCAAGTCCGAGGTGCTCAGTTTCGAGGAGCTCGAACTCGTGGCGCGGGTGTGCGTCCAGCGTTACGGAGTGGACGGTATTCGTCTCACCGGTGGTGAGCCCACGGTGCGGGCGCATCTGTCGGTGTTGGTGGCCAAGTTGGCGACGCTGGTGGTGCCGGCCGACTCCTCCTCGCCGTTGGCGGGTCACCCCATCGATCTGGCTCTCACCACCAACGGTGCGACGCTCGCCAATTGTGTCGAAGAATTGAAGGCGGCCGGTTTGCGGCGCGTGAACATCAGTCTCGACACGCTCGACCGTGCGAAGTTCGAGACCATGACCCGTCGCGACGAACTGATGCGGGTTCTCGAGGGTATCGATGCCGCCATCGCTGCTGGCTTCGAGAGCGTCAAGATCAACGCGGTCGTCGAACGCGGTGTGAACGACGACGAAATCCTCGATTTGGCGAACTTCGGGCGCGCCAAGGGTGTGGAGGTTCGCTTCATCGAGTTCATGCCCCTCGACGCCGAGGGTCATTGGGTGAACGACAAGGTGGTCAGCCAGGACGAGATCGTGGCTCGTATCGCGACGGTGCATCCGCTCGAGTCCGTCCCGGCCCGCGGTGCCGCTCCGGCCGACCGCTGGCGATACCTCGACGGTTCGGGCACGGTGGGTGTCATCCCCAGTGTGACCAAGCCGTTCTGTGGCGACTGCGATCGGGTTCGCGTGACCGCCGACGGTCAGTTTCGCACGTGTTTGTTCGCCACCACTGAGTTCGATCTTCGATCAGTGCTGCGTCGCGGACTGCAAGGCCTCGAACTCGACGACGCCATTGCCGAAGTCATCGAACGGGCAGTCGGCACCAAGTGGGCCGGTCACCAGATCAATCAGGTGACCTTCGTGCGACCCAAGCGCACCATGTCGCAGATCGGCGGTTGAGTTCCATCGCGTCATCGCAATCGTTCGAGCGAATGAATGGTGGTGCTCACGCCCGGGCTGTACATGGCGTGCGGATGGCCCCGCGGCGCGGGTAACCCGGCGGAAGTGATGAGAGAGTCGTCGAGGTGCAAAAGCTCGGCCCGATGCAGCGGCCACGGTTCGTGTTCCACCGGCCCGTACCACAGGCGACCGCGCCGCGAGGCCGACACCAGTCCCCAACGCGCCGTCAGCCAGTTGTCGAGGTGGTGGTCGCGGTCGGTGTCATCGACGTCGATGCGCGCACCCACGCGCACGCCGATGCGGGTGGAACCACCTTTGGGCCAACGTCGGTCGACGGTGGCCGACACCACGGCTCCGTCGATGGTGGTGTCGTCGGCCGTGCTGGTGACCTCGGCGCGGGCGTAGCAGTACGGCAGGCGGAACGCGATTCGCGCCACGGCGGTGGGGAGCAACTGCGGGGTGTCGAGCGAGAAGAACCACACCGCTGGGCGACCTCGCGAGCGAACGTAGGTGCGCACGTTGATTTCCGGGAAGTTGCTGGTGGTCGGGATCGGGGGCAGACCCCGCAGACGAAGATTGCGCATTCGAAAGGGGATCAGTCCCACGTAGGCCCGTCCGCCGTACGTGTCGAGTTCGACGCTGTCGAGGTCGGCGTGGTGCAGTCCGGCGGTGATGGCATCTCGCACCACCTCGGGGTCGTAATCCCAGTGCAGGAACACCAGATCCCGCCACTGTTGGGTCATGACGCGCATGCTCTATCTTTCCCCAGCCGGCCACGTCGCGTCGCGGCAGGGGTGCGGGTCGCGGGGCAGTTGGTCGACTCGCCGGGCGTGACGGCCCCGCCGGTACGCTGAGGTGGTGACCGAACCTCGTCTCACCCACCTCGACGCCGAGGGCAAGGCGCGCATGGTGGATGTGGGGGACAAGGACGTCACCAAGCGGCGCGCCGTGGCGACCGGTGCCGTGATCATGGCGCCGTCCACTGTGGATGCTGTTCGGACCCAGTCGCTGAAGAAGGGTGACGTGCTCGCCATGGCCCGCATCGCGGGCATTCAGGCCGCCAAGCGCACGAGTGACCTCATCCCGTTGTGCCATCCCCTGATGTTGAGTCACGTGAGCATCGACCTGGCCTTGGAGTCCGACCGGGTGGCCATCCGGGCTGTGGCCGAGGTGGTGGACCGTACCGGGGTGGAGATGGAGGCTCTCACCGCCTGCTCGGTGGCGGCTCTCACCGTCTACGACATGTGCAAGGCGATCGACCGCGACATGATCATCACCGATCTGGTCCTGCAGGAGAAGTCCGGTGGTCGCTCAGGGGAGTACCGCCGGACCCGATGATTCGGGGTCTGACCAGCGCGGGAGTTCAGCGTGACGGGGGTCACAGACTTCTCGCTGCGGGCCCCCTAAGATTGCATCGTTCGTCACGAATGTTGTAAAACCGTAACACGACGGATTGCATCGTCTCCGTCGTCCGGACGAGGTCGGCATCCTCATTGGCCAACACGAGGGAGGTAGCGAACGTGGGCTCGATCGTTCTGATCATTGTTGTCGCCGCCTGGGGGGCCGTGCTGGTGCCGCCCCTCTTGCGTGGTCGCTCCGACAACAGCCCCCACTCGTCGGTGCTCGACTTTCGCCGCCAGTTGTCCACCTTGCAGCGCTCCACCCCCGTCCGCCCCGGAGCGCCGATGCGGTCGATGGCGCGCCCCTTGGCCCCTTCACCCAGCCGCTCCGGTCGTCCCGACGTCGGGCTCGACCGTCGTCTCGATCCGACGGCGGCTTGGGGTCGTTCGGCGCACTCGAGCCGCACCGCCCCGCGCGGGATCAGTCGCAAGGCCATGGTTCGTCAACGCCGTCAGAACATCGTGGTGTCGCTGGCTCTCACCATGATGGGCTCGGCGTTCATTGCCTTCACCACCAAAAGTGACTTCTTCGTTTACGTGTTCGTGCTGGCCACGCTGTCGCTGATCGGGTATTGCTACCGCCTGTCGCAGTTGCGACGCTTCTCGGCCCCGCAGACCTACCATCGCGACTGGATCCGCGCCGCCTGAACTTGCGCGTTCGCCGCTAGAGTCGCGGTGCCCTCGGGGGTGTAGCTCAGTTGGCAGAGCGCTACGTTCGCAATGTAGAGGCCAGGGGTTCAATTCCCCTCACCTCCACCCG
>VFYV01000004.1 GCA_016871395.1 Actinomycetota bacterium
AATCGCCGCCGTCAACGTCGTCTTCCCATGGTCAATATGACCCATCGTCCCAATATTCACATGAGGCTTCGTACGCTCAAACTTCGCCTTCGACATAACAATCTTTCCTTTGGTTTGGTGCTGGTTGAACTTGTTGTAGCGGCGATCGGGATCGAACCGATGACCTTCCGATTATGAGCCGGATGCTCTGACCAACTGAGCTACGCCGCCTGGCGCGCAGCCGGTTGGCTGCCCGGTTGTATGACACCCGTTGCGCGAGTGCTGAGCCCTCTGTCGGAATCGAACCGACGACCTTTTCCTTACCATGGAAATGCTCTGCCGACTGAGCTAAGAGGGCACGGGTACGCAGCGGCGCCACGAACCGCCGTCGGAGTGTATAGCCCTGACCTGCGAAACCACCTTGGGCCGGTGGCCCGCCGTTAGTTTGGCGTCGTGCCCGAGAGTCCGCCCCGTGACCCGTCCTCCGGCTCGGATTCGGTGATCATCCGGACCGCTGTTCCGTCCGACGCCGAGGCCATCCGGGCGATCTACAACCACGAGGTGGAGAACACCACGGCAACCATGGACCTGGTGCCACGCAGTCTGGACGACCAGTTGGAGTGGTTGGCGGCCCGCAACGGGGCCTTTGCGACCATCGTGGCCGAACTCCACGGCGAGGTGGTCGGCTTCGCCAGCCTGAGCCCCTACAAGGAGCGGGCCGCCTATCGTCCAACGGTGGAGGATTCGGTCTACGTGCGCCGGGACTCGGGAGGTCGCGGCATCGGAAAAGCACTCCTGACCGCGTTGATCGAGATGGCCTCCACCTCCGGATTTCACTCCGTGATGGCCCGAATCGAGGCCTCCGGGGAGGCCAGTCGGGCTCTGCACGCCTCCTGCGGATTCCGCGAGGTGGGCATCGAGATCGAGGTGGGACGCAAGTTCAACCGCTGGATCGACATGATCCTCATGCAGCGACTCCTTTGACGTCATCTCCGCGAACCCGCCCCGACATGAGCCCGAACGAGCAGCGGCCCGTCCCGAAAGGACGAGCCGTCGACGAGTGGGCCGGGCAGGATTCGAACCTACGTAGGCAGTGCCGGCAGATTTACAGTCTGCTCCCTTTGGCCGCTCGGGCACCGACCCCACTTATGCAGACATTGATCGTATCGGCGTGACCTCGGCGCCCACCACCTCGACGCAATCTGCTTCGCGGGGTCGATGGGGCCGATGATTACGCTGACGGCATGGCCAGTTTCGACATTGTCTCCGAAGTCGACCACCAAGAAGTGCGTAACGCGGTCGATCAAGCCCAACGTGAGATCGCCACCCGATTCGACTTCAAGAACACCGACTCCTCGATCGAGCAAAAGGAGTTGGTGCTCACCCTGCGCTCCATCACCGAGGACCGACTGAAAGCTCTGCGACTGGTTCTCGAGGAACGGCTCGTGAAGCGGGGTGTCTCGCTACGAGGCCTCGATTACGGCAAGGTGGAAGAGGCCACCCAGAACTCGGTGCGCCAAGTGGTGACCATCAAGGTGGGCATCTCCTCGGACAAGGCTCGCGAGATCAACCGTATGATCAAGGAAAAAGGGCCCAAGGGAGTCAGCAGTCAGACTCAAGGTGATTCCATCCGCGTGAACAGCAAGAAACGCGACGACTTGCAAGCCGTGATCACGTTGCTGAAAAGCGAGGATCTGGGGATCCCCCTGCAGTTCGGAAACTTCCGCGACTGACGGGCCGCGAGGTCGTCAGTCCTCGGAGGCCGATTCGGCGGCGCGCTTTTGCAACTCGTTCACCACGCTGGCGTCAGCCAATGTGGTGGTGTCACCCAGATTGCGCCCTTCGGCCACGTCGCGTAACAGCCGTCGCATGATCTTGCCGCTGCGGGTCTTGGGTAGTTCGGGTGTGAAGTAGACGGTCTTGGGCTTGGCGATGGCGCCGATCTCTTTGGCCACGTGATTGCGCAGATCGCCTTCGCCCACGCTCGATCCGCCCCGCAACGTCACGTAGGCGATGATCGCCTGACCCGTGGTGGCGTCGTTGGCGCCCACCACCGCGGCCTCGGCGACGGCCGGATGAGAAACCAATGCGCTCTCCACCTCGGTGGTGCTGATGCGGTGACCACTGACGTTCATCACGTCGTCCACGCGACCGAGCAACCACAGGTATCCGTCAGCGTCCAGCTTGGCGCCGTCACCGGCGAAGTAGCGGTCTCCATAGCGACTCCAGTACGTCTCCTGGTATCGCGCGGGGTCACCCCAGATTCCACGCAACATCCCGGGCCACGGTCGCGTCAGCGTGAGATACCCGCCACCATGATCGATGCGTGCTCCCGATTCGTCCACCACTTCGGCGGTGATGCCGGGCACCGGGAACGTGGCCGAGCCGGGCTTCAACGTGGTGGCACCGGGCAACGGTGAGATCATGATGCCGCCGGTCTCGGTCTGCCACCATGTGTCGACCACCGGGCAGGTACCACGACCGATGGTGTCGCGATACCACATCCAGGCCTCGGGATTTATGGGCTCGCCCACCGAACCCAGCAGTCGCAACGACGACATGTCGTGCTTGGCGGGTTCGTGATCACCCCACTTCATGAACGTTCGAATGGCCGTGGGTGCGGTGTAGAAGATGGTGACGCCGTACTTCTCGACGATCGACCACAAGCGATCGTTACCCGGGAAATTCGGCACGCCCTCGTAGATCACTTGCGTGGCGCCATTCGACAGTGGTCCGTACACGATGTAGCTGTGTCCGGTGATCCAACCCACGTCGGCCGTGCACCAATAGACGTCGGTGTCGGGGTGCAGATCGAACACGTACTTGTGCGTATACGTGACGTGCGTGAGATAACCACCGGTGGTGTGCATGATGCCCTTGGGCTTGCCGGTGGTACCCGATGTGTACAACAGGAAAAGCAGTTGCTCACTGTCCATCGGCTCGGCCGGACAGTCCAGCGGGGCCCCGGCCATGAGATCGTGATACCAGTGATCGCGACCATCCACCATGTTCACGTCGTTGCCACCACGCTTCACCACCACCACGTGTTCGATGGTGGGCGTGTTCGCCACGGCCTCGTCGGCCGCGGGCTTCAGCGGGAACACCTCGCCGCGGCGATATCCACCGTCGGCGGTGATGAGCACCTTGGCCGAGGCGTCGTTGATGCGATCGGCCAGAGCCTGCGACGAGAACCCACCGAACACCACGCTGTGTGCGGCACCAATACGAGCACACGCCAGCATGGCGACCGCGGCTTCCGGGATCATGGGAAGGTAGATGTTCACGCGGTCGCCCCTGTCGACACCGAGGGACTTCAGGACGTTGGCAAACCTCTTCGTCTCGTCGAGCAACTGCGAGTAGGTGATGGTGCGCGTGTCGCCGGGTTCGCCCTCCCAGTGGATGGCCACCTTGTCACCACGACCGGCCAACACGTGACGATCGAGGCAGTTGAACGACACGTTCAGTCGTCCACCCACGAACCACTTGGCGTACGGGAGGTTCCACTCGCAGATGGTGTCCCAGTCGGTGTCCCAGTGCAGCAACTCGGCGGCCTGCCGGGCCCAGAAACCCTCGTCGTCGGCGCGGGCCTCGTCGTACAGGAAGGTACCGGCCACCAGGGCGTCGTTCTGGAAGTCGGGTGGCGGTGGGAACTTGCGGTTCTCGAGAAGTAGATCGTCGATGTTGTTCTGTTCGCCAGCCATGGCTCCCCCTTCGACACCCATCGCAGTCGCGACGTGTTGACGACAGAACTTTAGGCGTCGCGACGCTTCAGGCTTCGCTCGGCGATCAGCGAAACGAACAGCACCCACGCCGCGAAGTATCCCAATGAGCCCCACCGCCCGAATCCGTCCTCGGGCAGCTCGAGGGACAACGAGATCAGTCCGCTCTGAAAGGGCATCCAACGGGCGACGTCGTCGTCGAGGGCCAAACTGATGAGTCCGCCCACGATGCCCTCGACCAACAACGGCCACAGCACGAGGATGGTGATGGCACTCGGCGGATTACGCGTGAGCGCACCGATCGCCATTCCGAGCATCGCGACAACGGTGCCCATCAGGATCATCGCCAGGAAAGCCGGGGTGGCATCCGGGTTGGAGTCGAGCGCCGGGACGTCACGGGCATCGATGATGGCCGAGCCCACCACGTTGCCGAGCAGTACGATCGCACCGGTGAGCGCCGCACCGACCGTAGCGACCACGACAGCCTTGGCCAGATACACGCGAAGACGCGACGGAGTGGCGACCAAGGTGAGCCGGATGGTCCCCTGCGAATACTCCTGGGTGATGCACAGGACCCCGATGACGCCGATGAGCAAAACGGCAACCGGGCCCCAACCGACGATGAGGCCGGGTAGAGTTCCCGAGTCGATGTTGCTCTCGCCCATGAACGTCACCGACAGCAGCGAGATCGCCAAGGAAATCACCGTCGCCACGATGGCCGTGGTGACGTTCGAGCGCACCGTGCGCAACTTGATCCATTCGGAACGGATGGTGGCGATCATTCCGGCGCCTCCGAACGTCCGTGATACTCCACCGACATCGCGGTCGCCTCGAGGAACGCGTCCTCGAGCGATCCGGTTTGGGTGGACAACTCGTGCAACACGATTCCGTTGCCGGCCGCCAGTTCGCCGACGACCGCGGACTCCACCCCGTGGACTTCGGCGGTGTTCTCGTTGGTGACCACCTGCATACCCTTCGCACGGGCGAGATCAACGAGAGTGCCCAACTGCGGACTGCGCACCACGACCCACTTTTTCGCATGGCGCGAGATGAACTGATCGACCGTGCACTGTTCGATCAGACGACCTTTTCCGATCACCACCAGCGAGTCCGCGATGAGTGCCATCTCGGACAACAGATGGCTGCTGACCAACACCGCGCGACCCCGCGTGGCGAGGTGCCTCAACATCTCCCGGATCCAACGGATGCCCTCGGGGTCGAGGCCGTTGGCCGGCTCGTCGAGAATGACAACCCGTGGGTCGCCGAGCAACACCGATGCGATACCCAGACGCTGCTTCATGCCCAAGGAGAATTGACCGACACGCTTCTTGGCCACCTGTTGGAGTCCGACTATCTCCAGCACCTCGTCGACCCGCTTGACCGGCATTCCGTTGCTGGTGGCCACCCAACGCAGATGATTGCGCGCGGTGCGACTAGCGTGCGCGTTACCGGCGTCGAGCAATGTTCCCACCTCGTGAAGAGGCAAACGCAACGACGAGTACGGCTTGCCGTCGAACAACGCACGACCGGACTGCGCGCGATCGAGGCCGATCATGCAACGCATGGTGGTGCTCTTACCGGAACCATTCGGTCCGAGGAATCCGGTGACAACTCCGGGTTCGACGGTGAACGACAGATCGTCGACCGCCACCGTGGACCCGTACTTCTTGGTCAGACCCTCGACGGTGATCACTCTTCGACCCTAACCCACTCCAACACCGTGAAACCGCCGAGCCCCGCGGGATCCAACAGCGCCTCCGATTCGCTGATGCGGCTGCGCATACGCATCGCGTTCAGCCCCGGTCGACTCGCCTCGGAGTCCCACGCCCGACGTCCCTCTTCCACCAATTCGTCGATACCCCACCGTCGCAGGAACTGCGCCTGCGAGCGAACCGCATCGGGTTCGCCACACATCTCGATCAACTGGTCGAGGCAGACGTCGGCCGTGATGTCCTGTCCGCCGACGTCACGCAGATAATGCGAGCCACGTTGCTGACCCGCGTAGGTGCGCAACCAGTCTCTCCACGGACGGGCAGCGAGTTCCGACGTGGCCATCACCGCGTAGTCGAAAACCACCAGTCGACCAACGAGACGACCGAGCACTTCGCCGACCCAGGTCCCCGCCATCCGCTGCCACGGCACTCGTGCCCCCAAATTGGGTCGCGCGGGTAACGCGAACGGGGGTTTGTCGCATTGCCGCAACACCTCGACGAACGCGTCGCCTTCGCAGGACACCCAGGTCTCGCGCCACTGTCCGTCGAAGACCAACAATCCGAACGGAAGGTTGTCGAGCAACTCGTTGGCCAACACCACGCCGCGCAGGTCGGCCTCGGGCAGCGCCGAGAGCGACGTCACCCCCTCGGGGTGCGATTCCCGTTGGGCCGGACTCGTTTCCACGCACACGTATCGTGACCGATCGCCGCCCAGACAACGCGGGGTGGCGGCCAACACCGATCGGGCCAAGGTGCCCGGTCCGGCTCCCACGTCGTACACGTTGAATTCATCGGGGCAGCCCATCTCGATCCACCATGCGTCGAGGGCTCTCGCCAGCACAGCACCGAAGAGTGGGCCCACCTCGGGTGAGGTGATGAAGTCACCTCGTCGTCCCGCGCGACCACCGACGCTGTAGAAGCCCTCGGACCCGTAAAGGGCCAGATTCATGAACGCCTCGAAGGGAATCGCTCCCCCGCCGGACTCGATGGTCCGCGCGATGTGGTCAGCCGCCGAAGGCACCAGTGAGGTCGACCAGGTCACCGAAACGCATGATCGTTCCCGGCAGGATGCCGAATAGCAGGGTGCCGACCACGGTGATCGACAGGGCCGCCACCAACGAGCTGGGTGTGCGCACCGTCGTGGTTTCACCGTGCGGTGCCGGCTTCATCCAGACCTCGCGCATGATGTTTCCGTAGTAGCCGAAGGCCACCACCGAATTGACGGCGCCGATGACAGCGATCGCGTACGCCCAACCACTTCCGGCCTCGAGCACGGCACGGAAGGCGCCGAACTTGGCGATCCAACCTCCGAGCGGAGGGATACCCGCGAGCGAGGCGAGGAAAATGGTCATCAGTACACCGAGGGCGGGCGCGTACGAGAACAGACCACCGAGGCTGCTGATCTCGCCGCTGCGAGTGGTGCGCGAGACGGTGATCACCACGGCGAACATGCCGAGGTTCATGGCCGCGTACACCAGCAGGTAGACGACGACCGCCTGAAGCGCCGGTCCGGCGGCGTCACCGGTGCCGGCCACCGCCAGCGGCATCAGGATGAACCCGCCCTGGCTGATGCTCGAGTAGGCGAGCAAGCGCACGATGTTGCTCTGACGCAAAGCCAACAAGTTTCCGAAAGTCATGGTGATGGCGGCCAGCACCCAGATGAACGGCTGCCAAACGTCTTGCGCCCGCGGGAAGCCGACGTAGACGAGAGTCACCAAGGCGACGAAGCCCGCCGCCTTACTGGCCACCGACAAGAAAGCGGTCACCGGGATGGGAGCACCTTCGTAGGTGTCGGGAGCCCACGAGTGGAACGGAACAGCCGACACCTTGAAAGCGAAGCCGATGACGACGAACGTGATGCCCAGAGCCTCGACGCCTCCGAACTGCCCTTCGACGGTGAGCCGCGATCCGATCTCGGATAGCAGCGTGCTACCGGTGACTCCGTACAACAGGCTCATGCCGTAGAGCATCACGGCCGATGCGAAGACCCCGAGTAGGTAGTACTTGACACCAGCCTCGTTGCTCTTGCGATCGCGCTTGCGCCACGCGGCGAGCATGTAGGCCGGAATGCTGAGGAACTCGAGGGCCACGAAGATGCTCACCAGATCGCGACTGGAGGCCATCATCACCATGCCGGTGACCGAGGTTAGAAGGAGCGTGTAGTACTCACCTTGGTAGTAGTCGCCTTCTTCCACATGATTCTGCGACAACAGCACCACCACGTATCCGGCCACCAGGAACAACGCCTTCAGCGTGAGAGCGAACTCGTCCACCACGTAGCGCCCATCGAACATCGTTCGCACATCGGAGTCGGACACCGCCAGGGTGAGGATGGGCAACAACGCGCCGAGCATGACGAAACCCGCGAGGGACGCCGTGATCCATTTGCGACTCTCGCTGATGAAGAGATCGACCAGGATGATCAAACAGATACCGCCCGCGAGCACGATCTCCGGGGCGATGGCGTGATAATCGATGGCGGGCGACTGCCACGGAACCCGAGCGAGGATCGAGGACGACACGGATCAGCCTCCGAAGGCCCGGAGCGCCACCTGAACGGCGGGGTCGATCACCTTGAACATCAGTTGTGGGTACACACCGAACACCACGATGGCGATCAGGAACGGAGTCCAGGCGATCCATTCGAAGATGTTGACGTCGTGAAGGTCGTCGCCGTGCCCGTCGTCACCGTGCGCACCGTGACCGTGATCGCCACCGGCGAACTCGGGCTTGGGTTCACCGAAGGCGGTGCGCTGAAAGAGCCACAGCAAGTAGGCCGCGGCGAACACCGTGCCGAGAGCGGCAATCACCATGAAGGTACGGAAAGTCTCTTCAGGCAACCCGACCGCCGGTGAGTACGCCGAGAGAATCGCCGGGAACTCTCCCCAAAATCCGGCCAGACCCGGGAGTCCGAGCGAGGCCATGGCGCAGAATCCCAGGATCCAGCCCAACTTGGGTATCTGCTTGAGCATGCCGCTGAGACGAGCGATCTCCAGGGTGTGATACCGCTCCTTCACACTGCCGGCGATGAAGAAGAGCATGCCGGTGATGAGACCGTGGGCGACCATGCCGAAGATGGCCGCGTTGAAGCCCATCGGCGTGAGCGTCGAGATGCCGAGCATGACAAAACCCATGTGCGCCACCGACGAGAAGGCGATGAGACGCTTCATGTCGGTCTGGGCCAGACAGCCCAGCGCTCCGTAGATGATGCCGATGACCGCCAGCAGACCGATCCACGGAGCCCATTCCTTGGCCGCCTCGGGCAGGACCGGAATCGCGATACGAACGAAGCCGTAGGTGCCCAACTTCAACAAGATCGCGGCCAAGATGACCGAACCCTGAGTGGGGGCCTGCGTGTGCGCGTCGGGCAACCAGGTGTGGAACGGGAACATGGGAACTTTCACCGCGAAGCCCACGAACATGCCACCGAAAATCCAGATCTGCGCCGACCGTCCGAGTAATCCACCGTACTCGACCAACTGCGGGATCGAGAACGAGGCCTCGACGCCCTCGGGCAACGCGCCGCGCACCTTGAAGAACAGCGCAATGAACGCCACCAACATGAGAGCCGAACCGAACATCGTGTAGAGGAAGAACTTCAGTGACGCGTACTGCCGCTGCTCGCCTCCCCAGACGCCGATCATGAAGTACATCGGCAACAACACCACTTCGAAGAACACGAAAAAGAGGATCAGGTCCTGGGAGACGAAGGTGCCTGCCATACCCGTCTGCAGGATGAGCATCAGGATGAGGAACGCCTTCGGGTTGCCCGGTGACGGAATGTGGTTCCAGGAATAGATCATCACCAAGACGGTCACGACCATGGACAGGAAGTAGAGCGGCAGGCTCATTCCGTCGAGACCGATCGTGTAATTGCTGGAGATCACCTTGATCCACTCGGCATCGGCGAAGAATTGCAACTTGTCGGCCTGGTCGAAGTCGAACTGGGTCAGGGTGTAGACACCCACACCCAACGTCGCGACAGCGGTGAGGAGGGCGACGAGCTTGCTCAGCTCCTCCTCGGCCTTGGGAATGAACAGCATCACGAGCACGCCGACGAGCGGCAGGAACGTGCCCGCGCTGAGCACCCAGTTTTGATCTCGGAGTACGTCCATGCCGTGTTCCCCTCAGGTGTTGATGATGACGAGTATCAGAGCGCCGATGGCGGCCGCAGCGAACAACAGCGCTCCGTACTGATTGACCTTGCCCGACTGCACGGGGCGCAACACTCCGCCCGAGCCCCGGGCCGCGGCGCCCGAGCCGTTCACCGCACCATCGACGACGCGCTGATCGATGTTGCGGTACACCCAACCCGCCACGCGACGCGCGACCTTGCCCACCGTGTTGACGATGCCGTCGAGCACGTTCTGATTCAACCAGTACGCCGCTCGGGAGATGGGATACGCGACCGCTCGCACGATGACCGTCTCGTAGAGGGCATCGAGATAGTACTTGTTCCACAGCACCTTGTAGCCACCGCGTAGGACCGTGTTGCGTTCGGTGAGTCCCACGAGTCGACGGTCGCGGCGCGTGTAGTACTGAATGCAGAACAGCCAACTGGAGACCAACCCGAGGGCCACGATGACGAGCGACAGGGCCGCCTTCGACCACTTGAACTTGGCGTGGCTGACCGTCGGGAAATAACACACCATGCCCTCGTCGGGGGCAACCGTGGCACAACCCTCTTTCTTGGCGCCTTCCTCGGCGGCGGGAACCACGATCGACTCGCCGGGTCCGCTCGCGCTGGCCGACTCCACCATGACGTACTCGCTGCTCGGCTCGACGTACTTCTTGAAGCGCTCCCAGTTCGATCCGAATGGCGTGGCGTTGGCCAGACCAGCCACCACGGCCAACGCGGCCAGAATCATGAGCGGAACCGTGATGAGTTTCGGACTCTCGTGCGGGCCCTTCGCGCCGTGATCGTCATGAACGGCGTGAGCGCCGTGATCGTCATGAACGGCGTGAGCGCCGTGATCGTCATGAACGGCGTGAGCGCCGTGATTGTCATGGTGCTCACCGGCGGCGGCACCACGCGACTCGCCGAAGAACGTGAGATAGGTGGCGCGCGTCATGTAGGCGGCCGTCAGGAACGCACCCGACAGACCCACGATCATGAAGGCGTTGTACCCGTTGTGGCCGACGTTGTCGATGATCTCGTCCTTCGAGAAGAAGCCGGCCAACGGGAAAACTCCGGCCAACGCCAAGGTGGAAATGATCCACGTGGTCGCAGTAATCGGCATCTTCTTGGCCAGACCACCCATGTCCTTCTTCATGTCGAAGGAGTGGTGGGATCCGGAGTGGCTCACCGAACCGGCCGCCAGGAACAAACAGGCCTTGAAGAAGGCGTGGGTGAAGATGTGGAATATGGCGGCTATCCATGCACCGGCGCCGAGACCCAACATCATGTAACCCAACTGCGACACGGTGGAATAAGCCAACACCTTTTTGATGTCGTGCTGCACGAACGCCAACAGCGCCGCGATGACGATGGTGATGCCACCGATCAACACGATGAAGTTGATGTTGGTGTCGCCGATCTTCATTCCTTCCCAGAACACCGGGTAAAGACGACCCACCAGGAACACACCGGCCACGACCATCGTGCTGGAGTGCAGAAGCGAACTGACGGGGGTCGGGCCGGCCATGGCATCGGGTAACCAAGTGTGCAACGGGAATTGACCGCTCTTGCCGATGCACGCCACGAACAAGGCCACCGCTCCCCATGTGAGCGCGCTCTGACTGGCGGCGCCAGACATCGCCCACGCCGAAAGACCACTGATGTTGAAGCCGGACACCCCGAGGTTCTCCTGAGTCCAACTGTTGGCCGAGAAGAACAGAATGCCGGTTCCGACGAGCAGTCCCACGTCGCCGACGCGAACCGTGAAGAAGGCCTTCAGGGCGGCCCGCGAGTTGGCCTCCTCCTCCCACCAGTGACCGATGAGCAAGAACGAGCAGAGACCCATGATCTCCCAACCCAAAATGAGTTGGACCATGTTGGGTGCCAGCACCATGCCCAACATGCCCGCCGAGAACAAGGTGAGGGCGGCGAAGAAGTGTGTGTAGCGACGATCACCGCGCAGGTACTCGAGCGAGTACACCTGTACGAGGCTGGAGATGAAGGCCACCACGACGAGCAACGTGAGAGCCAAGCCATCGATGTGTTGGCCGATGCCGAACTCGACGCCACCGCTTTGCCACCAGGTCCATTCACGGATGATCGGGCCGACGAACGGCGCCGAGTGATAGGCGCCTTCCTCGACCGCCGAGTGCGCGACACTCGATGCGCCATCGACCCGCTGGATCCATTGCCAGGCGGCACCTACCGCCAGAACGAGCGAAGCGAACATGGACGCCACGCCGAACTCGCTGCCCTTCATGGGCATCCTCTTGCCGAAGAAGATGATGAGGGCGAACGCCACGGCTGGGATGATGGGTATCAACCAGGCGTGCTCGAGGAACCACCCGGTCGAGGCGTGGACTTCGGCGGCAGCTTCCGCGGCGAACAACGATCAGCCCTTCATCTCGGACAGCTCGTCGAGCGCGATCGTGCGTCGGTTGCGGTAGATCAACAAGACCATGGCCAAGCCGACGCCCACCTCGGCGGCGGCGATCGCGATGATGTACAGGGCGAACGTGTTGCCGTCGACCGAGCCATTGCGCACCGAGAAGGCCAGCAAATTCAAATTGACGGAGTTCAAGATCAACTCGATACTCATCAACACCATCACGGCGTTCTTGCGGGCCAGCACTCCGTAGATGCCGATACAAAAAAGAACGGCACCGAGCAGCAAGAACTGAGTGGTCAACATGCTGACCTCAGTCCTTCCGCGCCAGAACGATGGCGCCGATGACGGCGATGAGTAGCACGAAGGACAGCGCCCAGAAGGGCAGCAAATATGGGCCGAAGATGTCGTCACTGATTTGCAGCACCGGTACCTGGGTCATCTCGCCCGGGTTCTCGATGAGCCTTTCGTCCGCGAAACCATCGATGACCACCCAGGACATCACACCCAGCATCAGCAACGACACCGGAATGGCGATCTTCCAATTCTTGTTGTTGAGATCGTTTTCGGCGCCGATCCGAGCTCGCGTGAGCATGGTGCCGAACAAGAAAAGCACCATCACCGCACCGACGTAAACCAGAACCTGGGTGATGGCCACGAATTCGGCCGACAACAACAGGTACTGCGCCGCGGCTCCGGACAGAACGACGACCAGCCACAGCGCGGCGTGCACCACGTTGTTGACGGTGACCACCCGCAACGCCCCGACGATCATCATCACGGCGATGATGCTGAAGCCGATGTTCTGGGCCACGAGCAGATCGGCACCCAGCATCACTTCTTGCCCTTCTTATCGGCACCAACCTCGAGGGCGGGAGCCTCGGGCACGGTCTCCATCCATTCGCCCAGCTTCACCTTGTCGTGCAACAAGTCGGCAATACGTGGCTCGCTGTACTCGTACTCGGGACTCCAGAAGAGCGCGTCGAATGGACACACCTCGACGCAAATACCGCAGTACATGCACAGGGCGTAGTCGATGTCGAAGCGATCGAGCTTGTTCACTTGACGGGGCTTACCTCCCGCGCGACGCGGGGGTGCCAGTTCCTTGTGACCCTCGATGTAGATGCACCAATCCGGACAGGAGCGCGCGCACAACATGCAGGAGGTGCAGTTGTCCTCACGCAGGGCTATGACACCGCGCGCGCGGACCGGCGGTGCCTCCTTCTCGTGCGGATACTGCACGGTGTTCGCGCCATCGAGCGTGGTGCGCTTGAGGGTGTTCAGCGTGACGCCGAGGCCTTTCAGGAGACCGGGAACCTTGGGCATCAGAATGCCACCTTCAAGATCGCGGTGATCATGATGTTCACCAGCGAGACGGGAACGAGGACCTTCCAGGCGAATCGCTGCAACTGGTCCTCGCGGAAACGCGGGTAGCTGAATCGCACCCACATGATGACGAACGACAGCAACATCATCTTGGTGACCATGATCAGCGGTCCGACCACGTTCATCCAGCCGTCCACGTCGTCCATGGTGTCCCAGCCGAACCAAGCAAACGGGATGCCCCATCCGCCGAGGAAGAGAACGGATGCGATCAGCGAGAAAACACCGGCCGTGGCGAACTCGGCGATGAAAAACGTCAGGAAGCGGAAGCCTGAGTACTCGGTCATGTAGCCCGAGACCAGCTCGGATTCGGCGATGGGCATGTCGAACGGCGTCTGCGTGAGTTCGGCCTGCACGGCGATCATGAAGATGATGAAGCCGACGAACTGCGTGAGGATGAACGGATTACCCAAACCGTCCCAGCCGAACATTGATCCGGCGTTCTGTGCGAACACGATGTTCTGAAGGTTCATCGTGCCGGCCTGAATGATGACGCCGATGACCGCCAACACCATCGGCAGCTCGTAGGCGATCAGCTGACCGGCGGCGCGCAATCCACCGAGCAAGGAGTACTTGTTGGCGCTGGCCCAGCCGGCGATGAGGATGCCGAGCACGCTGACCGATGACACGGCCAACATGTAGAACACCCCGGCCTCGAAGTCGGTGAACCAGGCGTCGGGTCCGAAGGGAACGACGGCCACCAACAAGAAGGTGGATGCCAGCACCACCAGCGGCGCGATCTTGAAGATGAAACGATCGGCGCGCTCGGGGGTGATGTCTTCCTTCTGAAGCCACTTACCGACCTCGGCGAACAACTGCAACGATCCGTAGGGGCCGGCTTCCATGGGTCCGAGGCGACTCTGCATGAACGACATCATCTTGAAGAGGAAGACGTAGACGATCGTGCCGGCGGGCAACAGGACCGCCACGACCCCACCAAGCACCCGCAGGAGCGCCTGGGCCCAGTACGGCAGATCGGCAGCGAGAAGACTGGCGCTCATCAGCGATCGATGTCCCCCAGGATGAAGTACAGCGACGCCAGGATCGTGATGATGTCGGGCACGTAGACGCCCTTGAGCACCCAGGGCACGATCGAGATGTTGTTGAAGCTGGCCGAGCGAATCTTGGTGCGAAATGGACCGAGGTCACCCTTGCTGACCAGGTAGTAGCCCATCTCGCCGAGCGGGTTCTCGGTGGAGACCCACGCCTCGCCCTCGGGCACCTTGATGATGCGGGGTACTTTGGCCATCACCGGACCCGTCGGGATGGCGTCGAGCAATTGATCGACGATTCGGGTGGACTCGCGCACTTCCTGCAGACGGACCCAACAACGCGCGAAACTGTCGCCGTCGGGGTGGGTCCACACCTTCCAGTCCACCTTGTTCCACGCCATCGGCAGGGTCTGATCCCGACGCAAGTCCCAGTCGACACCACTGGCGCGCAGGTTGGCACCCGACAATCCGTACTGCATTGCGACGTCTTTCGGAATGACACCGATGCCACGGGTTCGACTCTGGAAGATCTCGTTGCCGAAGAGCAACCTCTCCATCTCGTCGCAGAAGTTGCGCAACTTCTTCATCACCACACGGGTCTCGTCGACGAACCCGGCCGGCAGGTCATCTTTCAGCCCACCGATGCGGTCGAAGTTCGGGTGGAAGCGACCCCCCGTGGCACCTTCGATGAGGTTCAACACGTACTCACGATCACGGAAGGCCATGAACACCGGGGTGATGGCGCCCAACTGGACACCGAGGTCACCGAGAAACAACGAGACGTTGGCGATGCGCGACAATTCGAAAAGAATGGTGCGAATCCACTGGGCGCGCGGCGGCGCCTCGATCTCCATCAACTTCTCGGCAGCCAGAATGAACGGCACCTCGTTGGCAAAACTGCCGAGCCAGTCGATGCGGTTCACCAGCGCCGTGACCTGTGGGTAGGTACGGACCTCGGTGAGCTTTTCGTAGCCACGATGCATGTAGCCGCACGACGGTTCGGCCCACACCACCTGTTCGCCGTCGAGACGCGCGATGATGCGCAGCGTTCCGTGGGTCGCGGGGTGCTGGGGTCCGATGTTGAGGGTCATGCCCTCGGTTTCGAGTTCGACGTTCAGGCGCGCGTCGGCGGCCTGAGCCGCGATGTAGGACAACTGACGTCGGTCGATCAGCGATTCGGTGGAGGTCATTCGGCGTCGCCTTCCTCGTCATCGGACCCACCGGGGAGCGGCTCCACATCGACGATGCCGGGCCACGGCTTCACGATGCGGGCCAACAACGGGAAATCCTTACGGAGCGGGTGGCCCTCGAAGTCGGAGGGCAGGTACATGTTGCGCAGGTCGGGATGTCCGGCGAATCCGATACCGAACATCTCATGCGTCTCGCGCTCGTGCCAGTTCGCACCGGCGAACACGGAGATCCATGACTCGACGACGGGGTCGGTGTCGGGAACGTCGCACTTCACATTCACCCCGACGTGCAGCGCGGGATGGACCAGGCGCGCCAACACCTGCAAGCGGGTGTCTCCGCCGGCGTATCCCTGCGCGATCGTGTCGTCGCGCTCGGGGGCCGGTGCGGTCGGGTCGTCCTCGCCCTTTCCGAACGGAGAGGGCATCCAGTCGATCGCCGAGAGAAAGCAGAAGTAATCGAATCCGAGTGTTCGCAAGGCGAGGCCGGCCGAACGCCAGGCGTCGGTGCGTACTCGAACCCACACGTCGTCGCCGGGACGCACGAAACTGTCGAGCAACGCGTCGCCGATCGCCGCGCGTAGATCGTCGACGACGCGCTCGCGCAAAGTGTCCCCGGGAATCGCGGCGACGGCGTCAGTCGACACGAGCCACTTCCTTCGTGGACGCGCCGGACGTGGCCGATTTGTTCGTCTCGCCCACGACGATGGGCTTGCTGCCCTCACCACGCCAACGAGCACCCATGTCCTCGTTGCGTATGCGCTGTTGCAACAACACGACGCCCTCGAGAAGGGCTTCGGGGCGCGGCGGGCAACCGGGCACGTACACGTCGACGGGGATGATCTGGTCCACACCCTTGGTGACCGAGTAACTGTCCCAGTACGGACCACCACAGTTGGCACACGAGCCCATCGAGATGACGTACTTCGGCTCGGGCATCTGCTCGTACAGCCGCTTCACGGCGGGGGCCATCTTGTCGGTGACGGTTCCCGAGATGACGACGAGGTCGGCCTGACGGGGGCTGGCCGGCAACGGAATGACCCCGAGGCGCATCACGTCGTAACGGGGCGAGCCGAAAGCAGCGCCCATCTCGATGGCGCAACATGCCAAGCCCCACTGGTACACCCACAGGCTGTACGAGCGACCCAGGTTCAGAAGTGAATTCAGCGGCTTCGGAAGCCGCCCGCGGTCAACGAGACCCATGTGACTCCTTGTCCATCACACCCAGCGCAGGACGCCCTTGCGCCAGGCATACACGAGACCCAATAAAAGAACCCCCACGAACACACCCATCTCCACCAGGCCAAAACCGGCGTAGCGCTCGAGTTGAGTGGCCCACGGGAAGATGAAAACCGCCTCCACATCGAAAATCACGAACAACAAGGCGAACACGTAATACCGGATCTGGCTTTGCGACCAGCCCTCGCCCACCGGGTCCACGCCGCTCTCGTAGGTCAACAACTTCTCGCGATTCGGTTTGTCAGGGCGCACGAGGACCGAGATGCCCAAGAGCAACGAGGCCAACAGCAGAGCGGTCAGCCCGAACCAGAACACGATGAGGTACGACCGCAGGAACTCCGACATCGCCCGCGACGCTACTACGGGCTCTGTGACCTCCCCCAACTTCTCCCCTGCTGGTGGGGGCTCTCGCCCGACATGTCACACATGTCGACGACCGGTTTCAACGTGGGCCGAAAGCCACCTCATTCATGAACCAATCGACGAGGCGCTCGCACGCGAGACGACTGGTCTTCACATGGTCACGAGTTTGAACCATCACGTCGTCAGCTGACAGCCCGAGTCGAGCCAAATCGTCTGAGCCCGTGGTCCAGGCCGCCAACATCGACTCGTTGGCCTCAGGGTGGAACTGCGTGGCGAAGGTGCGCCCCGAGCGGATGGCTTGAGGTCCCGACGGGCTGGAGGCCATCACCTCCCAACCCGGCGCCGGGGTGAACCCGTCGAAGTGCCACTGCAACCAGGGTCCGACCGCGATCACCTCGGGGACCGCTGAATCGACCCGATGCCAACCGACCTCGGGCCGGGCGGCCCGTTGAACCGAGCCGCCCATCGCGTGACAGATGATCTGAGCACCGAAACAGATACCGAAAATGGGTACACCAGTTCGGGTCGCCTCGCGGATAAGCGTCGATTCGGCGTGCACCTCGCGGCTCACGTGGTCCCAATAGACGCTCCACTCGGACCCCAGCAACACAACCAAGTCATGCCCGGCCAAGTCCGACCACTCCCCGGGATACTCGCGTAGACATTCGTCGAAGGCGACACCGTGATGTCGCAACCGTTCTCCCACGAACCCCGAGTCGGCGTCGGCCGAGTTGGCGATCAAAAGCGCGCGCACATTCGTCACGCTATGGCTACCGTAGGTCGGGCATGGGGATCGAGGAGATCGAGGTCGTCGACATCACCGCGGCGGCCATCGCTGCCGCCCGCGAGGCCGGCCGATCGGTGGTCAAACACACTCCCGTGACCGCGTCGGCCGCCCTCAGCGACCGCACCGGTGGCTCCATCGTGCTCAAAGCCGAGAACATGCAACGCACGGGCAGTTTCAAGATCCGAGGGGCGATGAACAAGCTGGCCAGTTTGGGCGAACTGGCTCGCAACGGGGTCACCGCCGGCAGCGCTGGTAACCATGCCCAGGCCCTGGCCTTCGCCGCGCGAACCCGCGGCATCCCGTGCGAGATCTTCGTGCCCCGCAACGCACCCATCGCCAAGATCGCAGCCTGTCGCACGTACGGGGCCACCGTGGTGGAGGGTGGCGACTCGCTCGACGAGGCCGTGGCCGCGGCGCAGGCCCGAGCCACCGACAAGGGCATGCAGTTCTGCCACCCCTACGACGACCCCGTGGTGGTGGCCGGACAGGCCACCTTGGGATTGGAGTTGATCGCCGACATCGCCGACCTCCGTCGCGTCATCATCCCGCTCGGTGGGGGCGGACTCGCCAGCGGCGTGGCCGTCGCGGTGAAGCAACACGACCCGACCATCCACGTGATCGGGGTTCAAATCGAGGCCTGCGCTCCCTATGCCAATGAAGAACCGCCCGCCGGGCCGGTGCTGACCCTGGCCGACGGCATCGCCGTGAAACGTCCCGGCACGTTCACTCGTCCGCTGGTCGAGAAATGGCTCGACGACGTCGTGGTCGTCGACGAGGACGCCGTGGCCGACGCGATGGTCATGATGATGGAGCGCTCGAAGTTGTACGTCGAGGGAGCCGGAGCCGTCGGAGTGTCGGCGTTGTTGTCCGAACGCGCCGCCCCGTCGCGTTCGGGGACGACGTGCGTGGTGCTCTCGGGGGGCAACGTCGACATGGGTGTGGTGCCCGGACTCATCCAGCGTTTCGAGACCCAGGCCGGGCGGCGTCTCATTCTGTTCGTCAAGGTGAGCGATCGTCCCGGGGGGCTCGCCAAGTTGCTGGCGATCTTCGCCGAACAGGGCGCCAGCGTCATCGACATCGAGCACGTGCGCGAAGGAGTCGATTTGCGCGTGCGCGAAACCGGCGTCACCGCGGTGCTCGAGGTGCGCGGCCCGGATCACGCCGACTTGGTGATCGACGCCGTTCGTGCCGCCGGCTACGAAGTGGGCCAGTAACTCGCGCACACCTATTCCGTAGTCACGTTCCCCGAGGACGTGAGCCGCGTCGCGTGGGGTCAGCGGACGCCGTGTGTTCGACGCTGCCCGTGCTGACAGAATGAGGCGGTGGTGTCCCCTTTCGTTCTCATCGTCGGTCGCGCAGCCAACCGCGCCGAGGGTTTGCGTACGTCGGTGTACGCGAGCGGCCGCCGGTACTGCGACTCGATCACCCGGGCTGGTGGTGTACCCATCATCTTGCCGCCGATCCCGGAACTGATCCCGCGTCTCGGGGACATCTTGGACGGCATCGCCGGCGTCGTGTTGCACGGCGGCGTCGACATCGACCCGGCTCGCTACGGGCAGTCGGTCGTGAGCGAGCACGTGTACGGGGTCGACTCGTCTCTCGACTCAGTGGAGTTCGCCGTCGCCCGCGCGGCCATCGATCGCGATCTCCCTTTGTTCGCCATCTGTCGCGGGTTCCAGTTGCTCAACGTGTTACAGGGTGGCAGCTTGATACAGCATCTCGAGAGCGGTGCCCACCGCGACATCTTTCACCCGGTCGACGCGATCGCAGACTCCCGGGTATCACGCGCCATGGGCACCACCCGTCCGTCCGCTTGTCGATCCTTCCACCACCAAGCCATCGATCGATTGGGCTGCGATCTCCGCGTGACGGCCACCTCCGATGATGCACTCGTCGAGGCCGTCGAGCATGTCGACCGGCGCTGGGTGGTGGGGGTTCAGTGGCACCCCGAGGACTCTGCCGATGTCGACCCCGAGCAGCAAGGATTGTTCGACGAACTCGTGCGGCAGTGTTTGGTGCTCAGGCGTGGGCCGGGCACTGGGGCTTGAAGAAGCACCAATCGCACAGTTTGCTCACGTTGCACACGAACTCACCCGACTGACACGACGCGTCCACCATCTCCTTGGTCTCCACGATCACCCCCCGTGCGATGTTGAGTTTCACCGGGGTCAGCGTCATCTCGTGCTTCTGACCGAGTTTCAAGTAGAGCAACTCGAGTTTCGACGTGGTTTCCTGATCGGCTTCCTGCATCATCAGGGCGTAGGCGGTCAACTGGAAGAACTTCTCATCCTCACTCTTGAACCGGGGATTCGGGATGTTCCCCGTCTTGTAGTCGCTGATGATGACCCGACCCTCGTCGTCGAAGGTGAAGCGATCGATGAAGCCCTTCATACGCACTCCGTCGATGTCGGTGTCGACCTCGTGCTCCATTCCCACCAATTCGGTGCTCTGCGGGTCCTCGACTTTCCACAGGTTCTTCATGCACTCGAACGCTTGCCACTTGAAGTCGGCGATGGTCCCCTCGGACTTGATCAAGGTTTTGACCCGGGTTTCCCAGTCACTGGCCTTCCAACGCTCGCCGGCCAGTGCCGTAACCGAGTCGAGCGTCCGTTCGCGAGCCTCGAGTTGATAGAAGTGCTCCAGCACCTCGTGGACGAAGGTTCCGACGTGAGTGGCCCAGGTCGGCGGCTCGGAGAGACGGTCGATGCGCGAGAACTTGAACTTCATGGGGCAGTCACGGAAGGTGCCGATGGATGACGGCGACAAGTAGGCGGGAGCCGTGAGCATGAAATCAGTCTGTCAGCGGGTTCGTGCGCAATCGTGGATACGACTACACCGAAATCAGCCGGCGAAGGAGGCCGCGGTGCGAGCGGCGTCGATCAGCCATCCCGGGAACACACCGACCAACAAGGTGAAAATGGTGGACAGAGTGATCACCACGTTGGCCGTCACCGGCACGACGACTTTCTCGCGTAGGTCGTCACCGACCTCGGGGTCGCTCAGCCACATCGAAACCATGATCCGCAGATACAGAACCGCGGCGATCACCGAGGCCACCATCGCGATGATGGCAATGGCGTAACTCTCGTTGGCCGCCGCCGAGTTGATGACACCGAACTTGGCGATGAAGCCCGAGGTGGTGGGCATACCTGCCTGCGCCAACAAGAATACGGTCATCGCCAGAGCCAGAGCCGGACGTTGACGGCCGAGCCCTCGGAACCAACCCAGGTCCGAGCCGGAGTCACCGGTGCGCGACACCAGCGACACGACGGTGAACGTGCCGATGACCAATACCGAGTAGATCACGAGATACAGCAACACCGCCGGCAGGCCATCCTCGTCGCCGGCGTGACCGGCGGCTTCGATGCCCATCATGATGAACCCTGCGTGGCTGATCGACGAGTACGCGAGCATGCGTTTCACGTCGGTCTGCACCACCGCGAGCGCCGAGCCGACCACGACGGACAGAACCGCCAACACCCACACCACGGGACGCCAATCGTCGATACGGGTGGGCAACGCCACCAGCAAAATGCGAGCCATCGCGGCGAACGCCGCCACCTTTCCGACCGAGGCCATGAACGAGGTCACCGGGGTCGGAGCGCCTTGATACACGTCGGGGGTCCAGAAGTGGAACGGAACGACGGCGACTTTGAAAGCCAGACCCACCAACAAAAGCGCCACGCCCGCGAGCAACATGGCATCGTCACCCTTCAGGAACACTTCGTCGCGCAATACGTCGGCCATGCGAGAAACGTTGGTGGTCCCGGTGGTGCCGTACAGCAGCGCGATGCCATACAGGAAGAAGGCCGAGGCAAAACCGCCGAGGATGAAGTACTTGAGACCACTCTCCTGGCTTTCGGTGCGCCGACGATGACTGGCCGCCAACACGTAGAGCGCAATCGACAGGGTTTCCAGACCCAGGAAAAGCACGACCATGTCGTTCGCCGCGGTCATGATCATCGCACCGAGGGCTGCACAGATGTAGAGCGCGTACACCTCCGGGCCGTCCAACTGCTCGCGACGCAAATAGTCAGCGGTCGACAACGACACCAATGCGAGCGCAGCAGCGATGGCGATCCACGACAACGCCGTAAAGTGATCGATCGACAGCGCATCGTTGATGACCACCCGGGACCCGTCGCGACCGATGTCGTTCCACAAGACCATCTCGACGATGACGGTGGCCAACGCGAGTTCGACGGTTCCGAGGGCGTACCACGCGCGGGGCCACGGGCGCGTCAGGGCCGCCAGCACGAGGTTCAACATCATTCCCGCGAGCAGAATGATCAGAGGCGTTATCGCCAACCAGTCGATCGAGGGATACTGCACCGTGTCGTTCATCAGCCTTCGCCCGTTCCCGGCTCGGACTCTTCCATAACGACCGGTGTCGGGGCCACGTACCCAGTGACCTCCTCGACCCGATCGATCAACGCCCTCACGCTGGGCTCGATACGATCGAGCATCGGTTTGGGATAGACGCCGCAGAACACGATGAGTCCGATGAACGGCAGCAACACCAAGCCCTCGCGCAATCGCAATTCCCGAAACGACGAGTTGGTCTCATCGGGCTCGCCGTGGAAGACACGCTGATAGGCCCACAGTAAGTAGAGGGCGGCCAGGATGACGCCCGTCGCTCCGACGACCGCCCACCAACGAGCAGTCTGGAAACCGCCGATCAGAACGAGGAATTCACCCACGAAACCGTTCAAACCCGGTACACCGATGCTCGACAACATGACCACCATGAACGCGGCAGCGAAAATCGGTGCCACTTTCTGCAGACCCTTCAATTCGGCGATCTGACGCGTGTGACGACGTTCGTAGATCATGCCCACGAGAAGGAAGAGCGCACCGGTGGAAACACCATGGTTGATCATCTGCATCACACCACCGCTGACGGCCTCGGACGTGAAAGCGAAGGTACCCAACACGATGAAACCCAGGTGGGCCACCGACGAGTAAGCGACCAATCGCTTCAGGTCCTTCTGCATGGTTGCGGCGACTGCGCCCCAGATGATGCCGATGACGGCCAAGGTCAAGAAGATCTCCCGATTCCGCAATGCGGCCTCCGGAAAGAGATACACACCGAAGCGAAGCAGGCCGTAGGTGCCCAACTTCAACAACACACCGGCCAAGATGACCGAGCCGGCCGTGGGAGCCTGGGTGTGCGCGTCGGGCAACCAGGTGTGCAGCGGGAAGAGAGGAACCTTCACCGCGAAGGCGATGGCGAAGGCGAAGAACAACCACCGGCCGGTGCTGGCGGCGAAATTCGCTCCCTCGGCGATCTCGACCAGATCGAAGCTCATGCGACCGAGGTCGGACCGGGCCAGCAACGCCGTCGTGACGATGCCCACCAACATGAAGGCCGATCCGACCATGGTGTACAAAAAGAACTTGGTGGCCGCGTAGATGCGCTGGTCGTATCCCCAACCTCCGATGAGGAAGTACATCGGTACCAACACGATCTCGAAAAACAGGAAAAACAGGAACAGATCGAGGCTGAGGAACGACCCCATCACCCCGGCCTCAAGTAACAACAACCATGCGAGATAACGCTTTTCATCGTGATGCGGATCACAGCCGACAATGACGAGTGGGAAGAGGACCCCGGTCAGCACCACCAAAAACAACGAGATTCCGTCGATACCAAGGTGCCAGCCGATGCCCCACGACGAAATCCACTCGTGCTTGGAGACGAATTGAAAGCCGTCTTCGCCGGTTTCGAAGGACGCCAACACCCACAGACCCACCGCGCCGGTGAACACCGAGGTGACCAGAGCGATCAACTTGGTGAACTCGGGCCGACGCGACGACGCGAACAAGGTGAGGATCGAGCCCACGAGCGGTATCAGCACCAGCAGCGTCAGGACCGGGTAGGGCAACGAGCGTGTCGCCTCGCTGGCCAGCATCAGAGCACCACCCCACGCAACAAGAACCACACCAGCAGGGCGACCACACCCAAACCGACCGCCGCAGCGTAGTTGCGCACCGCGCCGGTCTGACCCTTGCGCAGGGTGCCACCGGCGCCTTGGACCAAGCGTCCGACACCGTTCACCGCGCCATCGACGATGGTGCGATCGACCCAAGCGACACCATCGAACACGCGCCGGCCCGGACCGCCCATAAACGACGTGATGGCCCGGTCGTACCTCCATCCGTCCGCGAGCAGAGCTGGTTCGATCGCACCTATCTTCTTCTTGGCGTACACGACGGCCGACAGCAGGATTCCAGAGATCGCCACCACGACGGCGATACCCAGGAGTAGGTACTTGTTTTCGTAAGCCCAGGAGGCGTGGATGTCGGCCTCACCGAATTCGATGACCGGTTCGAGCCACTTCTCGAGGAAGTGCAGATCCTTGGTGAACGGCAACTGCATCACTCCGCCGATGACCGACAGACCAGCCAACACCACCAACGGCAACAACATGATCTTGGGGCTTTCGTGCGGCTTGAAGTCGCCGTGCGCCCCGTGCTCCGCACTGTGATCGTTCCAACGTGCCTCACCGAAGAAGACCATGATCACCTGGCGGGTCATGTAGAAGGCGGTGAGCAGGGCCGTGATCATGCCCACCACGTACAGGATCGGACTCTTGGCGAAGGCGAACAGCAAGATCTCGTCCTTGCTCCAAAAGCCGGCAAACGGCGGGACCCCGGCGATGGCCAGCCATCCGATGATGAAGGTGAACGCGGTGACGGGCATCAACTTGCGCAGTGCACCCATGCGACGCATGTCCTGTTCGTGATGCATGCCGTGGATGACCGAACCACTGCCGAGGAACAACAACGCCTTGAAAAACGCGTGGGTGACCATGTGGAAGATGGCCGCGACATAGGCGCCCGAACCCACGGCGAGGAACATGAAACCGAGCTGACTGACGGTCGAGTAAGCCAAAACCTTCTTGATGTCGGTTTGCGCGACGGCGATGGTGGCAGCGAACAACGCGGTAGCGACGCCGACGATGGCGATCAAGGTGGGGACCCAGTCGTAGGCGATGGCCAATACCGGGTTCACGCGAGTCATCAAGAACACGCCCGCGGTCACCATGGTGGCAGCGTGGATGAGCGCTGACACCGGAGTGGGACCTTCCATGGCGTCGGGCAACCAGATGTACAGCGGTAGCTGCGCGCTCTTGCCGCAGGCGCCGATGAACAGCATCAGACCGATGGCGGTGGCGGTGACCGCCGACAGGGCACCCGACTCGGCCGCGTGGTTGATGCCCGAGTAACTCAAGGTGCCGGCGGCACCCAGGGCCAGGAACATGCCCATCATCACACCCCAGTCACCGACGCGGTTCGTGACGAAGGCTTTCTTGCCGGCGGTGGCGGCACTGTCTCGCGTGTGCCAGAAGGAGATGAGGAAGTACGAGCAGGTGCCCACGCCCTCCCAACCCAGGAAGGTGACCAGGAGATTCTCGCCCATCACCAACATCAGCATGGAGAAGACGAAGAGATTCAAATAGATGAAGAATTTGCTGAAATTCGGATCACCGTGCATGTAGCCGATGGCGTACAGGTGAATGAGGGTTCCGATTCCGGTGACGAACAAAGCCATCGTGATACTGAGCGGATCGGCCAAAAAGGCCAGGTCCACGTGGAGCGAACCGACCGGCACCCACGAGAAGCCGGTCACGACATGATGGCGTTCCTCGGCGGGCATCGAGATCAGGTCGAAGAAGGCGCCTACGGTCACCACGAACGAAGCCGCCACCATCAGTGTCGCCAGTGCACCGGACTTCGGTTCGCCGAGGACGCGTCCGAGGACGACATTGACGAGGAAACCGAGCAGCGGAAGAGCCGGGATCAACCAGATCAATTCGAGCATCGCACTAACCCCTCAGCGCCGAGACGTCATCGGCGGTCACACCCGGGCGACGGCGCATGATGGACACGATGATTCCCAGACCCACCACCACCTCGGCGGCCGCCACGACCATCACGAAGAACACGGTGGTCTGGCCACCGATGTCACCCATCTTCTCGGCAAGAGCGACGAAACTGAGATTCACGGCGTTCAGCATCAACTCGATGCACATGAACATCACCAGAGGATTGCGGCGGACCAACACACCGACCGCGCCGATACCGAACAACACAGCGGCCAGGATCAGATACCACGTGGTGGTGGGGGTGGCGGCGGCGAGCGACGACATCAGGTGTCCTTTCCCGAACCTTTAACGCGCCGCGTGAGCAACACCGTGCCGACGACCGCGACCACGAGCAGCACCGAGGTGACCTCGAAGGCGACGACGTAGTCACCGAACACGCTGCGGGCCAACTGCTTGATGTTGGTGTCACCGTCGCCCAGGGTGTCAGCGACATTCAGTCCCGTCCCACGAACCGAAATGGCGTCGCGCGACGAGACCACAGCGGCCACCACGAGTCCGATCACACCAAGCCCGACGATGGCCGCGAGCGGGCGTTGAACCTTGAACGGCTCGGAGGACAGGTCCTCGGACCGATCGACCCCGAGAAGCATGATGACGAACAGGAACAACACCACGATGGCGCCGGCGTAGACGATGACCTGGACCGCCGCCAGGAAATGGGCGTTCTGGGCCACGAACATCACGGCCACTCCGAACAGCGTGAGAATGAGGCTGAGCGCGGCGTGCACCGGATTACTGCGCACGATGACACCAATCGCCCCGACCAAGATCATCGCCGCGGCAAGAACGAAGACCACCAACTCCATCAGCGCTCTCCCCCGTCACGCACCGTTTGCTCGGGTTCGGGAGCCCGCTCGCCGTACCCGAGTTCTCCGCTCCAGCCAACAACGCCTTCGAACGTTGCGTCACCGGAGGGTGCCGTGGCCCGCACCCAACCCGAGGTCGAGAGGTCCTCGCCCTCGCGCCAATCCTCCCACGGAAGTTGTTGCGGACGACCGTCGTCTCCGACCACGAGCTCAGCCTTGGTGTAGATGGCGTCCTTGCGATTGGTGAACGAGAACTCGAACAACTTGGACTCGGTGATGGCCTCGGTCGGGCAGGCCTCGACGCAGAGATCACAGTGGATGCAACGGAGGTAGTTGATCTCGTACACGAAACCGAACCGCTCGCCGGGCGAAGTGGGGTTCTCGGGATCGTTGTCGGCCCCTCGAACGTAGATGCACTTGGCGGGGCAAACACCGGCACACAACTCGCACCCGATGCACTTCTCCATCCCGTCCTCGTAACGATTCAACACGTGTCGTCCGTGCAGGCGCTCGGGCTTGTCAGCCTTCTCGTCACGATCGGGCTTGCCCTTCCTCAGTTCGCGACCGCCCGAATACTGGCGCGTGACCTTGTTTCGTCGACCCACCTGCCGCAAGGTGACCAGGAATCCACCGAGATAACCCATCAGAACATCACCCCCTCACGTTCGCGTTTGGCGCGGCTGGTTCGCACGGCCACCGACATCAAACCCGCGCATCCGGCGATCACCGCACCCGAGATCACCCCGACCAAGGGGCGGTTCCAACCCTCATCACGCCCCAACCGGAGAACGGCCAACAACATGAACCACCCGAGCGACGCGGGAATGAGCACCTTCCAGCCGAGGTCCATCAATTGGTCGTAGCGGAAGCGTGGCAACGTGGCGCGCATCCAGACGTACACGTAGAGGAACACCAGGACCTTGGCGATGAACCAAAGGGTTCCCTCTATCGCACCGGGGATGATCGGAATGTCGAAAAGTCCTTGCGGACCCCCGAAGAACAGGGTCACGATGATGCCGCTCATGGTCACCGTGTTCATGAACTCGGCGAGGAAAAAAAGTCCGAAACGGATGCTGGAGTACTCCGTATTGAATCCGCCGACCAATTCCTGCTCGGCCTCGACGAGATCGAAGGGCGGACGGTTCATCTCGGCCGTGGCCGCCAACATGAAGATGATGAAGGGAACGATGCCCGTGGACACTACGTGCCAATCGGTGAAGCCACCCTGGTTGCCCACGATCCCGCTCGTCGACAGCGTGCCGGCGAGCAAAAGGACCGTGGCGATACTCAGACCGAGGGCCGCCTCGTACGAGACCATCTGCGCCGACGCGCGAACCGAACCCAGAAGCGGATACTTCGAACCACTCGACCAACCGGCCAGCATGATTCCGTACACGGCGACCGACGACAACGCCATGAAGAGCAAGATGCCGACGGGCGGATCCGCCAACTGCACCCGCGTCGAATGGCCGAACCACTCGACCAAGCCGTCCTTGCCATTGGAGAAGTCCCCTCCCAAGGGAATCACGGACCACACGAGGAAGGCCGGAACGAAGGCGAGATACGGCGCCAACTTGAAAACGAAGCGGTCCGCGCGATCCGGGAGCAAATCCTCCTTGAAGAAGAGCTTGATGCCGTCGGCCAAGGTCTGAAGCAGGCCCCACGGACCGGCCTTGTTCGGTCCGATGCGATTGCCCATACCGGCGATGGCCTTTCGCTCGAACCACACCATGAACATGGTGACGACGAGACCGAGCGCGAAGATCACCAGAACCTTCAACAAGATGATGAGCAACGGCGCCCAGATCAGGTCTCCGATCGCGATGGGATCGAGGCCGATGAGGGAGGTCATCGGAGCGACTCCACCCTCACGTCGTTGACCCACTTCGTCGCGTCGATCAACTCACCGATGTTCGCACCGGATTGGGCCCAGGCCGCCCACACGGTTCCGCGCTGGACGGACTCGTCGCCCACGACGTTCATGACGATCGAAGTCCGATCGCCCGACACCCTCACCGAGGCCCCTTCGGGCGCACCAAGGCGTTCGAGATCGAGCGGGTGCATGTGCAGAGCCGAGCCCGGAGCCAAACGAGCCAACGACGGTGATTCGGCCACGTTGCGGCCGTTGTCGTACAACTTGCGACCCACCACCAGACGGTGAGCGAACCCGGGCTTTTCGGCGGGCGGTGGTGCGAACGAGGTCGTTGCACCCGTCGCCGGCGCCGCGAGCACCACACCATCGGGATGGGTTGCCAAGGCGACGCGGGTCGCCGGACCGAACGCGGGGTTCGACGACACCAGATCGGCGTGAACATCGGCCACCGACGCGGCACCGAGGTCATGACCGAGTATGTCGGCCAACTCGAGTGCCACCATCCAGTCCGGTCGCGATGTGCCGTTCACGGTCACCTTGCGGGCGAGTCGTGTGACCCGTCCCTCCAGGTTGGTGGTGGTTCCGTCCTTCTCACCAAAAGCCGCGGCGGGAAGAAGCACCGTGGCCTTGGCCGACGATGCCGTGGCGAACGTGTCGATGGCGATGATGCTCGGGATCGCCGCGAATGCGCGACGGGCCAAATCACTGTCGGGGCAATCGGCGATGGGGTCGGCACCGACCAATACGAGACAGTCGATCTCACCGTTCGCCGCATCGGTGAGGATGTCGACGGCATCGCGCCGACCGAGGCCGACGCTCAACGCACCGCGCACGTTTCCACGACGCAACACCGGAAGAACCGTGGCGCCCGGGTGCGCCGCCATCACAGCGTCGAGAGCGGCCATGTTGTACTCGTCGCTCTCGGCGAGATTGGAACGACCCACCACTACGACCACCGAACCCTTGGCCATCTGCGCCGATACCGCCGGCTCGCTCAACGTGGACGCGACGACCGCGACCTGATTCCCCGGCAGGTATGGCACGGACTTCCACGCATATCGGGTGAGACCACTGCCCTTCGACGCGAACTCGAGGATCCGCGAGCGCTTCTTCTCGGAGGCGTCGCGCAGTCGCAGATACAGAATCGGCAGCTCCTCCTTCAGATCGGGGCTCAAAAGAATGACGGTGGATGCGTGGGCCGCGTCGTCGATGGTCGCCTGCGGATACGTGAGAACGGCGGACGGAAGCCCATCGCCCATCTGCGCATCGACCGAGTCGATACCCAGGGCATCGACCAACTTCGCCCACGCGTGAGCGTCTTCGTTGGTCCCGCGCGCACCACCCAACACGGCGACACGCGAGGGATTTCCGGCTCGCAAGGCCGACGTGATGAGCGAGGCAGCGGTGGACAACGCCGAACTCCAGGAGGTCTCTACGAGTGATGCGCCATCACGAACGAGGGGGTTCGTCAGACGAGCGTCGGACTTGAGCGACTCGAAGTTGAATCGGCCCTTGTCGCACAACCAACCGTGATTGACCGGGTCACTGTCGACACCCTGATATCGGAGCAATTCGTCGCGGCTGCTCTCGAGAGTGATACGACAACCGACGGCGCACGTGGTGCAGGTGCTCTCGGTCTTCTCCAGATCCCAGGGGCGGGCCTTGAAACGGTAGGGCCGCGCGGTGAGAGCACCCACCGGGCAGATCTGCACGGTGTTACCCGAGAAGTACGAACTGAACGGCTCGTCGGGAAACGTCTGCACCTGCGTGTTGTTGCCACGCGAGGTGAAGTGGATGAGCGCGTCTCCCGCCACCTCGTCGGCGAACCGGGTGCAACGATCGCACAGGATGCAACGCTCGCGATCCAGCAACACCAGATCGCTGATGGCGATGGGCTTCTCGTAGTGGCGCTTTTCCTCGATGAAGCGACTCTCACCCGGTCCATGGCTGAACGCCTGGTCTTGCAACGGGCATTCGCCACCCTTGTCGCAGACCGGGCAGTCGAGCGGATGGTTCGCGAGCAACAGTTCGATCATGCCCTCCTGGGCCCTCTTCACCTGATCGGTTTCGGTGCGCACCACCTGCCCTTCCGAGACCGAGGTCATGCAACTGACCACCATCATCGGACCGCGCGGACCCTCCACCTCGACCAAGCACTGCCGGCACATACCGACCGAACTCATACGAGGGTGGTAACAGAACCGCGGGATGTAGTCACCATTGCGATCGGCGGCGGCGATGATCAACTCACCTTTGCGCGCCACCACGGCACGACCGTTGATGGTCAGGTTGACAGCATCCGGATCGACGACAACCGCCGGAGTCGACTCGGTGGTGGTCACGACTCGGCTCGAACTGCCGTGACGGGAATCATGCTCCGCTTGGTCACCCGAGCCGCGAAATCCTCAGGGAACAGAACCAACGCCGAGTTGATTGGCGCGTACGCCGACGGACCGACGAAGCAGATGGTGTTCATCTTGTACGGGAACGGCACGGCGTCGAGGCCGAGACGCGTGCTCGACGCGTGCGGGAAATCTCCCGGACAAATCGACGTGCCGACCTCGACCAATTGGGCCAAGTCGGCGTCGGTGCCCTTGCCGTCGACGATGCGACTGAGAATACGCTCGAGCCACGTACCGCCCTCGCGACATGGCGTGCATTTGCCACACGACTCGTGGGCGTAGAAGCGCGTCAAGGTGAGCGCCGCCGCCGGGATGTCGGTGGTCTCGTCCATCACCATCACGGCTCCCGAACCCAACATCGATCCGGCGGCACCGGCTTGCTGGCCCTCGAAGGGAACGTCGAGTTGATCCTCGGTGAACCACGGTGCGGAACCGCCACCGGGCACGAAGGCCTTCAGTTTGTTGCCGTTGCGAATTCCCCCGCAGTATTCCTCACCAAAAATGAGATCGCGGAAGGTCGTGACACCATTGATGATCTCGTAGACGCCGGGGCGCTTCACGTGGCCGCTCACGGCCACCATACGGGTACCAGGCGACGTCTTGGTGCCGATAGCGGTGTAGGCGTCGGCCCCGTTGAGCATGAGCCACGGCAGGTTCGCCAACGTCTCGACGTTGTTCACGATGGTGGGCTGTCCGTACAGACCGATCGCGGCCGGGAAGTACGGCGGCTTCAGCCGCGGCATACCTCGATTACCCTCGAGGCTCTCGATGAGGGCGGTCTCCTCGCCCACCACGTACGCACCGGCACCCCAGTGCAAGATGATGTCGAGCGAGAACTTCGAGCCGAGGATGTTTTTGCCCACATAGCCAGCGGCGTAGGCCTCGTTGAGGGCGTCGGCTACACGCTCTTGAGCCAGCGCCATCTCCCCGCGGATGTACAAGAAGCACTGAGACAAGCCGGCGGCGTAACACGCGATGAGGCAGCCCTCGATCAATTGATGCGGATCCCGCTCCATGAGCAGCCGGTCCTTGTAGGTGCCGGGTTCGCTCTCATCACCGTTGACGACCAAGTAACGCGGAAACACTCCCTGCGGGGTGAGACCCCATTTGGTACCAGCGGGAAATCCGGCACCGCCCCGACCCAGAACCGTCGCGCTCTTCACCTCGTCGTGAATCTCGTTCGCTGGACGAGCCAGAGCGGCTCGTAACCCGGCGTAGCCATCGGTGGCGAGAAAACGCTCCAACGTGTACGAGTCGGCGTACTCGAAGCGGGAGGTGACGATGCGGGGACGATCGCCGGCCACGAAACCAGGAGCGTGCGGGTACGTGCTCGTCGAATTCGGCGTGTTCACAAGGCCGCCTTTTCGGCCATCCAGGTCGGAGCCTCGGTGACGTCCTCAGGCGGCACCGCACCGACGCCGCGATCGACGGGGATTTGTTGACGCACGCGGGCCACGATTCCATGCGCCGGGACTTCGTCGGTCAGATTTCCGGCCTTCAGATCGTCGACGAGCGCGTCGAAGTCGGCGGCGGTCACTCGGAATCTATAGCGGTAGTTCACCTGCAGACAGGGAGCCTCGGTGCACGCCGCCTGACATTCGGCGCGCTCCAGGGTGAACAAGCCGTCATCGGTGGTACCACCCAACTTCACACCCAGGCGATGCTCGGCGTGGTGCATCAGATCCTCGGCACCCATCAGGGCACACGACATCGTTCCACAGATGTTGATGAGGTACTTGCCCACCGGTTCGAACTTGAACATCTCGTAAAACGACGCCGTTCCGTAGACCTCGGCCGACGTGGCACCCACGAGATCACCGATGTGGGCCATGGCCTCGTTGGTGACGTAACCATCTTGCTCTTGGGCAAGGTGCAACAACGGGATCATGGCTGACCGCGCCCGCGGGTAACGAGCGATGACCTCCTTGGCGAGACGCACGTTCTCTTCGGACAAGCGAGCCATCAGCGATCGACCTCTCCAAGCACGGGATCGACGGACGAGATCACGGCCACCGCGTCAGCGACCAGCCCACCGCGCATCATGTGGGGCAAGGCCTGGATGTTCACGAAACTGGGGGCACGCACGTGAATACGATACGGCTTGGGCCCACCGTCACTCACGATGTAGCAACCGATCTCCCCGCGCGGACTCTCGATGCCCACGTACACCTCACCCTCTGGCACCTTGAAGCCCTCGGTGAAGATCTTGAAGTGGTGAATCAAAGCCTCCATCGACTCGTCGATACGCGCACGGGGCGGCGGAGTGACCTTCTTGTTCTGAATGCGATAGTCACCGAGCGGCATGCGATCGAGGATCTGGTACACGATGCGAATGGACTCGCGAATCTCATTGAGTCGAATGGCGTAGCGGTCGAACGCGTCACCGTAGGTGCCCACGATCACGTCGAACTCGACCTGGTCGTAGTTCAGGTAGGGCTGATCGCGACGCAGATCCCAGGCGACGCCGGTGGAGCGAAGGATCGGTCCGCTCGTTCCGAGAGCCAGCGCCTCGTCGGCGGTGATGACGCCGACACCCTGCAGTCGCTCACGCCAGATGGGCTGGTCGGTCATGAGGATGTCGTACTCCGCCAGGCGGGGCGGGAGGGTTTCCAAAATCGTCAGCACGTCGTCGCGCCACCCGGCCGGTAGGTCGGCCGCCAGGCCTCCGGGGCGGATGAAGTTGTGGTTCATACGAAGGCCGGTGACCTTCTGGAAGAAACGCAACACCTCCTCGCGCTCGCGCCAGCCGTAGAGCATCATGGACACCGCACCGATGTCCATGCCGTTGGTGGCCAAAAAGAGCAAATGACTGCTCATGCGATTGAGTTCGCTGAGCAGCATGCGCATCCAAACGGCGCGGTCGGGGATGTCGTTCTCGATGCCGAGCAACCTCTCGACGGCCATCGAGAAGACCAACTCGTTGTTCAACGGACTGAGGTAGTCCATGCGGGTCACGTTCGTGCCGCCCTGAAGGAAGGTGAGCTCCTCACCGGTCTTTTCCATGCCGGTGTGGAGATAGCCGATGATCGGCTTGCAACGCAGAACGGTCTCGCCCTGAAGTTCGAGCATGAGCCGCAACACACCGTGGGTACTGGGGTGTTGTGGGCCCATGTTGATGATCATCGTCTGATCCTCGTCGGGATCGACGGGGAGCTGGCCGAGTTTGGCGGCTTCGGCTTCGCTCATGCGGAGAACCGCGCCGACCTCGCGCAGAAGTTCGCGGGCCCCGATGTCGCTTCGCGAACGCATCTCCTGGGCTCCCTCGTTCGTTTGACGAACGTTCTCCACCGCGGTCATGAGTTCGCCCCCTTGAACTGAACGGGGATACGACCAACCGAGTAATCCTTGCGCAGCGGGTGACCCTCCCAGTCCTCCGGCATGAGGATGCGCGTAAGGTCCGGATGTCCGTCGAACCGCACACCGAACATGTCGAAAACCTCGCGCTCCATGGCCTCGGTGCCCGGCCACAGTTCGAACAATGACGCGATGGTGGCGTCGGCCTCGGGGACCTGGACACGAACGCGAATGCGGTCACGTGTGGCGATCGACGTGAGGTTCACCACCACCTCGAAACGCTCGGCGACGACACCGGCGGGCAACTCGCGACCCGGATGAGAGAGGTAATCGACCGCCGTCAGATCGCTGCACATGGCGAAACCATCGTCGAGCAACTTCTTCAACACGCCGACGTACTCGGCTCGCGACGGATGAACCACCTTCTGTCCCCGCGAATACGAGACCGGACTACCGAACAGCGACTCGGGTTGCGGCGCCTCTCGAACATCGCTCATGCCGAGACCTCCGGGCGCGGGGCCGACAGTCGAACCGGTGCGGTCTGTGCGCCGATCTCGGTGATGTGCAGATTCGCCCCCGCACCCGACTGTGCACGACGACGCATGATCTCGCCGTCCTCGATTTTCTGGTGAAGGGTTTCGATGGCGTGGATGAGGGTCTCGGGCGTCGGGGGGCACCCCGGTGCGTACACGTCGACCGGAACGATCTGATCGACACCTTGGATGATGGCGTAGTTGTTGAACATGCCACCGCTCGATGCACACACGCCCATGGAGATGACCCATTTGGGTTCCATCATCTGGTCGTAGACCTGTCGGAGAACCGGGGCCATCTTCTGACTGACGCGACCGGCGACGATCATGATGTCGGCCTGACGCGGCGAGGCGCGGAACACCTCCATGCCGAACCGGGCGATGTCGTAGTGCGGACCGCCGGCCCCCATCATCTCGATGGCACAGCACGCCAGTCCGAACGTGGCACCCCAACTCGAGCGGCTGCGCGCCCATTTGACGAGGTCCTCGATCTTGCCGGTCACGATGTTGTGGTCGAGACCACCCAGTCCATCGTCGAGCACGTTACGAACCACGCTCATGTCGAACCTCCGTCGCTCAGGCTGCCTGGTCGTCGTCGACGCGACCCTCGAGGCCGACACGACGAATGGTCGAGGACGACGTACGCGTGCCGGAAACCCCGTCGACCAGACGGCGAGCCTTGGTCACCGGACCCCAATCCAGCGCGCCCCGGGCCACCACGTAGACGAATGCGAGGAAGAAGACGCCACTGAACGCCACCATCTCCCAGAAGGCGAAGGCACCGAGCTCGGCCTGATTGACGGCATACGGATAGATGAAAATGATCTCGATGTCGAACATGATGAACAACATCGCGACAATGTAGAAGCTCACGGGGAAACGCTCCGGAGGCTCGCGGCTCGGGACGATGCCACACTCGTAGGGAGCCTCCTTGGCCACCGAAGGACGGCGAGGTGCCAGCAGTCTGGATGCGACGAAACTCAGTGCACCGAAGAGTATGCCCAACACCATCAGGGCCATCACCGGCAGGTACTGGCCCATCGTTCAGACCTTCGCAGGGATGGCTAGGCCGCGATTCACGGCAACGATGCGATCACGACGGTGCAACATCCAACAACTGACAAGGAAGATGATCGTGGAGCCGAACGTGATGAAGGTCGCCGGCTGACGCCTGGAGCCGAGGTCGCGAATCATCACGACATACTGCCGCGGCTGCGACTCGTCGATCACCGGTCGGGCGGGAGCTCGACCCGGTTCGGTACGTTGAGGGATGAGGGGGGCGATCTCCACCACTGCGTACGAGGGCTTGTGAAGGAAGGCGAGGAAGTCGACGCTGTCCCCGAACTTCGGATAACGCTCGCCGCCACGCACGAGCACTCGAGTCGCTTCATACTCACCAGCGGCGTACATCTCGGCCTCGCCCTGAATGATCTCGTCGGCTGCGGCGATGGCTTGACCGCGCCCTCGGTCATCCCCCGGCAACAACTTCCAACCCTCGGACTCCATGGCCGCCCCCGACGCGGCGGCGATCTCGGTGAAAGATGAGTTCTCGTCGACCTTGATCGGGACATCCACCACTTCGGCATCGAGCAGGTACTGACCCTCGCGGACGATGGAGAAAGGTTCGGACGGCTTCCACGACGGCGAGTCGCCGACCAATCCGATTCCATACACCATCCAGATGACGCCCATCAGCATCATCCAGCCGGCCAACCCGGCGATCGACACCAAGAAGCCCAACCGTGCACCGATGTTGGTGCCCAGAAGAAGGTAAACACTGCCACACAACGCCACGGTTCCGATGATGACGGTCAGGAGTCCCCGAATCTCGGGTTCCCAACCGATGGCGATCAGAGCACTCATAACTCGTTCCGGACGTAGTTCACGACCTCTTGAATCTGCTCGTCGGTGAGAACGCTTCCGAACCCGGGCATACGACCACTGCCTTGGCCCTGCACGCCGTACTTCACGCCGTACTTCGAACCCGACTTGATGAAATCGATCATCTCCTGCTCAGTGGCGAAATGATTGTTGGTCGCACCACCCGTGAGGTTCCACCCGAAGGCTCCCGCGCCCGTGTTACCGGGCTCACCCCAACTCCAGCCCGGAGTGTGACAACGAGCGCAACTGTAGGCACCGGCACCGAGTTCGAGATTGAAGAGTGCTTCACCGATGGAATCGAAGGTTCCGTCCTTCACCGCCTTCTCGGCGGCGGCCTGAATCTTGTCCTGCTCGGACACCGGAAGATGTCCCCCTTCACAATTCAGAGGGTCAGCGTCCTGCACGATGCAATCTTCACGCGGGATCTGGATGCTGTGCAGGTAGGCGATGAGGGTCTCGATCTGCTGCGAGTTCATCGGTCCCCCGCCCTTGGTCCCCCACGGGGACATGGGCGAGAAAGGTCGTCCGTACTCCAGGATGAATTGCACCTCGCTGTCGTCGAATCGATAAAACACCGTATTCAACGCGGGAGCCTTCCACGTCACCGACTTCACCTCACCGGTCTTGGAATCGGTGACGGTCCAGGGAGCCGCCCCGCCGGTGGCATTCATTCCGCCGTGACACCCCGCGCAATTGAAGCCGCCGTCGGCCGTCGCCGCGAACAGATTCGAGCCCCACGACACGAAGCGTCCGGCTTGGCCGTTGATGGCGCCCTCCTGACGGCTCGGTTCGTACACCCAGTACGCCGGAAGGCCGATGGTGATGGTGGCGAGCAACAACACTCCGTAGAACTGCACTCGTTCGAGACGTTTGCCTTCGAGTTCTTCGTCTTCGAAGTACTTCTTTCGGTTGGCGGCCAGTTCGATCTCCGAACCGATTTCGGCCCGACTCGCGCCGCGATTCATGAGCGCGTAAACGACCCAGCCGATCACGAAGATCAACGAGAGCACGACGGCGATAGTGGTGGTGGCGAGAGCGATCATGATCAGTGCCCTCCCCCACCCGTGATGCAGTGCGGTCCTTCGGCTTCTTGGCCGGTGGTGTTGACACCGATAGCCGGGCCGTTGAAGACCGTTCCCGTGTCGACGACGACGGTGCCGTTGCTGATCGACACGCCGAATCGATCCATGCCACGCGGGGCGGGACCGGCCTTTTTCTCACCGACCCGGTTGTACTGCGACCCGTGACAAGGACACTCGAACCACTGCGAACTCTTGCACTCGGGTACGCGACAACCGAGATGCGGGCACTTCTGGTACAACGCGACGAGGCCCGCTTCCATGCCGGCCAACACCGAGGGCTGGTTCGAGTACGCCTTGCGAGCCTTGGGAAGTGCATCGGTCGGGTAGGCCGTCAGCCAGGTGCGCGCCTCCGGCTTGTACACGAATCCCTTCTCACCACGAATCTGGACGAGCAAATCGTCGAGTCGACCCACGGTCACCTTCGAGCCGAAACCACCACCGGCTCGGGGCCACAAGAACGCCACCACCGCGACACCGAAGGCGCCGAGGCTGGCCGTCATCATGGATACGGCGGCGCGGTTGAAGAACTGACGACGCGAGACGCCGAGAGTTTCCTCATCGGGTGCCTGCCATGCCACGGGCGCGACCTCTTTGGCCTTCTCGAGCGCCGTCGAACGCTTGGTCGTCTCGGCGCTTTCGTACGCGGCACCACTGGGTCCCGCAGAGGACTCGGCCTTGATCGCCTTGTCACGCTTGACCGTCTCGCGGGACAACGCGCCCGCACCACGCACGTCGGAGCGACGCGCCGAGGTGATCAACACGACAGCGGCCGCCACGACCAACCCGGCCACGGCGATGATGATGGTTGTTGCTGGTGTCATGTATGGAGATTCCTCACAACTCGAAGAACAGGCCGTCACGCCACGGGAAGACGAAGTTGAAACCGGGGCCACGGAAGAACGAGCCGATCATGACGAGCACCGCCCAGAACATCAAATGAACCGTCATGATCGAGGTCGCGAACTTGCGATCCTCGGGTTTGTTCGACGGGTTCTTGTCGATGTAGGGCGCCAGGATCAGCGCGAAAAGGGCGATGCCGGGAATGGTCACGCCGGCCACCATCGGATGGAACATCGTGAGCAACTCCTGCAGACCGAGGAAGTACCACGGGGCTTTCGACGGGTTCGGCGTCTGGTTCGGGTTGGCCAACTGCAAGAGGGGCGCGTTCACGAAGATCGAGAAGAAGAACAAGAACGCCGTGCAGGCCAGGGCGGCGACGAACTCCACGGCCAACAGGTGCGGCCAAGTGTGAACCTTGTCGACCGGCGTGGCCTTCACGTCCTGAATCGAGCCGGACTTGACCACGGTCAACAAACGCTGAGTGTGCCCGCCGGGTCCGGCTCCAACCGGCACCCCACCAGAAGCGGGCGCCGGCGCCACGAGCGCTGCCACCTTGTCGGCTACCGCGACGGCACCACCATCGTCGGTCTTCGATCGCGCGGACTTGCTTCGTTCGAGCAGGTGCGCCGGGATTCGCGGATCCGAAGCGGCAGCGGCCGCGGGCGTGGCGGCGCCCGACGAGGCAGCTGCCTTGTCGCGCGCGGCTTGGGCCCGCTTGAGGAGGTGTTCGGGGATCTCGGTCATGAGTGTCTGTTTCCTTCCCGATCAGAGCGGCCCGGAGATGCCGCCGTCCTTGCGGACGCGCCAGAAGTGAATGGCCATGAAGATCACGATCACGAACGGCAGCATGAGCACGTGCAGAACGTACCAACGCAGGAGAGTTTCCGAGCCGATCTCGACCCCTCCGAGCAAGACGAATCTCACCTGTGAACCGAACACCGGGGTGTAGCCCATCATGTTGGTACCCACGGCCACGGCCCACATCGCCAACTGGTCCCACGGAAGCAGGTATCCGGTGAAGGACAAGAGCAACGTGAGCGTGAGCAATACGACGCCGATGACCCAGTTGAACTCACGAGGAGGTTTGTACGCGCCGTGATAGAAGACCCGCGCCATGTGCAAGAACACGGTCAGCACCATGAGGTGCGCTCCCCACCTGTGCATGTTTCGAATCAGTAGGCCGAAGGCCACCGAGGTCTGCAGGCTGCTGATGTCGTTCCACGCGGCCGTGGCTTCCGGACGGTAGAAGAACATCAGGAAGATGCCCGTGACGGTGAGCAGAATGAAGAGGAAGAAACTGAGCCCGCCAAGACACAACGTGTAACTGACCTTCACCGCGTGTCGCTTCACCTTCACCGGGTGCAGGTGGTAGAGCACCGAGTTCATGATGACGTACGAACGGTTACGCGGGCTGTCGGTGTAGCCCTTACGGAAGATGGAGCCCGGTCGGAAGATCGAGTTCCAGGCTTGGCTGCCTTGGACGGACTCGACGGTCTTGTTGAGTCGTTCCTTCGCAGTGGGTCGGGGGTCGTCGAGGACTTTTACCATGAGTGTTTCTCCTAGAACCGCATTCCGTACGCGTAGCCGTGATTGTTGGTGCGAGTGTGAGTGTCACCGGTCGCCAAAGCGGCCCCGGCCTTGCCGAGGATGATGACTCCGGTCGGGCATCGATCGACGCACAGGGCACAGCGCGTACACACGTCGTCGTCGATGATGAAGAGAACATTGTCGTTGGGGTCGATGCCCGGTCGCTCAGTACCCATCGCCTCGGCGACAGCATCCGGTGTGACCATGTGGATGCATTTCCACGGGCAGATGTCCACACAACCCTCGCACATGATGCACTCGGTCTGGTCGATGTGGATGAACTGCTTCGGCTTCACGGCCTTGGTCAAGTAATCGGCATCCACCTCGACCAGCTGGTACTGATCCGAGTACGGCATCATCGGAGGGTTGGCGTCAGTGCGTGCCATGAGCTCAGGCCTTTTTCACCAATGGACGACCGTAGGAGGACTGCTCGAGTTCAGTGGATTTCGACAATCCACGCTTCTGCCACCACGACCACATGTAGATCTGCAGGCCGAGGAAGAAACCGTAGATGCCGGTGACGATGATGTCGCCGACCTGGAGATAGTTGATGTCAAACGGGAAACTGCCGCCCTTGGCTTGTGACTTCAAGATGTTGCCCGGACCGTAGAGCATTTTGTCCGACTGCCAACCGAGTTCGTTCTGAACGTGCACCAACCACTGATGCGGAACAACTCCGTAGGCGAGGAACATCACGAAGAATGCGTACGTGGCGCCGAACATCGCCTCACCCCACGAAACGGGGGTTCCAATCGGACGACGCTTGCCGTACACGAAGATCAGCCCCGTCAAGATCAGGGTCGCCGCGAGCGAGAACAAGAACGCCTGGTTCATCCCTGGCCATTTCAGAATGTCAATCGCCAGCATCGAGCCGGTCATCCCTTCTGATTCCACGGGTGAGCGTGGTGGTCGTCGCGTGTTGTCGTCTGCTCGGGTAATTGGGTATCGGTGACTCGACTACCTGCGTAGACGGGCCTTCGAACGTGTTTTCATTGTAGTGGTGGAAGGCCTCTGAGGACCTATCCCGTAACCAAAAGGGGAACGGTTGACCGTCACACGACGGAGACGATCGACTCCACCTTTGACGAGGATCGGGGCCGTACGACCTCACCCGCGGAGATTTATCACGGCGCCCTTGGGAGCGGCTGATTTGTGCGCAAGTGCACGGTGCTGGCTTCGGAAATCCCGGCGGGGAATTCCCCTCTCGGCGTCATCGCCCTCTAAAGTTCGTCCAACGGAACTTTTCGTCGTCGATCGATATTTTCCGATCGTTTCGCCAACGCCGTATCGTTTTGACAAACCCCGACCGACCCATTTCCGAAAGGACTGGTCCGTGACCGAGATTCCCGAGCACCTCCTCAAACGCTCCCGCGACCGCCGGGCCGCTGGCGCGTCGTCCGAATCGGTTTCCGCTCCCGTTCCGGTCCCCACCGAGTCAGTCGCCCCCGTCGCTCGAGCGGCCGCCGAAACTCCTGTTCAGAAACTGGATTCCAAGCCCGATTCGCCCGACGTGGTCGCGGCCAAGTCGCGTCAGCGGATCCCCTATTGGGCCATGGCCACGTTGTCTTTGATGCCGATCTTTTTGTTCATGTACGTGCGGGGCTTGCAGCCCCAGAAAGCCGAAGCCTCGGGCCCCATCGCCGTGGGCATCGAGCAATATGGCGCCTGCGCGAGTTGCCATGGCGCCGACGGTGGCGGCGGCGCGGGTCGGGTGTTGAGCAATGGCGAGTCGCAAAAGACCTTTCCCCACATCGAGGACATGCTGAATTGGGTCTACGCCGGCACCGAGGCCTACGAAGCCGCCGGGGTCGAGTCCTATGGCGACCCGAACCGCGAGGGTGGAGCCCACTACCCCCGTTCCTACAACGGCGGCGCAATGCCGGCCCAGGGGTCCATGGCCGGTGGTGCCCTGACCGAGTACGAGATTTTGGGACTGGTGTGCCATATTCGTTATGACATCTCCGGTGCCGATGCGGCTGGGGAGTGGGCCGAGGAGTTCGAAAAGTGGTGTTCGGCCGACAGCGAGATCTTCGCCGGTCTCGAGGACGGTTCCTTGAGTTTCGACAGCCTGCCCGGCGTCGGGACCGCCCCGCGCTTGGGCACCCCGGCCGCCGACGAGATTGCCGCGGCCTGACGCCCCGAGCACGGGCGTGAAGGCCGGAACGGGGCGACACTGAGACCATGAGTTCGCCACGCGAGGCCTCCCATCACGACGTGCTCGTCATCGGTGCCGGTCCCGCCGGTGCCGCGGCGGGGTATTGGCTCGCTCGCCACGGACTCGACGTGGTGATGGTCGACAAGAGGACCTTCCCCCGCGAGAAGACCTGTGGTGACGGACTCACCCCCCGCGCGGTCAAGCAGCTCGAGGACATGGGTCTCGGTGATCAGTTGTCGCGGTTCCATCGTTACGAGGGGTTGCGCGCCACCGCGCACGGCAAGACACTCGAACTCGAGTGGCCCACGCACCCGACCTACCCGCGCCACGGCTACGTCGTTCGTCGTCGCGAACTGGACACCATGGTCGTGCGCAACGCGATCACAGCCGGGGCGACGTTACTCGAGGGGCACGAGGCCCTGGCCCCGCTGCTCGATCGTGGATTCGTCCGAGGCGCGACAGTGCAGGCGACCGACACGGACTCCCCCTCCAACATCACGGCGAGGTACGTGATCGTGGCTGACGGCGCGAACAGTCGCTTCGGTCGGGCATTGGGAACGTTCCGAACAAAGGAATGGCCCTACGGAACCGCCATTCGCACGTACTGGGAGTCGCCTCGTCATGCCGAGCCTTGGATCGAATCGGCGCTCGACGTGAAAGACCGGAACGGCAACTCGTTGCCGGGTTACGGGTGGATCTTCCCGGTCGGCGACGGCACCGTGAACGTTGGGGTCGGACTGCTCTCCACCTTCCGCGACTTCAAGAGCGTCAACACCACCCACTTACTCGACGAGTATGCGCGCTCGATCGCTGATCGATGGCAAATCGATCCCGGCAACCCCACCAACAAGGCCACCTCGGGCCGCATCCCGATGGGTGGATCAGTCGGACCGAAGTCCGGGCCCACCTACTTGGTGGTCGGCGATGCCGCCGGCAGCGTCAACCCCTTCAACGGCGAGGGAATCGACTACGCGTACGAGACCGCGCGCTGCGCCGCCGGCGTTCTGGCCGACGCGATTCACAACAACGACCCGGCCGCACTGCAGCGGTACCAGTCGCTCCTCGACGACGAGTACGGCCAGTACTTCAAGGTGGCGCGCCTCTTCGCTCGAATCATCGGTCGCCCCGTGTTGATGCGCGAGTTGAGTCGGGTGGGCATTCAGAGCCGCACACTCATGGAGTGGGTGTTGCGCATATTGGCGAACCTGTTGCGCCCCGACGAAACCGGTCCCGCCGAGGCCGCCTACAAAGCGGCCGCGGCCATCGTTCGTCTCACACCCAACGCCTGAATCGCCCGCCAGGTCAAGCGTCGCACTCGACGGCGGACACCTGTGCGCGATCGAGATCGACGATGGTGCGATGCGACCCGGCAAAACGTTGCACGAACGATTTCAAGCTGGGAGTTTCCACCTCACAACGGCGCTTCACCTTGTCGAGCAATGGCACGACCCAACCGTTCTCCAGTCGGGCGTACGTGACGCCGTCGAGCAACTCCTCGATGGCGGGCAACGCGAGTTCACGGTCGTCACCCTCGGGAGCGGGAACCAACGCGAACCATACGACTCCGTCGCCGAGCGTGTCGGCCAACATCACGCAGGCATTCAGGACGTCGGGGAAAAGACACGTCGAGACACCGAGGGTGCCGTCGGCGATGGCCAAGACACGACCATCACTCAATACGGCGGTGGCATTGCCCACCGCGCGACCATTCGCCACCGACCACACCGAGTCGGAACGCACGGTGCTGGTGCTCGCGATCAGGTCGATACGGCGCACCTCGGTGCTGTCGATGACCTCGCTCGGCCCCGAACGACCAACGGCGAGATAAAGGGTGAGTACCAGAATGAACAAGACGAACAGGGTGGCCCAGTACCGAAGGGTCAAGAACTGGCGCACGGGGCGAGCGTACGAGGTCGCGGGGTCAGTCGGGTGTCGCGATCGAACGGGCGGCGGCTACGAACCGCTCGGCCAAATCATCCATCACCGGGTCGTCGTGACCGAGGCCCACGAACAGGGCCTCGTAGGCTCCCGGAGCCATCGCGACGCCGTTGGCGAGCAGAGCGTGGAACATTCGGGCGAACAACGGCTCGTCGGTGGTCCGGGCTTCATCGAAGTTGGACGGAGACCGACCCGACAACTTCTCGCCGAGATGAACGCCCACGAGCGTTCCGACCCGGGTGACGGTCGTTCCGTCACCCATGGAGTCACCGATGATGCGAGCAAGTCGGGTCGCACGTTGCTCGATCTCGTCGTAGGCATCAGGCGTCAATAGTGACAGCGCCGCCAAACCGGCGGCCGTGGCCATCGGATTGCCGGCCAGCGTTCCGGCATGGAAAACCTTGCCGATTGGGGACAACGTCTCCATCAATTCGCGTCGACCACCGACCGCACCGATGGGTAGGCCACCACCGATCACCTTCCCGAAACACGTGAGGTCGGGTCGCACCCCGAGACGCTCCTGGGCACCGCCGAGGCCGAGACGGAACCCGGTGATCACTTCGTCGAACACCAGTAGAGCACCCACTCGATCGCAGGCGGCGCGCAAGCCCTCGAGGAATCCGGGTGCGGGGGCGACAACGCCCATGTTCGCCGCCACCGGTTCCACGATCACCGCGGCCACAGTGTCGTCGATCTCGGGCACCACGTTGTACGGCACCACGACGGTGTTCGCCACCGCTTCCTCGGGCACGCCCGCCGTTCCCGGGAGACCCAGGGTGGCCACCCCACTTCCTCCGGCCGCCAACAGTGCGTCGGTGGCACCGTGGAAGTTCCCGTCGAAGATGATGATCCTCTTGCGCCCCGTCACACCACGCGCGAGGCGCACGACCGTCGACGTCGCTTCAGTACCCGAATTCATGAGACGCACCCGCTCACACGAGGGCACGCGCTCGCTGATGACCTCGGCCAATTTCATTTCGCGCGGAGTCGGCGCACCGAAGGAGGTGCCGTCGGTCGCGGCCGCGGTCAAGGCCCGCGTGATGGCAGGGTGCGCGTGTCCGAGGATGACCGCCCCGTAGCTCTGGACCAGATCGATGTAGCGACGACCTTCGACGTCGTACACGTGGGCGCCCTGCCCCCGTGCGACCACGTAGGGGCGTCCTCCCACTGCCTTGAACGCCCGAATCGACGAGTTCACCCCACCAGGGATGGCACGGGTCGTGCGTTCGAAAAGGGTGTCATTGGACGGAACTCCCTTGCCCGTGCACACGACGGCGTCACAGCCGGCGGCGACGCAAGCGGTCGGGTCACAGAAACCAACGGCGGACACGGACATGTCGGCTCCCGCGGCTCAGCGCTGTGCGCTCTCGGCGAACCAGCGGGCCAGATAGGTGAGGATGATGTCCGCTCCCGCGCGCTTGATGGCGGTCAATTGCTCGATGGCCACCGCGTCGTGGTCGATCCAGCCATTAGCCGACGCTGCTTTGATCATCGCGTATTCCCCGCTCACGTGATATGCGGCCACCGGAACATCGACGATGGAGCGCATCGCCGAGATGACATCGAGATACGACAACGCCGGCTTCACCATGACCATGTCGGCGCCTTGCTCGATGTCGGCCAACACTTCGACGAGCGACTCGCGGGCGTTGCGCCAATCCTGTTGGTATCCCTTGCGATCGCCCCCACCGAGGATGTGCACGTCCACGGCGTCACGGAACGGCCCGTAGAGTCCCGACGCGTACTTGGCCGAGTACGCCAGAATCACCGTGCTCGTGAATCCCGCCTCGTCGAGCGCGGCTCGAATGACCCCCACCTGGCCGTCCATCATTCCGCTGGGGGCACACACATGAGCACCCGCCTTGGCTTGGGCCACCGCGGCCTTGGCATAGACCTCGAGCGTCCGATCGTTGTCGACGGAGCCCTGCCCGTCGAGGATGCCGCAGTGGCCGTGGCTGGTGTATTCGTCGACACAGAGGTCGGTCATCAGAACCATGCGATCACCGAGGTCCTCCCGCAGATCACGCAATGCCACCTGAACGATGCCATTTGGATCGAAGGCGCCGGATCCCACCTCGTCCTTCTTGGATGGAACACCGAACAGGATGACCGACTTGATGCCGAGATCGGCCAACTCACGAACCTCGCGTCGAAGACTCGCGCGAGAGTGTTGGACGACGCCGGGAAGCGAGGCGACGGGAAGAGGCTCGTCGATATCCTCGCGCACGAACAACGGGGCGACCAGATCATCGACGCTCAGACGCGTTTGCGCGACGAGATCTCGCATGGCCTGGGTCGTGCGCAACCGGCGCGGACGAGAAGCCGGGAAACGAGCCGTCATTCCATCAGTCTACGGGTACCCACACCGGGTACTCCGAGGCGAGGAAGTTCGAATCAAGCCAACGCCCGCACGATGCCGGCGAGCGTTTGCTCGGCTGCCACCACGAACGAGTCGATGCCGACTCGGCGAAGCGCATCGGCGGTCTGAGGACCCATTGCCACCACGAGTGGGGGTACGACGCTGCCGAACACGGCCACCCAAGCCTCGACGGAAGACGCCGCGGTGAAGGTGATCGCATCGCAGTCACCCACCAATCGCGTGTCGACCCCCTCAGGGACCACGGCCACCGTGCGATACGAGTGCACCCGATCGACGCTCCATCCCTTTGCGCGCGCTGATTCCTCGAAGGCGTGACCCGCCGACTCGGCCACTGCCAACAGCACCCGACCACGGCCATCAGGGAACACCGCACCGAGTGAGGAACCCGTCTGCACGTCGGGTACCAGATCCGCTCCACCCAAAGTGGCCGCGGTACTCGTGCCGACCGCGGCGCGTTTCACGCTACGCGCATCGAGACCGAGCGATTCCGCGGTGTCCACCACTCGTTGGGCTCCCTCGGGTGACGTCACCACGAGCCAGTCGTACTCGCTCAGTCGCCGCATCGCCGAAACGAAGGCGACACCACCGTCACTCGCGTCGCGCGTGGCCGTCACCGGCACCTCGACGACTTCGAAGCCCGATTCCCGCAACAGAGCGCTCAACCCGGCGGCACGCTCGGCCGCGCGCGTGACGATCACCCGCGGGCGCCGCGCTCGCGACGAACCGTCACTCATGCGGTCAGCCCCCGACCGCGACCCTCGCACGGCGCGCGAGTTCGCGCGCCCGCGCGATGAGGTCGCCCTGATCACCACTCGACGTCGTCATCGAGTCCACGTGATGACGCTCACCGTCGTCGGAGGCCAGGTACACCCTCATCGACTCACCGTCGTCGAAAGCGCCAACGGGGAGCGTACAGCCAGACCCGAGTTCGGCCAGGAACGCTCGCTCACGCTCGACCGAGGTCCGCGACACCGTGTGATCGATGGCCGCCACCAACCCGTTGGTGCGAACGTCCTCGACCCGACATTCCACGGCCACACAGCCCTGCCCCACCGCGGGGATCATGATGTCGACGCTCAGATACTGCGCTATGCGATCGGTCCAACCCAGGATCTCGAGAGCGGCGGCGGCCATGACGATTGCTCCCGAGCCGGGGATCTTCTCCAGTCGCGTCGGGATGTTGCCTCGCAACTCCACGAAGGTCAGGTCGGGACGAAGCCGCGACAGTTGCGCCCGACGACGCACCGAGCCCGTCGCCACGATGGCACCATGGTCCAGCTCGTCCAGTGATCGCCCGACCAACACGTCGCGCGGGTCGCGACGTTCGACGAAGGCGGCGATACGCAATCCATCGGCGGTTGTCGACGGGAGATCCTTCGCGCTGTGCACTGCCAGGTCGGCGCGACCGTCGAGTACGGCGGACTGCACTTCCTTGACGAACACCCCCTGTCCACCAATGGTGTGCAACGGGACATCCTGACGACGGTCACCCGTCGTGTCGACGAAAATCAATTCGACATCCAAACCATGATCGGCGGCTCGCAGCGCTTCAGCGACATGTTCCGCTTGAGTTCGAGCTTGGAGTGATCCGCGGGTCGCGATGCGCAGCGCGGTCACGATGATCAGCGTAGGTCGAACAGGTCGCGCACCGCGGCGGCATTGCGCTCACCACGTGGAGTCCCGGCATCGTCCTTCAAGCGCACCGACATGTCGTGCAACAGCTTGGCGACGATGCCCTTGGTGAGAACTTCCACCGCTTCACGCTGATCGGCATCGAGCGAGGCCAGGCGGCGCTTCATGCGGTCGATCTCGGCGGTACGCACGTGGTCGGCCGCCGCGTGCAACTGCGCCACCAACGGAGCGGCCTGGCGCGCGGTGGTCTCGACGGTGAACCGTTCTACCTCCTCGCCCACGATGGAACGAACAGCGTCGGCCTCGGCGGCTCGCTGAGCCTGACCGCGCGCCGCCCAGTCACGCAGGTCGTCGATGTTCATCAGGGTGACCCCGTTGATGTCGCCCACCGAGCGCTCGACGTCCCGCGGAACCGCGATATCGACCAGGAACAACGGACGTTCGTTCCGACTGGCCATCGCCGACATCACCATCTCGTGGTCGATCACCGTACCCCCGGCGCCGGTGCACGTGACCACCACGTCGGCCTCGATCAAGGTCTCGGCCAAGCGATAGAACTCGGTGACCGAGCCGGCCACGCGATCCGCCAGATCCTGTGCCCGGCCGATCGTGCGGTTCGACACCAGCACTCGACCGACGCCCGCACTGGCGAGGGCCACGGTGACCCCCTCGCCCATGTCGCCCGCACCCACCACGAGAACCGTCAGTCCTTCGACCGACCCCAGGCTGTCACGAGCCATGTCGACGGCGGCGTGACTGACGCTGGCGGTGTGCCGACCGATCGACGTTTCCGAACGAGCACGCTTGCCGACCTCGAGAGCGTGGCGGAACAGCATGTTCAGCGTCGACAGCGAAGCGCCCTCACGTTGCGAACGATCCCACGCATCACGAACCTGACCGAGGATCTCGCTCTCGCCGAGAACCGCCGAGTCGAGACCGGCGGCGACCTCGAACAGATGCGTGACGGCGGCTTCGTCGTGCTGACTGTAAAGGTGGGGAGCCAACTCGTCGGCGGAGAATCCACCGAGTTCGCAAAAGAAATCCCTCAAATCCCCGTAGGCCCCGTGGAACTTCTCGGTCACCGCGTACACCTCGGTGCGATTGCACGTGGACAAAACCACCGCCTCGCGGATGTTCGGTCGCGACATCAATCCATGGATCGTCTTGGCGATCGCGTCGTCGGCGATCGTGACCCGCTCCAGCAGGGCCAGGGGCCCCGTACGGTGGTTCACCCCGAAAACGACGATCGACACGGCAGTTACCTTATTCCCTGGTCCCGCGCAGCCCTAGGCGCTCGCGCTCTCGCCCGACCCCGGGATGGCGCGCATCATCGTGGCCCGACTTTGTTCGTGATAACCGAGTATTTGCAGTTCGAGGGCCAGATCGACCTTGCGAACGTTGACGCCTCGCGGAACCGAGATCACCACCGGGGCGAAGTTCAAGATGCTGGTCACGCCGGCTCTCACCAGACGATCGGCCACTTCTTGCGCTTCGAGTGCGGGCACCGCGATTACTCCGATCGCGACCGAACGAGAAGCCACGATCTGGGGCAACTCATCGATGTGTCGGACCCGCACACCACCGATGACCGAGCCGATCTTGCTCGGGTCCACGTCGACCACCCCGGCCACGGGAAAACCCTCTTGCCCGAAGCCTCCGTAACCCGACAATGCCTGACCGAGATTCCCCGCCCCAACGATCACCACCGGCCAGTCGTGATTCAGGCCCAGTTCGCGTTCGATTTGGTAAGTGAGGAAGCGAACCTCATAGCCGACGCCACGCACCCCGTAAGTGCCCAGATAACTCAGGTCCTTTCGAACCTTGGCGGCGTTCACCCCACCCAACTCGGCCAACTGTTCGCTGGAGATCTGGTGAGTCTCGGCAGCCGACAACTCGTGCAGGATTCTCAGGTACACGGGAAGACGAGAGACGGTGGCCTCGGGAATTCGACGTTGGGGGCGACCGGCCATGGGCATGACGCTAGGTCCTCGTGATCACATTCACGAAGTTACGCCTGTTTCTCTCGGTCCACGGCGAACGGTCGTTCGTCACCGACACCGGCCCCCCGCCGTCGGCTCGGTCAGGTCCTAACCTGCCCCCGTGACGATGAATGCCGCATTGGCTGCCGCCGCGACCTTGGTCGCCGCGGCCTTCGCGATCTCCACCATGGATCTGTGGCTGCGTCGTCGGCGCCCACACGATGGTGCGTGGGCGGTGTCACTGAGTTTGTTCGCTCTCGGGTCGATGGCCTTGTGGTGGGCCGAAGCGCGCGGGTGGAGCCTGGCCTCGTTTCGCGTCTTCTTTCTCGCGGGCGCCGTCCTGAACGTCCCGTGGCTCGCCCTGGGGACGATCTATCTGCTGTTCGGCCGACGCGTGGGCGACAACACCCGATTGGGTTTGATCGGATTGTCCGGCGCTGCCACCGGCGTGGTGCTCGCCGCTCCCGCCGACGAGATCGTCGGCGACGGGCTTCCTCGCGGAAGTGAGTTGTTCGGGGTCGCCCCACGCGTGTTCGCCGCGGTGGGCTCCGGAGCGGCCGCGGTCGTCATCATCGCGGGTGCCTTGTGGTCGATCGTGCGGGTCCTGCGGGGTCGGGTGCCCGCCACGGCAGGTGCATCGCGTCAGATCACCAACCCCCGTCGCACGGCACTGGCGAACCTCCTCATCGCATCGGGGACTCTCGTTCTGTCGGGCAGTGGCACACTCGCGGGTCGACTCGGCGAGGATCGCGCCTTCGCCGTCACGTTGTTGCTCGGCATCGTGATCCTGTTCGCCGGCTTCCTCACCGCATCGGTGAGGCCCGTCGGGTCACAGCGCGCGTCGGAGAAGTTTGCCGAAGCGATTGTGCGGTAGCTCGTCCACCACCAAAACCTTCGACGGGCATTTGTAGCGGGCGATGTGGTCGTGACAGTGATCGATCAGGGAGTCCTCATCGGCTTCCGCGCCGGGTTTCAGCACCACGAACGCTCGCACCGCCTCGCCCGTGTGGGGATGCGACACTCCCACCACCCCGGCCTCGAGCACCGCCGGGTGACGCATCAACACGTCTTCGATCTCGGCGGGATACACGTTGAAACCCGACACGATGATGAGATCCTTGACGCGGTCGACGAGATACAGGTAACCGTCATCGTCGACCAAGCCGATGTCCCCGGTGTGTAACCAGCCATCGCGATCGAGTACCCGGGCCGTGGCCTCGGGGTCGTCCCAGTAGCCGGCGAAGACGTTGGGACCCTTCACCCACACTTCACCGGAATCACCGACGGGCACGTCGTCCCCGCTCTCGTCGACGATGCGCACATCGACACCCTCGACGGCGCGACCGACCGAACCCCGTCGATTCTGAACGCCGACGGAGCTCGTCACCACCGGGGCCGCCTCGGTGAGTCCGTATCCCTCGCGCAGATCCACTCCGAATTTCTTGCGCAGACGCTCAGCGGCGTCGACGGGCATGCGCGACGCGCCGGTCAAGGCCAACCTCACCGACGCGAAAGCCGAGGCGTCGACGCCCTCCATCAGCGACATCGCGATCCAGATCGGCGGAGCTCCGGGCACGATGGTCACTTTGCGGTTGCCGAAAGTCTCCACGGCGGTCACCGGATCGAATCGCTGCACCAGCACGACGCACGCACCGGCCATCAACGACATCCCGAGGACGACGTTCAACCCGAAAATGTGATACATCGGCAACACACCGAACACCACGTCGCCGTCCTTGATGTGATCGGTGGTGGACGAATTCTGAGAGATGTTCTCGAGCAGATTGAGGTGGGTCAGGGTCGCGGCCTTGGGCGACCCGGCCGTTCCACTGGTGAAGATGAGAACCGCCGGGTGGCCGTCGTTCACGTTGACCCAGGGTTTGGCGGGACCCGCCAGCATCTCTTCGAAGGTCCGAACAGTCGCCGACCCCCGGAAGGACGGGGCACTGGCGGCGTCGGTGACGACGATCCCCGTCAGCGATGCGAGACGACGGCGATCGACGCCCGCGAAGGACGAGACACCGGACGCCTCGACCAGGATCACCTTGGGATCCACGATGACCAGCTCGTTCTCGAGTTCGGGGGTGGGACTCAACGGGTTCAAAGGAACCGCGATCGCACCAGCACCCACCACCGCCATGTACGCCACCACGAACCACCGGCCGTTGCCACAGGCGAGGGCCACGCGATCGCCGTGTTCGACACCCAGCTCCGCGAGCGCCCCGCGGAACGCCTCGATCTGATCGCGCAGCTCGCCGTAGCTGGTGGTTCGACCACGACTGATGATCGCCGGCCGGGTGGCGTCGTGTTTGTCGACGATGGATGCCAGATTCACGACTGATTCCTCCTCGTCGAACGAATACTCACAATTGCAAGAGTGAGATGATCCCCGCCACGAATATTGCGCCGAGCAACAGAACCATGGTCAACGTGGTGGCGGGCCGCACACCGTCACCATAGTCGTAATCGGCGACGGGCTCGTCGGAACACCGAAAGGTCAGCGAGCGGGCGTGATGCTCACCGACACCGCCGTCGGTGCGGGCTCACCGCCCGGGGCCAGGAAAACCTGATCGCCCTCTCCGATGGCCAATTCGGACGCGGCCGACGCCCGACCAACGGCGATGCACAACAATCCCGCGGAGTCGATCACCAGGCCCGCAACCCCCTGGCCGAGCGAATCGAAAGCTGTCACGACTTCGAAGTTACGAACATCACCTCCGATGGACAGACGCACCCGAACGATCTCGTCACCGAAAGCCGATCGAACGTCGTCGAGCGACACGTTCAGCTGACAGTTGCCGAAGCGGTCGACCCAGAGGACCTCGCACGACAGACCACCGTTCTCTTCGCGGGGAATGGCGACGACACCAGGAAGCAGGGCCCCGGAGTCGATCGGTGTTCCGAGATCGAACAGATCGACACCGTTGCACAGAGCGGCGGCAACCGGTGCCAACACGTCGCGGGCGGCGAAAGTCGAGCCGGGAGCACTCAGGTGGTGTTCCGCGCGGTCCAGCACGACAGCGCGACCAGCACCACCCACGAGGGCGACGCCCGGCGCCAACAATCCATTGTCGGGTCCGAGGAAAACTCCGGCACCATCTGCCACCTCGATACCTACCAATCGTCGATCACCACCGGCACCGGGATCGACGCACGCGATCACCACACCCTCGGTGAGATACGGAACGGCACGAGCCAGAGCAAGCGAAGCGGCCCGCACATCGAACGGGGCGATGCCGTGCGCCAGGTCGATGACGGTGACGTGCGGAGCCTCCTCACGAATGACCGCCTTCACCACGCCCACGTGCTCGGACTCGAGACCGAGATCGGAGATGAAGGACACCGTCGAGAATCGCGACCGCGAGCGATGATCATTTGTCTCGACCATGTCGACAGTGTGTCTCTCCGTCGACGAAACGACGAGGCCTCGACGAAAAAACCGGACGAGAAATGCGACGGGGCCGGTGCCAACCCCCCGATGGCACCGGCCCTGTCGGCGCTGCCCTTGCGGGCGCGTCTTCCGGCTGAATCAGCCGGTGGTCTTGTGACCTGCGCCATACGTTAGGACCCGAAGGGTGGCAAGCAAAGTGTCGGACCGAAAAATTTTCGATGGTTGCACACTGCACGGATGTGCCCCGACTTTCACTAAATGTGTGACCCGCGATGTTCCCCAACCGGTGGCCAGAAACGTCGGAAATCGGGGAAAATCTTCCTCAACTTCGCCCCAGTTCGCGGCCGCGCTCGGTCGCGGCACGCACTGCGTCGATGAAGGCCGTGCGCACGGCATGCCCCTCGAGCACGGCGATACCGGCCGCCGTGGTGCCACCTGGTGATGTCACCCTGGCACGCAGGTCGGCGGGCTGCTCGCCGCCGGCCAGCAACGCGGCCGATCCGGTCAACAGTTGTCGCACCAACGCATCGGCGACGTCTCGTGACAGTCCGGCGGCCACTCCCGCGTCGATCAAGGCCTCGGCAACCAAGAAAAGGTAGGCGGGACCGCTACCGGCCAAACCGGTGACGGCATCGAGGTGCGTTTCGGCGACGCGCAGCACGGTACCCACCGCACCGAGGATCGATCCCGCCCATTCCATGTCGACTTCGGACGCGCGTGTCCCCGCCGCGATCGCCGACGCTCCCTGGCGGACCATGGCCGGCGTGTTGGGCATCGCACGCACCACCGCGACGTGATCGCCGGCGGCTGCTTCGAGGGTGGCGATGGTGACCCCGGCCGCGATGGACAGAACTCGGGTGGCCCCACAGGCAACCGCTCGTGCCACCACCGCCGGAACATCGAGAGGCTTCACCGCGATGACGACGGCCTCGCACTCGGGGATGTCACCGGTGACGTTCACCGCCGGAAACATGGTTCGCAATTGTTGGCGTCGGGCCTCGATCACCTCGACAATCGACAGCCGGGAGGTATCGACCGTGGACGCGGCCAACAGGCCTCCCACCAGCGCGGCACCCATGTTGCCACCACCGACCACCACCAGAGTCGACTTCGAGGCGTTGGACATGACATCACGCTAACGCTCAGGGGCATCCCGTCGGCGCCGACTTCCCGACCGGCGCCGACGAGACATCGACGGGTGGGCGGGACGCACGGGTCACCGGCGATGAAACGGGTCGTCGACGGATGTTTTCAGTCGGCGAAACGCGTGGCGTACCCCAGCATCAACAGCGGTCGGAAGCACTGTTCGACGTGGGCGTACATCGAGCCGACGATGCGGTCGAGTTCGGATTCGGTGAGCCCGATCAACGGAAGATCACCGCGCAGATACACCGCATCCTCGAGGCCCAACGAGAAATGCGCACCGACCAACCGGTCGTTGCGACGCAGCAACTGCTCGTTGAACTCGGCCACGTTCTCCTCGGGAGCCGGCATCACGTAGGTCTCGTAACGCAGGGTGCGCTGACCGAGGGTGATCCAAACGGTGATGAAGTCCTTGGTCTCCCCGCGCATTCGCACGTACCAACGGGCGCGAAACATCGGATCAGGATCGGCGATGTCTATGGCCAAGATCGTCTTGTTCGACGACTTCATGGCCCCGAGCCATTCGTCGATGCGCCGCTCGAGGATCGCGAGCGATTCGTCGTCGAAGAGATCGCTCACGAGCAATTGACGAGGGAGCGGGCCGTGATGTCGGAATACACCCGGCGCAGGCGGGCCGCCGCAAAGCTCCACGTGTAGCGACGACCGCGTTCGGCCGCGGCGGCTCTCATGGACGCGGCCAACGAGGGGTTGCGCAGCAAATGATCGGTGTACGCGGCGAACTGCTCGGGATCACGATCGTTCACCAGGAACCCGGTCGACCCGTGATCGACCAACGACAACAGCCCGCCAACGCCGTTCGCCACCACGGGGATTCCGCAAGCGGCGGCTTCCAGTGCCACCAGGCCGAAGCTCTCCGAACGCGACGGCACCCACACGGCATCGGCGGCTCGGTAATAGGTGGACAACATGTGATGCGCTTGCGGGGCGACGAAGTGAACCTGTTCCTCGAGACCGAGTTCGCTGACGAGCGCGCCCACGCGACGAACCTCGATCTCACCCTCGTGGCCACTGGCCCCGCCGACCACGTACAAACTCGCGTCGGCGCGACCGAGGGCGGCCAAGGCGCGAACTGCCACGTCGACTCCCTTCAAGGGTTGAATGCGACCGACGAACAACAGCACCGGTCCGTCGCCCATTCCCAAGGCGTGGCGCGCACCGCGCCGATCGCCGGGCGTGAAGAACGCGTGTTCCACGCCGGGGGCGACGATCTCGAGCTTGCCGGGAGGCGAACCGTACAGGCGGATGAATTGCTCCTCTTCCTCATCGCAACTGACGCAGATCGCATCAGCGCAACCGATGATCGTCGCCTCGATGCGCTCACGACGCTCCGACTCGGGGTCGCCACCCTCGGCCTTCACCCGCGCCAACGTGTGGAACGTGGTTACCAGCGGAATGCCCAACTCGTGCTTGATGGAATGTCCGGCGACACCCGACAACCAGTAGTTGGCATGCACCAAGTCGGCTCCTCTCGTGCCACGCATGTCGTCGAGAACGAAATCGGTGAAGGGTTCGATGACGGATTCCATCTCTTCTTTGGGAAGGTCGTACGCTCCCGCCGGCACATGGACGACGCGGTGGTTGGGCTCCACCAGAACCTCGCGGGGCAACCCCCGCTTCCAGTCGCGCGTGTACGTGGTGACCGCGACGCCCGCGTGGGCCAGAGCAGCCACCAACTCGCGGACGTACACGTTCATTCCACCGGAGTCACCGACCCCTGGCTGCGCCAGCGGCGAGGTGTGTAAGGACAGCATGGCCACGCGAGTCACAGGATTCTGAAACTACCGGCGGGCGCAAAAACTTCCCGTCCCGGACCCCGAATATCCGGTCTCAGCCCTCCAAGAGAGCGTCGACCGACGCTCCTCCGTCGCGATAACGACGTACGAGTTCGGCCGTCAACGCATCGATACGGTCGAACAACCGACGGCGGATCTCCGACTGCGTGCTCTCGAACGCCCGCAACTCGGCCTCCAGGGATTCGAGAGCCGCATCATCGAGATCGGCCATGTTGTCGAAGCCCAACCGATCACACAGGGCGTCGAACTCGGCGAGAAGCGGGTGGTCCGCGGCAACATCGGTGTCTCGTGGCGGACGAGCGGATCCGGTACTCGGCGCCGGACCGACTCCCGACTTCACGATGTCGAGGGCGGTCACCGCGGAGCCCTCATGACGACCATGACGCACGGCGACCACCAGATCGACGCGACCCTGAGCCAAACGGCGCACGAACGACACCGCGTCCTCGTCTTTGCGCAAGGTCTCGCGTTCGGCGCGCAGATCGGACAACGCCAACGTCTGTAAGTCGGTCGCTTTGCTCGGCTCGCTCATCGACATCCTCCGGACACTGGTGGCAATACTGCCACCTCATCTTTGTCGGTGACGGCGGTCGAACCGAGCACCGCCTCTCCGTTCAACCAGATCCGACAACTCGGCAGAAGGTCGGCGAAGCCCGGACCGAAGCGCCGTACCGCCTCACTCACCACCTCGTCGACCGTGGTCCCCGGCATCTCGGTCGACCCCACTCCGGCGATCTCACGCGCTCGGGCGAACAGTCGAAGAGAAGCCACGTCGCCGAGCGTACCGGCAGTACCGTGGACTCTCGTGACGAGCAACGCACGACGACCGGGTACCCGGGTGCTCGTTCTTCGACACGGGCAGAGCACTTGGAACGCATTGCGTAAATGGCAAGGCCAGGCCGATCCGCCGCTCAGCGATCTCGGTCGATCACAGGCCTGCTCGGCCGCGGGTCTTCTGGCCAACGAATGTCCCCCCTTCGACGCTGTCGTCACGAGCGACCTCGAACGAGCTCGGGTGACCGGTGAGTTGGTCGCCGACATCATCGGTTGCCGACGAGTGTCCACCGACGCGCGGTGGCGCGAGAACCACGCCGGCGAATGGCAGGGACTCACACCCGACGAGATCAATCGCGATTGGCCGGGCTACCTCGCCGACAACCGTCGTCCACCCCACTTCGAGAGCGTGGAGTCGACCATCGAGCGAACCGTCGCGGCGCTTTCGGCCATCGCCACCACGCATCCGAACGGGTGCGTTCTCGTGATCTCGCACGGCGGAGTGCTCCGATTGTTGCGTCAGCATTTCGGCGACCCCGACACCCGCTTCCCCAACCTGGCCGGTGGCTGGTTCGAACACGGGTCCGACGCAACGTGGCGCAACGGCTCGTTGCTCTTTCCGCTCGAACTCATCGCCGACGAACTGCGCAACACCGGCGCGATGGAATGATCCGATGACCCCCGAACCCGCGCCACAGCTCTTCGTTCCGGAACACGTCATCGATCTCGTCCCCGACGAGTCGGCGACCACGACGTCGAAGCCACCGGTCGATCCCCGGGGCGATCCCTTCCGCGTCGAGGTCATCCGTTCCAAGAAGAGGCGTCGCAGCGTCAACGCCCAGATGGTGGGTGACGTGTTACGGATCTCCGTCCCGTCATGGATGAGTGCCGCCGAGGAACAGTCCAGCGTCGCCGACATGGTTCGTCGTTTCCGTCGTCGCCTGGCCACCCGCGACATCGATCTCAGCCATCGGGCCGGTCGTCTCGCGCGCACGTTTTCCTTGCACACGCCGTCGTCCATCGCGTGGGCCGACAACCTCACGTCCGTGTGGGGGCTGTGCACCCCGTCGCAATCCGACATCCGCATCTCCACCCGACTCGTCGGGTTCCCCACGTGGGTCCTCGACTACGTCATCGTCCACGAACTCGTCCACCTGCACGTGACCGGTCACGGTCCCGACTTTTGGGCCCTCGTCAATCGGTACCCGAAATCCGAACGCGCCATCGGATTCCTGATCGCCAAGTCGTCCGATGGCGATGACGATCCGGGCGCTCGATGCTGACCGCGCGACTGGTCGATCGACTCCTCGACGACTCCTACTCGACCGAGACGCGGCGACACGTCTTGGCCCTCACCACCGCGCGACTGACGGCGAACGCCTGCTTCCGGTTCGCACCGCCCTTCCTCGCCAGCATCAGCGACGACTTCGACATCAGCCTGTCGCGTCTCGGTCTGGCGTTGATGATCACCGAATTGGCCATGGGCGCGTCGCCCCTGCTCGGATCGTTCGTCGATCGCATGCGCCGTCGCAGCGCCATGACCGGGGGTTTGCTCGGTATCTCCGCCGCGGCCGTCGTGACGGCATCGAGTCCGAACGTCTGGATTTTCATCGTCGGCATCCTCATGATCAGCGTGGCCAAGTTCTTCTTCGACATCGGTCTGAGTGCCTGGGTGAACGATCACGTGCTCTACGAACAACGCGGTCGTGTCATCGGAATCACTGAAACGTCATGGGCCCTGGGCTTGCTGGTAGGTGTCACCGTCATGGGATTGGTCGCCTCGCAGACGTCGTGGCGGTGGGGCTACGCCGTCGGAGCGGGCGCGGTGGGCCTCATGGCCCTCGTCATCGGGGCGCGTCTCGAACGCCACGATGTCGCGGGTTCGACACGGCAACACGACGCCGTTCGCACACCGATGCCCCGACCCGGGTACCTCGTAGTCGCCGCCATGTTTTTTCTCATGGCCTCCAGTCAGGCCATGTTCGTCACCTTCGGCCCGTGGCTCGACGACGAGTTCGGATTCTCCGAGGCTGGTATCGCAGCGGTGGCCTTCGGTTTGGGCGCGTTCGAGTTGTTGGCCTCGGTCACCAGTGCACGCCGCACCGATGCCTGGGGCAAGGAGCGCAGTGCCATGGCCGGCGCGATGTTGATCGCTCCCGCCGGAGTGCTGCTGGCCGTTTTGCACACCCAACAGGTTCCGGGGCTCTTGATGCTCGGACTGTTCCTGCTCGGTTTCGAATTCGCCATCGTCAGCCTGTTGCCGCTGGCGGCCAACCTCATTCCCGACGCCCCCGGGCGCGGGCTGGGCATCGTGCTGGCCGGCGGGATGCTCGGCCGGGCCAGCATGTCGGTGGTCGCCACCGCGACCTACGACCGGTTCGGCATCGAGGTCCCCGCACTGGTTGGTGCCTGCCTGGCCCTCTGCATGATCGTTTGTCTGATGATCTTCAGCCGCGATAGCCGTTCGTGATCGGCAGACGACGATCCTTCCCGAAGGCCTTCTCGCTGACGCGCACCCCGGGCGGGCATTGACGTCGCTTGTACTCGTTCAGATCCACCAAGCGGGCGATACGGCGAACGACGTCCTCGGGATGTCCCATGTCGATGATCTCCGCTGCCGTGCGGTCCTGCTCGACGTAGAGCGACAGAATCGGGTCCAAGATGTCGTACGGCGGCAGGCTCTGATCGTCGCGCTGGTCGGGACGTAGTTCGGCCGACGGCGGTTTGGTCAACACCGACTCGGGGATGATCACCCGGCCCGCTCGTTCGTTCACGTAACGACTGATCGCGAACACGTCCAGCTTCAACACGTCCTTGATCACGGCGTAACCGCCGACCGAGTCTCCGTACATCGTGAAGTAACCCACGGCCATCTCGCTCTTGTTGCCGGTGGTCAGCACCATCCATCCGAGCTTGTTCGACAGAGCCATCAGAATCTGGCCGCGGCACCGACTCTGCAGGTTCTCCTCGGTCAGGTCCGCGTCACGACCCTCGAAGCTGGGTTCGAGGACGTCGAGATACGACTGGAACACCGGCTCGATCGAGATCGTGCGGATGTCGATACCCAGAGCCGAGGCCAACTCGTGAGCATCGGTCTTCGAGCCCTCCGATGAGTACCGCGACGGCATGGACACGCCGTGCACGTGATCGGCGCCCAACGCCTCGACGGCCACTGCGGCCACCAGCGACGAGTCGATGCCACCCGACAACCCGATCACCACATCGGTGAACTTGTTCTTGCGCACGTAATCGCGGGTACCCGACACCAAGGTTTCGAACATCTCCTCGGAGCGGCCCAATACGGGTGCGATGGTCGACACCTTCGGAGCATCCACGTCGAGATCGACCACCATCAGATCGGGGACGAACTGAGGGGCGCGGGCCAACACGTTGCCCCGCGCATCGAACACCATCGATGCTCCATCGAAGACCAATTCGTCCTGCCCTCCCACCTGATTGACGTACGCGATGGCGCACGCGTTGTCGCGGGCACGTTGCGACAACATGCGCTCACGCTCAGCCAACTTGCCGACGTGGAACGGGGAACCGTTGATGTTGATGTTCACGCGCGCACCGAGCGCGGCCTGCTCGGACACCGGACCATCGGGGTGCCAGATGTCCTCACAAATCGAAATCCCGACCTTCACCCCACTCACCTCGACCACTCGATGATCGCCTCGGCCGGGTTCGAATGTGCGTTCCTCGTCGAAGACGTCGTAGTTCGGCAACAAGCGCTTGTGATAGACGCTTTTCACGGCACCGTTCGCGCACACGGCGGCGGCATTGTGAATGCGCGGGCGACCCGAACCCGGATCGTGACCTTGGCCGACATCGACGAAACCGATGACTGCGACGCACCGAGTGGTCAGCGCCGCCAATTCCTCGAGAACCGCCCGATTGTCGCGTACGAAACCGGGCTTGAGCACCAGATCCTCGGGTGGGTAACCGATGATGCTCAACTCGGGGAAGGCCACCAGGTCGCATCCGGCGTCGACGGCCCGTCGATATGCGTCGACGATCAGGGCACGGTTACCGGTCAAATCACCGACGGTGGGGTTCAACTGGGCCAAGCCGATGCGAAGATTCGCCACGTCGCCGAGGCTAACGGCGACCCCAACTGACGGCGAGGTGAATCGAACCGCCGCCCGTGACGGTCGTCCGACGAGTGGTGCCACCCCCGCGACAGGGTCGTTTCACACAGCGTTCACAATTGGGCAACGGCGGGGAAACGCCCTCCTGCGACGCTCGGCTCGCCCCAAAACCAAACGGCTCTGCCGAATTCTTACACGGAGGACCCCATGGCCTATCAAGCCGAGTACATCTGGATAGACGGTACCGAGCCGACACCTCTGTTGCGCTCCAAGACCAAGATTCTCGCCGACGACGTCACTTCTCCTCCGGTGTGGGGCTTCGACGGCTCTTCGACCAATCAGGCGCCCGGCGATAAGTCCGACTGTGCGTTGCAGCCGGTCTTCTCCTGCCCGGACCCCATCCGAGGTGGTGACAACATCCTCGTGCTGTGCGAGGTCATGCTCGCCCAATCGAACCGTCCCCACCCGACCAACACCCGCGCCGCCTGCGCCAAAGTCGCCAAGAAGTTCGCCGCCAGCGAAATGATTTTCGGTATCGAGCAGGAGTACACGATGTTGCGCATCGACGGCAGTCCGTTCGGCTTTCCGAAGGACGGCTTCCCCGAACCGCAAGGTCCGTACTACTGCGGAGTCGGCGCCGGTCGGGTCGTTGGTCGCGACATCATCGAAGAGCACACGCAGGCATGTCTCGACGCCGGTCTCCTCATCGAGGGAACCAACGCCGAAGTGATGCCGGGTCAGTGGGAGTTCCAAATCGGTGCGGCCGACGCGCTCACGGTGTCGGATCACCTGACCGTCGCTCGATGGCTCCTGCATCGGATCGCCGAGGACTACGACGTGGTCATCTCGTTGGCCGCCAAACCCCAAAAGGGTGACTGGAACGGTGCCGGAGCGCACACCAACTTCTCGACGAAGGCCATGCGCAACGACAAGGACATGAAGGCCATCACCGCCGCGTGCAACGCGATCGGCAAGAAGGTCATGGAGCACGTCACGAACTACGGGCACGACATCGAGAGTCGACTCACCGGTAAGCACGAGACCGCCCCGTGGAACAAGTTCAGTTTCGGCGTGTCCAACCGAGGCGCGTCCATCCGCATCCCGTGGCAGGTGGAAAAGTCGGGCCGCGGCTACGCCGAGGACCGTCGACCCAACGCCAACATGGATCCGTACACCGTCACCCGCCTCCTCATCGAGACGGTCTGCGGCTGATCGAACACCCGGTCCCGTGACCGGAAAATCGAGTGCGGGGGTCGGGGCAACCCGACCCCCGCGACGTTTCCCCGCTCGTACACCGAATCACCCGTGCCAATTCGGGCTTCAATTGGCAGACTGAGGGGATGACCATGCTGCAGCAACAGCGTGACTACGTGCTCCGCACCGTCGAGGAACGCGGCGTCCGACTGATTCGCCTGTGGTTCACCGATGTTCTGGGCAACCTGAAGAGCTTCGCCATCAGCCCGGCCGAACTGGAGAACGCCCTCGAGGACGGCATGAGTTTCGACGGTTCATCGATCGATGGTTTCTCGCGCGTACAGGAGAGCGACGTGCTGGCCATCCCCGACGCCAACACCTTCGTCATGTTGCCCTGGGCCGACGGAGCCGCGCCCGAGGCTCGAGTGTTCTGCGACATCCACAATCTGGACGGCTCGCCGTTCAGCGGTGACCCGCGTCAGGTGCTGCGTCGCAACCTCGACAAGGCCCGCGCCCGCGGACTCGACTTCCTCATCGCACCCGACATCGAGTTCTTCTACTTCGCGCCACCCGAGGACGGTCAGCCCCCTCGCCCACTCGATGAGGCATCCTTCTTCGATCTCACCACCACCGACGTGACCGGGAATCTGCGCAAGGAGACCATCCGCACGCTCGAAACCATGAGCATCCCTGTCGAGTACTCCTTCCACGAGGACGCTCCGTCACAACACGAGATCGACCTACGCCACACAGATGCGTTGAACATGGCCGACAGCGTCATGACCTTCCGCTTGGCCGTAAGGGAGGTGGCTGCGGCTCAAGGAGTACACGCCACGTTCATGCCCAAGCCCCTCGAAGGCGTTCAAGGCAGCGGCATGCACCTGCACCTGTCGTTGTTCAACAACAATGGTACCGACGACGCCAGCAGTAACGCGTTCTATTCGGCTGACGACGCCTACAACCTGTCCGACACCGCCAAGAAGTTCATGGCCGGTCTGCTGTTCCACGCCAGCGAGATCACGGCCATCACCAACCAGACGGTGAACAGCTACAAGCGCTTGGTGCCCGGCTTCGAGGCGCCGGTCCACGTGTCTTGGGCTCGCAACAACCGTAGCGGCCTCATACGCGTTCCCGTCCCCAAGCGCGCGAACCCATCGGCGACCCGCATCGAGTATCGCTCGCCGGACCCGGCCTGCAATCCGTACCTGGCCTTCTCGGTCATCCTCGCCGCCGGTCTTCGCGGCGTCGAGCAGAATTACGAACTTCCCGCCGAGGCCGATGCCAATCTGTTCGAGATGGGTGACGCCGCACTGCACAAATTGGGGATCGAGCAATTGCCGCAGTCATTGTCCGAGGCGTTGAGGGTCATGGAGTCGTCGTCGCTCGTGCACGAGGCCCTGGGCGAGCACATCTTCGAATGGTTTCTTCGTAACAAGAGATCCGAATGGCGTGGCTACAAGACGCAGGTCACGCCGTTCGAACTGCAGAGATATCTGAAGAGCATCTGAGGACCGACCATGGATCTGATCGCCGTCTTCCCCGAGAACCCGTCGCCCGATCTGGCGCGCACGCTCGATCTGGCCGGCTACCGCTGGAAGGCGTTTCCTTCACCCGACGCGATCACCAAAAGCGAACCCACCGATGGCTGGTTGGGTGCGATCGTCATGGCCGACACCGACATGGACGGTGCGTGGGCCGTGTGTCGGTCATTGCGAAAGCGCGACGCGCTCATGGTCCCGTTGCTGTTGCTCGTGACCGGGGCGCAATTGGACGAACTCACCTTGCGCGACGAATTGTTCGACGACTTCTGCTTGTTACCTTTCCACCCGCGCGAACTGGAAGCGCGCCTGCGTCACGTGTTCGCTCGCGTGTCGGTCAATTCCAAACCCGACACGGTGGACTACGGCGGACTGGTCCTCAACCTCGAGACGTATCAAGCATCGATCGACGGTCGCCCGCTCGACCTCACCTACATGGAGTACGAGCTGTTGAAGTTCCTCACTCAGAACCCCGGAAAGGTCTTCACGCGTGAGATTCTGTTGTCGCGAGTGTGGGGATACGACTACTACGGGGGTGCACGAACCGTCGACGTTCACATTCGTCGACTACGGGCCAAGCTGGGCGAGGAACACGCGAATCTCATCCAAACAGTTCGCAGTGTCGGCTACCGATTCGGTCAGTCTCGTTGGGGTCACTGAACCGTCACTGCGACGAGCGAGTTCACGGTGACATGAGCCAACCCGTCGGGCACGGGCACCACGTGTGGTACCGCGATCACCCGACATCCTGCGGCCCGCGCCGAACGCACACCCGTGGGTGAATCCTCGATCGCCACGCAATGCGTCGGATCGACACCCAACTTCGCCGCGGCCGACAGATACGGCTCGGGGTGAGGCTTGCCCCGTCTTACCTCATCACCCGCCACCGACGAGGTGAAGCTGCCGGGCGGCAGACACATCACCACCTCGTCGGCGAAACGACGCCACGACATGGTCACCAGAGCGGTGGGAATGCCGGCCGCGACCACCGCGGCCAACAACTCCCGTGCGCCCGGTCGCCACGGAACCGCCTCACGTAGTCGCGCCACCACTCGATCCAACAACAGCTCGACGATGTCGTGCGGCGCCAGGTCGATGTTCCCGTTGTGAGCGATGTACCGCGCCGCGTCGAGGAGATCGAAACCGACCACGGCTTTGGCATGCTCGGTCGACCACGAACCGCCGTGCATCTCGACCACCTCGAACTCGCTGGCGATCCAGTACGGCTCGGTGTCGACGATCGTGCCGTCCATGTCGAACAGAACGGCGGCGGGCCGCCCCAACTCAACGGGCATCGTCGAGTTTCTGGATACGACGACTGATGCGCGCGTGACTCCTGAGCATCTCGTCGAGCCTTGGATGCGTGATGTTTCCGTCACGAACCACCACTCGCCCGTTCACGATGGTGTGCCGGGCACCAACGGGTCCACAACGCAACCACGCCTCCACCGGGTCGGCGATGGCGCCGGCGAACGACGGTCCGGTGAGCGACCACACCGCGATGTCGGCCACGGCACCCACGCTCAACTCGCCGATCTCTCCGACGCGGCCGAGACAACCCGCACCACCGTTAGTGGCCATCTCCAAGGCCATGCGCGCGGTACCCGCGTGGGCGCCGTTGCGAAGTTTGGCCAGCAACATCGCCTGGCGCGCCTCCAGCCACATCGACGCCGAGTCCGCCGACGACGAACCATCGACACCGAGACCCACCTTGGCCCCCGCCGCCCGCAGGTCGACCACCGGCGAGATACCCGACGCCAGGATCAGGTTCGAACTCGGGCAGTGCGCGACACCGATGCCCGCCGCCCCCAAGCGCTGCACCTCGTCGTGGTTGGGCATCACACAGTGCGCCACCCAGGTGCGGCTGCTGCACCACCCGGTTCGCTCGAGGTACTCCATCGGTCGGCACCCGAAAGTGGCGATGGAGAAATCGTCGTCCTCAGCGTTCTCCGCGAAGTGCGTGTGCAGACGCACGTCGAGTTTCTCGGCCAACTCCGCCGAGCGAACCATCAATTGCTCGGTCACGCTGAACGGCGAACACGGTGCGAGGGCCACTCGGGTCATCGCACCGAAGGAAGGGTCGTGGTGTCGCTTCACCGCTGCCTCGCTGGCCGCCAGAATCTCGTCGTCGTCGGCCACCACGTCGTCGGGCGGCAGACCACCATCTTTCTCGCTCAACGACATCGAGCCGCGGGTGGGATGGAATCGCATGCCCAACTCGTGGGCGGCCTCGATCTCGGCGGTCAACAGGTCGCCGGCGCCGTGCGGGTGCAGGTACAGGTGGTCGGTGGAGGTCGTGCAGCCCGACAGCACCAATTCAGCCAATCCCACGTATGCACTGACGTGAACGGCCTCCTCGTCGATGGCGCGCCACAGCGGATACAACGACTGCAACCACCCGAACAACGGCTTGTCGGTCATGGGCGGGAAGGCCCGCGTGAGGTTCTGGTAGATGTGATGGTGCGTGTTCACCAGACCCGGCGTGACCAGACAATCGGTGGCGTCGACGAACTCGCGCGCCGACGGAACCGGATCGACCGACGAGCCGATGGCACTGATACGACCACCAACGACAGCGATCCATCCTCCGGGGATTTCGCGCCGGGCACTATCGACGGTGGCTATGTGCAGGGCGTTGCGAACGACCAAATCGACCTGATTCATTCGGGGTCCTCCTCCAGCGAGTCGAGAATCTCGACCAGGTGAGCATTCGTGGTACGGGGATTGACGATGCAGAAGCGCAACACGGTTTCTCCGTTCCATGAACTGGGCACGACGAACGACTCGCCACCATGCAACTGGGTATCACTCCACCGCCGATAGTGATCCTGTGACCAACCGACACGTCGGAACACCAGGATGCTGAGATCCGGCTCGAGCAGCAACTCCAAGTACGGGCGTCGTCGAATCTCCTCGGCACCGAAACGGGTGGTGTCGAGCGTCCTCTCCATGGCCACGGTGTACGCGTCACTTCCGTGGGTGGCCAAACTGAACCACAAGGGCAGTCCGCGCGCACGTCGGGACAGGTGGTGGGCCACGTCGGCCGGATTCATCTCCATCCAAGGCTTCGTTTCGTCTTGCTCACCGTGCAGCACGTCGAGATACTCGGCGTGTTGAGTGTGGGCGCGCCGACCGTCGTGGATGTTCCGGTACAGCAAGGCACAACTGTCGTAGGGACCGAAAAGCCACTTGTGCGGGTCGACGATGAAGCTGTCGGCACACTCGATCCCCGTGAAGAGATGACGAACGCTCGGAGCGCACAAGGCGGCGGCCCCGTAGGCGCCGTCAACGTGGAACCACACTCCGTGAGCTTGGGCCACATCGGCTACGGCGGCCAGATCGTCCACCATCCCCAGATTCGTGGTGCCCGAGGTGGCCACGATGGCGAAAAGGCGATCACGGTCCGCGCTGTCGAGCGCTGACATGGTGGCCCCGAGCGCCGCACCATTCAGACGACCTTTTTCATCGGCGGGTACCACCTCGATGTCGGCGTCCATCGCTCGCGCCGCTTGTTTCACCGACGAGTGTGCGCCGCTGGACGCGACCATCAAGCCGCGGGTGCGATCGTGTCGTCCCGCGGCCCGTTCGCGCCATCGATGTCGGGCCGCGATGAGCGCCGACAGATTCCCCGCCGTTCCGCCGCTCACGAACACACCGCCGGCCGAGGCGGGGAAGTCGGCGAGGTCGGCGATCCAGCGCAACACTTGATTCTCGGCGAACACCGCGCCGGCGCCCTCCAGCCACGAACCGGTGTAAATGCTGCCGGCCGACACCACCATGTCGAAGATGATGGAGGCCTCGGTGGGTGCCCCCGGGACGAAGGACAAGAACTTGGGGTGGTCGACCGAGATGCAGGCGGGCGCCAGAACGTCGGTGTAGAGGCGCAACGCCTCGGCACCTCCGATACCCGACGGGGTGATGGTCTGGCCGACCTGCAGCAACATCTGCTCATAGGGAATCGGCGCATCCAACGGCGGCGGGTCGATACGAATTCGATCGATCGCGTAGCGCAGGGCTTGGCTCGCCAGCCGAGCCATCTCGGCGTCAGGAGTGTGCACGCCTCACATTCTGCCAGTGTGGATCGACTCCGTAGCCGATCACCGAACGGACGGCGTGACGGTCAGTTGTTCAGTTCGAGAAGTTCACTGCCCTCGTGACGGGCTTCGCCGTCTTTCCACAGCAAATGTCCGAGAAGAGCCGCGAGCCCGGCCATGGACAAACCAACCACGACGGGGAAACCGATGAGGGCGATGATCAGCACGATTGCTCCGGCCATGGTCTGAAACTACTTCTTGGCGCGCCGAGGGGGCGACTTCTTGTTGGTGGACTTCTTCACCGACACCTTCTTCTTCGCCGACACCTTCGTCGCGCCGGACTTGGTGACCGACTTCTTCACCGACACCTTCGTCGCGACCGGCTTCGGTGCGGCCACGGGCTTGTAGGCCCAGGCTTCGATCTCGACCGAGCCACCAAAGGGCAGCGCCGCCACACCGATGGTGGAGCGCGCCGGGCGAGCACCAGCGAAACCAGCCACGTAGGCCTCGTTGAACGTGGCGAAGGTGTCCATATCGGTGAGGAAGCACAACGTCTTGGCGATGTCGTTCAGGGTGCAGCCCTGTTCCTTCAGGCGCTCTTTCAGGTTCTTCACCGCCTGCGTAGTTTGGGCCGACACACCACCGGTGACCAGGGCACCGTCCTTGATGCCGAGTTGACCGGAAACGATCACCCAGTCGCCGGCACGCACGACCGGGGTGTAGGGACCGAGGGGGGCGGGAGCCTTTTTGGAAGCCATGTTTCGATGCTAGCGATGGATGTCTCGACCACGTCAACGAGACAACCACATCGCCGCGCCACAGGTCAGCGAAACAGGGGCCACCGTGACCGGTGGCCACCGTGGCGCCACGCCGCAGCCGCGACGGCGGCGAACACGGCGTCACTTCCGTTCACTGGTGGACCATCATCGTCCACCAAGGTGACGTCGACGCGCGGGGTGTCCACGGCACGCAGCACACCGAAGGAACGAACGGTGAGGTCCAGCGGAACTCCGTCGCTGCTCACGGCCAGACCCTCCGACCGCACCCATCCGAGCGCCATGTGCGTTGCGCCGATGGCGTACGAACGAAGTACCACCTCGTCCAGAATTCGTCCGGCGTTCACGTTCACGGTCACCACATCATCGGTCACCGTGGCCCAGGCCTGGGCCCCATTGGGTGCCGTCACGTGGTCGCCTCTCTCACCGGGGTCCGTCACCGATGCGCGCATCACGGCGACCTCGGCCCAACCCGCCGCGCGAAGACTCATCGACGTCCGGGGACCGACCACATCGTGTTCGACCACGGTCCAATCCGGGGCGAAACGGGCGATCGACTCCACCAGGCCCTCGGTGCGCACCGCGTGCATCACGCCCGAACCATCGGCGCGCACCGCCAAGGACATCGGTGGTCTTTTCGGCCCGGAACGCACCACGTCCTCGCGCGTCAGCAACACCCGAACCGCGCGACCGTTCTCGTCGGCCAATCGACGCGCAACCTCACGCAACTCCGAACTCGTCTTGCCCCCGAAGGCGCCACCGTTGTTGAGTGGGCCATGGGCTCGTCCACCGGGCTCGCACCATGCCGCGTCGGGTTCCACGTACGCGGGCTCCACCCACGTGGTGCACAACGTGTGCGACCACTCGCCATCGACAACCGGTAACGGCCAGTCGATGGCCACGGTGGACTTGCGTCCCTGCACGGTGCCGGCCAAGCGGCGCGCAGAGGCGATGTCGTCGGCCACGTGCCACGTGCCATCCAACGCGCGCAACGCCACCAACGCGTCGCGGGGCGCGATGTCGTCGGCGAATCCACCGGCACCCTGCGCCACTTGTGGTCCGACCTCCTGATGCGTCCCTCCCTCGATCGCCGCACGCTCGGATGCCCGCGCCATGTCACGGTCGCCACTGATCCGGCGTGAGCCACGTCGCACGGCCACAGCCTCTTCGATGGTCTGCCAGCCGGTGCAACGACACGTGTGCGCGAGCATCGCCTTCGTGAAAGACTCGTGATCGTCCTCGACCTTGGCCTCCAAACGCATGATGATTCCGGGCGAACAGAAGCCACATTGGCTCCCTCCGGTGGCGCACAAGGCGTCACCCCACGCCCGACGCGTGACATCGGTGAGACCTTCGAGTGTGGTGACTTCGCGTCCGTTCACCCGGGTCACCGGCGTCACGCACGACACCCGCGGTTCACCATCCACCCAGACGGTGCAGCAGCCGCATTGACCTTGGGGAGCGCAACCATCCTTGGCCGCGGTCAGTCCCGCCTCGTCGCGAAGCACCACCAACAGGCTGCCCGTCGAACCGGTCTCGAACGGTTCACCGTTCAAGATGAATGAGATTCCCGACACGCGACCATTGTCGCACCACGTGACCGACGGTCACGACTCTGCGAGAACTACCGTCCTGGTCATGTTCGACGAGCAACGCGCAATCGACCGACGTTCGATTCTTCGGATCGCCGCGGCGGGGATGTCCGGCTTGGCGTTGAGTCGCGTGTTGTCGGCCTGTGGCGGGTCGCCCTCCTCCACCGGGCCCGACGGACCGATCGATACGACCATGTCCATCGTTCAGCGCTGGGTTCCCGATCAGTTGGGTCCGGGCTTTCAACGCCTGCCCATCTCGTTGGCCGACGACGCCGGCCTGCTGACGCGCGGGCCCGCCGAACTGACCGGCCGGGTGATCAGCTTTCTCGACGACAGCGTGGTGGCCGACGACTTGGTGGCCGTGCGTCGATCTCTCGGAGAAGGAACCGCACCGTTCTGGGTCTTCGAGACCGCCATCGATCGACCCGACATCTACGCCCTCATCGTGGAAGGAGGCCCCGATGATGGTGCGTCGTTGCAGGTGCGCGAGGCCGCGAGCCTGGTGGTGCCCCGCCCCGGCGAGTCGTTGCCGGGTTTCGACACTCCCACGTTCGACGATGCGCGCGGAGTCGAACCGCTGTGCAGTCGGCTTCCCCAGCCCTGCCCGTTTCACGACGTGACCTTGAACGAGGCATTGGCCTCGGGGCGGCGAGTGGTCTATCTCGTGGGCACCCCGGCCCATTGCCAAACCGGCGTGTGCTCACCGATTCTTGACGGCACGATCCCACTCGGCGACGAGTTCACCGACACCGTGTTCGTGCACGCCGACGTTTACGCCGACAAGGCGGGCACGGCGGTGGCACCAGCCGTGGACGCACTGTCGTTGACCTTCGAACCGGTGCTGTTCGTCGTCGACACCACCGGCCTGATCACCCATCGCTTCGAGGGAGTGTGGCACCCCGACGAGGTGCGCGCGGCGCTCAGCTGAAGGACTGACCGCAGCCGCAACTACGGGTGGCGTTGGGGTTCGTGATGTTGAAGCCCGCCTGGTTGAGGCCGTCCTTGTAGTCGAGTGTGGCGCCCAGCAACAGTTGCGCCGAGGCGGGATCGACGACCACCTTGACGGCCTCGCCGTAGACGGCCTGCTCGTCATCGTCGGTGATGTCGCTGTCGAAGAACATCTCGTAGGAGTAACCACTGCAACCGCCGGGACGCACGGCGACCCGGAGGGCCATATCGGTTGCACCTTCGGCCTCGAGCAGTTCTTTGACCTTGACCGCCGCGGAATCGGTGAGGGTGATCACGATGTGCCTCCTGAGTTACACGGCGGGTTCACCGCCTCGGAACACCTAAGACTTTACCGGTCGGTGGTCGGCGAGACGAGGGGTGGTCACACGATTTCGGTCACCAACCGACCGAATTCCTCCTCGTCGACGCCGGTACCATGAGGCCATGGCGCGCCGATCCGCCCCTCCCACCATGGATGAGGTGACGAATCTCCTCCGTTGCGTGATCGACCCTGAATTGGGCAGTGACGTGGTGGACCTGGGCATGGCGCGGTGCCTCGAGATCACCGACGACGGCCGGGTTCTGATCGAGGTGAAACTCACCATCGGCGGATGCCCCTTGCGGGCCCAGATCAAGAAAGACATCGAGACCCGCATCGCCACGCACCCGGGCGTCTTCGCCGTGAAGATCGAGTGGGGCGAGATGAACTCCGACGAGCGCTCGGCCGCCATGTCCAAGGCCCGGTGGAACGCCAAGGAGAACGCCACCGACACCGCCGTGCCGAACGCCACGCGCGTGTTGGCGATCGCCTCGGGCAAGGGTGGCGTGGGCAAGAGTTCCGTGACGGTGAATCTGGCTGCCGCCATCGCGGCGCAGGGGTACACGGTGGGCGTGCTCGACGCCGACATCTGGGGTTTCTCGGTGCCCCGCATGTTGGGCCTCGATCAGCGTCTGGAAGCCGAGGCGAACGAGGCCACTGGTCGCCCGATGATCCAGCCCAACCAACGCCGCGTGGGCGACGGATTACTGAAGGTGGTCTCCACCGGATTCCTGGTCGAGAACGAGAGCACCGCATTGATGTGGCGGGGTCTGATGCTCACCAAGGCCGTGGAGCAGTTCCTCAACGACGTGGCATGGGGCGACATGGATTACCTGTTCATCGACATGCCACCGGGCACCGGCGACGTGCAGATGGGTCTGGCCCGCATGTTGCCGCGCACCGACGTGGTGATTGTCACCACTCCGGCGGTCAGCGCACAGAAGGTCGCCATCCGAGCCGCCGACATGGCGCGACGGTCGTTCCTACGAGTGGCCGGCGTCATCGAGAACATGAGCGAGTTCGTGTGCAGTCACGGCGAGTCGTACGCGTTGTTCGGTCGCGGCGGTGGCGAGGCGTTGGCCGACGAGATCGGGGTGCCGTTGCTCGGTCGAGTTCCCATCGAGCCCGCGGTGGCCGATGGCGGTGACTCCGGCGAACCCGTGTCTTTGGTGGGCGAAGGTCCGGCCGCTCGCGCGTTCCGCGACATCGCCACGCTCATCATCACCGAGACGGTGCCGCCGGTTCAGATGGCCGGATGCTCGGCTCGCGTGGAGTCGGTGACGGCGGTGGCCGTCAATCGCCGCACGGCCTGACGGATCAGATCTCGCCCTTGGGTTCGGTGGCGTCGGTGTCCACCACCGGGCCCCGTCGTCCACCGGTGGTGTGTCCGCCCATGGGATTCGTCCGCACCACGAAGTTGCCGGCTTTTACGCGCCTCATCACGTAGGCCCGCACCAATGCGCGCGTCGGCGGGAACAGCATCAAGATGCCGAACACATCGCTCAAGAAACCCGGAGTCAACAGCAACGCCCCGGCACCCAGGATCAACACGCCGTCCACCATCTCCTTGGCGGGGATCTGCCCCGAGGCCAACGTCTGGTTGAAGCGCAACCAGGTGCGCATGCCCTCACGCCTCACCAACCACGATCCGACGAGACCCACCAAGACGATCACTCCGAGCGTGTTGAAAAATCCGATGGTCGAACCCACACGGATGATCGTGTACAGCTCGGCGATCGGTACCACCACGAACAGCAACAGCAAGATCACGCGTTCACCCTAGCCAGCACTGTTCGCCCGGCTCCGTCGCCTCTCTCGGCGCGCCGATAGCGTCGCGTCCATGCCCGCCGACACCAACGAGTCCGCCTCGCGGCCACCCAGTGTCGACGCCTTGGCCCGTTCCATCGCCCACGTCGGCCTACCGCACCCGCTTCTCGTCGACGCGGCGCGTCGCGCCATCACCGCGGGGGATCCGGCTCGGGCCGAGAGCATCGCGCGCGATACCGCCGAGGCGCTCTTGGTGCCCGTCATCAACGGTACCGGCGTGATCGCCCACACCAACCTCGGCCGAGCACCGGTGGCCATCCACCAAAACGCGCGCGCTCAGAACCTCGAATTCGATTTGCGCACCGGTCAGCGTGGCAGTCGCCAAGAAGGTATCGGTCGTCTCATCGCTCTGACGTGTGGCGCCGAGGATGCCTTGGTGGTGAACAACAACGCTGCCGCCGTGATGCTGGTGTTGGCCGCGCTGGCCGGTGGACGCGACGTGGCCGTCAGTCGCGGCGAAAGTGTCGAGATCGGTGGAGGCTTCCGCGTACCCGAGGTGATGGAGCAGTCGGGGGCTCGTCTGGTGGACGTGGGTACCACCAATCGCACGCGATTGAACGACTACCGCAAGGCCATTGCGCACAAGAAGAACGACGTTGCCATGGTGCTCAAGGTGCATCCGTCCAACTATCGCGTGGAGGGTTTCGTCGAGGAGACCTCGGTGCACGAATTGTCGTCACTCGGCGTGCCGGTGGTGGCCGACATCGGATCGGGTCTGCTGGATGCCGCGTGCCCGTGGTTGCCCGATGGCCCACCTGGCTGGTTGAACGGTGAACCGGCCGCCCGTCAGACCTTGGCCGCCGGAGCCGATCTCGTCACCTTCAGCGGTGACAAGTTGATGGGCGGCCCGCAAAGTGGGATCATCGCCGGTCGTGCCGACCTGGTGAAGGCGTGCGCTACGCACCCCTTGGCCCGCGCGTTGCGGCCCGGCGGTCTGGTGCTGTCGGCATTGCATCACACGGTGCTCGCCTACCTGGCGCGCACCGCCACCATCGACATTCCGTTCTGGCGCATGGCCGCCTCACCGTGGACCACGCTGCGCACGCGCGCCGAGGCGATCATCGCCACGGCCGGACGAGGCGCGGTGGCCGACTGCGATTCGCTCCCCGGTGCCGGCAGCACGCCGGGTGCATCCATTCCCTCGGTGGCCATCACGTTGGACGGTGATCATCTCGTCGCGCTGCGCACGGCCAATCCCCCGCTCATCGCCCGTGTCCGCGACGACGTCACCCTCATCGACGTGCGCACGATCGATCCCTGCGACGACGGCGTGGTCGCCTCCATACTGCGTTCACTCGACTGACATGCGCGTCTTCGCCACCGCCGGTCACGTGGACCACGGCAAGTCGACCCTGATCAAGACGCTCACCGGCACCAACCCCGATCGATGGGCCGAGGAGCAGGAGCGCGGGCTCACCATCGATCTCGGTTTCGCACACCTGGAAACCGCCGACGGCCGACACATCTCGTTCATCGACGTGCCGGGGCACGTGCGTTATCTCGGCAACATGCTGGCCGGCGTGGGCGGTATCAACGGCTGTCTGTTCGTGGTGGACGCCAACGAGGGATGGATGCCCCAGACCGAAGAGCACTTGCGCATCCTTCACCTCACGGGCGCACCGGGCGGCGTGGTGGCTCTCACCAAATCGGACCTCTGCGACGCCGACCATCTGGAACTGGTCTCGCTGGAGGTGATCGACCACGTGGAGGGCACGTTCTTGCAGGGAGCTGCCATCATCCCGGTGTCGGCCACGACCGGTGCCGGCATGACCGAACTCGTCGACGCCCTCGCCGCGCTGGCCCACTCCACACCTGCGTCGGTCGACCGTGGTCGACCACGCTTGTTCGTCGATCGCGTGTTCGCGGCCAAAGGAAGCGGCACCGTGGTCACCGGAACGTTGCGCGATGGTTCGTTCGCCGTGGGTGATCACGTGGTGGTGGGCCCTCGCCAACGGGAAGCGCGTATTCGCGGTGTCCAGACGTTGGGTGAAAATGTCGAGCGCATCGCACCGGGCCATCGCGTGGCGTTGAACCTGGCCGGCGTCGATCATCGCGAGATTCGACGCGGTGACGTCGTGGTCAAACCCAACCAATGGTTCCACAGCAATCGCGTCGACGTGCATCTACAGGTGTTGGACTCTCTCGGACACCGGGTGTCGCGACGGGGTGCGTACACCGTTCACGTCGGAAGCGACGAGATTCCCGCGCGCCTGCGGGTGATCGGTCCCGAGTCGATCGGACCGGGCGAGTCCGCCTTCGTGCGTCTGCACTTGGATCGCCCCGTTCCCCTTCTGCCCGGGGACCATTTCATCCTGCGTGAGAGCGGCCGCCGCGAAACCGTCGGCGGAGGTCAGGTGTTGGACGTGGATCCCGTGCGGCCAGCATCTCGGGCCACCCCCGATACCGATTGGCGACGAGTGGTGGCCGAGCGCGGACCGATCACCGTGCACGACCTGTCTCTGCTCACTGGCGAGTCGATCGCACCCACTGTTGGCCAGTGGGTGATCGACCAGTTGCGCTTCGAGGCGATGCGAGACGACGTCGCGAAACGCATCGCCAGCTCGGGAGCCGAGGGTCTCGACGTGGCCGTGTTCGACGACATCGAACGCGCCATGATCGACTCCTTCGACGGTGTGGCGATCGACAACGGACGGATTCGGGTGAGGGGCACCACCGACCCGTTGTTGGAACATCCGGTGATCGGACGACTGCGATCGGGAAACTGCGCTCCCCCCACTCCTTCCGACATCGGTAACGCCGACCTGCGTCGACTGGCCAAGTTGGGTGTGCTGTTCGAACGCGACGGCGAGTGGTTCCATGTCGACGCATTGGAAACCGCGAGAAGCACCGCACGAGAATTGCTGACCACTCACCCCGACGGGTTCACACTCTCCCAGTTCCGTGACTCCCTCGGCATCACCCGCAAGCACGCGGTTCCGTTGGCCACCGAACTCGACGCCCGTGGAATCACTCGCCGACGCGACGACGTGCGCATCGCCGGCCCGCGCCTGTGATCAGGCGATGTGACGAAACGTCAAGTTCACGCGCGGCTCGGTCACCTTGGTGGTCTTGGGCAACTCGTGCACCCAGCAATGCTGGGTGAGCCCGCGCATCACCAACACCGAACCCGGCTCGAGAGCGATCTCCACCACCTCGCGCGACTCACGATGACGAAAACGAAACCGTCGCACCGCACCAAACGACAGCGACGCGATCACCGGTTCGCAGCCCAATTCGCGCTCGTCATCGGCGTGCCAGCCCATGGAGTCTCGCCCGTCGCGGTAGAGGTTGGCCAACACGGTGTTGAACGAGCGACCCGCGTAGGTACTCGCGATCTCGCACAACAGACGTAGTCGCGGCGTGAACACGCGCGGCTCCAGCGTGAGCCCGGAATAGGTGTACGGACGATCGCCGTACCAGCAGGCCAATCGCGGTTGGGCCACCTCGCGTCCGAACAACACGATGTTGCGACTCTCCCACGGCGTCTCGTTCAGGAGTGCCGACAGATGCTCGCTCGCCTCGGACACCGCGAACACGTCGGGGTGATACCGAACTTCGCCGTCGTACGGCAGCAACTGCCGAGCGTCACCGCGGTCGAACAGCGTCATCGTTCGCGGTAGTCGCGGGCTCCACCCGCTTCGGGTTCCACTTCCAGCACGATTCCGTCGATGGCCACGACGCGGGCCACCTCGCCGGCCTTCACCGGTGTGGCACGGTTGGTTCGGGCCTTCCAACGCGACTCACCGATCTGCACCGCTCCGTCGGGGGCGATGTCGGTCACCGCACGACCGGTCTCTCCGATCAGGCGCTCGCGACCGATGGTGGGGGTGGCGAAACGGGTGCGGGTCATACTGGGCATGCCGGAGATGTAGGTGAGAGCGATGCCGCCGATGCCTACCAGCAACGTCAACCACGACACGCGAAGGTTCTGTTGATCGAACGTCGGGAACAAGAACACCGATCCGAAAGAGAACGCCGCCAGACCGACGCCGGTCCACAGACGTGGTAGTCCCACCTGAACGTCGACCGCGAAGGCCACGAAACTGACGAGAATCAGCCCCAGCGCCCATCCCCGTTCGGGTAATGCGCCCAAGCCATAGAAGCCGAGCAAGGTGAGCACTGCACCCAACACACCGGCCACACCGATGCCAGCGGTGAAGAACTCGAACAGGATCAACGCCAATCCGATGATGAGGAACAGGTACGCCACTGGCGGGCTGGCCGAGGTGTGAAGCATCTGTGGCCACAGACCCAACTTGTGGAACCGAACGGTGGTGATGTCGTTGGCCACGGTGCCATCGTCGTTCAGGTTCTCGACCGCGGTGTCCAGTTCCACACCGTCGATGGTCAGACCGTCGAGAGCGAACACCATGTTGCGAATGGTCGGCGCTCCTTCGTCGCTGATCTCCAACTTCAGTGCACCGGCGCGACGAGCGTCCTGGAAGCCCAAGGTCTCGGTGCGCAAGGTGTCAGTGGCCTGGCCGAACTCCACACCGTCGACCAGCGGAGTGCCGGTGCGACCGATGCGCGCGCCCGGCGCCATGCCCGTGGCGTCAGCGGCCGACAACAACTGCGCCGGGAGACCAGTGGCGCGGGCGCCCGAGGGACCCACCCAGATCGCCACCGGAACCGACGCATCGGCGATGCGCTCGTACAAATCCCTCATGGTGTCGCGACCCACGACGGCCGCCTTGGAGTTCAACTGCAACACCAACGCCTGGGCACCGTCGGACTCGGCGCGATCGATGGCTTGCTCGATCTCGTCCACCAAGATGTCGTCCATCAAGCCGGACACCTGAAACACGTCGACGGGCACCAACCCCAGCGCGGTGCTTTCCACGTTGGCATCGGTAGTGGCGTCGTTGGGGACGCTTGTGTCCGATGACGCACGCGCGGTACCGGCCAAGCCGAGCACGGCACCAGAGGCAATGAAGAGGATCGCTAGTCTGCGCACGAGTGCCTCCGAAGAACGTCAATCCGAGCCGAATGTTCACCATGTCGCGGTTGCTCGTGGTGGCCGGCAAAGGGGGTGTCGGCAAAACAACGGTAACCGCCGTGATGGCGCGGGCCTCAGCCGACAGCGGTCTGCGAGTGCTGGTTGTGACCCTTGACTCGCGGACGGGTCTGTCCGAATTGCTTGGCGGTCGCGCCACCGATGGCACCACCTACGACGGCACCACCATCCACACCGGCCTCGGACCGAACGGGACCGGAAGCATCCACCTGCGCACCATCACCGCCAGTGAGGCATTGCAGGACTATCTGGCCACCCAGGGTCTGGCGCGGTTGGCCAAACGACTCGTCGCTTCCGGTGTGGTGGGAGTGGTGTCGAGTGCCGCCCCGGGTATCGATGACCTCTTGGTTCTCGGCAAGATCAAGCATCTGGTCGGCTTGACGGGACCCAACGGCGAGCACGATCTCATCCTCGTCGACGCACCGGCGGCCGGACACGCCATCAGTTTCCTGCAGTCACCCCGGGCCATGGCCACCACCATTCGCGGCGGCCCGTTGCGATCACAGGCCATCGAGGTACAGCAGATGTTGACCGACCCCGACAAGTGCCGGGTGTTGATGGTGACGCTGCCCGAAACCACACCGGTGAACGAGATGTTGGAGACCACCGAGTCGTTGCGCGAGTCCGTGGGCGTGTCGTTCGCCCCGGTGGTTGTGAACAATGTCGATGTCGCGGTGGACATGGAGGCATTGGTCGCCGCCGGTGAGTCGACCGCTCGTGGCTCGTTGCCGACCGATGACTTGATGCGAGCCGCCGAGTATCGCGCCGAGCGCAGCGCCCTCCATCGGACGACCATCGAGCGAGTCGGGCAAATCTCGCACGACGTGATCACCCTGCCGCACGTGGCGACCGCGTCCATGGATCACGACGACGTGGTGGTGTTGGCCGATCTCGTGCGGGGGGCGTCACCCAAGAGGTCTCGAGCGAAGAGGCCATCGTGAGTGTGTCGGACTTCGCCAACGTGCTCGACGGCTCGCGGGTGGTGGTGTGTTGCGGATCGGGCGGAGTGGGCAAGACCACCACCGCGGCCGCTCTGGCCATCGCCGCTGCACGTCGCGGACGCCGTGTGGTGTTGATCACCATCGACCCGGCCAAGCGATTGGCTGACGCATTGGGGGTCGATTCGTTGTCGAATGATCCGGCACCGGTACGCCTGGATGGAGGGGCGCAACTGTGGGCGATGATGCTGGACGCACGTGGCACCTTCGATGCCGTCATTCGGACGCAGGCGCGCAACGAGGCCCAGGCCGAACGAATCCTGAACAATCCGTTCTACGCGAACATCGCCAGTCGGCTGTCGGGTAGCCAGGAGTACATGGCCGCCGAGAAGTTGTTCGATTTGTCCAACGACGATCGTTTCGACCTGGTGGTGGTCGACACTCCACCCACCCGTGAGGCGCTCGATTTCTTGGAGGCACCGCAGAAGTTGATGAACTTCCTCGACCATCGTGTCTATCGCTGGTTGATGACTCCGGCCCGCGGTGGATTGAAGGTGTTGAACATCGCGGCGCAGCCGATCCTGCGCACCATCGGTCGCGTCATCGGCGCCGACGTTCTGGCTGATGCGATCGACTTCTTCCAAGCCTTCGAGGGCATCGAGCCCGGCTTCGTGCGCCGGGCGGGCGCGGTGCAGTCGTTGTTGCGCTCGGACCAGTGCCGATTCGTCGTGGTGAGTTCGGCCCGGCGTGACACAGTGGACGAGGCCGTCTACTTCACGAACCGGTTGAGCGAGCGTGACGTCACGGTGGCCGGGCTGGTGCTGAATCGGCTCCAACCATCATTCGGTGAGGGATCAGCCCACTCTGCGCTCTCCGCTGCACGTGCCGCCCACAAGGCCGGAGACGAGACCCTCGCTGCATTGCAGGAGAATTTGGCTCACGTGCGCCGAGTGGCCGAGGCCGAGCAGGCCGTGATCGCACCGTTGGTGGACCGCGTTCGAGGGGCGGCGGTGGCACGCATTCATCAACGGGCCACCGATGTTCACGATCTCGACACCATCGACGCCCTGGGCCGCGAGATCATCGGCTAGTTCGGGGCGCTGTTCGCCCCCCGACCATGTCGACGGGTAGCGTTCCGAGCGTGCACGTGATCCTGGCAACCGATGCCGACTGGCTGGTCGACGAAGTTGTCGCCGCCCTCGGCGGACCCGACACCACCTTCACCCACTGCCGCGACGGTCGCGCCGTGGCCGGTGTCGTGAAGGGGCGCACCCCCGATCTGGTGATTCTCGATCTGCAGATCGGCACCATGGGTGGCATCGCGGTCACCATGGACCTGCGTCTCGACGAGAGTGGCGGCACTCTTCCGCACGTGCCGATCCTGATGTTGCTCGACCGCGAGGCCGACATTCACATGGCCCGCCGAAGCGGGGCCGATGGCTGGTTGATCAAGCCGCTCGACGCACTGCGTCTTCGTCGGGCGTCGCGAGCCGTGGGCGGAGGCGGTTGCTACGCCGAGGGTCTACCCGCGGTGGACGAGCCCGACGTGCAGGCCGACGTCGCAGTCGAGGCCGAAACGGAAGCGTCGACCACCCTGTAGCCTCAGCGTTCGCTGCGGGGTGTAGCGCAGCTTGGCTAGCGCGCCACGTTCGGGACGTGGAGGCCGGAGGTTCAAATCCTCTCACCCCGACCAGTCGTCCCCCGCTTCGGTGGGGGACGACGTGTTTTCCAGGTCACGCCATCTACGGTTGACCCATGGACATCGCCGATTTTCAAGACGTCATCCAACGCACATTCGGCACCAGGGATCGCCTGCGCGGTGTGCCGTCCACGGTGGCCTGGTTGGCCGAGGAGATCGGCGAGTTGGCCCAAGCGGTGCGCAAGGGATCTCGCGAGCAACAGGTGCACGAATTCGGCGACGTCATCGCCTGGGTGGCGTCGCTCGCCAACCAGATGGGCATCAGCCTCGATGAGGCGACCGCACGCTACGCAAAAGGATGCCCGGTGTGCGCGTCACTCCCCTGCATCTGCTGAAACCGCCGCGATAGTGACCAAAGCGGGAGGCCCATCGTCGAGCGACCGGGGTCCAGGAGTCAGAGAAAAAGTTCGGCGATCTGCACGGCGTTCAACGCCGCACCCTTGCGCAGGTTGTCGTTGCTCACGAACATCACCAGGCCGCGCCCGTCGTCGAGCGATGGGTCCTGACGAATACGACCCACGTAACTGGGATCCTTGCCCGCGGCCTCCAACGGTGTCGGTACATCCATCACCACCACGCCCGGTGCCCCACACAACAACTCGGTCGCCCGCGCCACCGAGATGGGCTCGGAGAACTCGGCATTGATGCTCAACGAGTGTCCGGTGTACACGGGCACGCGCACGCACGTTCCCGACACCCGCAGATTCGGGATAGCCAGGATCTTGCGACTCTCATTGCGCAGCTTTTGTTCCTCGTCGGTCTCGAACGAGTCGTCCTCGACGTACTTGCCGGCATACGGCAACACGTTGAACGCGATGTGCTTGGCGAATTTGGTGGGCATCGGATAGCCCACCGCCTCACCGTCATAGGTCAGGTCACGGGCACGATCGGTCACCTCGCGGGCCTGCTTGTCGAGTTCGTCCACGCCGGCCAAACCGCCACCGGACACCGCCTGATAGGTGCTCACGATCAAACGCACCAAACCGGCTTCGTCGTGCAGAGGCTTCAACACCGGCATGGCGGCCATGGTGGTGCAGTTCGGATTTGCGATGATGCCCTTCTTCGCGTTGCGGATCTCGCCGGGGTTCACCTCGCTCACCACCAACGGCACCTCGGGATCCATGCGCCAGGCCGACGAGTTGTCGATCACGGTCACACCAACGGCGGCGAAGCGCGGGGCCAGGAGGCGACTCGACGAGGCACCCGACGAGAACAAAGCGATGTCGAGACCACTCGGATCAGCCAGCTCGGCGTCCTCCACGGTGACGGAGCCACCGTTCCACGGCAAGAAACTTCCCGCCGATCGCGCCGAGGCGAAGAAACGAATCTCTTCGATGGGAAACCTCCGCTCGGCCAACAACGAGCGCATGACACCACCGACTTGTCCGGTTGCACCCACCACTCCTATACGCATGGGGCGAAGGCTAACGGCGCGCTCAGGACGCCCGACGGGCAATTAGCCACCAGTGGCTGCGATCGACACCGATGAAGGTGCGTACCGATACTCCGTCGAGACCGCTGATGCGTCGGGGGGACTGCAACCACACCGCTGAATCATCGAGCAACACTCCAACCGAGGCGAGATGGTCGAGCACCTCTCCCGGGGCCAAACGATTGGCCTGCCAACCCATTCGAGCGGACCATCGCTGCCGCGCCAACCACACACCCAACTTGGGCACGCGCCAAAGTGCCCGCACGGCGATGCCGGCCGGGAACAACAACGCATCGGCGGGCACCCACGTGCGATAGTTCAGTACTGCGTGACCACCGGGTCTCACCACGCGCAGGGCCTCGACCGTGAGCGCCAGCGCGTCAGCGGGTTCACAGTGTTGCAGGGTGATGTAACTGAACACCATGTCGGCCGAGGCGTTCGGTAGGTCGAGCGTTCGACCATCGGCCACCTGCAGTGTCGACAGGCGCTCGGGTACGCCGAATCGCATCACGGTCTCTCGGCATCGTTCGAGGAACGCGGCGTCCAAATCAGCGGCCACCACGGACTTGAATCGCCGCGTGAAGCTGGCCGTCATGCGTCCGATACCCGAACCGATCTCCACCAGACTTCGGTGCTCGTTCTCCGCTGGATCAAAACCGAAACACTCGAGATATGCACCCACCTCTTGTTCACCGGAGTCGACGAACTCGGCCAGCGACAAGTGACGGCCGATGGCGTTGTTGAACACCCATCCAGTGTCGCTCACTACGACGTCGGCGTCACCGCGTCCCTCGACCACACGCCCGGCCGCGTTCCACGGCACGTGCTGGCGTCGACGAGGGCGGGACACGACTTACTTCCGCTCGGGAAGAGGAGCACTGTAGGACTGACCGCTGTCCAGATCGAATGCGGTGTGCAACGAGCGAGCGGCACGCTCGAGATCGGCGGTGGCCACGACCACCGAGATACGAATGGTGGAGGTCGAGATCATCTGGATGTTCACGTCGTTGTCGGCCAACGTACGAAACATTTTGGCCGCGACACCGGGGCTGGTTTTCATACCCGCACCCACCAAGGAGATCTTGGCGATGGAGTCATCGTTCACCACACCGGCGGCTCCGATCTTCTTGGCCATCTCGTCCACGATCGACTGCGCAACTTTGATGTCGGCTTTGGGGACCGTGAAGCTGATGTCGGTGAAACCATCAGCCGAGGTGTTCTGCACGATCATGTCGACGTTCACATTCGCCTGCGCCAACGGCTCGAAGAGCCCCGCCGACACACCCGGGCGATCGGGCACCTTGCGCACGGTGACCTTGGCTTCGCTCACATCGGTGACGACGCCGGAGATGATGGGATCTTCCATGGAAGGCTCCTGACTGGTGACCCAAGTGCCCGGCTCCCACGTGAAGCTGGACCGAACATGGATGGGGACGTTGTGATTTCGGGCGAACTCGACCGAGCGCAGGGCCAACACCTTGCTGCCGGCACCGGCCATTTCGAGCATCTCGTCGAAATTGATGCGTTGCAACTTTCGAGCCTGTGGCACGATGCGCGGATCGGCACTGAAGACCCCGGTGACGTCGGTGTAGATCTCGCAGCTATCGGCGTTCAATGCGGCGGCCAACGCCACAGCGGTGGTGTCGGACCCACCACGACCAAGGGTGGTGATCTCGCGTTCGGTACTCACACCCTGGAAACCGGCCACCACGCACACCTTGCCGTGGGCCAGCGCCTCGCGCGCACGGTCGCCCTTCACCTCCAGGATTTTGGCCTTGGTGTGGACCGTGTCGGTGATGATGCCCACTTGGCTACCCGTGAAGCTGACCGCCTCGATACCGAGGTCGGCCAGGGCCATGCACACGAGCGCCATGGAGATGCGCTCGCCGGTGGTGAGAAGCATGTCCATCTCGCGAGCTGGCTGGTTGGCCGACACGTCATTGGCCAATTTGATGAGGTTGTCGGTGGACTTGCCCATGGCCGAGACCACCACGACGACATCGTTGCCGTGGCGCTTGGTGAACGCCACGTGCTCCGCCACGGCGCGGATGCGCTCGGGATCGGCCACCGACGTGCCTCCGAATTTCTGGACAATCAACGCCACAGGATCGTCAGGTTATCTGCCGAGGGCCATCGCCAGCGTTGTACCGCTAGCCTTACTGTCTCGTGGGAACCGCCAAGAGAGAACGCAAAAAGTCCAATCGCCAACTCGGTCGCGAGCAGCAACTCCAGGCCGCACGACGCCAAAAGACCAGTCGTCGGATCATTCGCGCCGGCTCGGCGGTCGCCGTCATCGTGGCCATCTTCTTCGGCATCGCGTTCCTGACCGATGACGACGACAAGGACGCCCCCACCGACAGCACCTTCACCCCGACGAACGAGGTCACCGTGGTGCCCGCCGAGTTCGTCTACGGCACCACCGAGTGCCCACCGGTGGAAGGCGCCGCCGAACAGACACAGCAGTTCTCCGACTCGTTCGCGCTCTGCATCGACCCCACCAAGACCTACACCGCGACCGTCAGCACCAACTTCGGCGACTACACGGCGGTGCTCGACGCGGCCAAGGCTCCCGGCACCGTCAACAACTTCGTCAGCCTGGCGCGATCGAAATACTTCGACGGCACCAACTGCCACCGCGCCATTCCCGACTTCATGGTGCAGTGTGGTGACCCCACCGCCACCGGCTCCGGCGGTCCCGGCTACCAGTTCGCTGACGAATTGCCCGCCGCGGGCGAATACAAGATCGGATCGTTGGCCATGGCCAACTCGGGTCCGGACACCAACGGCAGTCAGTTCTTCGTGATCACCGGTGCCCAGGGCGTGTCGTTGCCGCCGAGCTACACGCTGTTCGGTCAGGTCACCGACGGTCTCGACACCACCGTGTTCGACATGAACATGGCCGGCAACGACGATCCCAGCGCCAACGGTGTGCCGCCCAAGGGCGAGATCAAGATCATCTCGATCACCATCACCGAGTCCTGACTGGTCGGCGACTTGGTCCCTCGGGGACTCGCCGATCACCCCAGACCGAACTCGCTCAACGTCACCGGACGGCCCTCGTCGATACTGCGGTGCGCGGCGGCGCCAACGGCCACGCTCCACAGTCCGTCTTCGACACCCACCTCGGCTTCGGTTCCGTCGCGCACGGCGTCACAGAAGCGTGCCACCTCGACGTAACTGGCGCCGAAATGGAACCCGGCGTGGGCCACCGACGGATCCATCGGGGCCGCCACCGCGCGCAACGAGCGGTCGACGCGCGTGCCCACGTGCACCAGCCCGTCCCCGGGCAGGGCGGTTTCGGCCTTCCCTCGCGAACCCACGGCCACGATCTCCTGTTCGTGGCGTCCCGCCTCGGCGAACATGCACAGATCCAGACTGGCCCGCACACCGTTGGCGTAGTCCACGATCACGTAGGCGTTGTCGAGGATGTCGCTGCGCTCGCCGTCGTACACCTCGTCGAGATGGTTCACGTCCTGCCCACCGCTGGCGAACACCCGCGTCGGCCTCGCACCCACGGCCAGGTTCATCAGATCGAAGAAGTGACAGCACTTCTCCACCAGGGTTCCACCGGTGTTGCGCGAGAAGCGGTTCCAGTTGTCCACCTTCACGAGGAAGGGGAACCGATGCTCGCGAATGGCCAACATCCGTAGGTCACCCAGCTCGCCGGAGCGGACGACGTCCAACAACGCCGCGATGGGCGCCATGTAGCGGTACTCGAGGCCGACCCAGGTGACGGCGCGCCGACGATTCGCCCCGTCGACCACCGCCACACAGTCCTCGACCGTGGTGCACATCGGCTTCTCCACGAGAACCGGGAGATCGGTCGACAACACGTCGGCCAACACCGAGGCGTGCGTGTGATTGGGTGAGGCCACGATCACGGCGTCGATCGCGCCCGACGACAGCAGGTCGCGGTGATCACGCAGGAACATCACCTCGGACGCGCGTTCGCCCAGATTGTCGCGGGCCCACCCGAGGGGAACCTCGTTCGGATCGCTCACCGCGGTGACGACGGCACCCGGCAACGCGTTCACGTTGCGGATGTGCTCGCACCCCATCATGCCGGTGCCGATCACCCCCAGTCGCAGGTCGGTCATGGACCAACCGTACCCGTGAACGCGAAGAGGGGGCGCCTCTCGGTCGACCCGAGAGGCACCCCCTCCAGAACGCGTGGGGAATCGACTACTGGTTGAAGTAGCCGTTCACGTCGGCGATCAGGTGGGCCTTGCCGTACACGTAGAAGCACACCTTGCCAGCCTGGCTCACCGGGGCGATCACCGCGTTCGGGACGGTCTGACCCGCCACGAAGTTCAGGTTCGACGCGTCCGGACGAGTGCCGCACGGGTACACCGTCACGAAACCACCCTCGTCGGGAGCCTCACCGGACACCACCGTCACGTTCAACGACACCGCACCCACACCGGTGGCCGGAACACCGTTCTTGCCCACTACCGTGAACTCCAGCGCCGTTCCGTTGCCGCGACCGTCACCGATCTTGCTGGTACCCACGGCACCGATGTTCTGACGGGTGTCGAACTGGCGAGCCGGGGTCAAGGCGTTGAAACCCGACGAACCGAAGTAGCCGTTCACGTCGGCGATCAGGTGGGCCTTGCCGTACACGTAGAAGCACACCTTGCCGGCCTGGCTGACGGGAGTGATCACCGCGTTGGGCACGGTCTGACCCGCCACGAAGTTCAGGTTCGACGCGTCCGGACGAGTGCCGCACGGGTACACCGTCACGAAGCCACCCTCGTCGGGAGCTTCACCGGACACCACCGTCACGTTCAACGACACCGCACCCACGTTCGAGGCCGGCACGCCACCGTTTCCGGTCACCGTGAACTCCAGCGGGGTTCCGTTGCCGCGACCGTCACCGATCTTGCTGGTACCCACACCACCGATGTTCTGACGGGTGTCGAACAGTCGGGCCGGCGACACCGAATTGAAACCCAACCCGGAAGTGAAGTACCCGTTCACGTCGGCCAACAGGTGGGCCTTGCCGTACACGTAGAAGCACACCTTGCCGGCCTGGCTGACGGGAGTGATCACCGCGTTCGGGACGGTTTGACCCGCCACGAAGTTCAGGTTCGACGCGTCCGGACGGGTGCCGCACGGGTACACCGTCACGAAGCCGCCCTCGTCGGGAGCCTCACCGGACACCACCGTCACGTTCAACGACACCGCACCGATGGTGGACGCCGATGCCGGCAATCCGCCCTTGTTCAGCACCGTGAACTCCAGCGGGGTTCCGTTGCCGCGACCGTCACCGATCTTGCTGGTACCCACACCACCGATGTTCTGACGGGTGTCGAACACGCGCGTCGGCGCCAGAGCCGTGAACGACGACGACGAAGCGGTGAAAGGCACCATGAACAAGTCGATGTCCGCGGACCCACCGGCCGCACCACGGATGTTGCTGGCGCCCGAGGCCACCAGCACCACTCCCTGGCCGGTGGTGGCGTCGTAGTCGAGGTCGGCGAGCGAACTGTTCGCGTCGGCCGCGTTACCGGCCGCGTTGGACGAGATCAACTGCGTCGTGCGCAACACCGTGTCGTACAGGAACACGTCGAGACGGTTGTTGCTGTCGTTCGCCGATATGAAATCGTCGTTCGATTCGTACGCGATGAACCGACAGTCGGCCGAGATCCGCGGTGCGGTGGCCGAGGTGGCCGCCTGACCCGTCGTGATCTTGCTCACCAGGCTCACCACCGGGCTGGCCCCGCGGTTGTCCCACAGGTACACGCCCTCGGCGGGACCGGTGTTGCCGGCCAACAAGTCGAATCCCGAGTTGGCCTTGAAGGCCACGCAGCGGCCATCGGCCGAGATCGCCGGGGCGTACTCGGTGTCGATCAGCGACGACGTCGAGGCCGTGCCGTTGGGCTTCACACTGCCGTACGCCGCCGAGGTCACCGATGACGCACCGACGGTGCTGACCACCAGGCCACCAACCGTGCCCGACGAGCTCACCACGTCGGTCGCGTCGGTCACGAACGTCACCTTCGTTCCATCGGAGTTGAGCGCCGGCAGGTAGCCGCCACCCTCACCTCCACCGGATGCGAAGGCGCTGACCCACACCGCCGGAGTGCCGGTGCTGCCGATGGTGTTCATGTACACGTCGGGAGCGAAGTTCAGGTCGTCCACGTTGAAGTACTCGTCGGTGACGAAGGCCACCTTGGTGCAGTCGCTGCTGAACCGCGGTGAGTAGGCACCGTTGCTGGCCACCACGTTTGCCTCGAGGTCGACGTCGTACGAAATGCTGAGCACCGACACGGTGACGGCGTTGGCCTGCGCGAACTCGTCGAACGTTCCGTCGGCATCGGCATCTCGGTCGATCACGTACACGTCGGGAGCACCGTTGGCATCGCTGTCGTCGAACTCGTTCTCGGTCACGTACGCCACCCGACGACCCGTCGAGCAGATGTCCGGGTCGTAGCTGTTCAGGCCCGAGCCGCCCTGTGCGCCGTTGGCCGCGACACTGAGACGCGTCACGGTGGTCCCGTTGGTGACGAACACGTCCGAGGCTCCGTTTGTGTCGCCGGTGACGAGGTCACTCGACAGAGACTCGAAGGCCGTCCAACGGGTGCCCGTCGATGTGAGCGTGGTGGATACTCCACCGGCGTCACCGACACCGGCCTCACCGACACCACCGTTGGGATCACCACCACCGGTGTCGAGCACCAAGCGGGTGGCGGTGGCCAGGGTGGCCGCCGAGGCGGGTGCGGACCCCACCGCACCCGCCCCGAGCGAAGCCACCAGACCGCCCAGGACGAGATAACTGAAACTCTTCTTCATCAGTCCTCCTTGAGATTGATGGTCGAACCGACGGATCAGAGCTGCTTGTTCAAGCGGCAGTAGGACTGGCCCAACGCACCGTTGGTCGGGTCGGTCGCGGCCAGGGGCAACGGCTTCAAGCCGTAGGCGGCGATGATCTTGCGGGCGGTGAGGTCACCGCAGATGAAGCCGGGCACACCGCCGACGGCCACACCGGTGTCGACCGTGTCGCCGTCGAAGTTGCAGTCGTCGGTGCCACCCTCGATGCCGTCGCTACAACCAGCGGGCTGGGTCGAGACACCGACGAAGCGACGCGAGTCCTCCACGCGCGGATAGATGTTGCCCGCACCGTTGTTGAGACCCACGTAGTTGTACACCAGACGAGTTCCCTCGAATCGGGCGGTCGTCTCGTTGATGCTGCTGAACGACGGACGCTTGAGGTCACCGGAGTTGGCGAACTTTCCGAACACCGCTCCGTTGCGCTTGTCGGTCTCCAAAGCCTTGGCCTGGATCACCCAACGGCTGTAGCCGTAGAAGCAGATCGCATCGGGCTTGTTGGCGTCGGAAACGTTGCGGCAATCGTGCTCCTGCACCTGGGTGAAAGGAGTGAAACTGGTGGCCGGATTTCCGTCCACGTTCACGCCGTTGTAGCCGTCGCAGTTGGCCAGGAAGTCCGAGTCGTTGTTGCTCGCCTTGCCGATCAACGTGGTCGCCACGTCAGTGCCGGTACCCGATCCCAACTGCACGCGGTAGGCGCGGATCGGATCGGTGTCGCTGGTGTTTCCGGTGACGTCACCCCACAGCGAGTACTCGGGATAGCCGGGGATACGATCGCCGACCTGATCGGCGGTTCCGCTGTTGTTCGGATCCACGCGGGTCGCGCTGGCGGGCAGACAGGTGTAGATCTTGCCCAACTGGGTCTTGGTCAAGCCGGTCTGAGCCACGCCGTGGTCGTTGCCACTGAAGTAGGTCCAGTCGATGGCGTCGAGAGCGAACGCCCAACCCTCCAACTTCGCACTGACCGAACGCGAGGACGAGCGAGCGATGTCGATGCAGGCCGAGTTCACCTGGCCTCCGGGGCTGGAGGCGCCGTTGTAGAACACGCCGTTCTGAGCGGTTCCCTCGACGGCACCACGGCCGTTGCCGGATCCGTTCGGCGGCACGAGGCCGAGGTACCAGGTCTCACCGATGTCGGTGGTGTCGGTGTCACCGTTCAGGTCGGCAGTGGCGATGGTGCCGCCTTCCCACGTCGCGGGCGTGCCCACCGCGCCGTCACCGGTGTCACCGTCGGTGTTCAGGTCGCGCGACCCGTAGCCACCGAACACCATGTTCACCTTGCAGTCGTTGTCGGCCGGCAACACGATGCCACCGGGCCACGTGCTTCGGGCGTCGGCCAACCACGCCTTGTTCGCCGACGTGGCGGTGGCCTCACCGAGCTCGACGTTCGGGTTCGCCGCCAGAAGCGGCGGGATGTTCACCGCACGGTCCTTGTCGGGGTTGTACCGCGCGTTCGTGTTATGGGCGGCCGACAGGGCCTCCATCACGAAGGTCGTGGTGTCCGAACCCGCGATACCGAGAATGTCCTTCTGGCTTCCGTCGGCACCGGCGTTCACTTGCGAGGGCATGGCGCACAGACTGAGCACCGAGGCGATGCCCACTGCTGAACCGAGCAGCTTCTTCACGTGTGTCTCCTAGAGGTGAGGAAATGTCGAACGATTTCGACACCTCATCCTCAATCAGCAACGTGAACCCGGAACCAGAACGACCTGTCCGGAAGGTGAACAGTGTCTGTGCAGTTGGAAACGGCTGTGGTCGACCGTCAGAGCGCGGCCGGGCCGGTCAAGGACAACGCGGACCAGGTTTCCACGGCGATCCACATGGCCACCGGAGACACGACCATCCACGCCACGCGCTGTCCCACCTGGCGCACCACGAACGGGTGGGCCAGGGCGATCAACGCCGCCACGAACAGCCACACCGCCACCTGCAACCACGAGGAGGAGTCGCCCACCAGTCCCAGCTCGTCGGACGACGTCACGTGTTCGATCGATGTTCCGGCCGGAAGAACCGGGGACGTCAATCCGGCGCGCACCACCAAGCGATCGTTGCCATCGACGACCGTGGACAGGATCAACATGTGTCCCTCGCCCTCGAACGCCGCCATGTCTCGCGACGCTCGCACCGTGACATCCAGAACCTCGTACGAGTGTTCACCCTGACCGGTCGTGGCGGTGATCGAGTCGCCCACCTCCACTTCGTCCAGATTGGCGAACTCGGCACCATGATTACGACTACGACCCAAAACCGCCGACACCCCGGGTTGACCGGGGAGTGCCGAACCGATCAAGTGACCGGCACCTTTCGACAACTGTTCGGCGGTCGTGCCCTCAACCACCACCGCACGGACACCGCGGGCGGGAATCTCGATCAAGCCGATGGGAGTTCCCACCGCGATGGGATTCGACACCGGAGCGACACCATTGATCAGGTCGGACGCCAGTTGTTCCTCCAACATGGTCGAGCGACGTTCGTGAACGAGCGGGGCGATCACCGATCCGAACACGATCGAACCGAACGAGAACACCAACAGAACGACGGCCACGCGACGAGCGAGTCGAACTTTCGTCGAAGGTGTTCGGGGTGCTTCGACGAGCGGATCCACCATCGGAATTCCGAAGACGTCGTGTTCGAGGATCTCCGCTCGGGTGTCGATGTCGCTCATGACTCGTTCCTCTTCCTACGGCGATCCATCCATCGGCGCCACGGAGCAGTGCCCAGTAGTGCCGCACCGGACAGTCCCCCCACACCCCACATCAACGACGACGAGCTGCTCGACGCACCCATCGCAGACTCGAACCGGGGCTCGGGAACGGTGATGGGCGCGGGTTCGGTGGTGGTGGTCGACCGAGCCACCGTGGTGGTGGTTGTCGAAGTCGTGGTGGTCGTCTCCTCGATCACGGCCACGGTGGCCGGTGGTCGGTAACGGGGACGGGTGGTGGTGGGCGCCGGGACCCGGGTGGTCGTGGTCGTCGGCACACCGATGCCATCGACGATGGCGCGAGTGGCGGCCCGCATGCTTTCGGAGAGTGCCACGTATCCCGACGGCAGCAGTCCCTGGCCATCACCGACCGCGTACGACAGCACCCGTTTCACGTCGGCGATCTTGGCCGGCGTGTCGAACGTCTTGGGCACCATGGCGTAGTCGATCTTCACCATCGGATACGCCAACGGATCCTCGGGGGTGGGATCGGCCACCAACACCCCCGATGGCGACACGTCGGCGTCGGCCACGCCACGAGCGATCGCATCCTCGGTGGGAAGAACGACCGAACCATCGGGCTTGAGCAAACCGGCCACCTGCAACCCGAATCGCTTGGCGGTGGGTAGATCGACGATTCCGATGACTCCGCGGACACTGGTGGGTTCGGCTTGGTTGCCCGTGGGCGACACTCCGTAGAACATCCGGAGAGCCACGTTCTTCTGTCCCTGTCGGGGCAGATAAAACGGATCAGCGTCCACCAACTCGAAGGCGTCGCGCGGATACGCGTACCCCAGGTAGGGCGCATTCAGGTTCACACGCCAAGTGTCGTTGTTCGCGAGGAACTTCTGGGCCTCGGCGTCGGCCGACATCCACGACGTCAGGATCGAGGTCGCGGCGTTCCGCTCGGCTCGTACGAGAATTCGATTGATTCCATTGGTCGGAAAGCGCACCGAGGGGTTGAGGTTCAGCAACTCGCGATCACGCACGAACGTTTCGATGGAGGTGTTGGTCACGAGACGAGCAACCAGGCGCGGTGACAAAACCAGGTTCTCGATGCGCTGACCCGTGAACGGATCGGTGAGGTTGTACGCCACCACGACGGCGCTCGACGCCACCGGCGCGTACGAGAACTCGCGGTGATCCGGATGGTGTGACAATTCCTCCTCGGAAGCCGGGGCCGCGGTCACGCCCATGTCCACCAGCCCGGCCAGGAAATTCTCGCGACCCGTGGTGCTCGAGGTTTCGGTGTAGTCCAGCACCACGGCGTCGGAACCCTGGCAGATACGAGCGGCCCACGAGTAGAAGAGCCCGGCCGAGGTGGCCGAGCCGTCGACACGTACGTCGAAGTCGACGATGTTGGGGCAGTCGGCCTGCGAGGGGGCGAAGGTGATGGGGATCACCACGTGGGCCGCCGGCAAGGTGCCGGGCTGAATCGGCTGCGCGTCGTTCTCGTACACCAGAATCGAGCAAGGACTGCTGGCCGAGCAGGCCAATTGGGGCAGGTTGCTGGCCGGACGAACCTCGAACTGAGCCGAGCCCGTGCCGTCGGAGGCCGTCGAGTCGAGCAGACGATTGCCGTTGGCCAGATCGGGGAAGGGCTGGGCCGAATAGCAGTCGTCCAGTGACGTCGGATTCGCCCGACACTGCAGGATGATCACCGTGTACACGTTGGCCTGGGTGGTGGGCCGGAAGCCCGACCACGACAGGTTCACCACCTCGTTCGTCAGGTCCACGCCGGGGCTGACCGTCGCCGAGCGCCCTCCGGGGCCTGACGCCGTCACGGGTGCCCGTGGGGCCGGTTCGGCGCGCGCCGGCGAACCACCACCGGCTGACACCAACGCGGCTACCGACAACGCTGCCAACGTCAGCGCGCAGACACGACGGAGCCGGTCGACGACTCGCGAAATGGATGGAAGTGACTCGGTCACGGCGATGGGTTCCTGTCGGTCGAGCGGGGACTCGTTGGCGGGGACGACTCGAAACTAGGACCGGGCATTGCACGAGGAAAGTGGAGCGCGAATGACTTGGCACGATGTTCAACTCCCGTTCACCTTCCCGTCAGTGGACCGTCAGACGGCGCGCCAAGGCTGATCCCGTGACGAGCGTGACCGACGTGGTGGAGACGAATGCTCTCGAGAAGGACCGGGTCACCCCGGTCGTTCGTCGTGGCAAGGTCGACCGCGTCTATCGAGCGGTCGCCACGTTGTCGGGGTCGATCGTGTTCGTCGTCATGGCCCTCATCGGCGGCTTCCTCCTGTACCGAGGGATCGATGCCTTGCGTCTCTCGGGCTGGGGTTTCATCACCGAGAGTCAATGGGCCCCCGACATGGGCGGTGCGTTCGGCATCGCGGCCGTACTCCCCTACACCGTCTCCATCGCCCTGGTGGCCCTGTTCCTCGCGGTGCCGATTTCCGTGGCCACCGCGCTCTTCATCACCGAGTACGCGCCCCGTCGCTTGAGGCGCTTTCTGACCGCCACCATCGACCTGTTGGCCGCCGTCCCGAGCCTGATCTACGGACTCTGGGGCTTGTTCTACTTGCAGCCCCGACTCATCACGCTCTCCAAGTGGCTGGCCGACAATCTCGGTTTCATTCCCTTCTTCAAGGTGAACGAGGATTTCGGCACGTCCCTCGGAGTCTTCCCGTCCTCGACGTTCGTGGCCGGTGTGATCGTCTCACTGATGGTCATTCCCATCTGCACCTCGGTGATGCGCGAGGTCTTCGGACAGGCTCCCCCCGGTGAACGTGAGGGGGCCATGGCGCTAGGGGGCACGCGGTGGGGTGTGGTGCGCGACGTGGTGCTGCCGTTCGGACGCGGCGGCATCATCGGCGGATCGATGCTCGGCCTCGGTCGCGCGCTCGGCGAGACCATCGCCGTGACCCTCATCATTTCGCCGTCGTTCGACGCCAAGTGGTCCATCGTCGAGCAAGGTTCCAATAGCATCGCCGCGCTCATCGCCCTGAAGTTCTCCGAATCCACCGAAACCGGCATCAGCGCACTCATGGCGGCCGGCCTGGCTCTCTTCGTCATCACCCTCATCGTGAACACCGCGGCCTCGAGCGTCGTCAATCGCTCGCGTTCGGGTTCGGCAACGGAGATCTGATCATCATGGCCCTCACCTTGCGTCGTCGGCGAGCCACCGAAGTCACGACCGACGAGAAGATCCGTATTCGCTCCGTCGAATCCATCGACGTCACCGTGATGATCGGTTCGGCCATCTCGTCGTTCGCTTTGACACAACTGCTGTACGAGACGTTCCTGCCCCTCTCGGGCGCCCTCGGATACATCGTGGTGTGGTACGCGTTGTTCCTGGCGATCTCGTGGATCGCCGTCCGCGAGCTTCGTGGAACCGTGAGGGCCAAGGATCATCTGGCTCGCGTGGTCGTCTGGAGCGGAGCGTCTCTCGCCATCGTGCCGCTCGTACTCATCGTGCTCTACGTGATCGGCAAGGGCTACCACGCACTGCGTCCGCAGTTCTTCACGCAGGACCAGCGCTACGTCGGCGCGCTCAGTGACGCCACCGAAGGCGGTGGCTCGCACGCCATCATCGGAACCATCCAACAAGTGGGCATCGCCAGCCTCATCGCGGTGCCGCTCGGCATCACCACGGCGGTGTACCTGAACGAGGTGAAGGGTCGCCTGGCAAAACCTCTGCGCACCGTCGTCGACGCCATGAGCGCGGTTCCCTCCATCGTCGCCGGTCTCTTCATCTACGCCGCGTGGATCCTGGCGCTGGGCAATCAGCAGACCGGCCTGGCGGGTTCGTTGGCACTCTCGGTGCTCTTCCTCCCCACCGTCACCCGAACCGCCGAGGTGGTGTTGCGCTTGGTCCCCGGTGGACTACGCGAAGCGTCGTTGGCGCTCGGGGGCACCGAGTGGCGCACCACCTCGCGCGTCGTCCTGCCCACCTCACGATCCGGTCTGGTCACCGCCGTCATTCTCGGAGTGGCCCGAGTCATCGGAGAGACCGCACCCCTCATTCTGACCGTCGGTGGTGCGTTCATCATGAACTGGAACCCCTTGTCCGGCAAGCAGGACTCGTTGCCCTTCTTCGTGTTCCGACTCATCCGGTTTCCACAGGAGTCGCAGATCGCCCGCGCGTGGACCGGTGCGCTCGTGCTCATGATCCTCGTCCTGGTGCTCTTCGTCATCGCCCGCGCGATCGGCGGTCGGGGCCCCGACCACATCGGCCGTCTCAAGAAATGGCGCCTCCAGAGAAAGGGTCTCGCATGACCGATTTGCAGATCACCACTCCCGTTCCCACGGTTGGGTCGTCGACCGCCGTGGTCGACGACGAAACCCGTGGCGCCGCCGGGCTCACCGCGAAGAACGTGGCCTGCTGGTTCGGAACCAAGAAGGTTCTCGAAGGCGTCGGGCTCGACATGGCTCCCGGCCAGGTGACCGCGCTCATCGGTCCGTCTGGATGTGGCAAGAGCACCTTCCTGCGCACGTTGAACCGCATGCACGAGTTGGTTCCCGGTGCCACCCTGGCCGGCGAGATCCTCATCAACGGCGTCGACATCTACCGCGGAGCCATCCCGGTCACCGACGTGCGTCGACGGATCGGAATGGTGTTCCAGAAGCCGAACCCCTTCCCCGCCATGACGGTGGCCGAGAACGTGGTGAGCGGATTGAAGTTGTCCGGTCTCAAGGTCACCAAGTCCGAACGGGAGGACCTCATCGAGTCGTGTCTCACCAAGGCGGGCCTGTGGAACGAGGTGAAGAACCGACTCGGTGATCCCGGTCGTGCGCTGTCGGGCGGTCAGCAGCAACGACTGTGCATCGCGCGTTCTCTCGCCGTCAGCCCGCAGGTGTTGCTGATGGACGAACCGTGTTCGGCGCTCGACCCCACCTCCACCCGCCGTATCGAGCAAACCATCAGTGAGATCTCGGAATCGGTGACCATCGTCATCGTGACCCACAACATGCAACAAGCGCAGCGCGTCTCGGACCGTTGCGCCTTCTTCCTCGCCGCCGAGAACGAACCCGGCCGCATCATCGAGGAAGGCCCCACCAAGGACATCTTCACCAATCCGCGTGACTCGCGGACCGAGGACTACGTGAACGGACGATTCGGATGAACAACATCGCGCGTTGGATGGTCGCCGCGGCGATCTCCACCACCCTCGTCGCATCCACCGGTGCTTCGCCGGCGTCGGCTTCGGATCCGGTGGATGGCGCCGGCTCCACGTGGAGCCAGATCGCCGTCGACCAATGGCGAGCGGACGTGGCCCGTCAGGGGCTGGTCGTCAACTACCAAGGCGTGGGCTCCACGGCCGGTCGCGTGGCGTACTACCAAGCACAGGTCGACTTCGCAGTCAGCGAAATCCCCTTCCAGTCGGCCCAGTACGACCGACAGGGAAATCTGTTGGCGGACGAGACGCAACTGGCCGCGTCGCGCCCGTACGCGTACCTGCCCATCGTGGCCGGTGGAACCGCGTTCATGTACAACCTCAAGGCCAACGGACAGCGCATCACCGATCTGAAACTGTCCCCCACCACGGTGGCCAAGATCTTCACCGGACAGATCAACATGTGGAACGACCCGGCGATCGCGGCCGACAATCCGCAGCGGGTGATGCCCGCCACGCGCATCAAGCCGGTGATCCGCTCGGACGGCTCCGGCACCACGGCGCAGTTCACGGCTTTCATGGCCGACGAGACCACGTCGGACTGGAACGTGCTGTGTCAGCGAGCGAATCTCGGCTCGTCATGCCCCGCGACGTCGCTCTACCCCGATTATCCGAACTCCGGCTTCGCCGCCCAGCAGTTCTCCGATGGTGTGGCCAACTTCGTGGCCGCACAGTACAACGACGGTGCCATCACCTACGTGGAGTACGGCTACGCCAAGGAACGTGGTTTCCCGGTGGCCTCGGTGAAGAACGCCTCGGGCAGCTACACGCAACCGACCGCGGTCAACGTGTCGGTCGCTCTGCAGGGGGCGCGCATCAACAACGACGGCACCCAGGTGCTCGGTGGTGTGTACCGCAACTCCGATCCGCGCACCTACCCGATCTCCAGTTACTCGTACATGATCGTGCCGACCACCGAAGCCTCACCTTTCAACGCTTCGAAGGGGCAGAGCCTGTCGGAGTACATCTTCTACTTCCTGTGCGCCGGACAGCAGAAGGCCGAACAGCTCGGCTACGCCCCGTTGCCGAAGAACCTGGTGCAGTTCGGGTTCGAAGCCGTGGCCCGTATCCCGGGGGCCGTGGCCGCACCGGCCATCGACTCGTGTGCGAACCCCACCATCACCGGTGGATTCCTGGTGCCCAAGGCCACCACCGCGCCCGCCACCACGGCCGCACCCGCCAGTGGTTCGAGCGGTGGCAATTCGGGAACACCCGGTGGGACCTCCACCGGAACCACCGTTCCGGGTGCGACCACCGTTCCGGGTGCGACCACCGTTCCGGGGACGATCGACGAGACCGGAACTGTCGAGGATCCATCGGCACCCGGTGACGTCGTGGACGCCGCGGGCGGTGAAGCGGTCATCGCCACCCCGGGAGTCGCCATGGCCACCAGCGTCGAGATCGACACCGAAGGCTCCGGAACGTCGCCGATCATCTACGTGTTGATCACGATTCTCCTTCTTGGGATCGCCGTCGGACCGCCCGTGGTGGCCGGTCGTCTGCGACCTTCGGTGAAGCAGTAGCGTCACGCTCTCGATGAACCGCTCACCTCTCGTCCTCGTCGCCATTGCTCTGGCCACCATCGGTGGACTCACCGCGTGCTCCAACGAGGACTCCGGCCCCGACACCACCGCACCGGTGGTGGGCATGCCCGATCCGACACTTCCGTCCGAGGTGAACGCCGTCGCCTACGTGGTCGGCGCGGTGGCGGGCATCGGCAACGCGGAGGTGCGCATGCAGTTGCCGGCGAACGTCCCGGCAGTCGACGACGACGTTTACGTTCTCGATGTCTGGGTGAAGAGCGGTGCTCTGGAACCATTCGCGATCAGGCCCGAGATGTTCCGCGTGTACACACTCGACGGCAAGTCGTACACCCCCGAGGCCGTCGGCGACATCGCCCGCTTCGGTGAGGCGACTTTGAACACCGGTGAGACCTACAGCGGCTTGTTGGCCGTGCGCATCCCGACGGATTCCGAACCGGCCATGTTCCTCGCCGACCTCACCGACCTCGGCGAGCGCTTCTTCGCCGCCGCTTTCTCGGTCGATCCGGACTTCGTGCCCGAAACCCCCGAAAGCTGATCAGCCGGGCAGGACGCCCACGGTCTCGTTGGGGCCCACGGTCTCCCACTCTCCCCGACGGCGCACGAGTGCCGAGTCGGAGGGCAGGAACACCACCGGGACGTTCGCCAGTTTCTTGGTGCGCGCGTGGCGATCGGGGGTCACCTTCTCGGCCTGGGCCACCACCGCCATCCCGGTCACCAGACCCAGACCCAACGCCAACGCTCCACCGCGCGGATCGATCATGGGGTCGCACAACGCCGAGGCCGGCGCGCCGGCACCCACCACCACGCCACCCTCTTTCAACACGTGATGAAGGGCGTCGAAGATCGGGGTGTCCTTGATGACGCTGCGCAGATGGATCGGATTGTCGCCGACCAACCACACGGCGTCGGCCTTGCGGACCACGTGGGCCGCGTCCGATTCCATGGCCTCGACCCGTCGCATCACCATCAGCGCGTCGATCTCGACACCGAGTCGCCCACCCCACGTCACGGCCGCGGCCACCAAAACCTCCGGGCGCTCGAACGCATCAGCAGTCGGGAGGACGACGACCTTTTTCGCCTTCACTTCGGAGAGCAAACGACGGTCGAGGTCATCGTGAGCGGTGAACGCTCCCCCGCCTTGAAAGACGATGGTGCCCTTGGAGTCGCTCATGATCCGAGCGTACGCCATGACTTCACATCGGGGGTATCACGACGCGTTGCTCGTCACGCCGGGCTTTGTCACGGTCGCCGAAGGGTAAGTATCCTGCAGCAAAGCGCGGGATCGAGTCCCCCTTCAAAGGAGAACCCACATGGCCATCACGACCGTCGGAGTTGTCGGATCTGGAATCATGGGTTCGGGTCTCGCTGAAGTCATCGCCCGCGGCGGAATGAATGTGATCGTTCGCTCACGCAGTCAGGCCACCGCCGACGCCATGGTCACCTCGGTGTCCAAGGGTTTGAGCAAGCAGGTGGAGAAGGGTCGCCTCTCCGAGGACGACAAGGCCGCCATCCTGGGTCGCATCACCGCGGTGAGCGATCTCTCCAAACTGGCCGACTGTGATCTGGTCATCGAGAGCGTCGTCGAGGATCTCGACACCAAAAAGGCGCTCTTCGCCGAGCTCGACAAGGTGGTCAAGGCCGGGGCGATCATCGCCACCAACACCTCCACCCTGCCGGTGATCGAACTAGCGATGTGCACGGGACGACCCGAACTGGTGTGTGGCATCCACTTCTTCAACCCGGCAACCGCCATGCCCCTGGTCGAGATCGTGCGCCCGCTGTCGGCGAGCGACGACACCATCGCCGCCGCCACGGCGTTCGCCGAGGCCTGCGCCAAGCAGCCGGTGCAGGTGAAAGATCGCGCCGGCTTCATCGTGAACGCGTTGCTCTTCCCGTATTTGAACAACGCCATCCGCATGCTCGAGCAGGGCACTGCGAACATGGCCGACATCGACACCGCGATGAAGGGCGGATGCAACTTCCCCATGGGGCCGTTCGCGCTGCTCGATCTGGTCGGCCTCGATACCTCGCTTTCCATCCTCGACGCGCTGTACAGCGAGTTCCGCGACCCGAACTACGCCGCGGTGCCCACGTTGCGCCGCATGGTGGCCGCCGGACAACTCGGTCGCAAGACCAAGTCCGGCTTCTACACCTACTGATTCCATGCCCGCCGAGTGGCCGGTGGTCGACGAACACGTTGCTCGTTTCACCGCGCCGCAAAATCTGATCCCCGCCACGGATTGGGACTTTTCGCACATCGTCTTCGGCGACGACGACCTGATCGCGGTGGGCGCCGACTTGGAGGTAGGCACGTTGTTGAGCGCTTATTCGAACGGTCTCTTCCCCATGCCGATCGGCCGGGGCAAACTCGGCTGGTTCAGTCCCGCGCAACGGGGCGTCATCCCGATGGACGGCTTCCGTGCGTCGTCGTCGGTGCGCAAACACGCCAAACGATTCGCCATTCGCTTCGACACTCACTTCACCGAGGTCATGACGGCCTGTGGTGACCAGAAACGGAAACACGGTTGGATCAACGACGAGTTCATCGCTGCCTACACCGAACTGCATCGACTCGGTTGGGCACACTCGTGCGAAGTCTTCGTGGATGATGAGTTGGTGGGTGGGGTGTACGGCGTTCGCCTGGGGCGGTTCTTCGCCGGCGAAAGCATGTTCCACCGACGCACCGACGCCTCCAAGGTCGCCCTTTGGGCGTTGACTACCACCATGGCCACGGCGGGCATCCGGCTGTTCGACGTGCAGTGGACCACCCCCCATCTGGTGTCCCTGGGGGCCATCGACGTGCCCCGTGCGGAGTATCTCGGACGTCTTTCCGAGGCGAGAAACGCCTGAATCTCCCGACAGACTGACACCATGGCCGACGTTGACGAGACCGGGGCTCGCGTGACCAAGCGCGACGAGCCGTGGCTGATGCGCACCTACTCGGGGCATTCCACCGCCAAGGCCTCCAACGAGTTGTACCGCACCAACCTGGCCAAGGGCCAAACCGGTTTGTCCATCGCCTTCGACCTGCCGACGCAAACCGGCTACGACCCCGACTCGCTGATGGCCGCCGGAGAAGTGGGCAAGGTCGGCGTGCCGGTGGCACATCTTGGACACATGCGCACGCTTCTCGACGGCATCCCGCCCGCGCAGATGAACACGTCCATGACCATCAACGCGACCGCCGCCTGGTTGCTGGCCCTGTATGTGGCCAACGCCGAGGATCAGGGCGTCTCACGGGCCGTTCTACGTGGCACCACGCAGAACGACATCGTCAAGGAATACCTCTCGCGAGGAACATTTATCTTTCCCCCGATCCCTTCACGCCGACTGATCGTCGACATGGTTGCGTGGTGCGCCGACAACGCGCCCAAGTGGAATCCCATGAACGTGTGCTCGTACCACCTGCAAGAGGTCGGCGCGACACCGGTACAGGAGATCGCTTACTCGTTGGCCACAGCGGTTGGCGTTCTCGACGCGGTGCGCGACTCCGGGCAGGTGCCCCCGGAGCGGTTCGCCCAAGTCTTCGGAAGCATCTCGTTCTTCGTCAACGCCGGTATTCGCTTCATCGAGGAGATCTGCAAGATGAGGGCCTTCACCGAGTTGTGGGACCGAATCGGACTCGAGCGCTTCGGCGTCACTGACGAAAAGGCTCGCCGCTTCCGGTACGGAGTGCAGGTCAACTCGCTCGGTCTCACCGAGGCACAGCCCGAGAACAACGTGCAGCGCATCGTGCTCGAGATGCTGGCCGTTTCGTTGTCGAAGAACGCGCGCGCTCGAAGCATCCAGTTGCCGGCGTGGAACGAGGCCCTGGGTCTCCCGCGTCCGTGGGACCAGCAATGGAGCCTGCGCATGCAGCAGGTGTTGGCCTTCGAGACCGACCTGTTGGAGTACGACGACATTTTCGATGGTTCGACCATCATCGAGTCCAAGACCGCCGAACTACGCGACGCCGCGTGGGCCGAGTTCGAGGACGTGTTGGCCATGGGAGGTGCCTTCGAAGCGGTCGACCTGCTGAAGGGTCGGCTGGTCAAGTCGATGGCCGAGCGCACCCGACGCATCGAAAGTGGCGAACAGGTAGTGGTCGGTGTCAACCGCTACACCGAGTTCGAATCGTCTCCGCTCGGTGGCGAGGGCAACATCGTGAAAGTCGACCCCGACGTCGAGCGACAGATGATCGACGACGTGAACGCGTGGCGCGCCAAACGCGACGACGCGGCGGTGCGCGTCGCTCTCGACGAGTTGCGTCGGGCGGCCCAGGGTTCCGACAACATCATGGAACCATCCATCGCGTTGGCCCGGGCCGGTGGAACCACCGGCGAGTGGTCGGGCGTGTTGCGCGAGGTCTTCGGCGAGTACCGAGCCCCCACCGGCGTGGCGGCGGCGGTGGGCAAACGACCCGGTGAGTTGGCCGCCGTGGCCGAATTCGTCCGGTCGATTCCCGGCGGACCGCCCAAGATCCTGGTGGCCAAGCCCGGTCTCGACGGCCACAGCAGTGGAGCCGAGCAAATCGCGGTGGCCGCTCGTGACTCCGGGATGGAAGTGGTGTACTCGGGGATACGACTCACGCCCGAGCAAATCGCCGCCAGCGCGCGCGACGAGGATCCCGACGTGGTCGGTCTGTCGATCCTGTCGGGATCACACATGGCGTTGGTTCCCGCGGTGTTGTCGCAACTACGGGCCCAGGGTGTGGATTCGCCAGTGGTCGTCGGGGGCATCATCCCCGAGGAGGACCGACCAAAACTTTTGGCGGCGGGCGTCGCGGCGGTCTACACGCCCAAGGACTTTCAACTGAGCACCATCATGCGCGACATCGCCGGGATCGTGGCGGCCAACCGCGGCTGAGAACTCAGGCGGCGCGTTCGGCGTCGATCCAACGCTCGAGCACCGGTCCACTTTCGAAACTTGTGATGAGCGCATAGCGCGGGGTGTCGGCGTTGTGCACCACCACGTGCCAAAGGCGTTGTGTGTCGACCACGAAACGTGCGCCGCGAGCCAGCGGCACCCGACGTTCTGTGGAGCGATCGGGCAGTCCGTCGGCACCACTGTCCATCAGCAGCATGTAGCTGTCGGGGGAATCGGTGAGTTCCACCCACGACCGCACCACCCAACCCTCGTCGTCGGGGTTGAAACGGTTGTTGTCGTCGCGATGAATCGAACGGATAGCCGTCTCGCGATCCTGAGGCTCCAGCTTGATGATGCGCACGCGACCGAAGTTCGCGCCCACCGCCATCACGTAATCACGCAACGTGGGGGCCTTGTCGGCGTTGCTGGTCCAGAGCGCGTCCTTATCGGTCTTGCCCTTGTCCCAAAAACCACGACAGTCCAATTGCCCGTCGGCCGAGGCGAGCGGTGCGAAGTTGGTGTCTCCACCGCTCTTCCAGTCCTGGTATTCGAGCGACTCCCATTCGTGTGACGCGACGTGCACCGGCATGGGCTTCAGCATCACGAATCCGGTCTCAGCCAACGCTTTCGACCGCGGATGCGCAGTGTCGAGGGGAATTCCCACGGACCAGTGCTCGGTGTTGGGCCAAAACGGAATCGACTCGGCACTCATGACACCAGTCTACGAATCATCAGGGGGCCGCAGTGGTCGTCGATGCGGTGGTCGGTCCCGCTGGTGTCGCGATCGTGGTGGCGACGCCGCCGGCGGGAATGATCACCTTCTGCCCGGCCTGAATGGCATCGGGGTTGGCCAACCCGTTGGCGATCACAATGGCCTCCACGGTGACGCCAAATTGTCCGGCGATGTAGGAGAGCGTGTCGCCCTGCTGGATGGTGTAGGTCTGCTCGACTGTGGCGACCGTCGTGGTGGTGGCGATCGCTCCGTCAAAGGTGGGGGCCACGGTCACCTCGATACCCAGCATGGGAAGCGAATCCAGAGTGGATCCGTCACCTCCACCACAAGCGGACGCGAAAACGATCATCGACGACGTCAGGAGGCCGAAGAGACGCGTGTTCACGTTTCTCAGCGTAGGAGCAGGTGCGGGTTTTGCCACGCGGGTCGGTCCGTCAGTTGACGCGATCGGTGACGTACATGGCCAGCAATTCCAGCTCCGTCTTGGCCGTCACGGTGAGGGGGGCCGACGAAAGCGACCTCACGGCCTCGTCGCGTAGTCGCGTGATCACCGATTCCATTTCCTCCAGGGCGCCGCAATCGACGATGGCCTGCTGGGCGTCGGCAACCTGAGCATCGGTCAGCCGTTCTCGACCGACCACGTTCAGCGCCGTGCGATGCGTCGACGAGGCCCGCTCCATGGCGATGGCCAAGAGAGGCGTCGGCTTGCCCTCACGCAGATCGTCTCCGACCGGCTTGCCCGTGACCGCGGTCTGACCGAACGCACCCATCACGTCGTCGCGCATCTGAAAGGCATCGCCCAGGGGCAGGCCGTACGCGCTCAACACCGGCAACAACTCTTCTCGCCGCTGCGGAGCCATCAGCATCGCACCCAGATGCAGTGGGCGCTCGATCGTGTACTTGCCGCTCTTGTACCGGCAAATTCGCTCGGCCTTGGTCCGTCGGCGCTCGTTGCGAGATGATCCGATGAGATCGAGCAACTGTCCGATGTTCAACTCGATGCGCAACTCATGCCAGATCTCGCGCGCCTCGGCCGACACATCGGTCATCAAGCGGTCGCTGTAAACGAAGGCCAAGTCACCCACGAGGATGGCGATGCCGTCCCCGTAGCGTCGCGACTCACCGCTGTTACCACTGCGTCGGTGCTGGTCGGCGAACACCTCGTGCGTCACCGGCGCACCGCGACGGGAGGTTGATCCGTCCATCACGTCGTCATGGAACAACGCGAATCCGTGCAGCAACTCCAAGGCCACACCGGCATCGAGGCTGACCATGGAGTTTGGGTCGCCGCCCGCGCCAACAAACCCCCACTGACAAAAAGCCGGTCGAAGTCGCTTGCCACCCGACGCGACCAAACGACGGATTTCGGCCACCGGGGCGGCAAGGTCCTCGTCGAATGTCGACCAACGTTGCTCTTCTGGAGCCAAGATCTCGGTGATTCGCCGTTCCACCCGTGAGGCCAAAGTGACGAGGGAGGCCGGAGGCGTGGACACCTGGTCAGGCTAGGCCGGTCAGCCGTCGAGACCGCCCACCACATCCTCGATCCGGGTGCGAGCATTGCCGATGCGATCGCGGCACAGGCGGATCAACTCCGACGCGCGTTGTACCCGCGCGGCGAGCACGTCGACGTCGACGTCGGCCTGTTCGAGCTCGGAGAGGATGCCCTCCAACTCGGCCAGGGCCTCGGCGTAACCGATCTCTTCATCTTTCTTGGCCATGATCGCCTCCTCGCAATCTCATGAACGCTTCTTCGTGTCGGTCACCGTGGACGTGACCACGCCGTCACGGGTGGTCGTGAGCACGACCTCACCCGGCTCGGTGTCGTCGACCGACCGCACCACCCGCCCGTCGGTGGTGCGGGTGATCGACCAACCGCGGGCCAACACGTTGACCGGGTCGAGCAGGCTCACCCTCAACTCCAAGTTGTCGACGGCGAGGGAGCGCTCGGCCAACAACTGCGGGGCGCGACGACGCAGGCGACCGATGCGGTCGTCGAGGCGTTCGTCGGCCCGGGTGACCGCGGTGAGGGTGAGCACCCCGATCTCGCGAGCCACCTTGGTGAGTCCGTGCCCGGCCTCGTCGAGCAACTGAGTGGCGCGCGCAGCGATGTCGTCCCAGGCGCCCTCGGTCTTGTCGATGAAACGACGAACGAGTTCGGTCAAGGCCACCGCGCAGGCGGTGGGGGTCTTGTGGTGGGTGTGGGCCACCTCGTCGGCGACGTGGAGATCGATCTGGTGTCCAATTCCGGTGAAGACGGGTAGCGGTGACTCGGCGATCGCCATCGCGATGAGTTCGGAGTCGAAGGTCGAGAGTTCGGTCTTGCTGCCACCACCTCGCAACACGACGATCACGTCGATGTCGTCGCGACGACCGAGCGCCCTGATGGCCGTCGACACCTCGGTGGGTGCGGAGTCGCCCTGCACCGTCACGTCGGCGATCTTGATGTCGAAGCCGAGTCCGGACTCCTCGATCTGCTGCAGGAAGTCGGTGATGCCGGCGGTTCCCTTGCTTCCGACCAAGCCGAGTCGCAGCGGCACGAGATTGAGTTCGACCTCACGATTGCGGTCGTAGTCACCGGACTGCTTCAACTTGCGAATCAGTTCCTCGCGCTTCAAGGCAATGTCACCCAACGTGTAATTGGGGTCGATGCCACGCATGATGAGCGACAACTTTCCGAAGCCCGCGTAGTAGTCCAGGTTGCCGAAGACGCGGACCTTGATGCCGTTGGCCAACTCGAGTCCACTCTTCGCCAAGGTCGCCGACAACTTCACTCGCTCGCGGCGCCACAGGTTGACGTTCACCTGAACTTTGGCGCCTCGGGCGTCGACGTCAACCAGACTGAAGTAGGTGTTCTCTCCCTTCACACTGAGTCCCGAGATTTCACCCCATACCCACAGGCCCTCGTCGAAGTGATCTTCCAGAACCCTGTTGATCTCCTCGGCCAGCTCGGCGATGGAGAAGGTGCGCACACCACCGGGACCATCGATGTCCTCGTCGGCGAACACGTCATTGAGGTCGCCGTCCAAGTCGTCGAGGTCATCACCCATGGTTCCCCGAGTCTGCCCGACAACCAGCCGTGGTCGGAACGAGAAAGTCACACTAAGTTGGGAGCGTGACCGGCACGCTCGTCATCCTCCGCCACGGCGAGAGCACGTGGAATCGGCAAAACCTCTTCACCGGCTGGCACGACGTGCCCCTGTCGGAGAAGGGTCTGGTCGAGGCCGCCCAAGCCGGAGCCACCATGGCCGAGGCCGGACTCTTCTTCGACGTCGCCCACACCTCGCTACTCACCCGGGCCGTGATGACCTGCCACGTGGCCTTGAACGCCATGGGGCAGGTGTGGTTGCCGGTGCAACGATCGTGGCGCTTGAACGAACGCCACTACGGGGCCCTCCAAGGCCTCGACAAGAAGGCCACCACCGAACTGCACGGAGCCGAACAGACCAAACTGTGGCGCCGCAGTTTCGATGTTCCGCCCCCGCCCCTCGATGCTGACAGCCCCGAACATCCGGCCAACGATCGTCGTTACCGACTGCTGGATCCGGCGGTTCTGCCCGCGGCCGAATGCCTGAAAGACGTGGTCGCGCGGGTGTTGCCCTACTGGAATGACACCATTGTGCCCCAAGTGCGTGACGGGTTGACGGTGCTCGTCACGGCGCACGGCAACAGCCTGCGAGCCCTCGCGATGCACCTCGAGGCGATCTCCGAGGAGGCCATCGCCGAATTGAACATCCCCACCGGGGCCCCGCGTCGCTACACCTTCGATGGTTCGATGAAAGTGACCTCGGCCGAGTACCTGGGCGACACTGCCGCGGTCGCCGGGGCCGCCGAGGCGGTCGCCAAGCAAGCCGGCACCTGAGCGAGGATTCACCGGGATCGAAACGGTGTGCCCGTCGACTCACCAGGGTGTCTGCCGACTCAGGTCCGTGACGATCGGGACAACGCCGGTGGTTCTCACATGTTCACGAGCGTTGTAATGTTCCGGACATGCCCAGCAAAAGAAATTACCTTAATGGTCTCCGCCACGTCGCCCTCTTCTCCTCCTGCTCCACCAAGGACTTGGAGAAAATAGCCAAGGCCGGTGATGAGGTCACATTGGACGCGGGAGCGGTCATCGTCGACCAGGGTCAGACCGGTCGCGAGGCCTTCGTCATCATCAAGGGCTCGGCAACGGTGAGGCGCAACGGAAAGAAAGTCGCCACGTTGGGCGCCGGATCTGTGGTGGGTGAACTCTCGCTCTTGGATCATGGTCCCCGTACAGCAACCGTGGTGGCCGACACCGAATGCACGCTCTTGGTCATCAGCCAGCGTCAGTTCCTCGCCGTGATCGACGCCATTCCGGCCATTTCGCACAAGTTGTTGGCCACTCTGGCGGGTCGCATCCGCGAACTCGATCGCCAGTACTTCGGCTGAGTTCCCGGCTTGGGTCGAGCGATTCGCCCCGACACGTACTGGGCAGTAGCGTTTCGAGTGCATGGGTACGCAGACTGAATCTTCGGCCGCACCTTCGGGTTCGCGTCGCCTGAAGCCCTACCAACTCTCGATCGCCATCGGCGCGTTCATGGCGGTCTTCGTCGCGGTCTCCGGCTTTTTGCCCCTCATCACCGGATGGAAGAACGATTCTCCCATTCACCGTGAGGTGTTCGGCGGCATCCCCGGCTCGCTGCAGTTGGCCTTTTACACGGTCATCCCGGTGTTGGTGCTGTGGGGATCGCTGCGTTTCGCCGATCGCATTCGTAACTGGGAACGCGGTGCCCCCGATCGTCGTCGCACCACCACGGCCAATGCCAAGCGCCGTCTGGCCGACTTCCGTGCCGGTGTGTACATGCGCACGCTGCTTCGAGACTCGGCTGCCGGACTCATGCATTCGATGATCTACTTCGGCTTCCTCGTCCTGCTCGGCGTCACCACCGCTCTGGAACTCGATCACCAGTTACCCGAGAGCCTGAAGTTCCTCCACGGCGACGTGTACCGCGGCTACGTGTTCGTGGGTGACTTCGCCGGCCTGATGTTCACCGGCGGCGTGGTGTGGGCCATCGTACGTCGATACGTTCAACGCCCCTACCGCATCCGAATCAAGTCCAAGCCCGAGCACGCGATCATCTTGGCCACCTTGCTCGGGATCGGTCTCACTGGTTACGGCGCCGAGATGTTCCGCATCGCCGGGTCAGCCGCCCGTGGAGAGAACATGGACCACGAGAAGTGGTCGTTCATCGGTTACCCACTGGCGCAGGCCGTCGGCAGTCTCGCCCCGCGCACGCTGGAGTTGTGGCACCAGGGCTGGTGGATCGCCCACGTGCTGACCTTCATCGTGTTCTTGGCCATCTTGCCCATCACCATGTTGCGACACATTTTCACGTCGCCTTTGAACATGTACCTCAAAGATCGCGATCGTCCCAAGGGCGCGATGAAGGCCTTGCCGAACCTCACCGAGACGTCACTGGAGTCGTTCGGAGCCGCGGTGGTGGAGGACTTCACCTGGAAGCAGTTGCTCGACACCGACGCCTGCACCATGTGCGGTCGTTGCACCAGCGTGTGTCCGGCCCACGCCACCGGCAAGCCGCTCGATCCGCGCGAGATCGTCCTGAAGACGGGCGAGGTGATGGCGGCCACCGCCGCGCATGCTCCCGGGGGCAAGGTGTCGCCTCCACTGAGCACCGATCCCGAGATCACCATCGGCGCGAACTCGTTGTTCGAGCGCATCACCGCCGAGGAAATCTGGAGTTGCACCTCGTGCAAGGCCTGCGACGAGATCTGCCCCGTGAACATCGAGATCCTCGACAAGATTCTCGACATGCGTCGTTACCTCACGTTGATGGAGAGCAACTTCCCCGCCGAGTTGGGCAACGCCTATCGCTCGATGGAAAACCAGGGCAACCCGTGGGGCATGAACCAAGGCGAGCGGGCCGACTGGGCCAAGGATCTTCCCGTCGACGTAGTCGACCCGGGTGACGCCTTCTCGCACGAGTACCTCTACTGGGTCGGTTGTGCCGGATCGTTCGACGACAAGAACAAGAAAGTCACCCAGTCGATGGCCAAGCTCTTGAAGCGGGCGGGCATCGACGTTGCCATCCTCGGACCGAGCGAAATGTGCACCGGTGACTCGGCACGACGCTCTGGCAACGAGTACCTCTTCCAAATGCTCGCCATTCCGAATGTCGACATGCTCAACGGAATGGGCGTGAAGAAGATCATCACCCAGTGCCCGCACTGCTTCAACACGCTGGCCAACGAGTACCCGCAGTTGGGCGGTCACTACGAGGTGATTCACCACACGCAATTGCTGGAGCAATTGATCGAGACCGGTCAGCTCGACGTGAGCAGCGCCTCGCTCGAGGAGCGCATCACGTATCACGACTCGTGCTATCTCGGTCGCCACAACGACGTGTATCTCGCCCCCCGCAAGGTCGTGGCATCCATCAAGGGCATCGAGGTCGTCGAGATGCAACGCAACGGCACCACGGGAATGTGCTGTGGTGCTGGTGGCGCGCGCATGTGGATGGAGGAATCCATCGGCACCAAGGTGAACGACGAGCGTGCGCGCGAGGCGTTGAGCACCGGAGCCAGTCGAGTTGCCACCGCCTGCCCGTTCTGTTACATCATGCTCGACGACGGCGTGAAAGCCGCCGGCGCCGGGGAGGACCAGGTGAAAGTGGCCGACATTTCGATCCACCTGTTGGAGGCCATCGAGAACGGCGACAGGGCCTTGGCACAGCCCGGCGCCCCTCTCACCACGACCGGCTGAACCCGTCGTTCGAGGCGGGCAGCGGTAGCCGGGTGTTCTTCGACCACGGGTCGATGTCAGTTCAAGTGGCCGAGCACCAAGGATCGCAACATTTCGATACCCACACCCTTGCTGGCGCTGACCCACACGATGTCGCCGGGCTCCAACATGCAACCAGCCGCCAGATCCTTCTTGCGAGTTTGACGCTTGGCCGACTTCACCTTGTCGTGCTTGGTGGCCACCACGGTGTGCGCGATTCCGTTGGCGCGCAACCAGTCCAACATCTGCACGTCCAACTTGGTCGGACCAATCTCCCCGTCGATCAAAACGAAGACATTCACCAGCTCCTCGCGTTCGATCAGATAGCCCTCGATCATCTTCTGCCAGCCCTGCTTCACCCGACCGGGCACCGCCGCGTAGCCATAACCGGGCAGGTCCACCAGCGTGGAGCCGTTGGGAAGAGCGAACATGTTGATCAATTGCGTGCGACCAGGCGTGTTCGACACTCGCGCCAACTGCTTGCGGTTGGCCAAGGCGTTGATGAGCGACGACTTGCCCACGTTGCTGCGCCCGACGAAGGCCACCTCGGCCGGAGAGGGCGGGAGAACCTTCGCGTCGATCGCCGAGGTGACGAACTCGATCGGCAACGGCGACGCGGTCATGCATCGAGTGTACGGTCGAGGCACTCGCGCCCGAGACGCGCGACACCCCGAGCGAATCAGCTCTTGTCGAAGTTCTCGAAGTAGCGACTCGGTGTCGGGCCACGTTGGCCGTGATACTTCGACCCTCGCGCGCCCTGCCCGTACGGCTTGTCGGCCGCCGTGGTCATCTGCATGAAGCTGACTTGGCCGATCTTCATACCGGGATACAACGTGATGGGAAGACTGGCCACGTTGGCCAACTCGAGGGTGACGTGTCCGTCGAAGCCCGCGTCGATGAAGCCCGCGGTGGAATGAATGAGCAGACCGAGACGTCCGAGTGAACTCTTACCCTCGATGCGCGCCACCAAGTCATTTGGCACTCCGACCCGCTCGAGCGTGCTGCCCAGGACGAACTCGCCGGGATGCAACATGAACACACCATCCTCGGGAATCTCGACCAATTCGGTGAGTCCGGTCATGTCCTTCTTCACGTCGATGACGCCGGCGGTGTGGTTACGGAACACCCGGAACAGGTTGTGCAGGCGCACGTCGATGGAGGACGGCTGGATCATTGCCTCGTCGAGCGGGTCGATGATGATGCGGCCGGTCGCGAAAGCCTCTCGAAGACTGTGGTCGGACAGAATCACGACTCGTACCGTAGTGGGTGGGGACACCCGGTCCGCAGGTGACGGCCCGGCCGGCCGCCGGTAATCTCCTCTTCGTCTGCGGGTGTAGTTCAATGGCAGAACATCAGCTTCCCAAGCTGAGAATGCGGGTTCGATTCCCGTCACCCGCTCGCTGTCGTTGGTCGATTGGGACGACCGCCCCACAGGGCGGTCGTTTGTCGGGAGCGTTGGTGTGTCGTCG